>NZ_JBICWL010000001.1:0-239942 GCF_043199735.1 Streptomyces sp. NPDC048566
GGTTGATAGGCCAGATCTGGAAGCCCGGTAACGGGTGGAGGTGACTGGTACTAATAGGCCGAGGGCTTGTCCTCAGTTGCTCGCGTCCACTGTGTTGGTTCTGAAACCACGAACAACCGTCGTAGCCGTATGGCCTCGGCTCCGGTTGACAGTTTCATAGTGTTTCGGTGGTCATAGCGTGAGGGAAACGCCCGGTTACATTCCGAACCCGGAAGCTAAGCCTTACAGCGCCGATGGTACTGCAGGGGGGACCCTGTGGGAGAGTAGGACGCCGCCGAACTCCTTTTCATAGAGCTGGTCCCCGAACTTCGGTTCGGGGACCAGCTCTTTTTTGTTGTGCGTCATGTGGAGTTCACGTTTCGCGACCACGATCACCTGCATGGGTACTGCTGCACTGCTCAGGGCCGCGGGCGTCGGAGCCGGTGACGAGGTCATCGTGCCGGCCTTCGGGAACGTGGAGGTCGCCGAGGCCGTGAACCGGGCCGGAGCCTCCGTCGTCTTCGCCGACATAGACCCCGCGACCTACTGCCTCGACCCGTCGGCCGTCGCCGCCGCCGTCACCCCGCGATCCGCGGCCGTCGTCGCCGTGCACCGTTTCGGCCGGACGGCCGACCTCCCGCGACTGCACGAACTCGGCCGGCGGCACGGGCTGTTGGTGCTGGAGCAGGGCGAGACCGCGGCGTCGTACGACGAGACGGCGCGACGCCGGGAGCGGGCCGCCTACCTCGACCACCGGCTCAGCGGCGTACGGACGCCCGACGGCGGAGACGGCCACACCTACCAGGAGTACGTGGTGCGCGTGCCGGGCAACGGACGGCCCGACCGGGACGCTTTCGCACGGGCCGTGCGGGCGAGGGGAGTCGCGTGCCACGTGCCGGTCAAGGTACCCGTGCACCGCATGCCCGGCTTCCGGCGGGACGTCCACCTTCCCGCGACCGAGCAGGCCGCGGACGAGACGCTTTCGCTGCCGGTCGACGGGTCGCTGACCAGACGCCAGATGCACCGGATCGTCGCGGCCTGCAACGCGCTCGGCGGTCTCCTCCAGCCCGCGTTCTGACCTCCGCCTGGATGGTTGGGAGCACCGTTGTGTTCGGGGTATGATCTATTCCGTTGCCGCGAGGGAAACTTCGCGAAAGCGGCCGGCCCCCCTAGCTCAGTCGGCAGAGCGTCTCCATGGTAAGGAGAAGGTCAACGGTTCGATTCCGTTGGGGGGCTCAGAAAGGAAAAAGCCTCCGCCCTTGTGGGCGGAGGCTTTTCGCATGAGACGGGCCGGCCCGCCGGTGTCCGGCAGGCCGCGGATGCCCCTCAGTCGTTCTGAAGCCCCGGGACACGCATCGACAAGATGGCCATGTCGTCCGACGGCGCGTCCGAGGCGAAGCGTTCCACCGCCCGCATGATGCGTGCCGCGACAGCACCCGCCGTGAGACCCGTGCACGTGGTGAGGACATCCGCCAGGCCGTCGTCACCGAGCATCCGGGTGCCCTCACGGCGCTCCGTGACCCCGTCCGTGACACAGAGCAGGACATCCCCCGGATCGAGGGTGACCGTCTGCTCGTACAGCTCCAGGTCGTCCATGACGCCGAGGAGGGGCTGCGGTTCGGCGGCCGGTTCGACCGTGCCGTCCTGGCGCAGCCGGAGCGGCAGCGGATGGCCGGCACAGACGACCTTCAGGACCGCGCTGCCGTCCTCCTGGGGCCACAGCTCGCCGTACAGGAGCGTCAGGAAGCGGCTGCGGGCGCCCTCGTCGAGGATCGCCGAGTTCAGCCGCTCCAGGACCGCCGGGCCGCCGTAGCCCTCGCGGGCGAGCAGGCGCAGCGCGTGCCGGGCCAGGCCCGTCACCGCCGCCGCCTCCGGGCCCGTGCCGCAGACGTCGCCGATGGCGAAGCCGTAGGCGCCGTCACGGATGGGGAAGAGGTCGTAGAAGTCGCCGCCGACCTCGTTGCCCTCGCCGGCCGCCCGGTAGATGACCTCGACCTCGACCCCCCGGACGTCGGGGAGTTCCGGCGGGAGCAGGCTGCGCTGGAGGGACTGGCTGATGGCCGTGCGCTCGGAGTAGAGACGGGCGTTGTCCAGGGCGAGCGCCGCGCGGCGGGAGAGGTCCTCGGCCAGTTCCAGGATCTCCTGGCGGAAGTGCTCGTCGGACGGCTTGCCCAGGGTGAGCATGCCGATGACGCGGTTGCGGGCCACCAGCGGCAGGACGACCGTCTCGCCGCCGACGGCGGAGGCGGTGGCCAGCGTCGTGCCGATGCCGGAGCTCGTGGGGGAGGTCTCGCCGAGACCGAGGCTGCGCATCGAGGTGCGCAGGGCCGCCTCGTGGGCCGCGGCGGCGGGCGCCGACCAGACGCGGGCGCCCGGGGTGGGTACCGGGTCGGGCGGGGCGATCTTCGACAGCAGCGCCTTGAGGCCGTCGATGCGCTCCTCGTCCTCGTGCAGCACGTAGGAGAGGTAGGGCTCCGAGGACTGGTCGGCGATCGTGTAGACCGCGCACCAGGTGGCGAGGGTCGGGACGGTCATCTGGGCCATGAGGGCCAGGGTCTGGTCGCGGTCCAGGGTGCCGGCGAGCAGGTCGGAGGCCTCGACGAGGAACGACAGCGAGCCGCGGCGCAGGCGTTCCAGTTCGCCGAGGCGCGCGGACTCCACGGCGAGGGCGATGCGGTCGGCGGCGAACTGGAGCCGCAGGGCCTCCTCGTTGGAGTAGCGGCCCGGGGCTTCGGCGGCGACGCCGAGCGAGCCGGTGAGGCGGCCCTCGACCTTCAGCGGGACGGTGACGACCGAGCGCATGCCGGTCCCGCCGAGCAGCGGGACGGCGCCGGGCACCACGGACAGGTCCTCGTGCACGGCGGGCATGCGGGCCGAGCCGTAGCGCCCGGGGCCCGCCTCGACGGGGACGCGGGCGAAGCGCTGGCGGGCGGAGGGCAGGCCCGTCGAGGCGCGGACCTCCAGCTCCGTCTCGTCGTCGGTGGCCAGGAGCAGGAAGGCCGAGTCGGCGTCCAGCATGTCGCGGGCGCGCTCCACCGTGCGCTGGAGCAGGCCGTCGAGGTCGTCGGGCGCGGGCGAGCCGATGAACACCTCGAACGGGTCGGTGGTCTGGCCCTCGGTGCCGCTGGCGGAGTCGGCGGCGGTGAGCCGCAACGGTGTCTGCAGGACGGCGCGTTCGTGGTCGCGGACGAGGAGGCAGACCGTGGACGGCTCGCCGCTGGTGTCGCGGACGCGCAGGTGTGAGGCGTACACCGGCGTGACCCGTCCGTCGGCGCAGCGGATGCCGTAACTGCCCTCCCAGCGGGAGAGTTGCAGGGCCTCGACGATGCCGGTGCTGGTGCCCGGGGTGTGCGGCCAGGCGGCGAGGTCGGTGAGCGGTTTGCCGGTGACCTGCTCGGCGGCGTACCCGAAGAGTTCCTCGGCGTCCTCGTTCCAGGCGTTGATGGCGCCCGTGCGGTCGATCTGGACGACGGCCACCCGGACCCGGCCGTCGGCGAGGGGCAGCAGGTGGGCCGGCAGAGCCGGTCCCGCGGCGCGGGTGCCGACGGCGCGGTCGGGGAGGTCGAGCTGGAACCAGACCTGCTTGTGGGTGGGGGTGTACTCGACGCCCCAGCGGCCGGCGAGGGCCGCGCACAGTTGCAGTCCGCGTCCGCCCTCCCGGTCGGGACTTCCCATGTTGACGGCGGTCCCCTGGAGTGGGATCTCGCGTTCGGGGTAGTGATCCGCCACCTCGATGCGTACGCCGTCGTCGCTGCGCAGACACAGGACGTCGGCGGAGGTGCCCGCGTGCACGACGGCATTGGTGACCAGTTCGCTGGTCAGGACGACGGCGTCGTCCACGATGTCGGCGAAGCCCCAGCCCTGGAGGGTGTCGCGGACGAAGGAGCGGGCGGTCGCGACAGAGCGTCCCACCGGCTCGAAACTGGCGGCCGCGCGCGCGGTGATCACAGAACTCCTCGTCCGGTTGTCGGCGTGCACGGCGGCGGGGCCGACCCGCCCCTGCGTGGGAAGAGCGTGGTTCCCCGTCGGCCGGGGATCCCGGGGAGCTTCCCCGGGATGCAGTCCGGTGGTCATGGTGCGGTGCCCCTCCGATGCCTGCCCGCTCGTGCTCGTGCCACCGCCCAGGCCGGACGGGTCCGGCTCGGCTGGACAGCCGCATGCAAGGTTACTTACCTTCGCCGTCCGTGCGGATGCCGGTCAGCAGTGTTTCCGTCCGGAAGGGCCGGGACTTTCCGTTGTGCC
This sequence comes from Streptomyces sp. NPDC048566, assembly GCF_043199735.1. Classification (NCBI taxonomy): domain Bacteria; kingdom Bacillati; phylum Actinomycetota; class Actinomycetes; order Kitasatosporales; family Streptomycetaceae; genus Streptomyces; species Streptomyces sp. NPDC048566. The sequence continues at coordinate 4,222 of NZ_JBICWL010000001.1, forward strand.
GCGTGCCTGCGGTCGTCCGCGACCAGGGCCGTGTCCGGTGTGGCGGGTGTTCGGACCGGGGCTCCGCGGTGTGCGGACGATGTGCGAAGCTGCCGAACTGTTATGGCCTGGTTCGGCCGGGGTGAAACACTGGGCAGGCTCCATGGGGAAGGTTCCGGCAGGCCGAGTGCCTCCTCTGCACGCCGAGCAGCAGTAGCCGAGTACGCCGAGCAGTAATGGTCGACCCTTGCGGGAGGGACACAGTGGAGTCTGGCGGAGCGACGCGGGGCGGTAGGACGCGCGCGAAGGGCGGACCGTCCCTGAACAGCGGGCGTACACCCAAGGGCGGCACCACCGAGGTGGACACCGCGGCCCTGAACCGCATGCTCGCCGCTCTGGTGTCGATGCGCGACGGAAACTTCCGCAAGCGCCTGACCGTCTCCGGCGACGGCGTGATGTCCGAGATCGCGGCGGTCTTCAACGAGGTCGCCGACCGCAATCTGCACCTGACCGGAGAGCTGTCCCGCGTACGGCGCGTGGTGGGCCGGGAGGGCAAGCTCACGGAGCGGCTGGAGACGGGGGTCTGCGAGGGCTCCTGGGCCGCCGCCATCGACGCGTCGAACGCGCTCGTCGACGACCTCGTACGGCCCGTCTCCGAGGTCGGCCGGGTGCTGTCCGCGGTCGCGGAGGGCGATCTGTCGCCCCGGATGGACCTGCGGGCGCAGGCGGCGGACGGGAACGGGCATCCGCTGCGCGGGGAGTTCCTGAAGGTCGGGCGGACGGTCAACAACCTGGTCGACCAGTTGTCGACGTTCACCGACGAGGTCACGCGGGTGGCCAGCGAGGTGGGGACCGAGGGCAAGCTGGGCGGGCAGGCCCGGGTGCGCGGCATGTCGGGTTCGTGGAAGGACCTCACCGACTCCGTCAACACGATGGCGTACCGGCTGACGGCCCAGGTGCGGGACATCGCGCTGGTGACCACGGCGGTCGCCAAGGGAGACCTGTCACGCAAGGTCACCGTGCACGTGGCCGGCGAGATGCTGGAGCTGAAGAACACCGTCAACACGATGGTGGACCAGCTGTCGTCGTTCTCCTCCGAGGTGACGCGCGTCGCGCGTGAGGTGGGCACCGAGGGTGAGCTGGGCGGTCAGGCGCAGGTGCCGGGGGTGGCCGGGGTCTGGAAGGACCTCACCGATTCGGTGAACCTGATGGCCGGCAACCTGACGGCCCAGGTGCGCGGGATCGCGCAGGTGACGACGGCGGTCGCGAGCGGCGACCTGTCGCAGAAGGTGACGGTCTCGGCGCGGGGCGAGGTCGCGCAGCTCGCCGAGACGATCAACCAGATGACCGAGACGCTGCGGACGTTCGCGGACGAGGTCACCCGGGTCGCCAACGAGGTGGGCGCGGGCGGGCAGCTCGGCGGCCAGGCGAACGTGCCGGGTGCCGCGGGCACCTGGAAGGACCTGACCGACTCGGTCAACACGGTGTTCCGGAACCTGACGACCCAGGTGCGCGACATCGCCGCGGTGACGACGGCGGTGGCCAACGGCGACCTGTCGCAGAAGGTCACCGTGGACGTGGCCGGGGAGATGCTGGAGCTGAAGAACACCGTCAACACGATGGTGGACCAGCTGTCGTCGTTCGGCGTCGAGGTGACGCGCGTCGCGCGCGAGGTCGGTGTCGAGGGCGAGCTGGGCGGTCAGGCGCAGGTCCCCGGCGTGGCCGGCACCTGGAAGGACCTCACCGACTCGGTCAACACCGCGTTCCAGAACCTGACCGGTCAGGTGCGCAACATCGCGCAGGTGACGACGGCGGTCGCGAACGGCGACCTGTCGCAGAAGGTCACCGTGGACGTGTCCGGTGAGATGCTCCAGCTGAAGAACACCGTGAACACGATGGTGGACCAGCTGTCGAGCTTCGCCGACCAGGTGACGCGGATGGCACGGGACGTGGGCACGGAGGGCCGGCTCGGCGGTCAGGCCCGGGTCGACGGCGTGTCCGGCACGTGGAAGGAACTCACCGACTCCGTCAACTTCATGGCGGGGAACCTGACCTCGCAGGTGCGGCAGATCGCCCAGGTGACCACCGCGGTGGCGCGCGGCGACCTGTCGCAGAAGATCGACGTGGACGCCCGGGGCGAGATCCTGGAGCTGAAGAACACCATCAACACGATGGTCGACCAGCTCTCCGCGTTCGCCGACCAGGTGACGCGGGTGGCCCGCGAGGTGGGTACGGAGGGCCGCCTCGGCGGTCAGGCGCAGGTGCCCGGGGTGGCGGGTGTGTGGCGCGACCTGACCGACTCGGTGAACGGCATGGCGGGCAACCTCACCGCCCAGGTGCGCAACATCGCGCAGGTGGCGACCGCGGTGGCGCGGGGCGACCTGTCGCAGAAGATCGACGTGGACGCGCGGGGCGAGATCCTGGAGCTGAAGAACACCCTCAACACGATGGTGGACCAGCTGTCGAACTTCGCCGAGCAGGTGACGCGGGTGGCCCGCGAGGTGGGCACGGAGGGCATGCTCGGCGGGCAGGCCGAGGTCCAGGGTGTGTCCGGCACCTGGAAGGACCTCACCCAGTCGGTGAACTTCATGGCGAACAACCTGACCATCCAGGTGCGCAACATCGCCGAGGTCACGACCGCGGTCGCCAAGGGCGACCTGTCGAAGAAGATCACCGTCGACGCGAAGGGCGAGATCCTCGAACTGGTCACCACCGTCAACACGATGGTGGACCAGCTGTCGAACTTCGCCGAGCAGGTGACCCGGGTGGCCCGCGAGGTGGGCACCGACGGCAACCTGGGCGGTCAGGCGCGGGTGCCGGGGGTCACCGGCATCTGGAAGGATCTCAGCGACAACGTCAACGTGATGGCCAACAACCTGACCAACCAGGTGCGGAACATCTCCCAGGTGGCGACGGCCGTGGCCAACGGCGACCTGACCAAGAAGGTCACCGTCGAGGCGAGCGGTGAGGTCGCCCAACTCGCCGACACCGTCAACACGATGGTGAAGACGCTGAGTTCGTTCGCCGACCAGGTGACCCGGGTGGCCCGCGAGGTGGGCACCGACGGCATCCTCGGAGGCCAGGCGCGCGTGCCGGGTGTGTCCGGCACGTGGAAGGACCTCACCGAGTCGGTGAACGGGATGGCGTCCAACCTGACCGGTCAGGTGCGCAACATCGCGATGGTCACGACCGCCATCGCCAAGGGCGACCTGACCAAGAAGATCGACATCGACGCGCGAGGGGAGATCCTGGAGCTGAAGACCACCATCAACACGATGGTGGACCAGCTGTCGTCCTTCGCGGAGGAGGTCACCCGGGTCGCCCGCGAGGTGGGCACCGAGGGCCAGCTGGGCGGCCAGGCGCGGGTACGGGACGTCGACGGCACGTGGCGCGACCTCACCGAGTCGGTGAACGAGATGGCCGGGAACCTGACCCGGCAGGTGCGGGCCATCGCGCGCGTGGCGACCGCGGTGACGCGGGGCGACCTGAACCTGAAGATCGACGTGGACGCCTCCGGCGAGATCCAGGAACTCCAGGACTACATCAACAAGATGATCGCCAACCTGCGCGACACCACGATCGCGAACAAGGAGCAGGACTGGCTGAAGGGCAACCTGGCCCGGATCTCCGCGCTGATGCAGGGCCGGCGCGACCTCGACGACGTCGCCTCGCTGATCATGAGCGAGCTGACGCCGGTGGTGTCGGCGCAGCACGGCGCGTTCTTCCTCTCGATGCCGCTGGTCGACGGCAAGGACGCGGGCGCGGACGACGAGGAGGCGTACGAGCTGCGCATGCTCGGGTCCTACGGCTACTCGATGGGCTCCATGCCGACCTCGTTCCGGCCCGGTGAGGCGCTCATCGGGACGGCCGCCCAGGAGAAGCGCACGATCCTGGTGGAGAACGCGCCGAGCGGATACCTGAAGATCTCCTCCGGGCTCGGAGAGGCGCCTCCGGCCCAGGTCATCGTGTTGCCGGTGCTCTTCGAGGGGACCGTGCTCGGCGTCATCGAGCTGGCGTCGTTCACGCCGTTCACGCAGATCCAGAAGGACTTCCTGAACCAGATCGCGGAGATGATCGCGACGAGCGTGAACACCATCTCCGTCAACACCAAGACGGAGGTGCTGCTCCGTCAGTCGCAGGAGCTGACGGAGCAGCTCCGGGAGCGGTCGGCGGAGCTGGAGAACCGGCAGAAGGCCCTCCAGGACTCGAACATGGAGCTGGAGGAGAAGGCGGAGCTGCTGGCCCAGCAGAACCGCGACATCGAGGTGAAGAACACCGAGATCGAGGAGGCCCGCCAGGTCCTGGAGGAGCGCGCCGAGCAGCTCGCGGTCTCCATGCGCTACAAGAGCGAGTTCCTGGCGAACATGTCGCACGAGCTGCGGACGCCGCTCAACTCCCTGCTGATCCTCGCCAAGCTGCTCGCCGACAACGCGGACACCAACCTGACGCCCAAGCAGGTCGAGTTCGCCGAGACGATCCACGGCGCCGGTTCCGACCTGCTCCAGCTGATCAACGACATCCTCGACCTGTCGAAGGTCGAGGCGGGCAAGATGGACGTGTCGCCGACCCGTATCGCGCTCGTCCAACTCGTGGACTACGTGGAGGCCACCTTCCGCCCGCTGACCGCGGAGAAGGGGCTCGACTTCTCGGTGCGGGTCTCCCCGGAGCTGCCCGCGACGCTGCACACGGACGAGCAGCGGCTGCTCCAGGTGCTGCGCAACCTGCTGTCCAACGCGGTGAAGTTCACCGACTCCGGGGCGGTGGAGCTGGTGATCCGGCCGGCCGGCGCGGACGTGCCGGTGGCCATCCGCGAGCAGCTCCTGGAGTCGGGCTCGCTGCGGGATGCCGACGCCGACCTGATCGCGTTCTCCGTGACCGACACCGGTATCGGGATCGCCGCGAGCAAGATGCGGGTGATCTTCGAGGCGTTCAAGCAGGCGGACGGCACCACCAGCCGCAAGTACGGCGGCACCGGCCTCGGGTTGTCCATCTCGCGGGAGATCGCGCGGCTGCTGGGCGGTGAGATCCACGCGCAGAGCGAGCCGGGCCGCGGCTCGACGTTCACGCTGTACCTGCCGCTGCACCCGAGCGAGCTGCCGCCGCAGGGGTACGGGCAGCTGGCCCCGGCGCTGGAGGCCGGCGAGCTGCTCGCCTCGGAGGCGGAGCAGGCCGGCCCGGGCGTGGAGATGACCGGCGAGGTGAAGTCGTACCAGGAGGCCCAGAACGGTCCGGCCGCCCTCTTCAGGAGGCGGCGCAGGGCGCTTCCGGCGGCCGAGGAGCGCCCTGCGGCTCCCGGGCTGCCGGAGAGCGGCGGGACGGCGCCTCAGGAGCAGTGGGCCGCTCCGGAGGCGGTGGCGCAGGCGAGCCGGGGCATCCGCTTCGAGGGCGAGAAGGTCCTGATCGTCGACGACGACATCCGCAACGTGTTCGCGCTGACGAGCGTCCTGGAGCAGCACGGCCTGTCGGTGCTGTACGCGGAGAACGGCCGCGAGGGCATCGAGGTGCTGGAGCAGCACGACGATGTGACGGTCGTTCTGATGGACATCATGATGCCCGAGATGGACGGCTACGCGACGACCACCGCGATCCGCAGGATGCCGCAGTTCGCCGGGCTGCCGATCATCGCGCTGACCGCGAAGGCGATGAAGGGCGACCGGGAGAAGGCGATCGAGTCGGGCGCCTCGGACTACGTGACCAAGCCGGTCGATCCCGATCACCTGCTCTCCGTGATGGAGCAGTGGATGCGCGAGGGGTGACGTATCCGACACCGGGTGGCGCGCGGGACGCCGCCCGGTGACGCGGAGTCGACGTCCCGGTGACCGTGCGCAGCGGTCCGCGCGGCGGTCCGACCTCGGACGGAGCCGGCGCGGACCGACCGGGTCCGGTGCCGTGTAGAAGCCCCGGATCCGGGGAACCTTCTGGACTCCCGCCACGTTTCCGCTACGTGCACAGTGACATCACGGTGACAGGGTGTGGCGACAGGCGGGGTGCGGCTACCATGACCGGCACAAGGACGGACGGCGTAAGGGAGTCGTCCTCAGGGGCGGCCCAGGGCGCGACCCCAAGTCCTGCGGACAGGGGAGGCCCCATGCCGGGGCGAGGAGGGCGGGCCATGGTGCAGAAGGCCAAGATCCTCCTGGTCGATGACCGGCCGGAGAATCTGCTGGCGCTGGAGGCGATCCTCTCCGCGCTCGATCAGACACTGGTGCGGGCATCGTCCGGGGAGGAAGCGCTCAAGGCGCTGCTCACGGACGACTTCGCGGTCATTCTGCTGGACGTCCAGATGCCGGGCATGGACGGTTTCGAGACCGCCGCGCACATCAAGCGGCGGGAGCGGACGAGGGACATCCCGATCATCTTCCTGACCGCCATCAACCACGGCCCCCACCACACCTTCCGGGGGTACGCGGCCGGAGCGGTGGACTACATCTCGAAGCCGTTCGACCCGTGGGTGCTGCGGGCCAAGGTGTCGGTGTTCGTCGAGCTGTACATGAAGAACTGTCAACTCCGCGAGCAGGCGGCCCTGCTGCGGCTCCAGCTGGAGGGCGGCGAGGGCAAGGCGGCTCTCGGCGACACCAAGGAGCCCGCCGGTCTGCTCGCCGAGCTCTCCGCGCGGCTCGCGGCCGTGGAGGAGCAGGCCGAGGCGCTGTCCAAGCAGTTGGACGACGAGTCGGCGGACGCCGCCGCGGTGGCGACGGCCGCTCACCTCGAACGCAAGCTGACCGGACTGCGCAGGGCGCTGGACGCCCTGGAACCGGGCGCCGGAGGCGCCCCCTCGGTGCCGTCGCCCAGCTGACGGGCCGTGACGGCCGCCGTCGGCGGAAACGTTGTCGGAACGGACGCGTCCGGGCGGGGGACGGCGTGAGGACGCGTCAGTTTCGTTCCCCGCCACGGGCGACACGAACGGGTGAAGCAGTAGGCACACGTGTCCGCTGTCGTCTCCACCGGTAACCTCACACCCATGGCCTCACGTCAGTCCGCAGCCAAGAAGCCGCCCGCGAAGAAGGCGGCCGCTCCGGCGAAGAAGGCCCCGGCGAAAAAGACGGCCGCCAAGAAGGCGCCCGCCAAGAGGGCCCCGGCCAGGAGACCCGCACCGGCGCCCAGCCCGACCGCGGGCGTGTACCGACTGGTGCGCGCCGTATGGCTGGGCCTCGCCCACGCCGTGGGAGCGACCTTCCGGGGCATAGGGCGGGGTGCCAAGGGGCTCGACCCCGCGCACCGCAAGGACGGCGTCGCGCTGCTGCTGCTCGGCATCGCGCTCATCGTCGCGGCGGGGACCTGGTCGAACCTGCGCGGCCCGGTCGGCGACCTCGTCGAGATGCTGGTCACCGGTGCCTTCGGCCGCCTCGACCTCCTCGTCCCGATACTCCTCGGCGTCATCGCCGCACGGCTGATCCGCCACCCCGAGCAGCCCGAGGCCAACGGCCGCATCGTGATCGGCCTGTCCGCCCTCGCCGTCGGCGTGCTCGGGCAGGTGCACATCGCGTGCGGCTCGCCCGCGCGCAGCGACGGCATGCAGGCGATAAGGGACGCCGGCGGACTCATCGGATGGAGCGCCTCCACCCCGCTGACCTACACCATGGGCGACGTCCTCGCGGTGCCCCTCCTGGTGCTCCTCACGATCTTCGGCCTGCTGGTCGTGACGGCCACGCCGGTCAACGCGATCCCGCAGCGGCTGCGGCTGCTCGGCCGGAAACTCGGCATCGTCCAGGACGCCTTCGACGAGGACGCCTTCGGCGAGGACGACGAGTACCACGACGGCCAGTGGCGCGAGGCCCCGCCCGCTCGCTCCCGCAGGCGTCCCCAGTCGCCCGACGGCTACGACCCGGACGGCGCCGAGCAGGACGCACTGACCAAGCGCCGGAGCCGCCCCCGGCGGTCCGGCGGGCAGCCCGACCCGAACCGGCCGATGGACGCCGTGGACGTGGCCGCCGCTGCCGCCGCCGCGCTGGACGGCGCGGTGCTGCACGGGATGCCGCCCTCGCCGCTGGTCGCCGACCTGACCCAGGGCGTCGGCACCGAGCGGGACGGCTACGAGGAGACCACCCCGGTACCCGCCGCCCGGGCGAAGGGGCCGGTGCCGGGGGCCAAGCGGCCCAGGCAGGGGACGCTGCCCTCCGAGGGCGTGGTGCCCGACCTCACCAAGGCCGCGCCGGACGCGCCCCGGGAGCTGCCGGCGCGCGCGGAGCAGCTCCAGCTCTCCGGCGACATCACCTACTCGCTGCCCTCGCTCGACCTGCTGGAGCGCGGCGGCCCCGGCAAGACGCGCAGTGCCGCGAACGACGCCGTCGTCGCCTCCCTCCAGAACGTCTTCCGCGAGTTCAAGGTCGACGCCGCCGTCACCGGCTTCACCCGCGGGCCGACGGTCACGCGCTACGAGGTCGAGCTCGGCCCCGCCGTGAAGGTCGAGCGGATCACCGCGCTCACCAAGAACATCGCGTACGCCGTCGCCAGCCCCGACGTACGGATCATCAGCCCGATCCCCGGGAAGTCCGCGGTCGGCATCGAGATCCCCAACACCGACCGCGAGATGGTCAACCTCGGTGACGTGCTGCGGCTCGCCGACGCCGCCGAGGACGAGCACCCGATGCTGGTCGCGCTCGGCAAGGACGTCGAGGGCGGCTACGTGATGGCCAACCTCGCCAAGATGCCGCACGTCCTGGTCGCGGGCGCGACCGGCTCCGGCAAGTCCTCGTGCATCAACTGCCTGATCACCTCGATCATGGTCCGCGCGACCCCCGAGGACGTCAGGATGGTCCTGGTCGACCCCAAGCGCGTCGAGCTGACCGCCTACGAGGGCATCCCGCACCTGATCACACCGATCATCACCAACCCCAAGCGGGCCGCCGAGGCGCTCCAGTGGGTCGTCCGCGAGATGGACCTGCGCTACGACGACCTCGCCGCGTTCGGCTACCGGCACATCGACGACTTCAACGAGGCCATCCGCAACGGCAAGGTGAAGCCGCCCGAGGGCAGTGAGCGCGAGCTGACGCCGTACCCGTACCTGCTGGTCATCGTCGACGAGCTCGCGGACCTGATGATGGTCGCCCCGCGCGACGTCGAGGACGCGATCGTGCGCATCACGCAGCTGGCGCGCGCGGCCGGCATCCACCTGGTGCTCGCCACCCAGCGTCCGTCCGTGGACGTCGTCACCGGTCTGATCAAGGCGAACGTGCCCTCCCGGCTCGCCTTCGCCACCTCCTCGCTCGCCGACTCGCGCGTCATCCTCGACCAGCCGGGCGCCGAGAAGCTGATCGGCAAGGGCGACGGCCTGTTCCTGCCGATGGGCGCCAACAAGCCCACGCGCATGCAGGGCGCCTTCGTCACCGAGGACGAGGTCGCGGCCGTCGTGCGGCACTGCAAGGACCAGATGGCGCCCGTCTTCCGGGACGACGTCACCGTGGGCACCAAGCAGAAGAAGGAGATCGACGAGGACATCGGCGACGACCTCGACCTGCTGTGCGCGGCGGCCGAGCTGGTCGTCACCTCCCAGTTCGGGTCGACCTCGATGCTCCAGCGCAAGCTGCGCGTCGGCTTCGCCAAGGCCGGCCGGCTCATGGACCTGATGGAGTCGCGCGGCATCGTCGGACCGAGTGAGGGATCGAAGGCCCGGGACGTGCTCGTGAAGGCCGACGAGCTGGACGGGGTGTTGGCCGTCATTCGCGGGGAAACAGAGGGCTAGGCCCGTCGCCGGGAAGGCCGGAGGACGCTTCGGTGGAGGAGGACGGCACAACGGTCGCTGCTCGGCGGCGCACGGCGGGACACCGGGAGACCGGCGGTCCGCCGTGCGGGTTGCGGAACGACACGTTCGGCCCCGGGCCGAGATGCGAACGTGACTCACCCGTAAGGGGACGGTGAGCAACTCTTTCCCTTCGCCGCACGTCAAGTTGAGCGAAGGGACGCGAACCGTCCCGCGTCAGGATGACCGGCCATTCTGATGGCGTACAAAGTCCCACCGCCCGGTTGCCCCACCCTTTCGCACCCCCCCTAAAATGAACCTCCAGCACAGGTGGCTACACGCTCGAAAGGCGCCCCCGTGTCCCTCGGCAACTCCCCTGACGGCAACACCCCCGAAGACGAGCGTCCGTTCGAAGACGATCCCGCGGCGGCCCGGGTCCCGGTCGGTCGTGCCCTCCAGCAGGCACGCATCGACGCCGGCCTGACCGTCGACGACGTCAGCAACGCCACCCGCGTCCGCATCACGATCATCCACGCCATCGAACAGGACGACTTCGGTCCGTGCGGCGGCGACGTCTACGCCCGCGGTCACATCCGCACGCTGGCCCGGGCCGTCGGCCTCGATCCGGCCCCGCTCCTGGAGCAGTACGACGCCGACCACGGCGGACGTCCCGCGCCGACGCCCGCCGCCCCGCTCTTCGAGGCCGAGCGCATCCGCCCCGAACACCGCGGACCGAACTGGACGGCCGCCATGGTCGCCGCGATCGTCGCGGTGATCGGGTTCGTCGGGTTCACCGTCGTCAAGGGCGGCGACGACGGCGACGCCGCGAAGACGCAGGCCGCCGAGGGCTCGACGCCCACGGCGAGCAAGTCCGCCAAGCCCAGCGCGTCGGCCGGCAAGCCGTCCGACCCGAAGCCCGAACCGTCCGACAGCGCCATCGCGGCGGCCCCGCAGGACAAGGTCACCGTGCGGGTCAGTGCCGAGGACGGGCGCAGCTGGATCTCCGCCAAGGACCACAACGGGCGGATGCTCTTCGACGGCCTCCTGAACAAGGGCGAGTCGAAGACCTTCCAGGACAGCTCCAAGATCAACCTCATCCTCGGTGACGCCGGAGCCATCCAGCTCTACGTCAACGGCAAGAAGATCGAGGACGATTTCCGGCCGGGCGCGGTCGAGCGTCTGACCTACACCAAGGGTGATCCGCAGGCCGGCTGAGGCCGACGGGCACAAGAGGTTCACGGGGTTGGCCAAGATCGGCCAACCCCGTCGACGTGGGGTGTCGTACGGACGAAGTAGTCTTGAGCCCATGCCTGAACGCCGTACCGTCGCACTCGTCACCCTTGGCTGCGCCCGTAACGAGGTGGACTCGGAGGAGCTCGCAGGCCGCTTGGAGGCGGACGGCTGGGACCTCGTGGAGGACGCCGAGCAAGCGGACGTCGCCGTCGTCAACACCTGCGGCTTCGTCGAAGCCGCCAAGAAGGACTCCGTCGACGCCCTCCTGGAGGCCAACGACCTCAAGGGCCAGGGCAGAACCCAGGCCGTCGTGGCGGTGGGGTGCATGGCCGAGCGGTACGGCAAGGAACTCGCCGAAGCCCTCCCCGAGGCCGACGGCGTGCTGGGCTTCGACGACTACGCCGACATCTCCGACCGGCTCCGGACCATCCTGGGCGGCGGAATCCACGCCTCCCACACCCCGCGCGACCGGCGCAAGCTGCTGCCCATCAGCCCCGCCGAGCGCCAGGACGCCGGCGACGAGGTGGCCCTTCCCGGCCACGGCGCCCCCACCGACCTGCCCGAGGGCGTCGCCCCGGTCTCCGGCCCCCGCGCGCCGCTGCGCCGCCGCCTGGACGGCTCCCCGGTCGCCTCCGTGAAGCTCGCCTCCGGCTGCGACCGCCGCTGCACCTTCTGCGCCATCCCCTCCTTCCGCGGTTCGTTCATCTCGCGCCGGCCCAGCGACGTGCTGAACGAGGCGCGCTGGCTCGCCGGGCAGGGCGTGAAGGAGATCATGCTGGTCTCCGAGAACAACACCTCCTACGGCAAGGACCTCGGCGACATCCGGCTGCTGGAGACGCTGCTGCCCGAGCTGGCCGAGATCGACGGCATCGAGCGGGTCCGCGTCAGCTACCTCCAGCCCGCCGAGATGCGCCCCGGACTGATCGACGTCCTGACGTCGACGGAGAACGTGGCCCCCTACTTCGACCTCTCCTTCCAGCACTCCGCGCCCGACGTGCTGCGCACCATGCGCCGTTTCGGCGACACCGACCGGTTCCTGGACCTGCTCGACACCATCCGCGCCAAGGCCCCGCAGGCCGGCGTCCGCTCGAACTTCATCGTCGGTTTCCCCGGCGAGAGCGAGGACGACCTCGCCGAGCTGGAGCGTTTCCTCACCGGCGCCCGCCTCGACGCCATCGGCGTCTTCGGCTACTCCGACGAGGACGGCACCGAGGCGGCGACCTTCGAGAACAAGCTGGACGAGGACGTCGTCGCGGAGCGCCTCGCGCGCGTGTCCCGGCTCGCCGAGGAACTCGTCGCCCAGCGTGCCGAGGAGCGGATCGGGGAGACGCTGCGCGTGCTGGTCGAGTCGGTCGACGACGAGGACGGAGCGTACGGCCGCGCCGCCCATCAGGCCCCCGAGACGGACGGTCAGGTGCTGTTCACGAGCGGCGCGGGACTGGCCGTCGGCCGTATCGTCGATGCCAGGGTGGTCGGCACGGAGGGTGTCGACCTCGTGGCCGAGCCGTTGATCGGAGCGCTCGCCGGCACGGAGACCGAGGAGGCGGCCAGATGACCGGAGTCCCGGCATCCGCGGCGGGCGGCTCCCCCAGCGCCAAAGGCGCGACGAGCGCCCCCGACGCGTCCGGCGCTCCGGATGACACCAAGCCGGTGCGGGGCGGCAAGCTGACCGCGGCGGCCGTCGACCAGGCCAGCCTGTGGAACATCGCCAACATCCTGACCATGATCCGGCTCGTGCTCGTGCCCGGCTTCGTGGCCCTGATGCTGGCCGACGGCGGGTACGACCCCGCCATGCGCGCCTGGGCGTGGGCGGCCTTCGCCGTCGCCATGATCACCGACATCTTCGACGGCCACCTGGCGCGCACGTACAACCTGGTCACCGACTTCGGGAAGATCGCCGACCCCATCGCCGACAAGGCGATCATGGGTGCGGCCCTCATCTGCCTGTCGGGACTGGGCGACCTGCCGTGGTGGGTCACCGTCGTGATCCTCGGCCGCGAACTGGGCGTCACCCTGCTGCGCTTCGTCGTGATCCGGTACGGGGTCATCCCGGCGAGCCGGGGCGGCAAGCTCAAGACGCTCACGCAGGGGACGGCGGTGGGCATGTACATCCTGGCGCTGACGGGGGCCCTGGCCACCCTGAGGTTCTGGGTGATGGCCGCGGCGGTCGTCCTGACCGTCGTCACCGGACTCGACTATGTGAGACAGGCCATTGTGCTGCGCCGGCAGGGCATCGCCGCGCGCCGGGCCGCCGCCGCGGAGGCCCTGCGGTGACGTCCACGGCCGCCGAGGTGGTGCGACTACTCACGGTGAGGGGCGAGACGCTCGCCGTCGCCGAATCGCTCACCGGTGGTCTCGTGGCGGCCGAGCTGACCGCCGTGCCGGGTGCCTCGAAGGCGTTCCGCGGATCCGTGACCGCCTACGCCACCGCGCTCAAGCACGAGCTGCTGGGGGTCGACGCCACCCTGCTGGCCCAGCGCGGGGCGGTGGATCCGCAGGTCGCGGCCGACATGGCGACCGGAGTGCGCCGCGCGCTCGGCGCGGACTGGGGGATCGCGACCACGGGTGTGGCCGGCCCCGATCCGCAGGACGGACAGCCGGTCGGCACGGTCTACGTGGCGGTCGCGGGACCGCCCGGCGCGGCTTTTCCCGCCTCCAGCGGCGGGAAAGTGGCGCCACTGCGGTTGAACGGTGGCCGGGCGGAAATCCGTATGGAGAGTGTACGCAGCGTGCTCGCCCTGCTCCTGGAGGAGCTGGCGGGCGAACAGACCGGGAATGAGCGGGCACAGGATACGGAACAGAACGGGGGGTTTTGATGTTTGCAGCCCTGAGTGAACACGACATCGCTCCCCGCACGGCCGCGGCGCAAGGCGGTACGGTGGGGCGTGAAGGATGCGGCTACGCGGTCCGAGGAGGGAGCCACCGATGATTCTGCTCCGTCGCCTGCTGGGTGACGTGCTGCGTCGGCAGCGCCAGCGCCAGGGCCGTACTCTGCGCGAAGTCTCCTCGTCCGCCCGAGTTTCTCTCGGCTATCTCTCCGAGGTGGAGCGGGGGCAGAAGGAGGCGTCCTCCGAGCTGCTCTCCGCGATCTGCGACGCGCTGGACGTACGGATGTCCGAGCTCATGCGGGAAGTGAGCGACGAGCTCGCCCTCGCCGAGCTGGCCCAGTCGGCTGCGGCCACCGAACCGGTGCCCGCGCCGGTGCGTCGCCCCGTGCTCAATTCCGTGTCCGTGGCCGGTGTGCCGCCGGAACGGGTCACGATCAAGGCGCCTGCCGAGGCGGTCGACGTCGTCGCCGCCTGACGCTCACGGACCCTCGTCCCTGAGCCGACCACGCATGTGAGGAAAGTCCCGGCTGGGGCCACCCCGGGAGACCCGGGGGCCCTGCCGGGGCTTTCGCGTGCTCCGTGAACGGGTACCCGAGGGCCGGTATGGGCCCATTTGCCGGTATCGGGTCCGCCCCTCATCGTGGAGAAGCGGGCGAGACCGATCGTCGGGCCCGCCGTGAATCGGAGGAAGCGGATGTACGTCGTCAAGAGCCCCCTGTCCGACGCGGACCTGAAGACCGTCGCCGAGGCCCTGCAAGGAGCCCTGGTCGACCTGGTGGACCTCTCCCTGGTGGCGAAGCAGGTCCACTGGAACGTCGTGGGCCCGCGTTTTCGCTCCGTCCACCTTCAGCTCGACGAGGTCGTGGACACCGCGCGCCTGCACTCCGACACCGTCGCGGAGCGCGCCGCGACGCTGGGCGTCCCGCCGGACGGGCGGGCCGCGACGGTGGCGACGAGCAGCGGTATCGGTGTGACCCCCGACGGCTGGATCAAGGACGAGGACGCCGTGGCGACGCTCGTGGACGCGCTCGCCGCGGTCATCACCCGCATGCGTGAACGCGTCGACGCCACCGCCGAGCCGGACGCGATCAGCCAGGACATCTTCATCGGCATCACGGCCGATCTGGAGAAGCACCACTGGATGTTCCAGGCGGAGAACGGCTGACGGCGCCGGCGCGCCGCCCCGGGCGGTCGGCCGGCGGGCCGCCACGACGCGGCGGCGGAACGGAGTGCCGGAGCGGCGGGAGACGAGGCCCGGAGCGTCCGTTCGGGCCGAGGGCGCGGGCTGTGCCCGGCGCCTCGGCCCCTCGCCCTTCCGAGGCCGCGCGGGGCGCCGTCGCACGGGGGTTCTCGTCGCGGGGGGATCGACGGCTCGGCTGCGGGCCGACTGGAGGACGGTGCCATGACCGGGCGAATAGTGCGCCGGGGGGTCGCGCTGGCCGTCGGCGCGCTGTGGTGGTGCAGCGTGCTCCGGCTGGCTCTGGTTCCCGGCGCGGGTGTCCTCGAAGGGACCATCGCGGCGGGAGGCTGGGGGCTGAGCCTGCTACCGGTCCACTGTGTCCCGAAGTCCCTCGCGGCCGGCGCCGTGGGTTCCGACCGGTGGGGGGCGTACTGGCGGGAGGTCTGGCGCCGGAGAGGGCCCCGCGCCGGGGGCGACGGGGAGGGGCCCGGTCCGGCTCCGGGCATGGGGTGACGGAGGGCGCCGGTGGGGAGGGGCGCGCCCCGCGGCGGTACCGGGGGTGTCGCAGCGCGGTCGTTGAGGCGGCGGAGGCGGCCGGGGGCGCCGGTGGAAGTGTCCGGCGCCGGTGCCGCACGGCGTGGACGACGTCCCCGTACTCGTGCTCACCGGCGTGACCCTGGTGGTGGCGTCCGGGGCCTGAGCGGCTCGGTGCGCGCCGGCTTCCCGCCCGGGGCGGATGACGTGGCGCGTGGGCCCGACGCAGAGCGGCCGCGCCGAACGGGGTGCCCCGCGGGCCGACCGCCCTGGCGCGCGTCAACGCCGGTTCTCGGGGAACGACGACATGACGCCGGCGGACCCTCAAGCGCCGGTGCGGGGCCGATCCGCACCGGCGCGGTGCCTGTCCGGCGTGGGGGCCGGGCCCGACTGGCAGCGGGGGCACCAGTAGGTGGGGCGCTCGCTGGAGCCGTCGCCCTGGTCGGCGACCCGGACCGGGGTTCCGCAGCGCAGACACGGGCGCGGGGCGCGACCGTAGACGAACAGATGCTGGTCGCGCAGGCCCGTGGTGACCCGTTGCAGACGATCGCGGTTGAAGACCAGCAGCTTTTCCGCGAGGCCGGGCAGCCGGGCGGCCAGGTCCGGGGGCAGCGCGCCGACCGGGAGCCACGGGGTGACGCCGAGCAGGAAGCACAGCTCGCTCTTGTAGACGTTGCCGATCCCGGCGAGATTCCGCTGGTCGAGGAGCGCCTCGCCGAGTGCGCGGCCGGGATCGCGGAGCAGGTTCTCCTCGGCCCGGTCCGGGTCCCAGTCCGGGCCCAGGAGGTCGGGGCCGAGATGTCCGACGACCCGTTCCTCCTCCGTGCTGCGGAGCAGTTCCACGACGGGCAGGCGGTATCCGACCGCGGTGCGGTCCGCGGTGCCGAGGATGGCCCGGATCTGATGGGCCGGGCCGCCGCTCCAGCGTCGGCCCGGCTCGAACACCTTCCAGGAGCCGTCCATCCGCAGATGCGAGTGCAGCGTCAGACCGCCCTCCATCCGGGTGAGGAGATGCTTGCCGCGCGGCGTGACGTCCAGGACGTGGCGACCGGTGAGGTCGGCCGTGGCGAACCGGGGAACCCTCAGGTCGGACCGGGTCAGCACCTTCCCGGCGAGGGCCTCGTGCAGTCGCCTCGCGGTCCGCCAGACGGTGTCTCCTTCGGGCATGGGTCCAGGGTGGCACGGCCGCGAGGCGGGGACGCGGCCCACGCGTGCGGGCAGGCCCGGCGGCCGGGAGGGCGTCAGGCCCGCAGCCGCAGCCCCCGCGGAGTGGCGACGAACCCCGCTGCCTCCAGAAGGGCGCCCAGGGGGGAGGTCAGCGCCGCCGTGCCGTTGACCCGCTCGACCGTCACGGTGCCGAGGGAGCCGGCGCGGGCCGATGCGGCCAGCGCCTCGGCGGCGGCCCGCAGGCGGGCGTCGTCGCTCACCGGGCCGTCCGGATCGGCGGGCCAGGCCAGCAGCGTCTTGCCGCCCCGCTCCATGTAGAGGGCGAGCTCCCCGTCGACCAAGACGACCAGGGACCCGGCTTTGCGGCCCGGCTTGTGGCCCGCCTCGGTCGGGGACTCCGGCCAGGGCAGGGCCGCCCCGTACGCGTTCGCCGGGTCGGCGGCGGCCAGCACGACCGCCGGGGAGACGGCAGGAGCGGCGGAACGCCTGCCGGGAACGCCACGGTCGGCGTCCGGGCGGCCGCTGCCGTACGGCGTCCAGGCCGGCGGACGGCCCGAGGCGTCCGGCGCCCTGGAGTCACCGGGCCCTCCGGCGCCGGCCGGGAAGGACGATGGTCCGTCGGGCCAGGGGGCCGAAGCGTGGTCGTCGGCGCCGTCGGGAGACGGAGCGCGGTCGTGGCGGTCGACGGAAGGTCCGGACCCGTCCGGTCCGCGGCCCTCGAGGAAGAACGCGTCGTGCCCGTCGCCGTCCGGAGCCGCCCGCCCGGGGCCGTCCCGGTGCCCGCCTGCGCCGGGGAACTCCGAGAGGTCCGGGAAGCCCGGAAGATCGGCCGGGCCGGCAGCGGACCACGGCCCGCCCGGCAGGCCGTGACCGGCGGGAAAGCCGTGGGCCTGCGGGGAGTCGTCGGGGAAACCGGACCCGCCCGGCGACCCGGGACCGATAGCGGAGCCGCCCCGCTCCCGGGCGTTCGCCGCCGCGCGCAGGCGGTCCACCGCCCCGTCCATGGCGAACTGGGCCGCGCCGAGACCCTCCACCACGTAGCCGCGACGAGCCTGACCGCTGTCCTCGAAGGCGGACAGGATGCGGTACACCGCGGAGAACCCCCCCTCCACGCCTTCCGCGGCGACGGCCCCCCTGGTCACCACGCCGTGCCGGTCGAGGAGGGTGTGGGCCAGGGCGTGGGCGCGCACGGTGGCGTCGGGCTCGCGCTCGGGCAGCAGCGACCAGCGGCCCGCCACGGTCGGCGGGCCGGTGCGCGACGTGGGGCGCGCGCCGCCCGTGAGGGAGCCGTAGCGTCCGCGCGGGACCGAGCGCCGGGCGCGGTGGGCGGTCGATCCCGCGGTACGCCCCGAGCCGAGCAGGGAACGCAGCGGGGCGAGCGTGTCGTTGGTGAGGCGGCCCGACCAGGCCAGGTCCCAGAGGGCGTCCGCGAACTGGGGGTCGGTGGCGTCGGGGTGGGTGGTGGCGCGCACCTGGTCGGCGATCTGGCGGAAGAACAGGCCGTAGCCGCCGCCGAGCGTGTCGAGGACCGACTGGTGCAGGGCCGTCAGCTCCAAGGGATGCGGCGCCGGAAGCAGCAGCGGAGCCGCGTCGGCCAGGTACAGCGAGACCCATCCGTCCTTGCCCGGGAGCGAGCCCGCCCCGGCCCAGACCACTTCACCGGCCGCCGTCAGCTCGTCCAGCAGCGCCGGGGTGTACCCGGCGACGCGGGACGGCAGCACCAGTCTCTCCAGCGCGGACGCCGGCACGGACGCGCCCTGCAACTGCTCGACGGCGCGCACCAGTCCGTCGGCGCCGCGCAGGCCGTGCCCTCTGCCGACGTGCTGCCACTGAGGCAGGAACTGGGCGAGCGCGGCCGGGGGCACCGGCTCCAGCTCGTGCCGCAGCGCGGCCAGGGAGCGCCGCCGCAGCCTGCGCAGGACGGCCGCGTCGCACCACTCCTGGCCGATGCCCGCCGGGTGGAACTCGCCCTGCACCACCCGTCCGCCGGCGGCCAGCCGGTGCAGCGCGCCGTCGGTGACCGCCGTACCGAGCCCGAAGCGCGCCGCGGCCGTCGTAGACGTGAACGGGCCGTGGGTGCGGGCGTACCGGGCGAGGAGGTCTCCGAGGGGGTCCTTCACCGGTTCGGTGAAGGCCTCCGGGACACCGACGGGCAGGGCGGTGCCGAGCGCGTCACGCAGGCGGCCCGCGTCCTCGACGGCCGCCCAGTGCTCGGCCCCGGCGATCCGCACGCGGATCGCGCGGCGGGCGGCGGCCAGCTCCTGCGCCCAGTGCGGCTCGGCTCCCCGCTCGGCCAGTTCGGCGGCCGTCAGCGGGCCGAGCATGCGCAGCAGATCGGCCACGCCCTCCACGTCCTTGATGCGCCGGTCCTCGGTGAGCCACTGCAGCTCGCTCTCCAGCTCGGCCAGCACGTCGGCGTCGAGCAGTTCGCGCAGCTCGGCCTGGCCGAGGAGTTCGGCCAGCAGCCGGGAGTCCAGCGACAGCGCGGCGGCGCGCCGCTCGGCCAGCGGGGAGTCGCCCTCGTACAGGAACTGGGCGACGTAGCCGAAGAGGAGCGAGCGGGCGAAGGGGGAGGGCTCGGGGGTGGTGACCTCCACGAGGCGCACGGCGCGGGACTCGATGTCGCCCATCAGCTCGGTGAGGCCCGGGACGTCGAAGACGTCCTGGAGGCACTCGCGGACCGCCTCGAGGACGATCGGGAACGAGCCGAACTCGCCGGCCACCTGCAGCAGCTGGGCGGCACGCTGGCGTTGCTGCCACAGCGGGGTGCGCTTGCCCGGGTTGCGCCGCGGGAGCAGCAGGGCACGCGCCGCGCACTCGCGGAAGCGGGCGGCGAACAGCGCGGAGCTGCCGACCTGGTCGGTGACGATCTGGTTGACCTCGCCCTTGTCGAAGGCGACGTCCCCCGCACCGACGGGAGCCCGGTCCGCGTCGTACTCCGACCCCGCTCGCGTGGGCGCCTGGTCGAGCAGGTCCATCCCCAGGAGGTCGGCGTCGGGCAACCGCAGCACGATGCCGTCGTCGGCGTGCATGACCTGGGCGTCCATGCCGTACCGCTCGGACAGCTTCGCTCCCAGCGCCAGCGCCCAGGGAGCGTGCACCTGCGCGCCGAACGGGGAGTGCACGACGACCCGCCAGTCGCCCAGCTCGTCGCGGAAGCGCTCGACCACGATCGTCCGGTCGTCCGGGATGTGCCCGCAGGCCTCGCGCTGCTCCCGGAGATACGCCAGGACGTTGTCCGCGGCCCAGGCGTCCAGCCCGGCCGCGAGGAGGCGGAGCCGGGCGTCGTCCTCGGGCAGGGAGCCGACCTCGCGGAGGAACGCGCCGACCGCGCGGCCCAGTTCGAGGGGGCGGCCGAGCTGGTCGCCCTTCCAGAAGGGAAGTCGGCCGGGGACACCGGGCGCGGGGGAGACCAGCACCCGGTCGCGGGTGATGTCCTCGATGCGCCAGGAACTCGTGCCGAGGGTGAACACGTCGCCGACCCGGGACTCGTAGACCATCTCCTCGTCGAGTTCACCGACCCGGCCGCCGCCCTTCTTGGGGTCGGCTCCGGCGAGGAAGACGCCGAAGAGCCCGCGGTCCGGGATGGTGCCGCCGGAGGTGACCGCGAGGCGCTGGGCGCCGGGGCGGCCGGTCACCGTGCCCGCGACGCGGTCCCAGACGACCCGGGGCCGCAGTTCCGCGAAGGCGTCCGAGGGGTAGCGTCCCGCGAGCATGTCGAGCACGGCCGTGAACGCCGACTCGGGCAGCGAGGCGAAGGGAGCCGCCCGCCGGACGGTCGTGATCAGGTCGTCGACCTGCCAGGTGTCGAGCGCCGTCATCGCGACGAGCTGCTGCGCCAGCACGTCCAGCGGATTGGCCGGAATCCGCAGGGACTCGATGGACCCCGTCCGCATCCGCTCGGTCACGACGGCCGCCTGCACCAGGTCCCCCCGGTACTTCGGGAACACCACACCCGTGGACACCGCGCCGACCTGGTGGCCCGCGCGGCCCACGCGCTGGAGCCCGGAGGCCACCGACGGCGGCGACTCGACCTGCACGACCAGGTCGACCGCGCCCATGTCGATGCCCAGTTCGAGACTGGAGGTGGCGACGACGGCCGGAAGGCGGCCGGCCTTCAGGTCCTCCTCGACCTGGGCACGCTGCTCCTTGGAGACCGAGCCGTGGTGGGCGCGCGCGATGACGGCGGGCACTCCCTGCACGGCGCCGGAGCCGCCCATCAGCTGCGCCGGGGAATGCGCCTCCTCCAGCGGTTCGCCGGTCGCCCGCTCGTGGGCGATCTCGTTGAGCCGGTTGCACAGGCGCTCCGCGAGCCGCCGGGAGTTGGCGAACACGATCGTCGAGCGGTGGGACTGGACGAGGTCGGTGATCCGCTCCTCGACGTGCGGCCAGATGGAGGGCTTCTCCGCACCGTCCTTGCCGTCGGCCGCAGGGGAGCCGCCCAGTTCGCCCAGGTCCTCCACCGGGACCACGACCGACAGGTCGAACTCCTTGCCGGACGGCGGCTGGACGATCTCCACCTTGCGGCGCGGCGAGAGATACCGGGCGACCTCGTCCACGGGGCGCACGGTCGCGGAGAGGCCGATGCGGCGGGCCGGCTTCGGCAGCAGCTCGTCGAGACGCTCCAGGGTGAGCGCGAGGTGGGCGCCGCGCTTGGTGCCCGCGACCGCGTGCACCTCGTCCAGGATCACCGTCTCGATGCCGGTCAGCGCGTCCCGGGCGGCCGACGTCAGCATCAGGAACAGCGACTCGGGGGTGGTGATGAGGATGTCCGGCGGACGGGTGGCCAGCGACCTGCGCTCGGCCGCCGGGGTGTCGCCGGAGCGGATGCCGACCTTCACCTCCGGCTCCGGCAGCCCGAGCCGCACCGACTCCTGCCGGATGCCGGTCAGCGGGCTGCGCAGATTCCGCTCCACGTCGACGGCCAGGGCCTTCAGGGGCGACACGTACAGCACACGGCAGCGCTTCCTGGGGTCCGCGGGCGGGGGCGTGGACGCCAGTTGGTCGAGCGCGGCGAGGAACGCCGCCAGCGTCTTGCCGGACCCGGTCGGGGCGACCACCAGCACGTCCGACCCCGCCCCGATGGCCGTCCACGCCCCGGCCTGGGCCGCGGTGGGCGCGGAGAACGCCCCCGAGAACCAACCGCGGGTCGCGGGGGAGAAGCCTGCGAGGGCCCGATGCGCGGAGCTGACCATGCGTCCATCCTGCACCCGCCCACCGACAATCGCCCTGAGCTGCGCGGATGGCGCGGACCCGGTCCGCCGCCCCGTCGCCCGGGCCGCCCGGACGACGGCCGCGAGGGCCCCTCTCGCGGCCCGCCGCACCGGCCCCGGGCGCGGATCGAATGCCCGGCCGGCGGGCGGTTCCCGCGGTGGAGCGGCTCCGGGCCGGGGGCTCCGGGCGAGGTGGCGGACAATGAGGAGGTGGCGGGTTCGGGACGGGAGCGGGCACGGCACTGGCGGTACGCGGAACTGCCCGGTGTCGACCTGCTGCGTGCCCGCTACGTCGAGAAGATCTTCGTCCGCCACACCCACGAGAACTTCGTGATCGCCGCCATCGACGAGGGCGTCGAGGTCTTCCACCACGGCGGAGCGGACCAGTACGCGGGACCCGGCACCCTGGCCCTCGTCAACCCCGACACCCCGCACACCGGACGTGCCGGAGTTCCCGAGGGCTGGCACTACGGGGCCGTGTACCCCTCCCCGGAACTGGTCGCCGAGATCGCCGCCGAGACCACCACCCTGCGCGGCACCCCCGGATTCACGCGGCCGGTGCTCGACGACCCCTACGCGGCCGGCCTGGTCCACCAGGTGCTCCGGGCCGCCGACGAGGGCAACGCGCTGGCCGCCGACACCCTGCTGCGGGTCGCCGTGACCCGGTTGCTGCGCCTGAACGGCGGGACCCTGCCGCAGCGCGCGCCACGGACCGCCGGCAGCCGGATCGCGGCCCGCGCGCGTGCCGTGCTGGAGGAGCGGATGGCCGCGCCGCCGACCCTGGAGCGGCTCGCCACCGACCTCGGCACCAGCCCCTTCGCGCTGCTGCGCGCCTTCCGGGCCGCCTACGGGATGCCGCCGCACACCTGGCTCACGGACGCTCGGGTACGCCGGGCCCGGCACCTCCTGGACGCCGGTTCCGCGCCCGCCGAGGCGGCCGTCGCGGTCGGCTTCACCGACCAGCCGCACCTCAACCGCCACTTCACCCGAAGCGTGGGCGTACCCCCGGGGGCGTACCAGCGCGAGCGCAAGAACGTACAAGACGGCGCGGGGTCCCTGCTCCTACCGTCGGGGACGTGGGAGAACAGACAACGCTCGCGGACCGCCGAGGTACGGCAGGCCGAAAACCCGACGCCGCCGTCGTCCGCGACGCCCTGGGAGTCGGCATCGCCGTCGGACTGTCCGGTTTCGCCTTCGGGGTGACGGCGGCGGGGAGCGGGCTCAGCCTGCTGCAGAGCTGTGCGCTCAGCCTCCTGGTGTTCACCGGCGCGTCCCAGTTCGCCCTGGTGGGGGCGCTCGCGGCCGGAGGCAACCCGCTCACGGCGGCGGCCGGCGCCTTCTTCCTGGGGGTGCGCAACGCCTTCTACGGGCTGCGCCTCTCGCAGCTCCTCGCCCTGCCGCGGACCGTGCGCCCGTTCGCTGCCCATTGGGTGATCGACGAGACCACGGCCGTCGCCCTGGCCCAGCCGAACCGTCGCGGCGTCCGGCTCGGCTTCACGGTCACCGGCCTGTCGCTCTACCTCCTGTGGAACCTCACCACCCTGCTCGGCGCGGTCGGCGCCGAGGCCATCGGGGACACCGACGCGTGGGGCCTCGACGCCGCCGGACCCGCCGTGTTCCTGGCGCTCCTCGCACCCATGCTGAAGACCACGACCGAACGCGCGGTGGCGGGCGTCGCCGTGCTGCTGGGCCTCGGCCTGCTGCCCGTGCTGCCCGCCGGGGTCCCGGTCCTGGCGGCGGCGCTCGCCGCCCCCGCCGTGCTGTACGTGACGGGCCGCGACCGCGCGCCCCGGGACGGCGGCCCGGCCGGCGGTGCACCGGAGTCCGGGGCCACCCGCCGGCCGGCGCCCCGGCCCGAAACCGCTGCCGGGGTCCGGCCCGGGCCCCGACCGGCAACCGGGCCGCAGGCAGACCTGCCCGACGGCACACCGCACGACGCACCGGGGGAAGACCGTTGACCGTCTGGATCGCCATCGGTGCCACCGCCGTCGGCTGCTACGCCGTCAAACTCATCGGCCTGCTCATCCCCGCCGGGGCCCTGGAACGGCCTCTCGTGCAGCGGCTCGCCGCCCTGCTGCCCGTCGCGCTGCTCGCGGCCCTCACGGCCCAGCAGACCTTCGCGGACGGGCAGACCCTGGTCGTGGACGCCAAGGCCGCCGGGCTCGCGGCGGCGGCCGTCGCCCTGATCCTGCGTGCCCCGTTCCTCCTGGTCGTCGCCGCCGCCGTGGCCGTGACCGCCGGGGTCCGCGCGTTCACGGGCTGAGCGGCCGTCGCGGCCGTGGGAGGCGGCGCCACGCGGACGTCGCGGCGCCTGGGCGCGGCTTAAGGCAGGGCTCGGCCGCGGGTCGGTGACGGGCGCCCGGCGCCGCCGCGCCCCTTCCCGAGGACACCGTGGAGAGGGGCGCGAGGGAGCGGTTCGCGGAGCCCGCCACGACGGCGCCGGCCCCGTGTCATCCGACGTGTCTGCCGTGGGCCCGGAGGGTGCGCAGTGCCTCGATCGTCACCATGGGACGGCTCTCCAGCGCGATCCCGGGCGCCCACCGGCGCCAGCGGATCGGCCAGCCGCCGTCCTCCTCCTGCTCGGCCGCGAGGTGGTCCAGGGAGCGCCGCATCTCCTCGTCCGTGAACCACGCGCGCGCGAGGGAGCCCGGGGTGCGCGCGTAGTCGTGCGGGAAGTGGTGCTCGCCCTCCGCGTAGCCGGGTGCGACGGGAAACGCGGCCAGGTTCCCGGGGTCGAGTGCGGCGAGATGCTGCTCGCGGACCAGGCGCCCGAGCCGGTCCGCACTCGCCTCCGCGCGAGGCCGGTCGGCCGCCGAGTCGAGGAAGGCGACCGCCGCCTCGATCTCGTACGGGTGGGACCGCTCCAGTGACTCGATCTCCCGCCAGCAGAAGTCGGTGGCGCGGAACAGCCACGCGTGCCACACCTCGTTGCGGTGCAGCAGGCCCACCACCGGGCCGGTGGCGAGCAGCTCGCCCGGCGGGTCGTCGACGATCGGGAGGAAGGGCGCGGCCGGGTAGCCGCGCTGGGCGGGACGGATCGCCGGCAGCGCGCCGTCGGCCGTCGACACGGAGGTGAGGTAGCGGCACACCCGCTCGGCCCGCTGCCCGCCGCACCGCCCGATCGCGTCGAGGACCCGCAGGGCGTGCGCGGTGTGCAGCGGCTGGCTGACGGGACCGCGCAGATCGGGTTCGAGCGCGTGGCCGTACCCTCCGTCGTCGTTGCGGTAGGCGGACAGCGCGGTCTCCACGGCGTCGGCGCCGCCGCCGAGGAAGTGGTGGGCGAAGCGCCGCTGTTCCAGCACGCGCGCGGTGAGCCAGATGAAGTGCTCGGCGCGTGCGAGCGGTGAACGCGCCGGGGGCGTCGGGGGGAGTGGGGAAGCTCCGGTTTCGGCCATGGATCAGACCGTAGGGCGGAAAGCGGTGTCGGCACGCGGTCCTGGGACGGGCCACCCCCCAGGGGCGGGATACTGGTGTCATGCGGTTGACGGTCTTCTGGCAGCGAATGGCTGATCATTTCGGCGCGGGATACGCCGACACCTTCGCGCGCGATCACGTGATGGCGGAACTCGGCGGGCGCACTGTCAACGAGGCGCTGGACGCCGGCTGGGAGGCGAAGGACGTCTGGCGCGTGGTGTGCGCGTCCATGGGCGTTCCCCACGAGAAGCACTGACGGGTCACCGACGGGGGCCCGGTTCGGAGGCGGCCGGACCTCGGGCGGGCATCGAACGAGGGGGACCGGAACCGATTGTCGGTGGCGTGGGCGAAACTTGCTCCGTGGCCCCCACAGACGAGAACACGCAGGTCGGTCGGCAGGCATCCCCGCCCGTCACGACGCCCCCGGACCCGCCGCCCGCGGGCGGCGTCGCGCGGGACGGCCGGATGCCGCGTTGGCTGCCGCGCGCCATGGTGCTCGCGCTCGCGCTCATCGCGTCGTTCCAGCTGGGCAGTTGGGCGTTCCACCAGCTCACCGGCCTGCTGATCAACATCTTGATCTCGTTCTTCCTGGCCCTCGCGATAGAACCCGCGGTGAGCTGGATGTCCGCGCGGGGCCTGCGCCGGGGGCTGGCCACCTTCCTCGTGTTCCTCGGTGCCCTGATCCTGACCGCCGGCTTCGTCGCGCTGCTCGGCTCGATGCTCGCCGGCCAGATCATCAAGATGGTCGAGGGATTCCCGGACTACCTCGACTCCGTGATCAGCTGGATCAACGGGCACTTCCACACCGACCTGCGGCGGGTCGACATCCAGGACAGCCTGCTCCACTCGGCGTGGCTGCGGAAGTACGTGCAGAACAGCGCCACCGGCGTCCTGGACGTCTCCGGCCAGGTTCTGGGCGGGCTCTTCCAGCTCCTGACGGTCGGGCTGTTCTCCTTCTACTTCGCCGCCGACGGGCCGCGACTGCGGCGCGCCCTGTGCTCGGTGCTGCCGCCGACCCGTCAGGCCGAGGTGCTGCGCGCCTGGGAGATCGCCGTCGACAAGACCGGCGGGTACCTGTACTCGCGCGGTCTGATGGCGCTGATCTCCGGAGTGGCGCACTACATCCTGCTGGAGGCGCTCGATGTGCCCTACGCGCCGGTGCTCGGCGTCTGGGTCGGCCTGGTCTCGCAGTTCATCCCGACCATCGGAACCTATCTCGCGGGCGCCCTGCCCATGCTGATCGCCTTCACCGTGGACCCCTGGTACGCGCTGTGGGTGCTCGTCTTCGTCGTGATCTACCAGCAGTTCGAGAACTACGTGCTGCAGCCCAAGCTGACCTCCAAGTCGGTGGACATCCATCCGGCGGTCGCCTTCGGGTCCGTCATCGCCGGAACGGCGCTCCTCGGCGCCGTCGGCGCCCTGATCGCCATCCCCGCGGTCGCCACCCTCCAGGCGTTCCTCGGGGCCTACGTGACGCGCTACGACGTCATGGACGACCCGCGGGTCCAGGGACATCGCAGGCGCGGTTCGGAAGGGCTCCTCACCCGCGTGCGTCGCCTGCTCGACCGGTGAGGCTCACCAGGTGAGCACCGCGTCGGCGCCGGCGGCGAGGACGGCGACGGCGTAGCAGCCCACCGCCGCGTACAGGACGCGCCCCTTGGCCCGTTCGCTCCAGCCGGTGCGGGACAGCAGCCAGGCGACCGCGGGCAGTACCAGTACGGCGTGCAGGCTCACCCCGTGCAGCGGCTTCAGCGGGGCGGTCGACCGGTAGGCGTCCTCCTGACGGTCCGTGCGCGCCAGGACGGCGCCGCGCGCGATCATCGCGACGCCCGAGGCCAGGGCGACGAGCAGGATCGCGAACCCGGACCGCAGGGCGAGCGGCATGCCCCAGGGCCCCGCGGGCCTGCTCCGGAACGACGCGAGCGCGAACACGGTCAGCACCGCGACCAGCACGCCGCCGCCCACGGCGAGGGTCAGGGACACCGCCGTGTCGAAACCGGTCTCCATGTCGAGGTGCGACGGCACGCGGCGCCACGCCTGGAGGGTGATCCCGCCGACCTCCACCACGCAGTCCGCCGCGAACACCGCGAGCAGCACCGTGCGCAGCCGCCTGCCCAGGCGCAGGAACGACGCGACCCAGGTGACCGCCATGAGCGTCAGGCCGAAGGAGAGCCCGAAGGTGACGGGCTTGCGCCAGGACACCGGACCGTCCCAGGGCCCGCCGTCGACGGCGAACACCAGCAGGTGCACGCATCCCGACAGGACGAGCACCGCGCCCGTCGCGTGGCAGAGCCGCTCGACCGGGCGGAGCCCGGGAGCCGGCGGAGTCGTGGGGCGGCCCCGTGTCGCTTCCATGGCGCACAGCCTGCCGGGAGACCTCCCGGCCGTCGTCGTACGGCCGGAGGCACCGGGGCTACGCCTCGGGGAGCAGTCCGGCACGGGGGCGCGGCGGGCCCGGCGCGGGGCGGAATCCGGGGCGTTGTCCGAGCGCGACCGTAGTCTCGGAGGTGTCGCGTGGTGCGCTTGACACGAAAATCGAACATCCATTCTTATGGATGTTCCGGCGAGGGCCTTTCCGAGGATGTCGGGCAGGGCTTTCGTGCGGATGTGCCCGAGTTATCCACAGGCCGGCCGGGCGTCGGGGCGCATTGTCAGTGGCAGGCGTTAGCGTCTTTGACGTGAAGCGATCGACTCAAGCAAACCGGGTGGAACCCATGGCAGGAACCGACCGCGAGAAGGCGCTCGACGCCGCGCTCGCGCAGATTGAACGGCAGTTCGGCAAGGGCGCCGTGATGCGCCTGGGCGAGCGGCCGAATGAGCCCGTCGAGGTCATCCCCACCGGGTCGACCGCGCTCGACGTCGCCCTCGGCGTCGGCGGGCTTCCGCGCGGCCGCGTGGTCGAGGTCTACGGCCCGGAGTCCTCCGGCAAGACGACCCTGACCCTGCACGCCGTGGCGAACGCGCAGAAGGCCGGCGGCCAGGTGGCGTTCGTGGACGCCGAGCACGCCCTCGACCCCGAGTACGCGAAGAAGCTCGGTGTCGACATCGACAACCTCATCCTGTCCCAGCCGGACAACGGCGAGCAGGCCCTGGAGATCGTGGACATGCTGGTCCGCTCCGGCGCGCTCGACCTCATCGTCATCGACTCCGTCGCGGCCCTGGTGCCGCGCGCGGAGATCGAGGGCGAGATGGGCGACTCGCACGTGGGTCTCCAGGCCCGCCTGATGAGCCAGGCCCTGCGGAAGATCACCAGCGCGCTCAACCAGTCGAAGACCACCGCGATCTTCATCAACCAGCTGCGCGAGAAGATCGGCGTGATGTTCGGTTCGCCGGAGACCACGACCGGTGGCCGGGCGCTCAAGTTCTACGCCTCGGTGCGACTCGACATCCGCCGCATCGAGACGCTCAAGGACGGCACCGACGCGGTCGGCAACCGCACCCGCGTCAAGGTCGTCAAGAACAAGGTCGCACCCCCCTTCAAGCAGGCCGAGTTCGACATCCTCTACGGACAGGGCATCAGCCGCGAGGGCGGCCTGATCGACATGGGCGTGGAGAACGGCTTCGTCCGCAAGGCCGGCGCCTGGTACACGTACGAGGGCGATCAGCTCGGTCAGGGCAAGGAGAACGCCCGTAACTTCCTGAAGGACAACCCCGACCTCGCCAACGAGATCGAGAAGAAGATCAAGGAGAAGCTGGGCGTCGGCGTGAAGCCCGAGGAGCCCGCCGCCGCGCCCGGCACGGACGCCGCCGTCGCGGCCGCTCCGGACGATGCGGCGAAGGCGGTCGCCGCCCCGGCGGCCAAGGCCACCAAGTCGCGGGCCGCGGCGGCCAAGAGCTAGTCCATGACACGGCGAACCGACTGGGCCGAGTACACCTCTCCCGTGGTCCCCGCGCGGCCGGGGCAGGGACACGGCGGAGGCGACGGTGGCCCGGACGGAGACGGTGACCGGACGTACGGCGGAGCCGGAGGGTCCGGCGGCCGGCGGTACGGCTCCGGCGGCGGGTTCGGGGACGCGTTCGGTTTCTCCGCCGACGAGCACG
The DNA here is from genome assembly GCF_043199735.1 of Streptomyces sp. NPDC048566. Taxonomy (NCBI): domain Bacteria; kingdom Bacillati; phylum Actinomycetota; class Actinomycetes; order Kitasatosporales; family Streptomycetaceae; genus Streptomyces; species Streptomyces sp. NPDC048566. The sequence continues at coordinate 33,490 of NZ_JBICWL010000001.1, forward strand.
CCGACGCGGGGCCGGACGACGGCGGTGCGCCGTTCGGCGCCCGGAGAAGCGGTTCCGACGGGGCGCGGCGCGGCGGAGGACGCTCCGCCGCGGGGCCGCGCGGTGGACGAGGGCGTCGGAGACGCGGCGGATTCGGCGAGCCGTCCGACGACCCGCAGGACGGAGGCTCCCCTTCCTCGTCGAGGGCCGAGAAGAGGGAGCCTCCCAGGGACCCGGCCGAGCAGGCGCGAGCGATCTGCCTGCGTCTGCTCACCGGGACCCCGCGCACGCGGAAGCAGCTCGCCGACGCCCTGCGCAAGCGGGAGATCCCGGACGCGGTGGCGGACGAGGTGCTGTCACGGTTCGAGGAGGTCGGGCTGATCAACGACGGCGCCTTCGCCGAGGCATGGGTCGAGTCCCGCCACCACGGCCGCGGGCTGGCCCGGCGCGCCCTCGCCCAGGAGCTGCGGACCAAGGGGGTCGAGCCGACACTGATCGACGAGGCCGTCGGGCAGCTGGATTCCGAGCAGGAGGAAGCGACCGCGCGCGACCTGGTCGACCGCAAGCTGCGTTCCACCCGGGGACTCGATCGCGACAAGCGGCTGCGCCGTCTCGCGGGCATGCTCGCCCGCAAGGGCTACTCCCAGGGCCTGGCCCTGCGCGTGGTCCGGCAGGCACTGGAGGAAGAGGGCGAGGACACCGAAGGGCTGATGGACGAGGGGTTCTGAGCGGGGCAGGAGGCCGGAGCCGGAGGAGCCGGCTCAGCCGGCTCGACATCGCGTGTTCCGAGCCGACCGTGAGGCACGGCGGCACGAGACACGGAGCCGTGGGAGCGCAGGCCGAACGCGCACCGGGGAGTCGGGGTTGTCGGCTTCGCAGAACACTGCGGCGATAGGTCGAGGGCAGAACACCGATGGCGTGGACCGGAACCGCGGGCGCGTCGTCGATGTCACGGGCGATGAACACGGTGGACGCGCGGGGGCGCCGATCGCGTTCGACGCCCGGACGCACGGCGGCGGGTCCGTCCGCGCCCGGCCGAAGCCGGTGACGGACGGACCCGCCCCCTGCCGACGGCCCTGCCGGGCGGGGGATCAGTCCGCGGAACCCGCCCCCGCGCCGGTTTCCGGGGCCGTCTCGGGGCGCGGCTCGACGGCGGGGGCCGTGACGGGGAGTCCGGCCGCCTTCCACGCTTGGAAACCGCCGATCAGATCGGTCGCCCGGTGCAGCCCCAGCCGGTGCAGGGACGCGGCGGCGAGACTCGACGCGTACCCCTCGTCGCACACCACCACGACCTTCAGGTCGTGGTGCGTGGCCTCCGGCGCGCGGTGGCTGCCGTCGGGGTCGAGCCGCCATTCCAGTTCGTTGCGCTCCACGACCAGGGCGCCGGGGATCAGCCCGTCACGGTCGCGCAGGGCCTGGTACCGGGTGTCGACCAGCAGGATCTCGCCGGCGCGCACGGCGTCGTGGGCGTCCGCGGCGTCCATCCGGTCGAGGCCGGAGCGAACCTGCTCCAGCAAGGCGTCGATGCCGACGCGGGGTGAGGTGCTCACTGCCAGTCCTCCGGACGTTCGACGTGCTCCAGGCGCAGCACCCGACCGGTGCGGCTGTAGCGGCGGATCTGCGGGAGCGGGGGGTGGTAGGCGTGCACGGAGATCGCGTGGGCGTCGGCGGACGCGTTCAGGACCTCGTGTACGTGGTGGCGGCCGAAGGAACGGCCCGTGCCGGCGGGCAGGTTCCGCTCCCGGTCGATGCCGTCGGCGAGTTCGAGGGTCTTCCAGCCGTCGGCGGGGAGCCGCGCGGCGAGCGCACTCTCCCGCAGTTCACCGGACGCGGTGACGAAGGCGCCCACCGACTCGGCGTGGTCGTGCCAGCCGGTGCCCGTGCCGGGCGGCCAGCCGATGAGCCAGGCCTCGCTGCCGCCGGGGCCTGCGAGCCGCACCCAGGTCCGTCCCTCGGGGTCGAGGGGCAGCGAGGCGACGAGTTCGGCGTCGGCTGCCGTGCGGCGCACGAAGTCGAGGAGGTCGGCCCGGCTGGGGGCGCCGGACGGAGCGGGGGTGGCGGCAGGCGCCGGGGCGGCGGGCGTGCCGGGTGGAACGGGCATGGCGGAGGGAGGGGAGGAGGCAGACACTCGGACCGTCCTGGGGTCGCGGGGAGTGCGCGCGAGGGCAGGGGAGTGCGGCGCGCGGGAAGGGGGGCGAGTCAGCAGGACGGACGACACACGCAGCCCGCGTAGCGGAGGAGGTCCATATGGACCCTCCGCCACAGGCGCACACAGGTGTCGGTCACGGTCCGGAGTAGACCACGCTGGTGGAAGGCGGTCAACCGACCGCCACCCTGTGGACCGCCAACGGTCGACCGCCGAGCCCCGGCCGTCGACCGTTGAGTGCCGACGACCGAGCCTTGGCCGCCGAGCGCCGAGCGCCGAGTGCCTGCCGACGTGTGCGCGCATCGACCACCGAGCCTCGGCCGATAGCGCGCCGAGTCCCGGCCCGTCGACCGCCGAGCCTTGGCCGGTGAGGGCCGACCGCCGAGTGTCTGCCGACGTGTGCGCGCTATCGACCACCGAGCCTCGGCCGATAGCGCGCCGAGTCCCGGCCCGTCGACCGCCGAGCCTTGGCCGGTGAGGGCCGACCGCCGAGTGCCTGCCGACGTGTGCGGGCTATCGACCACCGAGCCTCGGCCGATAGCGCGCCGAGTCCCGGCCCGTCGACCGCCGAGTCCCGGCCCGTCGACCGCCGAGCCATGGCCGGTGAGTCCCGGCCGTCGATCGGCGAGTTCCGACCGTCCGCCGCGACCCGTCGACCGTCCGGCGACCGAGGCCGCCCGTCACCCGCCGACCGTCCGCCGCCACCCGCCACCCGCCACCCGCCACCCGCCCGGCGACCGAGGCCGGCCGTCGCCCGCTGACCGTCTGGCAATCGACCGCCGACCCCGCCTTTCCCGGCGCTGCCCGGCCCTGGTGCGCGTCTTCCGGCCGGCGGGCTTCTGCTTCGGGGCAGGGGCCCGTGGACCCTGCCGTCGGCGGGGGTGCGCATCGGCCTGCGGCCTCCGGGCAGCCTCGGGCCGGTGATCCCGGCAACGGCGTTGGACCGGGACGGGACTCGCCGCCGCCTCCGTCCGGTACGCACCGCCCGCGCCTCGTGTGGTGCTTCCCGGGTGGTAACCGCCGCTCGGTGGCCGCCTCCGCGCGGACGCGATCCCGAGTGGTGCGGACGGATTGTCCGCACCGTGCGCCGTCGGGCGCGGCCGGTGCCTGCCTCCGCTCCGCCTCCGCGGTGTGGCCGCCCCCGCCCCGCCGGGCGCGGGGCCGCTGCCGCCGCCCGGGTGTCAGCGGTGTCCGGCGGTCGCCTCCGTGGTGGCCTCGGCCGGGGCCGGACCGCCGATGGCCGCTTCGGCCGCCTCGTACAGATCGGCCGGCCTGACCCCGTTGAGCGCGGTGACCAGATGGCCGTCGGGCCGGACGAGGAGCACCGTGTGCGCGGACGCTCCCGGGTAGCTCTCCGCGACGAGCAGCTCGGCGGGGTGGGGGAGCGCGGTCACGGCGGCGGCGAGCCGGGGCATGACGCCGGCGGTGACCCAGTGCTTGCGTTCCCACACACCGGTGCCCGGCGCGATCAGCACGACGAGCAGGACCCCGCGCCCGAGCCGTTCCCGCAGCGGCACGAAGGAACCGTCCTCCGCGGTGACCCGCACGTCGGTGACCGGGGCGCCGGGCTCGGTGGCGACGGGCGCCCGGGAGTCGGCGGGCGGCGGGGCGAGCGGCGAGTCGGCGTAGGTGCCCGGCGCGCCGAGCGGCCCACGCCCGAGGTGACCGTCCGTGAGGAGCGCGTCGTGCCCCCGGGCGGCGCCGGGCAGGTGGAGACGCAGGCCGCCGCCTCCGCGCAGCAGGGGCAGGGCCTGATCGGCGGCGCGCAGCCGCGACGCGACCGCGGCCCGCCGCTCGGTCTGGTAGCTGTCGAGCAGGGCGTCGTGCGGACCGTGGTGCCAGGCGAGCGCCAGCTTCCACGCGAGGTTGTCCGCGTCCCGGAGCCCCTCGTCCAGCCCCTGCGTGCCGAGGGCGCCGAGCAGGTGGGCGGCGTCCCCGGCGAGGAAGACCCGCCCGGCACGCCACCGGCGGGCGAGCCGGTGGTGCACGGTGTGGACGCCGGTGTCCAGCAACTCGTACGGCGGGGTGGAACCGCCGCTCCAGCCGCCGAGGGTCTCCCTGATCCGCGCCACCAGCAGGTCGGGGGTGACCAGGTCCTTGCTCTGGGGCAGCAGCCAGTCCAGCCGCCACACGTCCCCGGCGAGCGGGCGGGCGGTCACCTCTCCGGCGGAGGGGCCGGAGGTGCGCCACGGGGGCAGGCGGTGCAGTACGGCTTCGCCGGGCCGGGGCAGCTCGGCGCGCAGGGCCGCCACGGCGTGCCGTTCGACGGCGGTACGGCCGGGGAAGCGGATGTCCTGCAGTTTGCGCACGGTGGAGCGCGGACCGTCGCAGCCGACCAGGTAACTGCCGCGCCAGTAGGTTCCGTTGGGGCCGCGGGTGTGTGCCGTGACGCCCGACGTCTCCTGTTCGACGGAGTCGACGCGGCTGTCGGCGGCGAGCCGGACGAGCCGTTCGTGGACGATCGCCTCGCGCAGGGCGCCGGTCAGCTCGTGCTGGGCGATGTGCAGCGGAGCGTCGAGTTCCTCCGCCGGAGCCGGGCCGTCCGTGCTCCGGGACGGGTCCGCGCCGCGCGCGGTGGCGGCCCCCCGAGGGCCGTCACCGCCGGCGGTCCCCGCGTCCCGGGGGCCGTAGCCGTGCGGGCCGGTGTCCGCGGCGGCCCGCGTGCCGAAGGAGATCTCGCGCATCACCTGCCTGCGCCGCATCGACCGCCATCCGGCCCAACGCAGACCGGTGTCGTCGAGCCGGCGGCCGGTGAGCCTCTCGACGAGCGCCGCCGTGTCCTCGCGCAGCACCACGGTCCGGGCGAGCCGCTGCTCGTCCTTGCCGGGCCCCTCGTCGAGGACGACGGAGGGGACTTCCTGGCGGGCCAGCGCAAGGGCGAGCACGAGCCCGACGGGCCCTGCTCCGACGATGATCACCGGGTCCACGGCGCGGTGCCCCCTGCCCGGAGCGGTGTCCTCGGGGACGTACGGGAACAGGCAGGTGGGGCGGGGTGCACGATCACAGAACGTATGCAACCCATTGCCGGTGCTTGCGTCAAGTGACGAGGGCAGTGGCGATCATGCCACTGCCCTCGCGTACCACCCGGATTGACTGCTTGTCAGATACCGCCGCCCGCACCGGTACCGGCGGTCCCCGCGACCGAGGCGTCGTCCGCGGGGAGCACCGTGCCGGTCGACTTCTTGCCGCGGCGCAGCCGTGCCTCCAGCCACGAGGCGAAACTGGTGATCGAGAAGTTCACGACGATGAAGATGACGGCGACCACGATGAAGCTCGGGACGACGTTGGCGTAGTTGGCCGCGAGCGTGCTGCGCGCGGTCAGGAGTTCGGCGTACCCGATCATCACGCCGCCCAGTGCCGTGTCCTTCACGATGACGACCAGCTGGCTGACGATCGCCGGCAGCATCACCGTCACCGCCTGCGGCAGCAGGATGCTGCTCATCGTCTGGCCCTTGCGCAGGCCGACGGCGTAGGCGGCCTCCGTCTGGCCCTTGGGCAGAGCGAGGATGCCGGACCGGACGACCTCGGCGAGCACCGAGGCGTTGTACAGCACCAGGCCGGTGACGACGGCGTAGAACGGGCGGTCCTCGCTGGGGATGCCGGCGGAACGGGCGAACAGCTCGTTCGCGAACAGCATCAGCAGCAGGACGGGGATCGACCGGAAGAACTCGACCACGGCTCCGGCCGGAACGCGCACCCATCGGTGGTCGGACAGGCGTGCGATGCCGAAGAGGGCACCCAGCGGCAGGGCGATCACCATGCTGAGGGCGGCGGCCTTCAGGGTCCCGAGGAGGCCCGGCCACAGATAGGTGGACCAGGCGTTCGCCGTGGTGAAGGGCTCCCACAGCGCCCACTTGAGCTGGTTCTTGTCGTCCATGGCCCGCCAGATCCACCACAGGAACAGGCCGAGCAGGACGACGAAGACCACCGAGAGGACGACGTTGCGGCGCCGGGCCCGGGGGCCGGGGGCGTCGTAGAGGACGGAGGTCATCGCTTCACCGCCATGCGCTTGCCGAGCCAGCCGAGGAGGAGGCCGGTGGGGAGGGTCAGGACCACGAACCCGAAGGCGAAGACGAGGGCGATGAGCAGGGTCTGCGCCTCGTTCTCGATCATCTCCTTCATCAGGGTGGCGGCTTCGGCCACACCGATGGCCGCGGCCACGGTCGTGTTCTTGGTGAGCGCGATCAGCACGTTGGCCAGCGGGACGATGACGGAGCGGAACGCCTGCGGCAGCACGATCAGCCGTAGCGTCTGGCTGAAGCCGAGCCCGATCGCCCGGGCCGCCTCCGCCTGGCCGACCGGCACGGTGTTGATGCCGGAGCGCAGCGCCTCGCACACGAACGCCGCCGTGTAGGCCACGAAACTGAGGACGGCGAGCCGGAAGCCCTGGAGCTTGAAGTCGTCGGAGGCGCCCATCGTCACGCCGAAGATGTCGGCGAGGCCGAGCGAACTGAAGACGACGATGACCGTCAGCGGGATGTTGCGGACGATGTTCACGTAGGCGGTGCCGAACCCGCGCATCAGCGGGACCGGGCTGACCCGCATCGCGGCGAGCAGCGTGCCCAGGACGAGGGAGCCGATGGCGGAGTAGACGGTGAGCTGCACCGTCGTCCAGAACGCCCCGAGGACGTCATAACCTTGAAGAAAGTCGAACACGATCTCCCGCGCTTCCGGGTGGTGGCGTACGTGGCGGACGCGGCGCGCCGCCGCCGTGATCGCGGCGGGCGGCGGCGCACCTGCGGAACCTCGCGCGAACCGCGGATTCCTGCGTTACCTGAAGGCCCCTGCGTCGGCAGGCGACCCGCGGGCTACTGGACGATCACGCCGATCTTCGGGGCGGGCTCGTTCTTGTACTCGGCCGGGCCGAAGTTCTTGTCGACCGCCTTCTGCCAGGCGCCGTCGCTGACCATCTTCTCCAGCGCGGCGTTGATCTTCTTCTCCAGGGCGGAGTCGCCCTTCTTGATGCCGATGCCGTAGTTCTCGTTGCTCAGCTTGAGGCCGGCGAGCTTGAACTGGCCCTTGTACTTGTCCTGCGCGGCGAAGCCCGCGAGGATCGAGTCGTCGGTGGTCACGGCGTCGACGGCGCCGCTCTGGAGCCCGGCGATGCACTCCGAGTAGCCGCTGTACTCGCGCAGGTTCGCCTTGGGGGCGATCGTCTTCTTGACGTTCTGCGCCGACGTCGAGCCGGTGACCGAGCAGAGCTTCTTGCCGTTGAGGTCGTCGCCCTTGGCGATCTTCGAGTCGGACTTGACCAGCAGGTCCTGGTGGGCCAGCAGGTACGGGCCGGCGAAGTCCACCTTCTGCTTGCGCTCGTCGGTGATCGAGTAGGTGGCCGCGATGAACTTCACGTCGCCGCGGGCGAGCGCGTTCTCCCGGTCGGCGCTCTTGGTCTCGACGAAGTCGATCTGGTCGGGCTTGTAGCCGAGCTCCTTGGCCACGTAGGTCGCGACGTCCACGTCGAAGCCGGAGAAGGAGCCGTCCGGCTGCTTCAGGCCGAGACCGGGCTGGTCGTACTTGATGCCGACCTTGATCTTGCCGCCGCCCGAGGAACCGCTGTCGTCCTTGTCGTCCGAACCGCACGCCGTGGCGGTGGCGGTGAGGGCGAGGACGGCGGCCGAGGCGGCGATGACCCTGGAGAGCTTCATGGTGAACATCCTTTGCGTGGTGAAGAGGTACGGGCTGTCGAAGGGTGCACCCGGCGCGGGGTGACGTGTGGGACTCCGCTCCGGGCGGCGGTCAGTGGTGCAGGATCTTCGACAGGAAGTCCTTGGCACGGTCGCTGCGCGGATTGCTGAAGAACTGGTCCGGCACGGCCTCCTCGACGATGCGGCCGTCGGCCATGAACACGACGCGGTTCGCGGCCGAGCGGGCGAAGCCCATCTCGTGCGTGACCACGATCATGGTCATGCCGTCCCGGGCGAGCTGCTGCATGACCTCCAGCACCTCGTTGATCATCTCGGGGTCCAGAGCCGAGGTCGGCTCGTCGAAGAGCATGACCTTCGGGTCCATCGCCAGCGCCCGGGCGATCGCCACGCGCTGCTGCTGGCCGCCCGAGAGCTGCGCCGGGTACTTGTCCGCCTGGGTGCCGACACCGACACGGTCCAGCAGGGCGCGGGCCTTCTCCTCCGCGGCCTTCCGGTCGGTCTTGCGGACCTTGGTCTGCCCCAGCATCACGTTCTCGAGCACGGTCTTGTGCGCGAAGAGGTTGAAGGACTGGAAGACCATGCCCACGTCGGCCCGGAGCCGGGCGAGCGCCTTGCCCTCCTGGGGCAGCGGCCTGCCGTCGATCGAGATGTCGCCCGAGTCGATGGTCTCCAGGCGGTTGATGGTGCGGCAGAGGGTGGACTTCCCGGACCCGGACGGCCCGATGACCACGACGACCTCACCGCGGGTGATCGTCAGGTCGATGTCCTGGAGTACGTGCAACGCGCCGAAGTGCTTGTTGACGCTCTTCAGGACGACCAGCTCGTCGGTCCCGGCCAGGTCGTCCTCGGCCGGCGATACTTTGGTCATCGCTTCTGGGCTCCGTCCTCCTCGGTTTCGGAGGACAGTAGTGACCCGGCACGACCAGCGTCATTACATCTGAGGTGAACTTGAGCATCACGATCCGGTAGCAATCGCCCACATGTCGTAGTGGCTCGTACGGATGTGCGTACCGGGTGCATAACGGTCCCCGCACGCAACCCGAAGGCCCTTGACGCCGTCCTTGTCCATCGGCGTGACTTCCCTTTTGGTGCGCGCGCCCGTGCACCGAAGACCCTGCACACCGAGACCGTACCGACGATGAACCGGAGGGGGCCGGAATGAGACTGCTGCTCGTCGAGGACGACAACCACGTCGCCGCGGCCCTGTCCGCCGTGCTCGCACGGCACGGCTTCCACGTCACGCACGCCCGCAGCGGCGAGGAGGCCCTGCAGGCGCTCGTCCCGGACAGCGACGGATTCGGCGTCGTCCTGCTCGACCTCGGACTGCCCGACCAGGACGGATACGAGGTCTGCGGGAAGATCCGCAAGCGCACCGCCACCCCCGTGATCATGGTGACCGCGCGCGCGGACGTCCGCTCCCGTATCCACGGCCTCAACCTCGGCGCCGACGACTACGTGGTGAAGCCGTACGACACCGGGGAACTGCTCGCCCGCATCCACGCCGTCGCCCGGCGCACCGCCCACGACGACAGCCTCGCTCCCGGCGAGGACGCGCTGGTGCTCGGTTCCGTCCGCATCGAGCTCCCCAACCGGCAGGTCACCGTCGACGGCGCCGCCGTCCAGCTCACCCGCAAGGAGTTCGACCTGCTCGCGCTCCTCGCCCAGCGCCCCGGCGTCGTCTTCCGCCGCGAGCAGATCATCAGCGAGGTGTGGCGCACCAGCTGGGAGGGGACCGGGCGCACCCTGGAGGTGCACGTCGCCTCGCTGCGCTCCAAGCTGCGCATGCCGGCCCTGATCGAGACCGTGCGCGGCGTCGGCTACCGGCTCGTCGCCCCCGCCGGATAGCGGGCCCGGGTGCGCGCGCGTCTGCTCCCGCTGCTCATCGTCCTGATGGCGGCCGTCCTGCTCGCCCTCGGCGTCCCGCTCGCCGGCAGCGTCGCGGCGGCCCAGCAGCAGCGCGTCGTCGTCGACCGCATCGACGACACCGCCCGCTTCGCCGCCCTCGCCCAGTACGTCACCGAACCGCCGGGCGGCCCCCAGGGCGGCTACCCCGACGAACGGGGCGAGACGCTCCGCACCGAGCTGGGCCGCTACTACGCCGTGTACGGCATCCGGGCCGGCGTGTTCTACCGGAACGACACACCCATGGCCAACGCTCCGGAGGGCTGGCGGCTGCCCGCCGAGGGCGCGGCCCGGGACGCCTTCAACGAGGCCCTCGTCAGCCGCCGCAGCCACGATCCGCAGCAGGTGTGGCCCTGGCAGCGCGGCCGTCTCGTCGTCGCCTCCCCGGTGATCAGGGACGGCGACGTCATCGCCGTCGTCGTCACCGACTCGCCCACCGGGCAGATGCGGTCGGCGACGCTGCACGGCTGGCTGATCATCGGGGCGGGCGAGATCGCCGCGATGCTCCTCGCGGTCGGCGCGGCGCTGCGGCTCACCGGCTGGGTGCTCCGCCCCGTCCGCGTGCTCGACGCGACCACCCACGACATCGCCACCGGGCGGCTGAAGTCCCGGGTCGCCGCGGCCGGCGGGCCACCGGAACTGCAACGCCTGGCCCGGTCCTTCAACGAGATGGCCGACCACGTCGAGGACGTCCTGGAACAGCAGCGCGCCTTCGTCGCCGACGCCTCCCACCAACTGCGCAACCCGCTCTCCGCGCTGCTGCTGCGCATCGAGCTGCTCGCCCTCGAACTGCCCGAGGGCAACGAGGAGATCGCCTCGGTCCGCACCGAGGGCAAGCGCCTCGCCCAGGTCCTCGACGACCTGCTCGACCTGGCCCTCGCCGAGCACGCCGAGGCCGATCTGCGCCTGACGGACATCGGCGCGCTGACGGAGGAACGGGTCGCCTCCTGGCAGCCCGTCGCCGAGAGCCGGGGAGTACGGCTGGCGGGCAGCTGTCCGGCCACCACCGCCTGGGCGGACCCGGTCACCCTGTCCAGCGCCCTGGACGCGGTGATCGACAACGCGGTCAAGTTCACGCCCGAGGGAGGCAGCGTCGAGGTGACCGTCGCCTCCAACGGCAGGACGTCGACCGTCGAGGTCACCGACGGCGGGCCCGGTCTCACCGACGAGGACCTGGCACGCATCGGCGACCGCTTCTGGCGCAGCCCCGTCCACCAGAACGTCAAGGGCTCCGGCCTCGGTCTGTCCATCTCGCGGGCCCTGCTGGAGGCGGGCGGGGGGTCGATCGCGTACGGCCACCACGAGCCGCACGGGCTCCGGGTGACCGTGACGGTGCCGAGGACGGGGCCCGGGCCGGGCGCCTGAGGTGGGCGGCCCGCCGGCTCGCGGCCGGTCCGGCTACGGCTTGATCGAACGGTAGTAGCGCCGGGCGCCGTCGTGCAGCGGCAGCGGGTCGGTGTAGATCGCCGTGCGCAGGTCCACCAGCTGCGCCGCGTGCACCACCGCGCCGATGCGGTCGCGGCTGGCGATCACCGTGTGGGTGAGTTCCTCGGTCAGCCGCGGGTCGGCGTCGTCCCGCGTGATCAGGAAGTTGGCGACCGCGAGCGTCTGCACCGGCGTGCCGCGCTGGGCCTCGGGATAGGCGTCGGCGGGCATCACGGCGGCCCGGTAGTAGCGGGAGGAGCCACCCTGTTCGTGCAGCTTCTTGACGAGTCCGCCGCTGATCGGCAGCAGCCTGATGTCGTCGGACTCGGACAGGCCCAGCACGGCGCTCGTCGGCAGGCCGCCGGACCAGAAGAAGGCGTCGATCGAGTGGTCGCGGAGCAGGGCGGGCATGGTCGCGATGCCGTCGTCGAACGACTCGATGTCGCTGTCGGGGTCCAGCCCCGCCGCCTGGAGCACGTGGTCGGCGATCAGCCGGACACCGGAACCGCCCGGACCGACCGCGACCTTCCGCCCCCGCAGGTCCGCCACCGACCGGATGTCGGAGGAGCGGCGGACCACCAGGTGCACGTAGTCGTCGTAGAGCCGCGAGCAGCCGCGCAGCCGTCCGGCCCCGGGCTTGTCCTGGAGGAGGTAGGTCTCCACGGCGTCGGCCGCCGCGATGCTGAAATCGGCCTTGCCGGTGGCCACCCGCTCGATGTTCTCCTGCGATCCGTCGCTGGTCAGCAGATTGACGTCGACCCGGGGCATGTCCTTGGCCATGGCTCCGCGCAGGAGCGTGCCGTACCGCTGGTAGACGCCGGTCGGCGTGCCCGCGCTGAAGGTGATCGTCCCGCGCGGGGAGTCCTCGCCCAGCGGCAGCAGCCACCACAGCAGCAGCCCGACGACCGCGAGAACGGCCGCCGAGCCGAACAGCGCGCCGCGCCGGCCGGTGCGGGGGAGGAGGGGCTGGACCATGCGCGCGATCCTGCCAGCCCGAGGGCTTCCCTGACCAGGGCGGGACGTCGGGGAGCGGTGTGAGAAGCACCGTAGGCTCGCCGCATGCAGCCGCATCTCCCGTCGCAGGTTCCCTCCGCCACCGGCCCGGCCGCCGCTCCTGCCGGGGCCTCGCGCCCCTCCGGGCCACCCTCTCCGGGCCGTCCGGACGGCCCGCCGGACGGTCCCGCCGCCCCCTCGGGGTCGCCGGCCTCCCTGGTGCGGGAGTTCCACCGGGCGTTCGGCCTCGACGTGCGCACCGTGCCCGGCGAGGTCGCGCCCGCGCTGGCCGAGCACCGCGGCGCCCTGCTGGCGGAGGAGGCCGCCGAGGTGGCCGAGGTGTCCGTCGCGGGCCCCCTCGACCGGCTGGCGCACGAGTTGGCCGACGTCGTCTACGTCGCCTACGGCACGGCCCTGGTCCACGGGATCGACCTCGACGCGGTGATCTCCGAGATCCACCGGGCCAACATGACGAAGATCGGGCCCGACGGCCGGATCGCCCGCCGCGCCGACGGCAAGGTCCTCAAGGGCGACCACTACCGGGCACCCGACGTGGCGGACGTCCTGCGCCGGCAGGGCTGGGAGGAGCCCGGAACCCGCTGAGCGCCGTCGCGGGGGCCGGGCCGCCCCGCGCCTTCGCCCCGGCGCCCGGCGGCCCGCGCGCACCCCTTCCCCGGCTCCGCTCCCGGTTGTTAGGTTCGCCGGGCGGTGCCGCGCCGACCCGGGGAGCACCGCCGCGCGGCGACGCCGTGGAGGCCGCCGGGGACGATCAGGGGGAGCGGATGACCGAGCCGGCCGAACTCGACCTGCCCGTCGAGGGAGGAACCCTGCGCGTGCTGCGGTTCGGGGACGGGCCGCGGATCGCGCTCGCCGTGCACGGCATCACCGCGTCCGGCATGGCCTTCGGCGCCCTGGCCCGCCGGCTCCCCGCCGAGTGGAGCCTGTACGCCCCCGACCTGCGCGGGCGCGGAGGCAGCGCGGACGCCCCCGGCGGGTACGGGCTCGACCGGCATGCCGACGACGTGTGCCGTCTCGCCCGGGACCTGGGAGCGGGGGCGCCGGTGGCGCTGACGGGACACTCGATGGGCGCCTACGTGGCCCTGCTCGCCGCCGACCGCCGGCCCCACCTGTTCGACCGCCTGCTCCTCGTCGACGGCGGGCTGCCGCTGCCCGTGCCGCCCGGCGCCGACCTCGACGCGATCCTGGACGCGACGCTGGGCCCCGCGATCGACCGGCTCGGCCGCACCTATCCCACCGACGGCGAATACGTCGAGTTCTTCCGCGCCCACCCGGCGCTCGGCCCGGACTGGAACGCCGACGTCGAGGCCTACGTGCGCTACGACCTGACGGGCCCCGGGGGTGCCCGGCGCTCCAAGGCGCGCGAGGGGGCCGTACGCCGGGACGGGCGCGACCTGCTGGCCTCCGGTGACCGGTTCGCCGCGGCCCTGCGCGGGCTCGGCGTGCCCGCGCTGCTGCTGCACGCCCCGCTCGGACTGCTCGGTCAGGAGCCCCCGATGCTCCCGGCCGACGTCGTCGGGCGCTGGACCGGCGCGGGGCCGGACCTGCCCGCCGAGCTGCTGCGGGGCACCAACCACTACACGATCCTGCTGGGTGCGGCGGCCGGGACGGTCGCGGAGCGCTTCACGACGCTGGTCTGACCCCGGGCCGTCCCGTCGGGCGAGACGAACCGCAGAGCGACGCCCCGGTCCGCGTGCGGCCCTGCTCCCGTGCGGCCGGTGACTCCGTGCGGCGGAGGACCGGGGGACGGCGGAGGACCGGGGGACGGCGGAGAGGGGCCCGGGCGGCGCGGCGGAACCCGTCCGCGGCGATCGCGCCGAGCACGGCCTCCGCGGGCCGTGCGGGACCGCCCGGGGACGCCTTCCCGCCCGCGGCCCCTCCCCGTCCGCGCGGGGCGGGCGACGGATGCGCCGGTCCCCGGGGGCGCCGCCGTCCCCCGCGGCCGGCGCCGCCCGCCCCCGGCCGGCCGGGTGCGGCGAGGCCGTCCCCCACCGTGCGGGCTCCGGCGTCCCGACCCACTCCCCGCACCGCCTACCCTTGTCCCATGAGCAGCGGCGACCGGAGTCAGGCAGTGGACGTTCAGGAATCCAAGACGTACGAAGTGCGCACCTACGGGTGCCAGATGAACGTCCACGACTCCGAACGGCTCGCCGGCCTCCTGGAGGGCGCCGGCTACGTCCGGGCTCCCCAGGGCTCGGACGGCGACGCCGACGTCGTCGTCTTCAACACCTGCGCCGTCCGCGAGAACGCCGACAACCGCCTCTACGGCAACCTCGGCCGGCTCGCCCCGATGAAGACCCGGCGCCCCGGCATGCAGATCGCCGTCGGCGGCTGCCTCGCCCAGAAGGACCGCGACACCATCGTCGAGAAGGCGCCCTGGGTCGACGTCGTGTTCGGCACGCACAACATCGGCAAGCTGCCGGTCCTGCTGGAGCGCGCCCGCGTCCAGGAGGAGGCGCAGGTCGAGATCGCCGAGTCCCTGGAGGCGTTCCCCTCCACGCTGCCGACCCGCCGCGAGAGCGCCTACGCGGCCTGGGTGTCGATCTCCGTCGGCTGCAACAACACCTGCACCTTCTGCATCGTCCCGGCGCTGCGCGGCAAGGAGAAGGACCGCCGCACCGGCGACATCCTCGCGGAGATCGAGGCGCTGGTCGGCGAGGGGGTCTCCGAGATCACCCTGCTCGGCCAGAACGTCAACGCGTACGGCAGCGACATCGGCGACCGCGAGGCCTTCGGCAAGCTGCTGCGCGCCTGCGGGCGGATCGAGGGCCTGGAGCGCGTCCGGTTCACCTCCCCGCACCCGCGGGACTTCACCGACGACGTGATCGCCGCCATGGCCGAGACGCCGAACGTGATGCCGCAGCTCCACATGCCGATGCAGTCGGGCTCGGACACCGTCCTGAAGGCCATGCGCCGTTCCTACCGCCAGGAGCGCTTCCTCGGGATCATCGACAAGGTCCGGGCCGCCATCCCGCACGCGGCGATCACCACCGACATCATCGTCGGCTTCCCCGGCGAGACGGAGGAGGACTTCGAGCAGACCCTGCACGCCGTGCGCGAGGCTCGCTTCGCGCAGGCCTTCACCTTCCAGTACTCCAAGCGGCCGGGAACACCCGCGGCCACCATGGAGGGGCAGATCCCCAAGGAGGTCGTCCA
The DNA here is from genome assembly GCF_043199735.1 of Streptomyces sp. NPDC048566. NCBI lineage: Bacteria > Bacillati > Actinomycetota > Actinomycetes > Kitasatosporales > Streptomycetaceae > Streptomyces > Streptomyces sp. NPDC048566. The sequence goes on from NZ_JBICWL010000001.1 coordinate 48,754, forward strand.
GGCGCGCTACGAGCGTCTCGTCGCCCTCCAGGAGGAGATCTCCTGGGAGGAGAACAAGAAGCAGGTCGGCCGCACCCTGGAGCTGATGGTCGCCGAGGGAGAGGGCCGCAAGGACGGTGCCACCCACCGGCTCTCCGGCCGAGCCCCCGACAACCGCCTGGTCCACTTCACCAAGCCCGACGCGGAGGTCCGCCCCGGGGACGTCGTCACCGTCGAGATCACCTACGCCGCGCCGCACCACCTGCTGGCCGAGGGCGCCGTCCTGGACGTGCGGCGCACGCGCGCGGGGGACGCCTGGGAGAAGCGCAACGCGGCCGCTGCCGCCAAGCCGGCGGGCGTCATGCTCGGCCTGCCGAAGATCGGCGCCCCGGAGCCCCAGCCGGTCGCCGCGGGCGGCGCCGGCGGCTGCGGCTGCGACTGACGCGGCCGGCCGGGCCGGGCGCGGCGCGGAGTCCGTCCGCACCTGGCACGCCCCCCGGCGCACGGTGCCCCGCCCCCGCACCTGCGGGCGCCGCGGTCCGCCCCGCCGCGCGGGTACGACCGGAGCCCGGCGCGGCCCGCCGCCGGGCACGCGGGCCCACTCGGCCGATCCGGGCGGCCGACGGCCCGCCGCGTCGTGACGGCACGCACCGGCCGTGCTCCCGGCCCGGCGGCCCGCCTCCGGTCGGCGTTACGCTGCGGATCATGCTTGTAGCCGCCGCAGTCTGCCCCTGCCCCCCGCTGCTCGTCCCGGACGTCGCCGCCGGCGCGGCGCCCGAGCTGGACCCCGCGCGTGCGGCGTGCACGGACGCGCTCGGCGTGCTCGCCGCCGCCCGCCCCGACCTGCTGGTGGCCGTCGGGCCCGCCGAACGGTACGCCCGGGGAACGCATCCCGAGGGAACCCGCGGCTCCTTCCACGACTTCGGCGTCGACCTCCCCGTCCGCCTCGGCCGGGAGCAGGCGGCCGACGCGGCGGGCGGGACGCCGCAGCGCGAACTGCCCGCCTCCCTCGCCGTCGCCGCCTGGCTGCTGGAGCGCACCGGCTGGTCCGACGCCCCCGTCGAGGGTCTCGGCGTGGGCGAACCGCTGGAGGCCGAGCGGTGCGTCCGGGTCGGGGCCGACATCGGCGCGCGGGCCGAACGGGTCGCGCTGCTGGTGATGGGCGACGCCAGCGCGTGCCGGACGCTCAAGGCGCCCGGCTACCTCGACGAGCGGGCCGCCGCCTTCGACGAACGGGCCGCACGCGCCCTGGCAGCGGCGGACGTCGAGGCACTCAAGGCCCTGGACCCCGCACTGGCCCGGGAACTGAAGGCCGCCGGCCGCGCCCCGTGGCAGGTCCTCGCGGGCGCGGCCGAGGGCGCCGGCCTGGCCGGCGCCCTGCTCTACGACGACGCGCCCTACGGGGTCGGATACCTCGTCGCCGCCTGGTCCTGACGGCCGGGAGGACCACACCGGGCCCGCCGCACGGCGGCGATCCGCGGCGGCCCCCGCCGGCGGGCGGTAGCAGGCACGGGCCCGCACGGCCGTCCGCCGGCTCCCTCGGGCGGTACGCGGCACGGTGGGCCCTCCCGCGGGGCGCGAGGCGTCCGGCCGTGCCCCACACGTCGACCCCGGCTCTCCCGGCCGGTCACCGCGGGCCCCCTGAGGCGGCCCGTGGCGGGGCGCTCCCCGGCTCGTTAGGGGAGAGGCCCCCGGGTTTGCGAGACTGGGGCCGTGAGCAGCGCACCCCCCGCCCCCCGCGTCATCGCCGTCGTCGGACCGACCGCGGCCGGAAAGTCCGATCTGGGCGTCTTCCTCGCCCGGCACCTGGGCGGCGAGGTCGTCAACGCCGACTCCATGCAGCTGTACCGCGGCATGGACATCGGCACCGCCAAACTGAGCGACGCCGAGCGCGGCGGAGTCCCCCACCACCTGCTGGACGTCTGGGACGTGACGGTCACGGCCAGCGTCGCCGAGTACCAGCGTCTCGCGCGCGCCCGCATCGACGCCCTGCTCGCCGAGGGCCGCTGGCCGATCCTGGTGGGCGGTTCCGGGCTCTACGTCCGCGGGGCCGTCGACCACCTGGAGTTCCCCGGCACCGACCCCGAGGTGCGGGCCCGCCTGGAGGAGGAGCTGGCGCTGCGCGGCTCCGGCGCCCTGCACGCGCGACTGGCCGTCGCCGACCCCGGGGCCGCCCGGGCCATCCTGCCCGGCAACGGCCGCAGGATCGTCCGCGCCCTCGAAGTCATCGAGATCACCGGCAAGCCCTTCACGGCCAACCTCCCCGGGCACGACTCCGTCTACGACACCGTCCAGATCGGCGTCGACGTCGCCCGCCCCGAACTCGACGACCGCATCGCCCGCCGGGTGGACCGGATGTGGGACGCCGGACTCGTCGACGAGGTACGCGTGCTGGAGGCGCGGGGCCTGCGCGAGGGGCGCACGGCGTCCCGCGCCCTCGGATACCAGCAGGTGCTCGCGATGCTCGCGGGGGAGTGCACCGAGGACGAGGCGCGGGCCGACACCGTGCGGGCCACCAAACGCTTCGCGCGCCGTCAGGATTCGTGGTTCCGGCGCGACCCGCGGGTGCACTGGCTCAGTGGGGCTGCGGCGGATCTCACAGAACTCCCCGGGCTCGCACTGACGTTGCTCGAACGACCGGTCACAGCCTGATCACGTCCTGGCATCGGGACGCTCCGGCCGTCATCCGGGCCTTCGGCGACGTGCCATCATCGAGCTTCGATCGACCAGTGAAGTCCGAGTTGGGAGGGCGCGTGGCGATGGAGGCCGGCCCTCGCGACACTGCACGAGGCACCGACCGCGGTGCCGTTCCGGACGGAGACGGTCTGAGCATCGACCCGGACGCCGAGCGCGGCGTCGACCCCGAGCTGGGCGGAGGACCCCTCAGCTCCGACGGCCCCGACGACACCCCCGACGGGGTGATCGACGACGGCCCCGAACCCGGCGAGATGTCCCCGGAGCCCGAGGTCGAGGTCGAGCTGCGCCCGCAGCGCCGGCTGCGCATCTGGCAGCTCGCGCCCATCGTGGCGCTCGCCGCCACCGGCTCGCTGATGTTCGCCTTCCCGCTCGCCTTCGAGTTCGGCGACGGCGGTGCCGTGGTCGCCATGCTCGGCCTGCTGATCTGCTCGTGCGCCGCCGGCTGGGGCATGATGGCCGCCCGCCGTGTGGGCTACGCCCTGCCCGGTTTCCCGCAGCGCGGCTCCGCCCGCCGCCCGGACTGGCGGGTGGTGATCGCGTACGTCGTGGTCGTCGCCGCCGTGGCCGTGCTCGCGGTCTGGCGTGTCGCCCGGCTGCGCTGACCCCTCCGCCGCGCCGCCGACCCGTCCCGCCACCCCGTACGATCGGGGCATGAGCACGCCGATCGCCTTCCTCAAGGGACACGGGACCGAGAACGACTTCGTGATCGTGCCGGACCCGGAGAACGTCGTCGACCTCCCGCCGGCCGCCACCGCCGCCCTGTGCGACCGCCGCGCCGGCATCGGCGGCGACGGCCTGCTGCACGTCGTGCGCTCCGCCGCCCACCCGGAGGCCCGGGCGATGGCCGCCGAGGCCGAGTGGTTCATGGACTACCGCAACGGCGACGGCTCGATCGCCGAGATGTGCGGCAACGGGGTGCGGGTCTTCGCCCGCTACCTCCAGCACGCCGGGCACGTCCACGAGGGGGACATCACGGTCGCCACGCGCGCGGGGGTGAAGACCGTGCACCTCGCCAAGAACGGTGACGTCACCGTCGGCATGGGCCGGGCCCTGCTGCCCGAGGCGCAGGTCACGGTCAGCGTCGGCGGACGCGGCTGGCCCGCGCGCAACGTGAACATGGGCAACCCGCACGCCGTCGCCTTCGTGGACGACCTCGCGGACGCGGGCGACCTGTACACACCGCCGCCGGTCACCCCCGCCTCGGTGTACCCGGACGGGGTCAACGTCGAGTTCGTGGTCGACCGCGGCCCGCGTCACGTCGCCCTGCGGGTCCACGAGCGCGGCTCGGGGGAGACCCGTTCGTGCGGGACCGGCGCGTGCGCGGTGGCCGTGGCCGCCGCCCGCCGGGACGGAACCGATCCGGCCGTGACCGGCACCCCGGTGACCTACACGGTGGACGTGCCCGGCGGACGCCTCGTCATCACCGAGCGGGCCGACGGCGAGATCGAGATGACGGGACCCGCGGTGATCGTCGCCGAGGGGGAGATCGACGCCGACTGGCTGGCCGCGGCCCTCGGCTGAGCCGTTCCCTCCGCGCGGGCGGGGAGCCGCGGCCCGGCGGACGCGGTCCCCGGGGCGGTGCCCGCCTGCACGGCGCGGTCCGCGCGCCGTACACCCGTCCCCGCCGGCGGGTCGGCGGGCCTCACACCGCGGAGCCCCGGCCGCCCGCCCGCGTTCCCCACCCGCACGCCCGTGCCGCCCCCGGTCGACGTTCGAAACGGCAAACCCCCGGACAGTCGCTCGAATGGGTGATCCGTTTCACGCTCGGCGAGAGCCGGTCAACCGGGCGTGGTGGGCTCGGTAGCATCAAGCACCGGCCCGGACGGGGGACCGACAGCATCCCCTGAGCCGCGTACGCCCTGGGGCACCCGTCCGCCGGTCTCACGCAGCCGGAGGTGCCCATGAGTGCGGAGGCGACGAATCCCGCGACGCCAGGCCCCGTCACGCCCGCCCCGGAGCGCTCGGCCCCGCTCGAACCGGACGCGGCCCCGGCGCACCGCAGGAAGGGACGTCCCCGCATCGACCTGCGGCGACTGGGCCGGGCCGCCCTCCTCGGCCCCACCGCGCGGGACCGGCTGCCCGACGCGATCGGCCACGTGGCGGAGGCCCACCGCGCGCACCACCCCGACGCCCCGCTCGACCCGCTCCGCCGCGCCTACGTCCTCGCGGAGTCCTCGCACCGCGGCCAGATGCGCAAGAGCGGCGAGCCGTACATCACGCACCCGCTCGCCGTGACGCTCATCCTCGCCGAACTCGGCGCCGAGACGACGACCCTGACCGCCTCGCTGCTCCACGACACCGTCGAGGACACGGAGGTGACGCTGGATCAGGTCCGCCGGGAGTTCGGCGACGAGGTCTGCTATCTCGTCGACGGCGTCACCAAACTGGAGAAGGTCGACTACGGCGCCGCCGCCGAACCGGAGACCTTCCGCAAGATGCTCGTCGCGACCGGCAACGACGTCCGCGTGATGTCGATCAAGCTCGCCGACCGGCTCCACAACATGCGGACCCTCGGCGTGATGCGTCCGGAGAAGCAGGCGCGGATCGCCGTGGTCACCCGCGACGTGCTGATCCCGCTGGCCGAGCGCCTCGGCGTCCAGGCCCTCAAGACCGAACTGGAAGACCTCGTCTTCGCGATTTTGCACCCCGAGGAGTACGAGCACACCCGGGAGCTGATCGCCGCCAACGCGAGCCGCCCCGACGACGCCCTCGCGGAGATCGCCGACGAGGTACGGGGGGTGCTGCGCGACGCCGGCATCACCGCCGAAGTCCTCATAAGGCCACGGCACTTCGTCTCGGTCCACCGGGTGTCCCGCAAACGCGGCCCGATGCGCGGCGCCGACTTCGGGCGCCTCCTCGTCCTGGTGCACGAGGACGCCGACTGCTACGGCGTGCTGGGCGAGCTGCACACCTGCCTCACGCCGGTGGTCTCCGAGTTCAAGGACTTCATCGCCGTCCCCAAGTTCAACCTGTACCAGTCGCTCCACACGGCGGTCACCCGCGGCGACGGGCAGGTCGCCGAGGTGCTGATCCGCACTCACCAGATGCACAAGGTCGCCGAGGCCGGCGTGATCGCGCTCGGCAACCCCTACGCCACCCCGTCCGAGGACCAGCCCGACGCGGGCGGCGACCGCTCCCCGGACGGCGAGCGCGCCGACCCCACCCGCCCCGGCTGGCTCTCCCGCCTCCTTCACTGGCAGCAGGGCGCCCCCGACCCCGACACCTTCTGGTCGACGCTCCGCGAGGACCTCGCGCAGGACCGCGAGATCACCGTCTTCCGCGCCGACGGGGGGTCGCTGGGCCTGCCGGAGGGCGCCAGTTGCGTCGACGCCGCGTACGCGCAGTACGGGGAGGACGCCCACGCCTGCATCGGGGCGCGCGTCAACGGCCGTCTGGCGACCCTCAGCACGGTGCTGCGGGACGGCGACACCGTCCAGCTCCTGATGGGCCAGGACCCCGCGTCCGAGCCCTCCCGGGAGTGGCTGGAGCACGCCCACACGGCCGCCGCCCGCATCGCCATCCAGCGCTGGATGGCGAGCCATCCCGCGCCGGACGCCGAGGAGAGCGCCGCCACCGGGCCGCGGCCCGCCGCCGAGACGCCGGTGGCTCCTCCCGCCGCCCCCGCCGGACGTCCCGCGAGCGCCCTCGTCGACCGGCCGGGCGCCTCCGTCCGCCTCGCGGGCTGCTGCACGCCGGTGCCGCCCGACGAGGTCACCGGCTTCGCCGTCCGCGGGGGAGTGGTCACCGTGCACCGCGTCGAGTGCCCCGGAGCCGCGCGGATGAAGGGCGACGGCCGCCCGGAGGTCGGCGTCCGCTGGGGGGCCACGACCCAGTGCCGTGTCACCCTGGTCGCCGAGTCGTTCGGCCGGCCGCACCTGCTCGCCGACCTCACCGAGGCCATCGCCGGAGAAGGCGTCGCCATCGTGTCGGCGACCGTCGAACCTCCCAGCCAGCAGCGGGTGCGGCACACCTACACGCTCCAACTCCCCGACGCCGCGAGCCTCCCCGTCCTGATGCGCGCCATGCGCGACGTGCCCGGCGTCTTCGACGTCAGCCGGGCCCAGCATCCGGCGGGAGCCCGGTAGCACCGAAGCCGCCCGGCCGCTCCCCGGCCACGGCGCCGCCCGGCCGCCGGCGCCGGGGCCCGATGAGCCGTCGGCCCACCCGTTCGGGTGGGCCGGGCGCGCGTCGCCGTCGCCGGCCCGCCGCGCGCTGGTAGCGGTGGTCCATGCCGCTCGAAGCCGCCCTCGCGCCCGCCCGCGTTCCCGCCCCGGCCCCCACCGTCCGACGCCCGAGGAGCCGCCGCGTCCACGCGGCCCTGCTCGCCTCGGCCGCCTCCGTCTGCCTCATCGCCGCGGGCGCCCCCGCCCCCGGCCCCGCCCTCGGCATCGGCGACCGGCTCTTCCCCACCCTCGGCAACCCCGGCTACGACGTCCGGGCGTACGACCTCGCCTTCACCTACCCCGGCGTGAACGACAAGCCCCTCCGGGCGGTCACCACCATCGACGCCCTCGCCACCGCCCGGCTGGAGCGCGTCAACCTCGACTACGCGCACGGCACGGTGCGGTCGGTCGAGGTCAACGGCGCGCCCGCCGGCTTCGCGAGCGCCGGCGACGACCTCGTGCTGACGCCCGCGAAGGCGGTGCCCGCGGGCAGCCCGCTGCACATCACCGTGCGCCACACCAGCGACCCGGTCCCCGCGAAGGACCAGGACGGCGGCTGGGTGCGCACCGAGGACGGACTGGCGATGGCCAACCAGGCCGACGCCGCCCACCTGGTGTTCCCGTGCAACGACCACCCGTCCGACAAGGCGATGTTCACCTTCCGCATCACCGCGCCCAAGGAGTACACCGCGGTGGCCAACGGCCTGCCCGGGCGCACCGTCCGGTCCGGGGACGCCACCACCTGGTCGTACCGCACCCGGCACCCCATGGCCACCGAGCTCGCCCAGGTGTCCATCGGCCGCTCCAGCGTCCTGCACCGCGCCGGACCGCACGGGCTGCCCGTGCGGGACGTCGTCCCGGCCCGCGACCGCGCCGCGCTCGAACCCTGGCTGGACAGGACCCCCGACCAGATCGCCTGGATGGAGAGCAAGGTCGGGCGCTACCCCTTCGAGACGTACGGGCTGCTGATGGCGGGGGCGCGGACCGGCTTCGAACTGGAGACGCAGACGCTGTCCCTGTTCGAGAAGGACCTCTTCACCGAGCCGGCCTACCCGCGGTGGTACGTCGAGTCGATCATGGTCCACGAGCTCTCCCACCAGTGGTTCGGCGACAGCGTCAGCCCGCGCAGCTGGTCGGACCTGTGGCTCAACGAAGGACACGCCACCTGGTACGAGGCCCTGTACGCCGAGGAGAAGGCGGACCGGCCGATGGAGAAGCGGATGAAGGCGGCCTACGGACTGTCCGACGGGTGGCGGGCGGCGGGCGGCCCGCCCGCCGCCCCCCGGGTCCCGGAGCCCGGCCGCAAGATCAGCATCTTCCGGCCCAGCGTCTACGACGGAGCGGCCCTCGCCCTGTACGCGCTGCGCCAGGAGATCGGGCGCCCCGCCTTCGAGCGCCTGGAGCGGGCCTGGGTCGCGGTGAACCGGGACGGGGTCGCCTCGACGGCCGACTTCGTGGACCTCGCGTCGGACATGGCGGGCCGGGACCTGAGCGGCTTCCTCACGGCATGGCTCTACGGGGAGAAGACCCCGCCGATGCCCGGACACCCCGACTGGAAGAGCGACGCGCCACACGCCCGCACGGGCGCGTGACGCGGAAGGCGTACGACGCGCCACACGCCCGCACGGGCGTGCCGGGAGTCCGAGGAGTTCGCCGCGCGCGCCCGCGACGCCCCACGCGCCCGCGCGGGGCGTCGGCCCGCCCCCGCCGCCCGCCCCGGGACGGGGGTCGGGCAGAGCCGTGATGGCGGCCGTGCGCCGCAGGACCGCCGGACCGGCCGTGCGACGGCCCGTGCCGGTGCCGCGCCCGGGAGCGGCCGGTCCGGCGCACCCGCGGCCGGCGAGGCCGGGCAGGCCGGTCCACGCGGCGCGGTGAGCCGGATAAGTCGGGTGACGGGGCGGCCCCTGCCGTGCGACCATCGTCCGGTCGCGGAGCGGCCCGTCACCAGGGCGGCACCGGCGGTGACCGGGAATCTCCCGGCGGCCCCGCGCGTTGTTCCCCCTGAGGGGCGACGTCTGTCGGCCTTCAGTCTCCCTCTACGTAAGGATCCAATGACCTCCTCTTCTTCCCCTTCCCAGGCCGCGCAGAGTTCCGCGCAGAACAACCCCGAAGGTCTTCGGGCCGATGCCCTGATGGAAGAGGACGTCGCCTGGAGCCACGAGATCGACGGAGACCGGGACGGCGAGCAGTTCGACCGCTCCGAGCGCGCGGCGCTGCGCCGCGTGGCGGGTCTGTCCACCGAACTCGAGGACGTCACCGAGGTCGAGTACCGCCAGCTCCGCCTGGAGCGTGTCGTGCTCGTCGGTGTCTGGACCACGGGGACCGCGCGGGACGCGGAGAACTCGCTGGCCGAGCTGGCGGCGCTCGCGGAGACCGCGGGAGCGCTCGTGCTCGACGGCGTCGTCCAGCGCCGCGACAAGCCCGACGCGGCCACCTACATCGGTTCCGGCAAGGCCAACGAGCTCCGGGACATCGTCGTCGAGACCGGCGCGGACACGGTGATCTGCGACGGTGAGCTGAGCCCCGGCCAGCTGATCCACCTCGAAGACGTCGTCAAGGTCAAGGTCATCGACCGGACGGCCCTGATCCTCGACATCTTCGCCCAGCACGCCAAGTCCCGTGAGGGCAAGGCGCAGGTCGCGCTCGCGCAGATGCAGTACATGCTGCCGCGGCTGCGCGGCTGGGGTCAGTCGCTCTCCCGGCAGATGGGCGGCGGCTCGGGCGGCGGGCTGGCCACCCGTGGTCCCGGTGAGACCAAGATCGAGACGGACCGGCGCCGCATCCGCGAGAAGATGGCGAAGATGCGCCGGGAGATCGCGGACATGAAGACCGGCCGCGATATCAAGCGCCAGGAGCGCCGCCGCAACAAGGTGCCCTCGGTCGCCATCGCCGGTTACACGAACGCCGGAAAGTCGTCGCTGCTCAACCGCCTCACCGGCGCGGGAGTCCTGGTCGAGAACGCGCTGTTCGCGACCCTGGACCCGACCGTGCGCCGGGCCGAGACTCCGAGCGGCCGGCTGTACACGCTGGCGGACACGGTCGGATTCGTCCGGCACCTGCCGCACCACCTGGTCGAGGCGTTCCGCTCCACCATGGAGGAGGTCGGCGACTCCGATCTCATCCTGCACGTGGTGGACGGCTCGCACCCCGACCCGGAGGAGCAGCTGGCCGCCGTGCGCGAGGTCGTCCGGGACGTCGGCGCGACGGACGTGCCGGAGATCGTTGTGATCAACAAGGCCGACGCGGCGGACCCCCTGGTGCTCCAGCGGCTGCTGCGGATCGAGAAGCGCTCCATCGCCGTCTCGGCCCGCACCGGCCAGGGCATCGCGGAGCTGCTCGCCCTGATCGACGACGAGCTGCCGCGTCCCAAGGTCGAGATCGAGGCGCTCGTGCCGTACACCCACGGCCAGCTGGTCGCCCGTGCGCACACCGAGGGCGAGGTGATCTCCGAGGAGCACACCCCGGAGGGCACCCTGCTCAAGCTGCGGGTGCACGAGGAACTGGCCGCGGACCTCGCGCCGTACGTCGCGGAGCCGGCGCTCCGCTGACGCCCGGCCGCGGAGCCGGCTCGCCGCCCGCGGAATGAACACGACGTCCCGCCCCTGTCCTCAGGGCGCGGGACGTCGCCGTCCGCGGCACCGGCCGGACGACGACCCGGTGACCCCCGGCCACCCCCTGATCGCCCGTCCGCCCCGAGAGCCCGCGCGCACCGTGGCCCGGAGTGCCCGCCCGTGCCGGTCGACACGGCCTGCACGCGCCCCGCCGCAGTCCGGCGCAGACGGCCCCGACCGGAGGAACCGCCGGTCCGGCCGGGACCGAGGCGGCCCCACCGGCAGGCACGGGGCCCGGTACGGGACCGGTCCGGCCGACGAGGCGCATGCCCGCGCGGGCGGCCGGAGCCGAACGGCGGGGGTGGGCGAACGTTCCCGTTCGCCCACCCCCGCCGTCCTCACGTCCGGGCCCCGCGTCCCGTGCCGCGTCGCATCACGCGGCCGGTGTCACCGGCCCGCGAACTTGCCGCTCACCGAGTCGTACACACCCTTGGCCACCGGGCCCAGTCGCGGACCCGCCAGCCAGCCGGACCTGACCGGGCCGATCGAGGTGTTGGAGACCAGGGCGGGCTTGCCGTCGGAACCCGCGGCCACCCAGCCCCCGCCCGACGCGCCGCCGGTCATGGTGCAGCCGATCCGGTACATCGTCGGATCCGCCTGCGCCACGGACAGCCGCCCCGGCTTGTCGGTGCACTGGAACATCCGCTGGCCGTCGAACGGCGGCGCCGCCGGATAGCCCGTCGCCGTCATGCTCGACACCTTCGACACGGCGGGCGCGGCGAAGTCCACCGGCAGCGCGGAGCCCACCGTCTCCTCCAGCGACCTGCCGTCGCCGCCCTTTTCCGGCGTCACGTGCAGCACGGCGAAGTCGTACGAGGCTCCCTGGCCGCCCGTGGACCCGCCCTGCTTGATCCACTGGTCCGAGGTCTGCGCCCAGTCGCTCCACCACACGCCGTAGGGGGCGACCTCCTCGCGAGGGGCGTTCTCCAGCCGGGCGGCGGTCCGGCCGGCGTCGTTGTACGACGGCACGAAGGCGATGTTGCGGTACCAGCCGCCCTTCCTGCCCGCGTGCACGCAGTGACCCGCCGTCCACACGAGATTGGACTTGCCCGGGTGCGCCGGGTCCTCGACCACGGTCGCCGAGCAGACCATCGTGCCGTCGGGAGAGTCGAAGAACACCTTGCCCGCCTCGGGCACCCCGGCGTGGTACGCCGGCTTCACGGCACGCGCCGGCACCGGGGCCGGCTCCGCGTCGGTGACCCCCTGGTCACCGCTCAGGTCGGCTTCGTCGACGCCCTTGTCCTGGTCCGGGTCGTCGGCCCGCCGCATCCGGTCCGGGTCCCACAGGCCCTTGATGATCGGGTTGATGAAGTCGTCGGCCTCGCGGAGCCAGTCGTCCCGGTCCCAGTTCTTCCAGGCGCCGTCCTTCCACTTGTCGACGTCGAAGCCGTGCTCCTTGAGCTTGTCCTTGAGGTCGTCGGGGATCGTGATCCTCCCGTCGCTGCTCGCGGCGGCGGACGCCGACGCGGACGCGGCGGCACCGGCGTCGTCGTCGCCCCCGCCGCAGGCGGTGGCGGTCAGCGCCAGCACGGCGCACAGGCCGACCGCCGCCCCCACGGGAGACGGTCCGCGGCGCGCGCCTCTCCCTCGGCGTGCGGCGAAGGGCGGGCGTATGGATCGCATGGAGCAACTCCCCCTGGGCGTCTGTGAACTGGGCGGATCAGCCGATCCCGAAACCGTCGCCTCGGATCGGGCCGGACGCGCGGTGCGCGCGCGTCGTGCCGATCGGCGCCTTGGGGCAGGCCGCACGGGACCGCGAGACCGGCCGTCCGGTTCCGACCGCCGCCGGCCCGGTTTCGTCGAACGGCACCACACACTATGCGCTCGCCATGGGGGACATCCGACAGAACGGCAACGGTTCCGTCACGGCAAAGATCTTCGATCCACCCGCTTCCCAACGCCCGCGACGTCGTTGATACGTACGGGGGGCCTGACGCCTGCGTTCAGAACCGCCCGCCAACGCGCATCTGGACAGCGGGAGGACCGGAAGTCGTGGCCGTGACCGAGTCAGCGATGGTGCCGTCGGAGGCCCCCGGGGAAGCGCAGGAGGCGCCGGGCGGATTCCCCGCGGGGACCGAGGGGGCGCGCGCGGCCCACGAGGGGATCCTGCGGCGCCAGTCGGCGCGCGAATCGGCGGCCCGCACCTACGCGCGCGCCCTGCCGATCGTTCCCGTGCGGGCCCGCGGCCTCACGATCGAGGGCGCCGACGGCCGCCGCTACCTCGACTGCCTCTCCGGCGCCGGGACGCTGGCCCTCGGGCACAACCACCCCGTCGTGCTGGAGGCGATCCGCGCGGTCCTCGACTCCGGTGCCCCGCTGCACGTCCTGGACCTGGCCACCCCGGTCAAGGACGCCTTCACCACCGAGCTGTTCCGCACGCTCCCCCCGCGGTTCGCCGAGCGGGCGCGCATCCAGTTCTGCGGACCGGCCGGGACCGACGCGGTCGAGGCCGCGTTCAAACTGGTCCGAGCGGCCACCGGCCGCACCGGGCTCCTCGCGTTCACCGGCGCCTACCACGGCATGACCTCGGGGGCGCTCGAAGCGTCCGGGGGCGCGACCGACGTGCGGGTCGCGCGCCTGCCCTATCCCCACGACTACCGCTGCCCGTTCGGCATCGGCGGCGACCGGGGCGCCGAACTGGCCGCGCGCTGGACGGAGTCGGTCCTCGACGACCCCAAGTCGGGGGTGCCGCGCCCCGCCGGGATGATCTTCGAACCGGTGCAGGGCGAGGGCGGCGTGATCCCCGCCCCGGACGTCTGGACGCGCCGGATGCGCGCGATCACCGAGAGCCGCTCCATCCCGCTGATCGCGGACGAGATCCAGACCGGGGTGGGCCGGACCGGCACGTTCTGGGCCGTCGAACACAGCGGGATCACCCCGGACGTGATGGTGCTGTCCAAGGCGATCGGGGGCAGCCTGCCGCTGGCCGTCGTCGTCTACCGCGACGATCTCGACGTCTGGCGGCCCGGCGCCCACGCGGGCACCTTCCGCGGCAACCAGCTCGCCATGGCGGCCGGTGCGGCCACCCTCCGGTACGTCCGGGAGCAGGGCCTCGCCCAGCGCGCGGCGACCGTCGGCCGGCGCATCCTCGCCGAACTCCGCGCCCTCGCCGCGGAGTTCCCCATGGTCGGCGACGTCCGCGGCCGCGGCCTCATGATCGGCCTCGAATGCGTGGACCCGGAGGCGCCGCCGGCGCCCGCACCGGACGGGCCCCGCCCCGCCGCTCCCGGTCTCGCCGCCGCCGTGCAGCGGGAGTGCCTGCGCCGGGGCCTGATCGTGGAGTTGGGCGGCCGTCAGGGCAGCGTCGTGCGACTGCTCCCCCCGCTGACGATCAGCGACGAACAGACGACCGCCGTCCTGGACCGACTCGCGGACGCCGTACGGGCGGTGGCCCGCGAGGACGGGCGAACCCGCGCCGCAGACCGAACGCGGGACTCCGACCGGCCCCGGTGACAGCCCACCGGACCGGTACCACCCGCCCCGCACGGCCGCGTTCGCCCGCGTCGAGCCGGCCCCGGGGTCCGGGCCCCGCGCCCGGCGCCGGACGTCACCCCGCCCCCGGCCGGTGCCGCGACCACCCCGAACGACCCACGAGGACTGACCGTGAACACCACCCCCGCACCCGGACACCGGCCCCTCGCGCCCGAGCGAGCCGCCGGGCAGCCCGCTCCCCGGCCGGCCCCGGCGGAAGCGTGGCCCCGAGGGACCGACGGCCACCGCATCGCCGCAGAGCGGCACGACTCCATCCCCGACCCGCTGGAGCACCCCGACCCCCGGAGCGCGGCCCAGGCCGCGGCCGTGGAGAACCTGCTGCGCTGCTGGGTGCGCGAGAACGACCTCCCCGCCCCCGACCACGGCACCCTCCGCATCCCGCTCCCGGCCAGCGGCGCGATCCTGCTCGTCCCCGTCCTCTACTGGTCCGCCACCGGCTGGCACCGCTTCGGCCCTCCACACCTCGCCTACGCGCCGGAGGACGCGCCGCCCGCCGACGCCGTCACCGTGGCGGCGCTCCTCGCCCGCGAGGCCGCCGCCCCCCGGCACCCGCAGACCGCCCCGACGGTCGGCGCCTCGGCCCCGCCCGGCCGGGCAGCCCCGGGCGGACCGCCCGCCCCGCCGCACACCGTCCCCTCTCCCCGCACCGGTCCGGCGGACAGCGCACCGGCCCACCGCGCGGACCGCGCGGCGGACGGAGCGGCCGACGCGGGCGCCGAACTCGTCGGGCGCGTCGCCGACTCCGTCCGGCGCACCGCCGAGTTCATCGAGGACCGCCGACGGCGCCCCGCCGACGGGCCCGACCTCTTCCTCGCCGCGGAACAGGCCCTCCTCCTCGGCCACCCGCTGCACCCGGCCCCCAAGAGCCGCGAAGGTCTCTCCGAGGCCGAGGGCCGGATCTACTCGCCCGAGTCCCGCGGGTCCTTTCCCCTGCACTGGACGGCCGTGGCCCCCTCGGTGCTCGCGAGCGACTCGGCGTGGACGGAGCGCGGGCGGCCCGTGTCGGCGGAGCAACTGACCCGGCGGCTGGCCGGTGCCGAGCTGGACCTGCCCGACGGATACGCTGCCGCTCTGCCCCTGCACCCCTGGCAGATGCGCGAACTCCGGCACCGCCCGCAGACCGCCGCTCTCCTGGACGCCGGACTGCTGCTCGACCTCGGTCCGCTCGGAGCACCCTGGCACCCCACCTCCTCCGTCCGCACGGTCTACCGCCCCGGCACGCCGTCCATGCTGAAACTCTCCCTGGGCCTGCGCATCACCAACTCCCGCCGGGAGAACCTGCGCAAGGAACTCCACCGGGGCGTCGAGGTCCACCGCCTGCTGCGCAGCGGCCTGTTCAAGGAGTGGCAGGCGGTCCATCCCGGCTTCGACATCGTCCGCGACCCGGCCTGGCTCGCCGTCGACGCACCGGACGGCGGACCCGTCGCGGGCCTGGACGTGATGATCCGGCACAACCCGTTCGGCCCGGCCGACGACGCCGGCTGCGTCGCGGGACTCGTCTCCCCTCGCCCCCACCCCGCGGCCGAGGGCAGGCCCCCGATGCGGTCCCGGCTCGCCGGACTCGTCGCCCGGCTCGCCGCACGCACCGGGCGACCGCACGGGGCCGTCGCCGCCGAGTGGTTCCTGCGCTATCTCGAACACGTCGTCCGCCCCGTGCTCTGGCTGGACGCCGAGGCGGGCATCGCCCTGGAGGCCCACCAGCAGAACACCCTGCTCGTGCTGGACGCGGACGGCTGGCCCGCCGGGGGCCGGTACCGGGACAACCAGGGCTACTACTTCCGCGCCTCCCGCCGAGCGGACCTCGACGCCCGGCTGCCCGGCATCGGCGAGCACAGCGACACCTTCGTCCCCGACGAGGTCACCGACGAACGGTTCGCGTACTACCTCGGCATCAACAACGTCCTCGGACTCGTGGGCGCCTTCGGCTCCCAGGGGCTCGCCGGCGAGGAGCTGCTGCTCGCCGCCTTCCGCCGCTTCCTGTCCGACGTCGCCACCGGCCCGGACCGGCTGCGCACCCCGCTGCCCTCCCTGCTGCTCGACTCGCCCGCGCTGCGCTGCAAGGCCAACCTGCTCACGCGCCTCAACGGCCTGGACGAACTCGTCGGACCCGTGGACACCCAGTCCGTCTACGTCACCGTCTCCAACCCCCTGTCCTCCTGACGGGCCCGCCCCGCCCCGCCTCCCGAGAGGAGCCT
Source organism: Streptomyces sp. NPDC048566 (assembly GCF_043199735.1). Lineage (NCBI taxonomy): Bacteria > Bacillati > Actinomycetota > Actinomycetes > Kitasatosporales > Streptomycetaceae > Streptomyces > Streptomyces sp. NPDC048566. Next base: position 64,891 of record NZ_JBICWL010000001.1, read on the forward strand.
CGTGCCTCCCACCGACGCGAGCGCCGACACCGGCACCCCGGCCGCCGCTCCGTTCACGCCCGGACCCGCTTCCGCCGCCGCGCCGCGCACCGTCACCGGAGCGGACCCGGGCACCCCCACCGACTGCGAGGACACCCTCGACCTGCGGCTCCCCGGCGAACTGCTCGCCCTCCTCGCCGCGGACGGCGAACGCCCCCGGCCGGACGGGGCCCCGGAGCGAGCCCGCCGGCGCTCCCACGGCACGGCCACCAGGGCCGCGGACCAAGGCGCCCGGGGGCCGGAGGCCGGGGACGGCGATGCCCGCGGCGACCTGCTCGGCGGTGTCGCCGGCTGGGGCCCGGTCACCACCGGCGCCGGTGTCTTCGAACTGGTCCCCGTGCACCGCGGGCGGGACGTACCGCTCCTCTCCCGCTGGATGAACGACCCGGCCGTCGCCGCCTTCTGGGAACTGGCCGGACCAGAGGCGGTCGTCGAGCAGCACCTGCGGGCGCAGCTCGACGGGGACGGACGCAGCGTGCCCTGCCTGGGCGTGCTCGACGGCACCCCGATGAGCTACTGGGAGATCTACCGGGCCGATCTCGACCCCCTGGCGCGCCACTATCCGGCCCGCCCCCACGACACCGGCATCCACCTCCTCATCGGCACCGTCGCCGACCGCGGGCGGGGCCTCGGCACGGCCCTGCTCACGGCCGTCGCCGACCTCGTCCTCGACCGGCGGCCCGCCTGCGGCCGCGTCGTCGCCGAGCCCGACCTGCGCAACACGCCCTCCGTTTCCGCCTTCCTGAGCGCCGGATTCCGCTACTCCGCCGAAGTCGAGCTGCCCGGCAAGCGGGCCGCCCTGATGGTCCGTGACCGGCCGCTGCGCGCGGTGCTTGATGCCGGCCGGCACCGGACAGAGTCCCGGCCCGCCGCACCGCCGGTCCCGCTGCTCCGGCCCGCGCGCGGCTCCCTCGCCGGCGGTTCCCGGTGAGCGCCGCCCCGCCCCCGTCCCTGTCGCGCCCCCGGCCCCGGCCTTGATCGACCGGCTGTCGGTGGCGCCCCGTAGGCTGGCACCGCTATGACGAAGCCCTCACTCCCCGAACTCCTGCACGCCGCCGTCGCCGCCGTCGGCGGCACGGAGCGCCCCGGCCAGGTGACCATGGCCGAAGCCGTCGCGGACGCCATCGACGACAGCTCCCACCTGCTGGTCCAGGCGGGCACCGGCACCGGAAAGTCCCTCGGCTATCTGGTGCCCGCGCTCGCCCACGGGGAGCGGGTGGTGGTGGCCACCGCCACCCTGGCGCTCCAGCGCCAGCTCGTGGAGCGGGACCTGCCCCGCACCGTGGACGCCCTGCACCCCCTGCTGCGGCGCCGGCCCGGGTTCGCGATGCTCAAGGGCCGGTCGAACTACCTGTGCCTGCACCGCCTCCACGAGGGCATGCCGCAGGACGAGGACGAGGGCCTCTTCGACCAGTTCGAAGCGGCGGCCCCCACCAGCAGGCTCGGGCAGGACCTGCTGCGGCTGCGCGACTGGTCCGACGAGACCGAGACGGGCGACCGCGACGACCTCACCCCGGGCGTCTCCGACCGGGCCTGGGGCCAGATCTCCGTCTCCTCCCGCGAGTGTCTGGGCGCCACCAAGTGCGCCTACGGTGCGGAGTGCTTCGCGGAGGCCGCCCGCGAGCGCGCCAAACTCGCCGAGGTCGTCGTCACCAACCACGCCCTGCTCGCGATCGACGCCATCGAGGGCGCGCCGGTCCTCCCGCCGCACGAGGTGCTGATCGTCGACGAGGCCCACGAACTGGTCTCCCGGGTCACCGGCGTGGCCACGGGCGAACTCACCCCCGGCCAGGTCAACCGGGCTGTGCGCCGCGCCGCGAAGCTGGTCAACGAGAAGGCGGCCGACCAGCTCCAGACCGCCGCCGAGGGCTTCGAACGCCTGATGGAGCTGGCCCTGCCCGGCCGTCTGGAGGAGATCCCCGAGGACCTCGGGTACGCGCTGATGGCGCTCCGGGACGCGGCCCGCCAGGTCATCTCGGCGATCGGCGCGACCCGCGACAAGTCCGTGCAGGACGAGGACGCCGTACGCAAGCAGGCGCTGGCCTCCGTGGAGTCCGTGCACGACGTGGCGGAGCGCATCACGAACGGCTCCGAGTGGGACGTCGTCTGGTACGAACGCCACGACCGCTTCGGTGCCTCCCTGCGCGTGGCCCCCATGAACGTGTCGGGTCTGCTGCGCGAGAAGCTCTTCACCGACCGCTCCGTCGTCCTGACGTCGGCGACGCTCAAGCTGGGCGGCGACTTCAACGGCGTGGGGGCCTCGCTGGGACTCGCCCCCGAGGGCACCGCCGGCGACGACGTCCCCCCGTGGAAGGGGGTCGACGTCGGCTCGCCGTTCGACTACCCCCGGCAGGGCATCCTCTACGTGGCCAAACACCTGGCACGGCCCACCCGGGACGCCGACCGCGGCGACATGCTCGACGAACTGACCGACCTGATCCAGGCGGCCGGCGGTCGCACGCTCGGCCTGTTCTCCTCGATGCGGGCCGCCCAGCTCGCGGCGGAGGAGCTGCGCTCGCGCATCCCCGAGTACCCGATCCTGCTGCAGGGCGAGGAGACCCTCGGCGAGCTGATCCGGAACTTCGCGGCGGATCCGAAGACCTGTCTCTTCGGAACGCTCTCCCTCTGGCAGGGGGTGGACGTGCCGGGCACGAGCTGCCAGCTCGTCGTCATGGACAAGATCCCGTTCCCGCGTCCCGACGACCCGCTGATGAGTGCGCGCCAGAAGGCGGTCGAGGACAACGGGGGCAACGGCTTCATGGCTGTCGCCGCCACCCATGCCGCGCTGCTGATGGCCCAGGGCGCCGGCCGCCTCGTACGGGCGTCCGGGGACCGGGGCGTGGTCGCGGTGCTCGACCAGCGCCTGGCCACGGCCCGCTACGGCAGCTATCTGAAGGCGTCGCTGCCCGACTTCTGGTCCACCACGGACCCGAACCAGGTGCGCCGTTCCCTGGCCGCGATCGACGAGAAGGCGAAGGAGACCGAGGCCGTACGATCGGCCGCCGCGCAGGAGGCCGCGTCGGCGGGGGAGGCCCCGGCCGCGGAGGCACCCGCGGTCGCGGATGAGCCGGACGGACCGGGGGAGTCGGCGGACGAGGCGTAGAGCCGGGTCGGTCGCTGCCGGATCGAGCGGGAGCGGCAGCGACCGGTGGGACCCGTGGTCCCCGGGCCCGCACCGGACGGCGCTCCGCGGGGCGGGCGCGAAGGCGACCGGCACGCGCAGGACCCCGGAACCGGCGCAGTTGGTTCCGGGGCCCGGTCCAGGGGCGGGGCGACGACGCGCCCTCGCGGTGCTACACCCGGCGCAGCACGGCGACGACCTTGCCGAGAATGGTCGCCTCGTCGCCGGGGATGGGCTGGTATGCCGCGTTGTGCGGCAGCAGCCACACGTGGCCGTCCTCGCGCTTGAAGCGCTTGACCGTGGCTTCGCCGTCCAGCATCGCGGCGACGATGTCGCCGTTCTCGGCGACCGGCTGGCGGCGGACCGTCACCCAGTCCCCGTCGCAGATGGCGGCCTCGATCATCGAGTCGCCGACGACCTTCAGCACGAACAGCTCACCGTCGCCCACCAGTTGGCGGGGGAGCGGGAAGACGTCCTCGACCGACTCCTCGGCGAGGATCGGGCCACCGGCGGCGATCCGGCCGACCAGCGGCACGTAGGACGCGGCCGGCTTGCCCGCGGTGTCCGTGGGCTGCGCCGACGCCTGGTCGGAACCGCGCACCTCGTACGCCCGCGGCCGGTGCGGGTCCCGGCGCAGGAAGCCCTTGCGCTCCAGCGCCATCAGCTGGTGCGCGACCGAGGAGGTGCTGGACAGCCCGACGGCCTGCCCGATCTCCCGCATCGACGGCGGGTAACCGCGCCGCTGCACGGAGTCCCGGATCACCTCGATCACCCGGCGCTGCCGGTCGGTGAGTCCCGAGCTGTCGGCCCGGATGCCGGGAGGTCGGCCGGGCAGGGAGCGCTTGGGCCCCTCATGGTTCGCGGTTTCGTTCATCGCATGCACCGGCTCGAGTCGGCCCTGGGAGCGCTCCTGGGCAGTGATGGTGGCGCTGTCTGCGGTGGTGGTCACGTCGGCCCCTCTCGATGGTCTCCCTGCTGGACAACGGTAGTTGCTTTCGAAAGGTTGCGCCAAACACACGTTCGAGTGAAAAACCGCGATTTAGCTGACGTGATCATGTGTCTGGGTGTAGCGCTGGCGACGCACCGGACGGACGAAAGCGTCCATTGCGGTACTCTTCACCGCCGAGGCGGTGGCCGACCCTGCCGGTCCGGGCGGGAGCCCAGTGTGCCACTCCCCGCCACGCCCTCCGGGAACCGGCTGCCCCTCCGTGCGTCGGCCGCGCTGCCCCGGGTGTCCTGAATGGGTGCGGCTGCGCGGCACATGCCCATACGGGCGCGACACGCGCGGATCGGGCGACTTGGCGTGCCAGGCCCCACATCTAGTGGTTGGATTGCGACAGCAGCCCAGAAGTTGTGGTCCCCCGGTCTCCGGGCCCCCGGCCATCGCCTATGCTTGAGGCTGCTTCGCGGGGCCCCTGAGGTCCCTGGAAGTCCATGAGTCGTGCCGTGAAGGAGGGTTGGAGCCATGCACTGCCCCTTCTGCAGGCACCCCGACAGCCGCGTCGTCGACAGCCGTACGACCGACGACGGCACGTCGATCCGCAGGCGCCGCCAGTGCCCCGACTGCTCCCGTCGTTTCACGACCGTGGAGACGTGCTCGCTGATGGTGGTGAAGCGCTCTGGCGTGACCGAGCCCTTCAGCCGCACCAAGGTCATCAACGGCGTCCGCAAGGCGTGCCAGGGGCGGCCGGTCACCGAGGACGCGCTCGCCCAGCTCGGCCAGCGGGTCGAGGAGGCGGTGCGGGCTACCGGAAGCGCCGAACTGACCACCCACGACGTGGGTCTGGCCATACTCGGACCCCTGCAGGAGCTCGACCTCGTGGCCTATCTGAGGTTCGCCTCGGTCTACCGGGCCTTCGACTCGCTGGACGACTTCGAGACGGCCATCGCGGAACTCCGCGAAGTGACGCAGCGCGCCGCCGTGGACGACGACGACCCGGCCGACGTGCGCGAGGAGAACGACCGCGGCCGCGGCCGGACCCCCGAGGTCCCCGTGCCCGCCACCGCCGCCGACTGACCGCAGGTCCGGGCCCCTCGGATCGTCCGGACCTCTCTCGCAGGTGACACACACAGACCTGCCGCGACCTGCCGTGTTCCGGCGGTGCGCGGCACCAGAAGCACATCGCGCCACGGGAAGAACGTGGCCTTTCAGGGCGTTTTAGCCTGATACAGGGAGGCGGCATGACAGAGACGGCGAGCGGTCCGGCACGAGGATCTCGCACCAAGGGCGGGGCCAAGGCCACCAAGGGACTGCGCATCGAGCGCCTTCACACCACCCCCGGCGTGCACCCGTACGACGAGGTGGAGTGGGAGCGCCGTGACGTCGTCATGACCAACTGGCGCGACGGCTCGGTCAACTTCGAGCAGCGTGGCGTCGAGTTCCCCGGCTTCTGGTCGGTGAACGCGGTCAACATCGTCACCAGCAAGTACTTCCGGGGCGCCGTCGGCACCCCGCAGCGCGAGGTGAGCCTCAAGCAGCTCATCGACCGCATCGTGAAGACGTACCGGAAGGCCGGCGAGGACCACAAGTACTTCGCCTCGCCCGCCGACGCGGAGATCTTCGAGCACGAGCTCGCCTACGCCCTCCTGCACCAGATCTTCAGCTTCAACAGCCCCGTCTGGTTCAACGTCGGGACCCCGCAGCCCCAGCAGGTCTCCGCCTGCTTCATCCTGTCCGTCGACGACTCCATGGAGTCGATCCTCGACTGGTACAAGGAAGAGGGCATGATCTTCAAGGGCGGTTCCGGCGCCGGCCTGAACCTCTCCCGCATCCGCTCCTCCAAGGAGCTCCTCTCCTCCGGCGGCAACGCCTCGGGCCCCGTCTCCTTCATGCGGGGCGCCGACGCCTCCGCGGGAACGATCAAGTCCGGCGGAGCCACCCGCCGCGCGGCCAAGATGGTCATTCTCGACGTCGACCATCCCGACATCGAGGACTTCATCCAGACCAAGGTCAAGGAAGAGGAGAAGATCCGCGCCCTGCGCGACGCGGGCTTCGACATGGACCTGGGCGGCGACGACATCACGTCCGTCCAGTACCAGAACGCCAACAACTCGGTGCGCGTGAACGACACGTTCATGCAGGCCGTCGAGGCGGGCGGCATGTTCGGCCTCACCTCGCGCATGACCGGTGAGGTCATCGAGGAGGTCGACGCCAAGTCGCTCTTCCGCAAGATGGCCGAGGCCGCCTGGGCCTGCGCCGACCCCGGCATCCAGTACGACGACACGATCAACCACTGGCACACGTGCCCGGAGTCCGGCCGCATCAACGGCTCGAACCCGTGCAGCGAGTACATGCACCTGGACAACACGTCCTGCAACCTCGCCTCACTGAACCTGATGAAGTTCCTCAAGGACGACGGCAAGGGCCGCCAGTCCTTCGAGATCGAGCGCTTCGCCAAGGTCGTCGAGCTGGTCATCACCGCGATGGACATCTCCATCTGCTTCGCCGACTTCCCCACCCAGAAGATCGGCGAGAACACCCGCGCCTACCGCCAGCTCGGCATCGGCTACGCCAACCTCGGCGCCCTGCTGATGGCGACCGGCCACGCGTACGACTCCGACGGCGGCCGGGCGCTCGCCGGTGCCATCACCTCCCTGATGACCGGCACGTCCTACAAGCGCTCCGCGGAGCTCGCCGCGGTCGTCGGCCCGTACGACGGCTACGCCCGCAACGCCCAGCCGCACCAGCGCGTCATGAAGCAGCACGCCGACGCCAACACCACGGCCGTCCGGATGGACGACCTGGACACCCCGATCTGGGCCGCCGCCACGGAGGCCTGGCAGGACGTGGTCCGGCTCGGCGAGAAGAACGGCTTCCGCAACGCGCAGGCCTCGGTGATCGCCCCGACCGGCACCATCGGTCTCGCGATGTCCTGCGACACCACCGGCCTGGAGCCCGACCTCGCGCTGGTCAAGTTCAAGAAGCTGGTCGGCGGCGGGTCGATGCAGATCGTGAACGGCACCGTGCCGCAGGCCCTGCGCCGCCTGGGATACCAGGAGGAGCAGATCGAGGCGATCGTCGCCCACATCGCCGAGAACGGCAACGTGGTCGACGCCCCCGGCCTCAAGCACGAGCACTACGAGGTCTTCGACTGCGCCATGGGCGAGCGGTCCATCTCCGCGATGGGTCACGTCCGCATGATGGCCGCCATCCAGCCGTGGATCTCCGGCGCCCTCTCCAAGACGGTCAACCTGCCGGAGACGGCGACCGTCGAGGACGTCGAGGAGGTCTACTTCGAGGCGTGGAAGATGGGGGTCAAGGCGCTCGCCATCTACCGCGACAACTGCAAGGTCGGGCAGCCCCTCTCCGCGAAGACCAAGGAGAAGGAGAAGGCCGAGGTCACCGCCAAGGCCGAGGACGCCATCCGCACCGCGGTCGAGAAGGTCATCGAGTACCGCCCGGTCCGCAAGCGCCTGCCCAAGGGCCGTCCCGGCATCACCACCTCCTTCACGGTGGGCGGTGCCGAGGGATACATGACCGCCAACTCCTACCCGGACGACGGTCTCGGCGAGGTCTTCCTGAAGATGTCGAAGCAGGGCTCCACCCTCGCCGGCATGATGGACGCCTTCTCGATCGCCGTCTCGGTCGGGCTCCAGTACGGCGTGCCCCTGGAGACGTACGTCTCCAAGTTCACCAACATGCGCTTCGAGCCGGCCGGTATGACGGACGACCCGGACGTGCGGATGGCGCAGTCGATCGTCGACTACATCTTCCGCCGCCTGGCGCTCGACTTCCTGCCCTTCGAGACGCGCTCCGCGCTCGGCATCCACTCCGCCGAGGAGCGCCAGCGGCACCTGGAGACGGGTTCCTACGAGCACTCCGAGGACGACGACGTCGACGTCGAGGGCCTGGCCCAGTCGGCGCCCCGCGCCCAGGAGTTGAAGGCCGTCGCCACCCCGAAGGCCGAGGAAGCGGTGGTCGTGCCCGCGCCGAAGGAGGCGCACACCAGCGCCGAACTCGTCGAGATGCAGCTGGGCATCCAGGCCGACGCCCCGCTCTGCTTCTCCTGCGGCACGAAGATGCAGCGCGCCGGTTCCTGCTACATCTGCGAGGGCTGCGGATCGACCAGCGGCTGCAGCTGATCTCGGGCGCCGCTGAGGCGTGGACTGCCTGATCGGGGCGGTGGAGCCGGTCGCCCGGCTTCACCGCCCTCGGCGTACGGGGCGCCCGCGTGGGGGGCCCGGTCTCACGCCTCCTGAGGGCTCCCCATGACCCGCGCGAACGTGGCCGGGTCCGTGTCGAAGCCGTGGACGCCCGGGTGGAAGGTCCACTCCCCGGAGTGGTCGCGCACGAACTCGCCCAGGGTCGCCGCCGTCGCGTCCGGCACGTCGCCGAAGTCGCCCTCCGTCAGGACGGTGTAGCCCTCGCGGAGCCGGAAACCGGGATTCAGCACCCCGGCGTACGTCTTGGCCCCGGAGCGCTGCTGGATGAGCACCCCGATCACCACGCGCGCGTAGTCGCCGTGCAGGCGGTCCAGCTCCAGGGTCATCACCTCGTCCCAGCCGAAGCCCTTGCCGTCCTTGCTGTCGCGGTTCAGATAGATGGTGCCGTCCGGCGAACGGCTGTCGAAGTGCACGACGTAGGCGGGTTCCGCCTGCGGTGCGGAGGCGGGATACGTCGCCGCGATGATGTCCAGATCGGTGGCCGGCTCACCGACCGCGCTCGGATCCCACCGGATGGCCAACTCCGCCTTGCGGATGCCTTTGTTGAGACCGCTCATCGGATCTCCCCTCCCCGTCGTCCCAGCAGTGATCCGGCCAACTGCCGCGCAAGCGAGGCCGGTTGACCATCGTGCCACGGGTGCGGGCGCGCCCGCGCGGATCAAGTCGGTCCGACCGCCTCCGGTGTCCCGCTTCGTGGCCTTACGATGGCGCGGTGCTGGTCAAGTGGATTCGCTGCACCGTGGTCGACCGCCGCGGTTTCGAACGAGGGCAGCGAAAGTGGGCGGGGCTGCTGGGGGAGCCGGGATTCCGGGGGCAGGGCGGGGGATGGAGCGCGGGGCGCCCCGGTGTCGCCCACATCATCTCCTTCTGGGAGAGCCGCGCCTTCTACGACTCCTTCATGGCCCGCTCGCACGACCGGCTGGCGGCATCGCAGTCCGGCACGTTCAAGGACGTCCAGGTCAAGCTGTTCGACCACCGCTTCGACGTCAAGACCGGCTTCGAGCCGCGCTTCACGGACGCCGACGTGGTCCGGGTCGCGCACTGCCGGGTCCACGAGGAGCGTGCGGAGCACTTCGCGCTCATGCAGGAGAAGGTCTGGAACCCGGCGATGGCCGGCTCGCCCGGCATGGTGCGCGGGTTGTTCGGCGAGGCCCCGGGCAGCGAGTTCCTGGTCCTGTCCATGTGGCTGTCGACCGCCGAGCACGGGAAGTACCGCGAGGAGCGGGTGGAGCGGCTCGCGCTGCGCGCCCAGATCGAGGCCGACGTGGCCGCCCTCGCCGGGGACATCGTGCGACTGGAGCCCGGCTGGATCGTCTGAGCCCTGTCCCCGGCACGTCCCCGATGTGCGGGAACGGTGTGACCTACGCCGTATGAGCCCGTACGACCGCTCGGTTCGCGCCGACACGATCTAGGGTTTCGGCATGGCACGACCACGGCGCATCATCCTTGTCCGCCACGGCGAGTCGGTGGGCAATGCCGATGACACCGTGTACGAACGCGAGCCCGACCACGCCCTGGCCCTCACCGAGAAGGGCCGGCAGCAGGCCGCGGAGACGGGCGAGCGGCTCCGGGAGGTCGTCGGCGGCGAGCGCGTCAGCGTCTACGTGTCACCGTACCGCCGCACCCACGAGACCTTCCGCGCCTTCCGGCTCGACCCCGGGCTCGTCCGGGTCCGCGAGGAGCCGCGCCTGCGCGAGCAGGACTGGGGGAACTGGCAGGACCGCGACGACGTCCGGCTCCAGAAGGCCTACCGGGACGCCTACGGGCACTTCTTCTACCGGTTCGCGCAAGGGGAGTCCGGGGCGGACGTCTACGACCGGGTCGGCGGCTTCCTGGAGAGCCTGTACCGCAGCTTCGAGGCCCCCGACCATCCGCCGAACGTGCTCCTGGTGACCCACGGCCTGGCCATGCGGCTGTTCTGCATGCGCTGGTTCCACTGGACGGTCGCGGAGTTCGAGTCGCTCTCGAACCCCGGGAACGGCGAGACGCGGATGCTCGTTCTGGGGGACGACGGCAGGTACACCCTGGACCGTCCCTTCGATCACTGGCGTGAACCGGAATCGTACGGATTCACCGGATAGAGTGGCAGGGCGATGATCGCTGACACCTCTCCCGACGGCCGGCTCGACCGCGCCCTGGCCAGCCTGCGCGGACTCGCGGTCGGTGACGCGCTGGGCTCGCAGTTCTTCGTGCCCGTGCACTACCCGCTGCTCAAGCGCCGCGAGCTGCCTCCCACCCCGTGGCGGTGGACCGACGACACCGAGATGGCCTGTTCGGTCGTCGCGGTGCTCGCCAGGCACCGTCGCATCGACCAGGACGAGCTCGCGCACTCCTTCGCCGCGCGCCACGACGTCGACCGGGGCTACGGCCCCGCCGTCAACCGCATGCTGGGGCAGATCCGCGAGGGAGGCGACTGGCGCGAGCTGGCATCCGCCCTCTTCAAGGGTCACGGCTCCTGGGGCAACGGCGCCGCGATGCGGATCGCCCCGCTCGGCGCCTGGTACGCGGACGACCCCGAGCAGGCCACCCACCAGGCGGAGATCTCCGCCTACACGACGCACCAGCACCGCGAGGCCGTGGTCGGCGCGATGGCCGTCGCCGCCGCTGCCGCGCTGGCCGCCGACCCGGCGGGCCCGCCGGGCGCGGAGGCGCTGCTCGACGGCGTCATCGGGCTCATCCCTCGCAGCGCCGTCGGCGCGGGGCTGCGCCGGGCCCGGGACATGCTCGACTACGACGACGCGGCGACCGTCGCCGCCGTCCTCGGCTGCGGACGGCGCACGACGGCGCACGACACCGTCCCGTTCGCCCTCTGGTCGGCGGCCCGCACCCTGGGTGACTACGAGAAGGGCTTCTGGGGCACCTCGCAGGTCGGCGGCGACGTGGACACCACGTGCGCCATCGTGGGCGGCGTGGTCGCCGCGGGCAAGGCCGGGGCCCCGCCCGCGGCCTGGCTGCACGCCACGGAGGGACTGCCGGAATGGATCCCGGGGCACACAGCGGACTGAGGCACCCCGGGGACGGGGGAGTCCCGGGCGCGCCGCGGCGCACGGGTTCCGCCCCTCGTCGCGCGTGCGTCCGGGTTGATCGGACCGCGGGGCTCCGGCCGCCCTTCCGGCGCCGGTCATGGTGACGGGGCCGGCGAGCGCGCAGATCGTACGAGGACTTCGCCGGTGAGGTGCCCGGCATACGACGCGTGCCGCGCGTCCGACGCCTGCGCCCGACGTGAGCGGGGCTCGGCCCGGATGCGCGGCGCCGTCGGCGGATCCGTGGGCGGCACGCGGCAGGGCACTGCGGAGGCGCTGCGGACGAGCAGAGCAGAGGGGGCGGGACGTCCGCCCCCTCTGCCGCGCCGGACCCGGCGACTGTCACAGGCTCGCTACAACCCCGGCCTCACCTGCTGAGTCGTGCCGTGCGCGGATACCGTGTCCGCCACGCCGCCCGTTGATCTTGGCGGGTGTGCGCCGACAAGACACCGGTCGGCGGCCTTCCCGGCGCAGTGGCGCTCCGAGGGCTGCCCCGAGGCCGGTCGGGAGGGGGTCCCTTGTCCGACATACCGTCCACGCCGGAACCGAGTGACGCGGCATCGGCGGCTGATCGACGTGCCGTAGGCGACACGGAGCGCCGGCGAGCAGCGGAGACCGCGGGGCCGCCGGGCCGACCGGCGCCCGAGCCCCCCAGACCGCTCGCCCCGGGCGGCCGGGCAGCACGGCGCCCGAGCACCCGGAGGGCGCGGGGCCGCCCGGGCACGATGAGCGGAACACCGCGCCGGAGCCCCGGGAGAGCGAAGCGTCGTCGGAGAGCGCCGGAAGGCCGTCGACGGCCGAGGCCCCTGGACTGCACGCTCCTTCCACCAGACCGGTGCACCGGGGCGCCGACCCCGTCTCCGGCGGTGTGGGGGCGACACCGGAGACGGGAAGCGGGCGTTCCGGCAGGGAGAGCGGGACCGCCCCGAACGACGGCGGGGTGAATCCGTCCGGCGAGGCACCGCGCGACGGGCGCTCGGACGGGGCCACGGACGCTGCCGACGAGAGCGCGGACGATGCCGGTGTGCGACCGGGTGCAGGCGGCCTGACCGCGCGCACGCCGGGCGACGGCACGGAGGATCGCACGGGCGGCGACCGCGTCCCGGCGGAGCCCGGTGAGGCCGGGCGTCCCGGTGCCGGTTCCGGGGGAGACGCCGCTGCCAGTCCGTCGGGCCGGGACTCCGAAGCGGCTTCCGGCGCCGGCGCCCCGCGCTCACGAGCCGATCGCACGATCCACGGAAGCGGCAGCTGGACCACCCCGCCGCCTCCCGCTCCCTCACTGCTGGCCGGACTTCAGGCCGCGCCGCCGTCCGCCATCGGTGCGCCGGCCCTGTGGGCCGTGCTCGCCACCGGTGTGCTGAGCATGCTGCTCCTCGGCGACGGTCTGGCGATCAACCTCCTGCTGGCCGCGATCCCCGCCGCGCTCGCCGCCTACTTCGCGGGCCGGGCCGCGGAACGACGCGTGGGTGCGTGGAGCCTCGTCTGGGCGGTCGGCTGCCTCGGCCTGCTCGTCGTGCCCGCGCTGCGGGACGCGGACTGGCCCTCCTTCCTCGCCGTCGTCTCGGCGGTCGCCCTGGGGTCGCTCGCGTTGAACGGAGGGCGCACCTGGGCGGCCGTGCTGCTGAGCCCGATCGGCGTCTTCAACGCCCTGGTGCCCGGACCCGTCTGGGGCTGGCGCGGTCTGCGGGAGCGTTTCGGTGGTGCGCGGCGCGGCGTGGGAGTCGGACTGCGCGCGCTGGTGGCGGCATCGGTGCTGCTGCTGGTCTTCGGAGCGCTGTTCGCCGGAGCCGACGCCGCATTCGCGAGTCTGCTCGCGGATCTCATGCCGGACGCGTCCGTCACCGGTGGGCCCTGGCACCTGGTCCTGCTGGCGTCGGGCCTGGTGGGCGCGCTCGCCGTGGCCCACACGGCCGCGGCTCCGACCCGCTGGGACCGGATGGCCGTCCCGGCAGGGCGTCCTCGGAACCGGGTCGAGTGGGCCCTCCCGCTGGTGCTGCTCGTCGTCCTGTTCGCCGCCTTCAACGCCGTCCAGCTCGCCGTCCTCTTCGGCGGCTACGACGCCGTACTGGAGAAGACCGGCCAGACCTACGCGGAGTACGCGCGCCAGGGCTTCTGGCAGCTGCTGCTCGTCACCGTCCTGACGCTGCTCGTCGTCGTGTTCGCCCTGCGCTGGGCGCCGCGGGACGGCGCGGGCGACCGGAACCTGGTGCGGGGGGTGCTGGGAACCCTGTGCGCGCTGGCGCTCGTTGTCGTGGCATCCGCCGTGCGGCGTATGGACATGTACGTGGAGGCCTATGGGCTCACGCGGCTGAGGGTGTCGGTGGTCGCCGGGGAGCTGTGGCTGGGTCTCGTCATCGTGCTCATCATGGCGGCTGGCGTGTGGGGCGCCCGCTGGCTTCCCCGAGCGGTCGCGGCCAGTGCGGCGGCCGGAGTGCTGGCCTTCGGGCTGATGTCCCCCGACGGTCTGATCGCCGAGCGCAACGTCCAGCGGTACGAGGACACGGGGAAGTTCGACCTGGACTACGCCCGGACACTGTCGACCGATGCCGTACCCGCCCTGGACGAGCTGGAGGAGCCGATGCGCTCGTGCGCGCTGCGGGTGATCGCCGGCCACGTGAGGGAGGACCGGCCCTGGTACGCGACGAGTCTGGGCCAGGCCCGTGCCGCGGACATCCTCCGCGACCGGCCGCTGTCCCCCGCCGCGGACGGGGCCGAGTGCGGCGGACTGGCCGTCCGTCTCACGACCCGTTGACTCGGGGGCGTCACCCGGTCGGGCGGACCGCCCCTCTGCCGAGCGAGGCGGATCGGCGCGCCGCGGGCGCCCGGCAGGACGTCCGGTTCTCTCTTGTGTCGTCGCGCCCCCGGTCCGGTCTTGAGTTCTGGTGGTCGTCGCGACACCCCAGCTCAGGGGATGCGACGCGTTCGAGATCGGTGAGGACCGGGGGCGCGAGGGACGTCCCGTACGGTCTGCTGTTCGGCGGGGTGCGCGCGGTGCCCAAGGTGCTCGCCGGGAGCGAGCGGCCGAGGCAACCACCGACCTGCCGGGTGTCGTTGAGCAGACAAGAGATTGCCTCCTCCTTGCCCCGGACGACACAGGCGGCGGTGACGGTCGGCGTCACGAAGGCCGGCCCTGACTCCGGCCGCGTCATCCTCTCCGGTGTGACCGGCACCAGGGGCCGGTCACACCGGAGAGGATGACGGCGGTTGCATTGAACGGGCCGACGCCGGTTCGTTCGATCAGCAACAGCAACAGCAACAGCAACAGCAACAGCAACAGCAACAGCAACAGCAACAGCAACGCCCGGCCGGAGGGGGACCGGCGCATCGGCAACGTCCTCACCCTGACGAGCACGTCTCGACGACCTCGCCCTGCTGGTGACCCGTGCTGCGGTGAACCCTGCCGTCGCCGCCTGCGCCTCCAGCGCGCGGAACCTACGGCGCCGCCGCCCGGTTCACCGGTACTGCCGACCGGTTGGGGCCGGCACGTGCGACGCCGGGCCCCGGCCGCGTGACCGGCGTCCAGGCAGCCGCCTGGACCGAGCGGCGGCCTGCGACGGCGAAGGGAACAGGCCGAAGACTCGTGGCCCGCCATCCGCCCGGGCGCCGGAGTGCCGAACAGCTGCGTCCGCGCGGATGTGTGTCTCGCCCCGTCCGTCCGGGCGGGTGGGCGGGCGGACGCGCAGCGGCGCGATCGAGGTCGACGCGACCGGCGCCGTGCCCGTCCGTTACCAGTCCGCCTGTCGCACAAGCCCGGCGCCTGGACCTGTTCGTGGACATTGGCTGTCCGGTAGGGCGCTCTCGATCTGTGTCCCTTGGCCCACAAGGCGAAGTACACCCGGCCAGGTCCAGCTCTCCGATCAGTGCTTCGCGAATGCGATGTGCCCCGGCCCGGGTGCTTCCGCCGGGTGGTCCCCGGTGGCGTCGTCGAGCCCGCGCTGCGCCCACTCTGTGCCTGCTCCATACTCGGGCATCCAAGGAGGAGTGGGATGTGGCAACGTTCCTCCCGACGCAGCCCTCCGTAGGCCGACGACGCCGTTCCGGCGGGGATGACGGAGCGATCCAAGGTGTGCGCGAGCGAAGGGATCCGTCGGTATCTGCGGGAGTCGGTCGGCGGGCTGATGGTCCCGCTGCCACGTGTCGGGGCGATCCGACTTGATCGTGCCGGGGGCTTCCGGCCGCTCGGCGAACCTGGGTGTCGCGCGGGGCCCCGGTCGGCGTAGTCTGGGTCCGCCATGCCGTACGAACCACCCACCCACACCGTCGAGCGCTCTCTGCGCGCCACGACCGGAGCCAAGGTCGTCGCCGGTGTCGACGAGGTGGGCCGCGGTGCGTGGGCCGGCCCCGTCACCGTCTGTGCCGCCGTTACCGGACTGCGTCGCGCGCCCGAGGGGCTCACCGACTCGAAGCTCCTGACCGTGAAGCGCCGCACGGCGCTCGCCGAGGAGCTGCAGAAGTGGGTGACCTCGTACGCTCTCGGTCACTCCTCGCACGAGGAGATCGACCGCCTGGGCATGACGGCCGCTCTGCGTCTCGCGGCCGTGCGTGCCCTGGAGGCCTTGCCGGTCCGCCCCGATGCGGTCATTCTCGACGGGAAGCACGACTATCTCGGCGCTCCCTGGCAGGTCCGCACGGTGATCAAGGGCGATCAGTCCTGTGTCGCCGTCGCCGCCGCGTCCGTGATCGCCAAGGTTCAGCGCGACAAAATGATGGCCGAACTGGGCATCGACCATGCAGACTTCGGCTTTGCGGCCAACGCGGGTTACCCGTCGCCGGTCCACAAAGCCGCGCTGGAGGAGCGGGGGCCCACCCCGTACCACCGGTTGTCGTGGGCGTATCTTGATGCGCTGCCCCAGTGGCGGCACCTCAAGAAGGCCCGCAGCTGGGCGGACGGAAACGTTCCGGAGATCGAGGGTCAGCTCGGCTTCGATTTCTGACGATTCCGTTCGCACTCATGTGCCACCCGCCGACGCGACTCGCACCGGCGTTTGATAAATATCAGCTCATGCCTCTCCTTCCCGAGGAGCCTCAGATTCACGAGAGTGCCCAGGGTCCCCGCGTGACCCCGGCCAGTGGCCGCACCACGCCGACCCCCCGTCCCGTACCCGGTCCTCGCCCCGTGGCCCCGCCGCGTCCAGGCCGCCCGGGTCCCGTCCGGCCCATGCTGGCCCAACGCACCGTGCGCGAGCCGGTCGTGGCCGCGCCGAAGCCGTCCGTCAAGGCTGCCGCACCGGCTGCCGCCACCCCGCAGATCCAGCTCATCCCGGCCTCGGCCGACGGTGCGCTGGACGCCGCGGAAGAAGCCGTCGACCTGCTGCTGGACTCGGGCCGTGCTCCCGGTGAGGTGCTGGTGATCACCACCGGCGATCCGCACCCGTGGGCCGCGCACGAACTCTCCTTCGGGGAGGCCGCCTACTGGGCCCAGCACGACGCGGGTGACGACGTCTTCTACGCCGCGGCTTCCGCCGCCGGCCGTGCCGCGTCCCGTCCCGTCGTCGTGGTCGCCGTCAACGGTGGTTCCACCGAGGTCGTCGCCGCGGGGCTCCCGCTCGCTCTCGGCCGGGCCGGTGCCCTGTTGATCGTCTGCGGTGACCCGCAGCAGATCAACTCGGTGCTGGGCGTCGGCGTCTGATCGCGTTCCCGGCCTCGTCCGGAACGCGATCCGTGGGGTGCCGGAGGTGCCGCCACGGCGGCACCTGCACGGTGGTCGGTCTCGCCTGCCCGCACGAACGTGCTCGGCCTCGGGGCGCACCTCGCGCTCCCCGCGGACTCGAGGGCGGCTTGCGGGAGCGTTTATGGCATGAGCATGCCGTTTCCGTGTGGTGTGCGGTTCCGGCCCCGGGCCCCGCGGCGCTGGACGCGGCGGGCTCGGTGCAGCCGTGCCCGGGCATGGTGTCCGCCGTGCCTCGTGCGCTGCCGGCACGCGAGCCGGGCTCCCGCCGGGCCGACCTGGCCGGTCGGGTCCGGCCCGCGCGAGCCGCACTCTGGTGTGAGGCTGCGGCCCGCCTTTCCCGGCAGGCGGGCCGATACTGAGCCGTAGCCGTAGCCGTAGCCGTAGCCGTAGCCGTAGCCGTAGCCGTAGCCGTAGCCGTAGCCGTAGCCGTAGCCGTAGCCGTAGCCGTAGCCGGCCGCTCAGCGCGCTGCTGCTCGCCTCAGCACTTCCGACGCGGCTCCTCCGGTCCGAGGCAGGGGTGGCAGCGCCTCGCCGGCCAGAAACTCGGGCGGGGAGTCCGTGTGGGGCCGGCGTCCGCCGCGGCCCTCGCCGAGAACCTGCCAGCCGTCACGGGTGAGGGTGATGTACGCGCCACAGCGCAGCCCGTGCAGCGTGCACGCGTCCCGCAGTCCCCACATCCACGCCCCGTCCTCCTCCGTCCACCGGGCGTCGCCCTCGCGGCAGTACAGCAGCACCGCTGTCCGTGCGGGGGTGCGGCGCCGCAAGTCGTGCGGGATGACCCGACGCAGCTGCGCGAGCAGCGCGTTGCGGAACATCCAGCCGTCCGCCGGGGCCGAACGCCGTGTGAACGACGCACTCGCCAAGAGCCGTTCCTCCGGATCGAGTACCGCCACGACCGCCGTCGCGGGTCTCGGCCGGTGCCGGGCGTGCAGTCCGCTGACGACTTCACGGGGGTTGCGCAGCAGCGGAATGCCGGCCGCGGCCCACTCGGCGGGTTCGAGCAAGCGGGCCACGGGGTTGGCGGAAACGGCAGACAGGCCGGGAGACATCGGCATGGATGCCGCCGAGGACGGAGCGAATCCGAAGGTCACGGTCCTCCCTTCGGCTACGCGCCCGGGCTGCGGGCGGGGTCGGAATGGGGGTGTGCGCACGCCGCGACGGAGCCCTACCGGACCACGGGCGAAACCGAGCGGGGAGCGGACTTCAATTCTTCCTGTCGAACTCAGTTGCGGCAACGAGCAATTGGGGCCACAGACCGGTTTCGGATGATTGGCCGCCTATATACCTGCCCGCTGATTCGCCCGGGGACACGCGGGTCACGCCTGCACGGCGAGGACCAGCGGCAACACGCCCTCCGCGCCGGCTCTGCGGAGCATGCGCGCGGCCACGGCGAGGGTCCAGCCGGTCTCCGTGGCGTCGTCGACCAGGAGGACCGGGCCCGCGGCGTCCTTCAGCGCGGCGGCCAGCTCCGCCGATACCGACAGCGCACCGTCCAGTGCCTTGAGCCGCTGGGCGCTGTTGCTCCGGGAGATGTGCGCGCCGTCGCCCACGTACTCGACGGACCCCAGCAGCGGGAGCCGGCCGATCTCCGCGATGCCCGCGCCGAGCGACCGGATCAACTGTGGCCGGGAACGGGACGCGACGGTCACGACGCCTGCCGGGCGCGGGGGTGCGTCGGGCTCACCCGAGGCCCAGCCTCCCGGGCCCTTCGCCCAGTCCGCGAGGACGCCGACCACGGCTCTGGCCACATCGTCCGGAACCGGACCGTCCGGAGCCTGCGGAGCCAGTAGGGGGCGCAGCCGGTTGCCCCAGCCGATGTCCGACAGACGTCCCAGCGCGCGTCCGACGGAGGCCTGTTCACCGACCGGAATACGTCCCTTCAGGTCGACGCCGACCGCCTGCAGACCCGTCGGCCACATCTTGCGCGGTTCGACGTCGACGCCCGCCCGCCCGAGTTCACCGTTGGCGGCGTCGAGGGCGCCGGCGGAGACGGCCTCCCGGAATCGGGCTCCGGCGCAGTTGTCGCAGCGTCCGCACGGGGCCGCTTCCTCGTCGTCGAGCTGCCGCCGGAGGAACTCCATGCGGCAGTCCGTCGTCGACACGTAGTCCCGCATGGCCTGCTGCTCCGCGGCGCGCTGCTTGGCGACCCAGGCATAGCGCTCGGTGTCGTACGTCCAAGGGGTCCCGGTGGAGATCCATCCGCCCTTGACCCGCCGCACCGCGCCGTCCACGTCCAAGACCTTGAGCATGGTCTCCAGACGGGACCTGCGCAGGTCCACCAGCGGTTCCATGGCGGGCAGAGAGAGTGGACGCCCGGCGTGGGCCAGCACGTCCAGGGTGCGCCGGACCTGCTCTTCCGGAGGGAACGCCACCGACGCGAAGTACTCCCAGATCGCCTGGTCCTCCTTGCCGGGCAGGAGCAACACCTCGGCGTGCCGCACCCCGCGTCCCGCGCGTCCCACCTGCTGGTAGTAGGCGATGGGGGAGGAAGGCGAGCCCAGGTGGACGACGAACCCCAGGTCGGGCTTGTCGAAGCCCATGCCGAGCGCCGATGTGGCGACCAGCGCCTTGACCCGGTTGGCCAGCAGGTCCTCCTCGGCCTGCTGGCGGTCCGCGTTCTCCGTCTTCCCGGTGTACGAAGCGACGGTGTACCCGCTCTGCCGCAGGAACGCCGTCACCTCCTCGGCCGCTGCCACGGTGAGGGTGTAGACGATGCCGGAGCCCGGCAGATCGTCGAGATGTTCGGCGAGCCAGGCCATCCGGTGCGCGGCGTCCGGCAGCCGCAGCACGTTGAGGCTCAGACTCTCCCGGTCGAGCGGGCCGCGCAGGACCAGGGCGTCGGTGCTGCCGCCGGTACCGAGCTGCTCGGCGACGTCGGCCGTCACACGCGCGTTGGCCGTGGCGGTGGTGGCCAGCACCGGGACGCCGGGGGGCAGTTCGGCGAGCATGGTGCGCAGACGACGGTAGTCGGGCCGGAAGTCGTGACCCCAGTCGGAGATGCAGTGCGCCTCGTCGACCACCAGGAGGCCCGTGGCGGCGGAGAGCCGCGGGAGCACCTGGTCGCGGAAGTCGGGGTTGTTGAGCCGCTCCGGACTGACCAGCAGCACGTCGACCTCGCTCGCCGCGATCTCGGCCTGGATCGTCTCCCACTCCTCGGTGTTGGAGGAGTTGATCGTCCGCGCCCGGATACCCGCGCGGGCGGCGGCCTCCACCTGGTTGCGCATCAGAGCGAGAAGCGGCGAGACGATCACCGTGGGGCCGGCGCCCCGCTCGCGCAGCAGGGCCGTCGCGACGAAGTACACCGCGGACTTGCCCCAGCCGGTGCGCTGCACGACCAGCGCTCTGCGCTTGTCGGCCACCAGCGCCTCGATGGCGCGCCACTGGTCCTCGCGCAGTCGGGCCTCGCCGTCCTTCGCGCCGACGAGCCGGGCCAGGACGGCGTCGGCTGCCGCGCGCAGGTCTTCACGGTGGAGGCCGGGCGCGGTGTCGGGGGCTGCGGGGTGCGGGTCTTCGTTGGTCATGGCTCCATGCAACCCGATGGGTCGGACAAACCGCGAACGAGCCGAGCGGCCTGTGGACAACCTTTGGCGTGGCCATGGTCAGGGTTATCCACAGGGAAAACCGGAATCCTGCAATCCGCGAGATGGTCGCCGCATGACGAATCACGACGAAGCAGCCCATTCTCTCGGCGACGCGATCGACAGCGCGGCGGGCGGCGGCGGAGCGGACCGTGCGCGGCACTCCTCCGCCCGGAGCGACACGTGTGACACCCGAGGGTGCGAGCGCCGCCGCGCGGAGGAGGACGGCCGAGGCGGCGGCGACGGTGGCCCCGGCGCCGGTGTCCTCCTTCCGCCTGGATGCCTCGCCGGTCGACCGGCGTGTCCCCACGACGGGCTCGGTCCGGCCGCCGCGGAATCCGAGGGAGCCGGGGTCCGGACCACCGATCCGGCGGACGGTCCGTGCGTACCCGTGCCGCTTGCGCGTGCCGGCGCGGCCGACACCGGGGCAGCGGCCCCCGCAGATCGGCGGGAGCCTGCCCGGGACGAGCGACCGACCCCGTGCGGCGCGGCCCGCACGGACGACGCCGGGGGAGAGCACCGGGTCACGCACCAGGTGACCCTGCGGACCCCGGCGGAGTTGGCGGATGCCCTTCCCTACCTACTCGGGTACCGCGCCGAGGACAGCATCGTGCTCGTCGCCCTGCACGATCAGGAGCGACGGGGCCGATTCGGCGGCCGTGCCCGCCTCGGCATCCCCGGGAGTACCGAGGACTGGCCGGCCGCCTCCGACCAGCTGACCCAGGGACTGATCAAGGGGAGCGAGCGTCGGGGCGCCCGCCCGGAAAGCATGGTGGTCTACCTCTGCCGGGAACCGGGAACCGGCGAATCGGGCCGGGACGTCATGGAACGGCTGCGCCCGCTCGCGCAGTTGTTGCGCAGGGCCTGCGGACGCCTCGATGTTCCCGTGATCGAGGCACTGTGCATCTCCGGTGGCCGCTTCTGGTCGTACACCTGCCCCGGGCGAGGGTGCTGCCCACCAGAAGGGTCGCCGATGGGGCTGCCGGGGACGTCCGTCCTGGCGGCCGCCGCGACCTACGCCGGCCTCCAGGTACGCGGCTCACTCGGGGAGCTGACCGCCCGGCTCACTCCCTGGGAATCCGCCGCCGCGCTCCACCAGGAGGCCGCCCTCGACACCGCGGGCATCACACTGGTTCCGAGGATTCTGGAAGAGACCGGCCGCGCCGAGGTCGCCGCCGAAGCCCTCGCGCTGGCCCGGCGGGTCAGGGACCGGCTGGCGGACGCCCCTGCCGTACCCGGGGTGCGTCCGGCCGACCTGCGGGACGACGGGCTTCTCGAGGACGAGGAGGCCGCCACGCTGATCCTCGCGCTCCAGGACCGCGCGACCCGCGACCGCGCCGCGGAGTGGATGGAGGGCGCCGAAGCGGGCCCGGCTCTGCGCCTGTGGCGTGCCCTGGCCCGCCGATGCGTGGGCTCCTACCGTGAACACGCCGCCGCGCCCCTCACCCTCGCCGGCTGGGTCGCCTGGTCCACGGGCGACGAGTTGGAGGCACGGGAAGCCCTGGCGATGGCTCTCGGCTCCGACCCCGACTACCTCTTCGCGCGTCTCCTGCACCAGGCGTGCAACGAAGGCCTGGACCCCGAGAGCATCCGCCGCTGCCTGCGCGCCGAGCGGGCCGGCCGTGAACAGGAGGGACCGTCCCCCGATGCCGGCGCGATCCCCTCTCCTGCCGGTCCGACGCCGAGTCCGGCGCGTACGGCAGCCGTGGTCCCTCAGCCGCCCCGGCGACGGCGAACCCGTATGCGCGCCCAGAGCGGTACCCGTCCGGCCGGGCGCGGGCCGCGTCAGGCGGGCGGTGAGGTGAGCCGCCCGGGCGGCGGGCCCGCACGGACCGGCGGGCGTCCCGTCCGTCAAGCCCGAGCCGCGCGGCGGACGGACGGACGTCGGCACACGCCGGGCGACGAGAGCGGGCGAGCGGATGGCCAGGGCGGGTGAATCAGTGCGCCGGCGCCCCGGCCCCGAGGGGATGGGAAGCAGCGGAGTGCACCCGGCCGGGAGGTGGGCGGGCTCGCTGCCGCGGAAGGGCGTCCGTCGAGCGGAGCCCGGAGCCCCCTGCGGGGCTCCGGCCTCGGCCACCGGGCTGTCGAGACCACGGAGGCGCTGCCGTCCGCGGCCGGCCACAACGCCGTCACCTCCCGGACCCGCCGCCATTCGGTCGGCATCGCGAGGCGAACGCGTGACCCCCGCAGGGCCCGTCCCGTTCACCTGAGTGGCGGAATCCACGGCCGGGTTGCGCCACACCGATATCCCCGACCCTGCGGAGCCATCCACCAGGGGCCGAACGCGTTCCAGGCGCACCGAGCGCGGAGGAAGCCAACCGATGCCCATGACCGTTCCGTCCTCGACACCCGACGGCGCCCGCCCGACGGCGCTCGGCACCACGCAGCCCGGCAGGCGCCGGGACGACCCGCCAACATCGCACGCCGGCCGGGCCGGCGGGTCGTCTCCCTCCCTCGGAGGACGCGGTTCCGCTGCCCCTTCCGCACATCCCGGCGGGCCCGGCCGGACCGGAGGGTTGCCGCCCGCCCACTCCGCGCTGATCTGCGTGGCCCTGCCGGGGCTGGTGATCTCGCCGGAAGGGGGGCAACTGACAGGGCAGGGGCTGGAAGGCTTCTACCGGGCGGGGCGCCGCCTGCTGTCGCGGTGCCGCCTGAGCGTCGCCGGGAGGGAGCCGCTACCGGTGCAAGCCCGCATGGACGGGGCGGACGTGGCCCGGTTCGTCGGCACGCTGTGCGTTGCACCAGCCGCGGGACCGGATCCGGACGTGCTCGTCGAACGGACGCGCCGTGCCGACGGGAGTGAGCGGATCATTCTGCGGAGTGCGTCTCCGCGCACCCTGCGCCTGCCCGTGGAGATCGCCCTCGGAACGGACCTCGCGGAACTGGGCGCCGTCGCCTCGGGCCGCCCTGGTCCCGAACAGACCGCCAGCGTCCATGCGGCCGGACTGCGGTGGTCCTCCGCCACGGGGCACGCCGCGGTCACCGCCGACCCCGCCCCGACCGACGCACTCGCATCGGCGGGACTGCTGCGCTGGGAGCTCGCCCTGCCGCCCGGAGCCACCTGGAGCGTGGAACTGCGCGTCCACATGGACGGTACGGCCCCCTTCACCGCTGTCGGCCGGGGTGGTGCCGCGAGCCCGCTGGCGCAGGCTCGGGCGGTGAGCGACGGACACGGCGCGGACGCGTTGATGCGGACATCGATCCAGGACCTCGCGTCGTTGCTCGTGCGCGACGCGCGGAACCCGGCCGACGTCCACCTCGCGGCGGGAGTGCCGTGGCGCTGTGGGCTGGTCCCGGCGGAGGCGCTCGCCGCCGCCCGGATGGTGTTGCCCCTCGGGACACGCCTGGCCGCCGGCACTTTGCGAACGCTGGCACGCACCCAGTTCACCGGACGGGGACCGCACGCCGGGCTGATCCCGGGCCCGTTTCGGGACGCCGGCCCGCACCTTCCGCCCGGCTGCACGGCGACCGAGGCGACGCTGCTCTTCCCGGTACTCCTGGCCGAAGCGCGGCGCTGGGGATTGGCCGAACGCGAGATCGAGGAGCTGCTGCCCGCGGCCGAGCTGTGCCTCGAATGGCTGCGCAACGCGGTCGGAGACGGCGCCTTCCTGCCCGACACAACGCCGGGGGGAGCCGTGCGCTGCGAGACGCAGGCGCACGCACACCGCGCCGCCCTTCTCGGCGCCGACCTGCTCGACGCGCACGGCCGGACGGGAGGCCCGGGGCTCCGGCAGTGGGCACAGGACCTGCGGACGGCGTTCCGTGACGAGTTCTGGGTCGAGGACAGAGGAGGAGGCAGACCCGCCGCCGCCCGCATGCCGGACGGACGACTCGCTCCCCAGCTCGGCGCCGGTGCCGCCCATCTGCTCGACACCGGTCTGCTCGGCTCCGGTGAAACCGCTCCCGGCCTGCTGGACAAGGTCCGTACCGAACAACTCGCGAGGTTGCTCGGAAGTCCCGTCATGGACTCGGGCTGGGGACTGCGCAGCCTCGGAGCCAAGGAGCCCGCCTACAACCCCTTCGGTCACCGGGCAGGGGCCGTACGTGTCCACGAGACGGCGGTGGCGGTCGCCGGGCTGGCCGCGGCCGGCTTCGAACGGGAGGCGGAATCCCTGCTGCGTGGAGCGCTCGCGGCGGCCGAGTCCTTCGGGCATCGCCTTCCTGACATGTTCGCCGGAGAGCAGCGCACGCAAGACTCCGCGCCCCTTCCGCATCCGGCGGCGGCACGCCCGTCGGCCGTCTCCGCCGCGGCCGGTGTACTGCTGCTGACCGGTCTCGCGGGCATCCGCCCCGACGTGCCCGCGGGGACGGTGACCCTGCGCCCGTTCCGTACGGCGCCGCTGGGCGAGATCGTCCTCACGGGGCTGCGGATCTCCGGCGCCCCCTTCTCCGTGCGGGTCAGCCGGCTCGGGCTCGCCATGGTCGAGGAGGCCGGAGACGGACTGCAACTGGGACGGTGACCTACCGCAGAACGCACCCCGACGGGAGACGGGCGGGGTTGGTTGCGGGGCAGCGGACCGATGTCGCTCCGCCGGCGGCCGAAGCCGTCGAATGAGGTGTTTATCGTCAGGAAGACGACTATGATCGCGGCATGCCCTACGACCCGTCAGCCTTTCCGCCCTTCGCCGTGACCGTGGACCTGGTCGTGCTGACCGTGCGCCGCCATGCCCTGTGCGCGTTGTCGGTCCGGCGCGGAGAGCAGCCCTTCCAGGGCCGGTGGGCACTGCCCGGCGGTTTCGTGAGGGAGGACGAGGACCTCGCCCAGGCCGCCGCCCGCGAACTGATCGAGGAGACCGGGCTGAGCGCTCACGCTCCGTCCGTTCCCGCGCAGGACAACGGCGCTCACCTCGAGCAGCTCGCCACCTACGGCGACCCCAAGCGTGACCCCCGGATGCGCGTGGTCAGCGTCGCGCACCTCGCGCTGGCCCCCGATCTGCCCGCGCCGCGGGCCGGCGGCGACGCGAACAGTGCGCGCTGGGCGCCGGTCGAGGAGCTTCTGCAGCAGGGCGGATACGCGAGGGACGGGGAGCAGGCCGCGCCCCTCGCCTTCGATCACGCCCAGATCCTCGCGGACGGCGTGGAGCGCGCCCGCTCCAAGATCGAGTACTCCTCCCTGGCGACGGCTTTCTGCCCGGCCGAGTTCACGGTGGGCGAGCTTCGCCGTGTCTACGAAGCCGTATGGGGCGTGGTCCTGGACCCCCGGAACTTCCACCGCAAGGTCACGGGCACGCCGGGATTCCTGGTGCCCACGGGAGGTACCACCACGCGCCAGGGCGGCCGTCCCGCCCAGCTGTTCCGTGCCGGAGGCGCCACGCTCCTCAACCCGCCGATGCTGCGCCCCGAGGTATGACGGGAGCCGAGACGCCAGGAGGTCGTCGGCCGGCCCTCGGCGCCCGGAGCTGAAGCAGGATCGGGACGAGCCGCATGGCGCCCGGAAAATCCGTTATGTCGCGCTATCTTGCTTTGGGTGATCCAGGCCATCGGACTGACCAGCACCACCCACAAGGAGCACCCGCCCGCTGTCGACGACGTGTCCTTCGACGCGCACGCGGGCCGCGTCACGGCGCTTCTCGGAGCGCCGGGGGCAGGCAAGACGACAGCGCTGAAGCTCATGCTCGAACTCCAACAGGGCCGCGGCATCACCTACTTCCGGGGCCGGCCGCTGCACCGGATCGCCCACCCTTCCCGCGAGGTAGGCGTACTGCTCGGCGACGTTCCCGGTCACCCCGCGCGCACCGTTCGCGGCCAACTCCGCATGCTGTGCGCCGCCGTGGGCGTCCCGGTGCGCAGGGCGGACGACGTGCTCGACGTTGTGGGCCTCGCCGCGCTCCGGCACGAGCGCCTCGGCACGCTCTCGCGCGGCATGGACCGCCGCCTCGGCGTGGCCTCCGCACTCCTGGCCGACCCTCACACCCTCGTGCTCGACGAGCCTGCCGACGGGCTCTCCGTGCGCGAAGCCCGGTGGCTGCACGGGATGCTGCGGGCCCACGCCTCGCAGGGGGGCACGGTCCTCTTCACGACGAGTGATCCCAAGGAAGCGGCCCGGACGGCCGACCGGGTCGTCACCCTGGACCGGGGGCGACTCGTGGCCGACCAGGAAGGCCCGGCCTTCGCCCGTACCCGGCTCCGCCCGCGCGTCGTCGTCCGCAGCCCGCACGCCGCCCGGCTCGGCGCCCTCCTCACCCGGGAGGCCCGTGCCGCGCACCGCTCCGTCGAGGTCGTGCGGGAAGAGGGCAACCGGCTTTCGGTGTACGGCAGCACCTGCCCCGACGTCGGCGAGGCCGCGTTCCGCAACGGCATCCTGGTCCACCAACTCTCCGACGAGATCGGCGACATGGGTCCCGCTCCCACACGCCGCCCCGAAGCGGGCGAACCGGAGCCGGAATCGGACGCGGAGGACGTCGAGCAGCAACCGGACACGGATCCGGACGGCACCCCGACCGGCGAGATGCCCCCCTGCCGGCCGCAGGTGACGAGCGGCCCCTCCTCCCCGCTGCCGCCCCCCATCACGGTGCGTCGAGCCCCCGGTCCGCTGCGGCCCCTGCGCTACGAACTGCGTCGGACGGCGGGCGTCGGCATCGGCTACGCCACCACGATCGTCGTTCTCGTCGTCTCGGCTCTCCTGTCCGTCCTCCTCGCCCGGGTCGGGCACACGCCCCAGGCGCGACTGCTGGCCGCGTGGCCGGTGGAACTCCCGCTGCCGCCCGCCGCTCTGGGAGCCGGCCTGCTGGGCGCCGTCGCCTTCGGGGACGAGTTCCGGCATCCTGCGCTGGCCGCGGACCGCGGCACCGTCCCCCGCCGGCTGGGACTTCTGGCAGCCAAACTCCTCGTCGCCTCGGCCACCGCCCTGCTGCTCGCCGTCCTCTCGCTCGGCTGCGACCTCGAAGTGCTCTACCTCGCCTACGGGCGGGAACTGACGAGCATTTCCGCCGACTGGTACTTGCTGGGGATGAGTTGGGTCGGACTCGTGGTGGCCTGCGCCTGGGCCGGGGTCCTGGCCGCCGGTGTCTTCCGCTCCACGGCCGCCGGGCTCGCCGCGGTCGTCGCCGTGCCGATCGTCGTCGTACCGCTCGTACAAGAGATCGTGCGGGGACCGTCCGTGCGGACCGCGGCCGGACTCTCGGAACGGCTGCGGGAGCTGGTTCTGGTGCAGTGGCCGTTCGGCGGCGGTCGATATCTGGCCGGTGCCGTGGAGCTGCTGGCCCAACCTGTGGGCGGCGCTCTGGCGTTGTCGTTGACCGCTCTGCTCTGCGCGTATCTGCTCACGACCCTGCGCAGCCGGGTCCGGTGACGACCGACCGCACCCTTACGTACCCGCTCTGTGCACAACTCCCCGAAGAACGCCCATTTCTTTCCGATAAGGCGTCAATTGCGACGGGGTGAGCGATCACCCTTTCGTGTGCTTTTCACCAAAGACCTCAAGGGAGTTGGGGCAGGCGCCGACAAAAGACCCGTGAGTACCCTTGCGCAGACCATGATGACCGCCGCCCGCTCCTCCGACTCCGGCCTCGCAGGCCCGGGCGAACTCGACCGATACCCCTACGCCGATGCCCCCGGGGTCGACCGTGTGAGCGCTCCCGTGTGGGAGGGCGCCGAGCCCGAGCTCGGACGTGTGGGCCGGCGTGCCGCGGGCAGTCGCGGACGCGGGCTGCACGGCCAGCTCGTCCAGCAGCTCGGTCAGATGATCGTCTCCGGTGACCTCGGGGCGGACCGTCCGCTCGTGCCCGAGGAGATCGGCCAGCGTTTCGAGGTCTCCCGGACGGTCGTCCGCGAGTCGCTTCGCGTCCTGGAGGCCAAGGGGCTGGTCAGCGCCCGCCCGAACGTCGGCACGCGGGTGCGTCCCGTCAGCGACTGGAACCTGCTCGACCCCGACATCATCGAATGGCGCGCCTTCGGTCCCCAGCGCGACGACCAGCGTCGGGAGCTCGGCGAGCTCCGCTGGATCATCGAGCCGCTCGCCGCTCGTCTGGCCGCCGGGCACGGGCGCGAGGACATCCAGCAGCGGCTGGGCGACATGGTCGAGATCATGGGCCACGCCATGGCGCAGGGTGACGCC
The DNA here is from genome assembly GCF_043199735.1 of Streptomyces sp. NPDC048566. Lineage (NCBI taxonomy): Bacteria > Bacillati > Actinomycetota > Actinomycetes > Kitasatosporales > Streptomycetaceae > Streptomyces > Streptomyces sp. NPDC048566. The sequence goes on from NZ_JBICWL010000001.1 coordinate 93,542, forward strand.
CTCACGTTCTCCCGGGCCGACGCCGAATTCCACTCGCTGCTCATCCAGCTCGCGGGCAACAGGATGCTGGAGCACCTCTCCGGGATCGTCTCGGCGGCCCTGCAGGTGTCCGGGGGGCCGGTGACCGGCTGCGACCGGCCGACCGAAGCGTCCCTGGGCCACCACGCCCGGATCGCGGACGCCCTCGCCGCCGCCGACGGCTCGGCGGCCGAGGTCGCCATGCGCCAGCTCCTCACCGTCCACCCCGAGGTGGAGCGGGTCGTTCCCGCTCCGCGCGAGCACTGATCGCGTATCCGGGGTGGCGCGGCCCGGAGTGTGTGTCCGTCCGGCGCGACGATCGGCCGGTGGAGCCGTCTCTCCTCGGGACGCTGCCGGATCCCCGCCGGGATCCGGCAGCGTCCCGACGGCGCGATCGCGCGGGGGAGAGGGCGTCCTGGCCGTGTTTGAACGTATCTGACATCTTATGAGCGCTTACGGGGTGTGACTCGGGCCACGTAGATTGGGCGTAACGCTCAACCTGGCAGCGCGATGACCTAAGAGGTGATAGCCGAGGAGGGAATACGGACGCCGCTCGCGGCGCTGTCCCTCTCCCCGGCCCCCACCCGCGCCGTCGGCCCATCCCCAGTCGGCGGTCGTCGGTTCCTGCCCACCGCGGGCGGGGCCGGAAGCCGTTTTCCAACGTTCCGAGAGGTTGTTCGTGTCGGCCAGCACATCCCGTACGCTCCCGCCGGAGATCGCCGAGTCCGTCTCTGTCATGGCGCTCATCGAGCGGGGAAAGGCTGAGGGGCAGATCGCCGGCGATGACGTGCGTCGGGCCTTCGAAGCTGACCAGATTCCGGCCACTCAGTGGAAGAACGTACTGCGCAGCCTCAACCAGATCCTCGAGGAAGAGGGTGTGACGCTGATGGTCAGTGCCGCAGAGCCCAAGCGCACCCGCAAGAGCGTCGCAGCGAAGAGTCCGGCCAAGCGCACCGCCACCAAGACCGTGGCGGCGAAGACGGCGACCGCCAAGAAGGCCACCGCCACTCCGGCGCCGGCCCCTGTCGCGGGCGACCCAGCCGAGGACGAGATCGCCGGCACGCCGGCTCCCGCCAAGAAGACGGTCGCCAAGAAGGCCGCGGCCAAGAAGACGGTCGCCAAGAAGGCCGCGGCCAAGAAGACCGCCGCCAAGAAGGACGACGCCGAGATCGTCGAGGACGAGGCGGCCGAGGAGACCCCCGGCAAGCCCGGTGCCGAGGAGCCCACCGAGGACGGCGCCCAGGGCTTCGTCCTGTCCGACGACGACGAGGACGACGCGCCCGCGCAGCAGGTCGCGGCGGCCGGTGCCACCGCGGACCCCGTCAAGGACTACCTGAAGCAGATCGGCAAGGTCCCGCTGCTCAACGCCGAGCAGGAGGTCGAGCTCGCCAAGCGCATCGAGGCGGGTCTCTTCGCCGAGGACAAGCTGGCGAACGCCGACAAGCTCGCCCCGAAGCTCAAGCGCGAACTGGAGATCATCGCCGAGGACGGGCGCCGCGCCAAGAACCACCTGCTGGAGGCCAACCTCCGTCTGGTGGTCTCCCTGGCCAAGCGCTACACCGGTCGCGGCATGCTCTTCCTGGACCTCATCCAGGAGGGCAACCTCGGTCTGATCCGCGCCGTCGAGAAGTTCGACTACACCAAGGGCTACAAGTTCTCCACGTACGCCACCTGGTGGATCCGACAGGCGATCACCCGTGCCATGGCCGACCAGGCCCGCACCATCCGTATCCCGGTGCACATGGTCGAGGTCATCAACAAGCTCGCGCGCGTGCAGCGCCAGATGCTTCAGGACCTGGGCCGTGAGCCCACTCCGGAGGAGCTGGCCAAGGAACTCGACATGACCCCCGAGAAGGTCATCGAGGTCCAGAAGTACGGCCGTGAGCCGATCTCGCTGCACACTCCGCTGGGCGAGGACGGCGACAGCGAGTTCGGTGACCTGATCGAGGACTCCGAGGCCGTCGTCCCCGCCGACGCCGTCAGCTTCACGCTCCTCCAGGAGCAGCTGCACTCGGTACTCGACACCCTGTCCGAGCGCGAGGCGGGCGTCGTGTCGATGCGCTTCGGCCTCACCGACGGCCAGCCGAAGACCCTGGACGAGATCGGCAAGGTGTACGGCGTGACCCGCGAGCGGATCCGCCAGATCGAGTCCAAGACCATGTCGAAGCTGCGTCACCCGTCGCGCTCCCAGGTGCTGCGCGACTACCTCGACTAGTCCGCACGCTCACCAGCGCCCCTGATCTCGGATGTTCCGGTCAGGGGCGTTGTGCTGTGTAAGCGCGCCGGGCCGGATCGGGAGCGCGGACCGGTACCGACGGCTGATCGGCCCGGTCGGTGACCGGTGAAGAGGTGTGGGGGCCCAGGGGCCCGGTCGGCGGACGTCGCCCCTGCCCGAGGTGGTCGGGTGCCCACGGCGGGGCCGCACGTCACCCCCCTCCGAAAGGCGCCCGTGGCGCGCCCGCGTGCCGTGCGACCACCTCGGGCAGGGGCGGCGAGCCCACCTCCGGCAAGGCCGTGCCGGAGGCATGCCCAGGGGGCCGGGCCCCCGAGGGAGACGGAGCCCGGCGCGCGTGCGGGTGCATGGCCGTGTCCGCTGGATCACTGTGGGTGTTCCATGGTCACCACAGTGTGAGGAGCGCGCATGCGCCGTCCCCTTGTCCCCGCCCTGGCCCTCGCGGCCGCCGCAGCGTTGATATCGCCGACCTCCCCCGCTCGGGCGGCGGTCGGTGGCGTCGTCGTCGGAAGCTACCCGGTCCAGATCTCCGAGAGTCCGTGGGTGGTCGCCCTGTCCAGCCGTGACCGGTTCGGAGGTACGCGCGCGGGCCAGTTCTGCGGAGGAGTCGTCATCGGTCCGACGACGGTGCTGACCGCCGCCCACTGCCTGGGCAGCGACGTGCTGGGCGCGCCACCGCGCCAGGCCCGCGACCTGAAGGTCATCGCGGACCGCGGCGACCTGCTGTCCGCCGACGGCACGGAGATCCCGGTCGGTGACGTCTGGGTCAATCCGCGCTACGACAGCTTCACGAACGCCGGCGACTTCGGCGTCCTGACGCTCACCGAGCCGCTGCCGGCCGCGTCGGTGATCCCCATGGCACCGGCCGGCGATCCCGCCTACGCGGCCGGCACCGCCGCCAGGGTCTACGGGTGGGGTGACACGACGGGCGGCGGCGACTACGCGCGCAGCCTGCGGGCCGCCGACGTGCACGTCCTGCCCGACAGCTCCTGTGAGCGGGCCTATCCGGGCAGTGCGGCCGGCACCTACGACGCAGGGTCGATGGTGTGCGCCGGGGAGCCCGGAGGCGGGCGGGACGCCTGCCAGGGCGACAGCGGCGGACCGCTGGTCGCGCAGGGTCGGCTCATCGGCCTGGTGTCGTGGGGGAGCGGCTGTGGGCGCCCTGGAAGCCCTGGCGTCTACACCCGGGTGTCGGAGGCCGCCCGAGCGCTCGCAGTCGCCCACTGAGCCTCTCCGGCGCCCGGGGAGGCGGCTTCCCGGCGTCCGGACACGAGTGTGGGCGGCCACTCCCTGGAACCAGGAGTCGGCCGCCCACTCACCGGCCTGTCGCCGGCACTCGCTCGTCGTTGACGCGAAGGATCAGCGATCTTCGTCGCTGACGCTCTCGGGAGCGGACGTGAGCCGCTCCGTCTCGTCCTGTATCTCAGCGGCGATCTTCTTGAGTTCCGGCTCGAACTTGCGACCGTGGTGGGCGCAGAAGAGCAGTTCTCCGCCACTCAGGAGGACGACGCGCAGATATGCCTGGGCGCCGCAACGGTCGCAGCGGTCAGCGGCCGTCAGCGGGCTCGCGGGGGTCAGAACAGTAGTCACGTCGCCTCTTCTCTAGCTCGACGAGCTGTCGTACCAGGGTCAACATCCAACCAGGCCGAAAACGTTCCCGCTCGCGGCTTTTCCTCGAAATTTTCTTTCGGGGCGGCTGGCTGCTGCCGGTTGGCGGCGAATGAGCCGTATTGCGTGTCTTCGTGCTGTACGGGTTCGCGCTGTCTGTCAGGGGGTCGGTCCTCCCGGCTGGGTTGCCGGTTGTTCATGAGGACGTGCCCGGAGCCTAAATGGTTCATGCCTCGAAGGGAACGTGATATGTACTTCACTCCATCGAGGGATCGAACACCCATGCGACCCTGGACTAGTGTGAGTTTAGTGCGAGGGTGGCGTTACAACGGCTCTACCAGGCCTCGGTACCCTCTCAACGGCGACCGAAGCCCGGCCCTTACCCCAAAGGGTCTCACCTGAAATTCAGCGAGGAGCGAACCGCGTGACCGCCGAGACGTCCGTGCCGTCCACAGCGCTGCTGACCGGAGCAGACCGGGACGGTTCCAACTACACCGCGCGGCACCTGCTCGTCCTTGAGGGGCTCGAAGCCGTCCGCAAGCGTCCTGGCATGTACATCGGCTCGACCGACAGTCGTGGCCTGATGCACTGCCTCTGGGAGATCATCGACAACTCGGTGGACGAGGCCCTCGGGGGCTACTGCGACCACATCGACGTCGTGCTGCACGACGACGGTTCCGTCGAGGTGAAGGACAACGGCCGCGGCATCCCCGTCGACGTGGAGCCCAAGACGGGGCTCTCCGGCGTCGAGGTCGTCATGACCAAGCTGCACGCCGGCGGCAAGTTCGGCGGCGGCTCCTACGCCGCCTCCGGCGGCCTGCACGGTGTGGGCGCCTCGGTGGTCAACGCCCTCTCCGCCCGCCTGGACGTGGAGGTGGACCGCAACGGCAACACGCACGCGGTGAGCTTCCGCCGCGGCACTCCCGGAGCCTTCAAGGGCGAGGGGCCCGAAGCGGCCTTCGAGGCCGCCACCGGGCCGCGCAAGGTCAAGCGGATCGCGAAGAACCGCACCGGCACGCGCATCCGCTACTGGGCCGATCGGCAGATCTTCCTCAAGGACGCCAAGCTCTCCCTGGAGAACCTCCACCAGCGTGCTCGCCAGACCGCCTTCCTGGTGCCCGGCCTGACCATCGTCGTCCGTGACGAGTTCGGTCTGGGCGAGGGTGGCAGCAAGGGCGAGGAGTCGTTCCGCTTCGACGGCGGAATCAGCGAGTTCTGCGAGTACCTGGCCAGCGACAAGCCGGTGTGCGACGTGCTGCGTTTCTCCGGGCAGGGCACCTTCAAGGAGACGGTGCCCGTCCTGGACGACCACGGGCAGATGACGCCCACCGAGGTCACCCGCGAGCTGGGCGTCGACGTCGCGCTGCGCTGGGGCACCGGCTACGACACGACGCTCAAGTCCTTCGTGAACATCATCGCCACCCCCAAGGGCGGTACCCATGTGGCGGGCTTCGAGCAGGCCGTCGCCAAGACGATGAACGAGGTGCTGCGGACCAAGAAGCTCCTCCGCGTCGCCGAGGACGACATCGTGAAGGACGACGCGCTGGAAGGCCTCACGGCCGTCGTCACCGTCCGGCTCGCCGAGCCGCAGTTCGAGGGGCAGACCAAGGAGGTCCTGGGCACCTCGGCGGCCCGCCGGATCGTGACGAACGTGGTGAGCAAGGAACTCAAGGCCTTCCTGACCAGCACCAAGCGTGATGCCGCCGCCCAGGCGCGCGTCGTCATGGAGAAGGCCGTCGCCGCCGCCCGTACGCGGATCGCCGCCCGCCAGCACAAGGACGCCCAGCGCCGGAAGACCGCCCTGGAGTCGTCCTCGCTGCCCGCCAAGCTGGCCGACTGCCGCAGCGACGACGTGGAGCGCAGCGAGCTGTTCATCGTGGAAGGCGACTCGGCGCTCGGTACGGCGAAGCTGGCGCGGAACTCCGAGTTCCAGGCGCTGCTGCCGATCCGCGGCAAGATCCTCAACGTTCAGAAGGCGTCCGTGACGGACATGCTGAAGAACGCCGAGTGCGGCGCGATCATCCAGGTCATAGGAGCCGGGTCCGGGCGGACCTTCGACATCGACACCGCGCGCTACGGGAAGATCATCCTTCTCGTCGACGCCGATGTGGACGGCGCGCACATCCGCATCCTGCTCCTGACGCTGTTCCAGCGCTACATGCGGCCCATGGTCGAGGCCGGGCGCGTGTTCGCGGCGGTGCCACCGCTGCACCGGATCGAACTCAGCCAGCCCAAGAAGGGGCAGGAGAAGTACGTCTACACGTACTCCGACCGCGAGCTGCGCGACACGCTGCTGGAGTTCCAGCGCAAGGGAGTGCGCTACAAGGACTCGATCCAGCGGTACAAGGGTCTGGGCGAGATGGACGCGGACCAGTTGGCCGAGACGACCATGGACCCGCGTCACCGGACGCTGCGACGGATCAACATCTCCGACCTGGAGGCGTCCGAGCAGGTGTTCGATCTTCTGATGGGGAACGACGTGGCTCCGCGCAAGGAGTTCATCTCCAGCTCCGCCGCCACGCTGGACCGGTCGCGCATCGACGCGTAGCCGTTCCGGCCGCTGCGGTGGCCGTCATGTCGCGAGGACGGTCGCGGTCCCGCGGGACCGCGACCGTCGACCGGTGCACCGGCCTCTCGCGGCCCAGGCGGCCCCGTCCTTCCGGAAGCGGTCCGGGCCCGCCTCGAACGTCCCGCCCCTCGACGGCACGGACCGGCCCCGGGGTGCCGGTCGGCACCCGGCTCCACCCGAGGGTGGACCAGGGGTGGTGTGGATGATCCACCCGACTTCCACCCGTGCTCCGATCCGTCGACCGCGCGGTGTCCGTAGCGTCGTGGAGGTCGGCAGCACCCGCCGCCGGCGTCCCCGCTCACGGAGGCCGTGCATGTCCGCGCTCTCGAACGTCGTCGTGATCTGCGCCGTCGCCGTCGTGGTGATCGTGCGCCAGTCCCGTGCCGCCCGCGTCGGCACGGATCGGCGCTGGTGGGTCCTGCCCGGCGTCCTCGCCCTGGTGGCCCTGCGGGGACCGGGGCCGATCGACCCGCACCATCCGGTCGAGGCGTCCGTCCTGCTGGGTGTCGAGCTCGTGACCGGGCTGGCGATCGGGGCCGGCTGGGCGGCGACGACACGCATATGGGCGGAACCGGGCGGCGATGTCTGGAGCAGGGGCACCATGGCGAGCGCGGCCGTCTGGCTCGGTGGCATAGGCCTGCGCGGAGCCCTTCTCGGTGCAGGCGCTCTGCTGGGCGTGCACCAGGACTCCTCGGCCCTGCTGCTCGGACTGGCCGTCACCCTTCTGGTCAGGGCCGGTCTGGTGGAGTGGCGGGCGAAGACCCTGCGGCCGGCGGCGCGAGGACGGGCGCAGGCGCGGATGCACGGCGCCGGCTTGGCGGCGGCCCCGGGGAAGGAGCGCGTGTGACCGACGAGATGTGGACGCGCTGGCCTTCTCGCGAGGCGCTCTCCCAGGCAGGTGTGCACACGGCCCGCCGGGTCTTCGGCCGCGTCACCCGCTCCATCGCTCTCGGCCTCCTCATCGCGACGACCTTCATCGACTCCGAGCTCGGCGGGTGGGCCCTCGCGGGAGGCGTCGCGGGCATCGTGGTGTTCGGCCTTCTCGCCTGGGCCTTCCAGCGCACCACGCTGGAACACCGCCTGAAACCGTCCCTGGCCCTGATCGCGGCGCTGCTGGGGCTCGCGGCGCTGGGCCAGGCGGCGGGATTCCGGGTTCCCGCTCTCGTCCTGCTGTGCGGCTGCGCCGTCAACGCCATCGAACGGCTGCCCCTGGTGTACGCCGTGCCCTCCATGGCCGTCGCGCTGGCGGCCTTCGCGGTGGTCGACAACGACGGTTGGCCGACCACCGCCGCCGTCACGGCCGGCCTGGCCCTCAGCGGCTACGTCGTGCGGCTGGACGCCGAGGCCCGGGGGAGTGCGCAAAGCCTCCTCGCACAGGAACGGGCGGCCCGGGCCGCCGAGGCGGAGTCGTCGGCGCTCGCCGAGCGAGCCCGGATCGCGCGGGAGATCCACGATGTGCTCGCCCACAGCCTGTCCGCCCAGTTGGTGCATCTGGAAGCCGCACGCTTGCTGATCGAGCGGGGCGCGAACCGGGAGGCGATCCTCGACAGAGTCGTGGCGGCGCGGGGAATGGCCCGGGAGGGGCTCGCCGAGACCCGGCACGCGCTCTCCGCGCTGCGGGGGGAGATGTCGCCGGCCGAGGACTTTCTCCGCGAACTCGTCCGCTCCCACGAAGGCGCCGACGTCCTCGTGACGGGCGAACGCCGCCCCTTGGAGGCGGAGGCCTCCCAGGCGGTCCGCAGGGTCGCTCAGGAAGCGCTGACGAACGTGCGCAAGCACGCCCCCGGTGCCACCGTCCGCATTCGGCTGGACTACCGCGAGGACCAGGTGATGCTGGAGGTGCGGGACTCGGGCGGCGGGCCGGGCGATCTCGGCGGCTCCGGAGCCGGATACGGTCTGCTGGGCATGCGGGAGCGTGCCCAGCTGCTGGGCGGCTCGCTGGAGGCGGGGCCGAGCGAGGAGGGATTCGTCGTGACCTTGAAGGTGCCGGTATGACCGAGCGGACGGAAGGCGGCACGCCGGCCCGGGTCGTTGTCGCGGACGACCAGACGGTCGTCCGCGAGGGCATCGTGATGCTGCTCGGACTGCTGCCGGGCATCGAGGTCGTGGGTGCGGCCGGCGACGGGAACGAAGCGGTGGACCTGGTCGCCCGGCTCGCCCCGGACGTCGTCCTCATGGACCTGCGGATGCCGCGTTGCGACGGAGTCGAGGCGACCCGGCGCATCCGAGCCGAGTACCCGGACACGCAGGTCGTCGTGCTGACCACGTACGGGGACGACGAGTCGCTGTTCCCCGCGCTGAGAGCGGGAGCGCGCGGCTACCTGACCAAGGACGCCGGCGGCGACGAGATCGTGCGCGCGGTGCGGAGCGTGCTCTCCGGGGACGCCGGCCTGTCCCCCGGCGTGCAACGGAGACTGCTGGAGCGCCTGTCGGATCCCCGGCCGGAGCCCGGTCCGCCCACGGAGGCCCCGGACGGGCTCACGGCGCGGGAGACCGAGGTGCTGCTGCTCATCGCCGAGGGGCTCGGCAACCAGGAGATCGCGAGGAGACTCCACGTCTCCACGGCCACGGTGAAGACCCACATCAACAACCTCTTCGCGAAGACGGGCCTCAAGGACCGCGCCCAGGCGGTCCGTTACGCCTACGGCAAGGGTCTCGTACGGCCACCGGCAGAGTGAGTCACCTGATGGGGTGAAGAGGGAGGAGACAGGAGTCCGGGATCTTCCCGATCTGCACATCCTTGGGCACGCGGCCGAAACGGGTCGCGGACAAGGAGAGTTCGGTGGAGAAGTACGACGGCGGCGACACCGGGGAGGTCCGGTTCGACGACCCCTGGTACGACGCGCTGGCTTCCGGATGGGGCGAGCTGGACGGTACCGGGGCACCCGCACCGGCCGTGCCGCCCGCTCGACCGGAGTGCTCAAGGGGGACCGGCGGGGCGGCCGACGTCTACCTGGAGGTGCAGCGGAGCGCTGCCTTCCGGGAAGTGCGCAGCAGGTATCGCCGGTTCGTGATCCCGGCCGTCGCCGTCTTCTTCCCCTGGTACGTCGCCTATGTGGTGACGGCGACGACGGCGCCGGGGCTCATGGCGCGGCCGGTCGCCGGTGTCGTCAACGTGGCGCTGGTCGCCGGGCTGGGACAGTTCCTCACGACGTTCCTGCTGGCCTGGGCGTACGCACGGCACGCCCGGTTGCGCAGGGACCGCGCCGCGCTGGATCTGCGCTGGGACACCCAGGAGCTGACCCGCAGTGCCGCAGGCGGTGACCGGTGAGCGGCAACCATCAGACGCTGGCGCTGCTGCTGTTCAGCGCGTTCGTCGCGGTGACGCTGGCCATCACGACCTGGGTGAGCCGCAACAGGCACGGTTCGGCGGAGGAGTTCTACGCCGGAGGCCGGTTGTTCTCCCCGATGGAGAATGGTTTTGCCATCTCCGGTGACTACATGTCCGCTGCCTCCTTCCTGGGCGTCACCGGCCTGATCGCCCTCTACGGCTACGACGGGCTGCTGTATGTCGTCGGCTTCCTGGTGGCCTGGCTCGTCGTGCTCTTCCTGGTCGCCGAACTGGTGCGCAACTGCGGCCGGTTCACCCTCGCCGACGTCGTCGCGGCCCGGATGAGCGAGCGTCCGGTGCGGATCGCGATGGGAACCTCCTCCGTGACGGTCTCCGTGCTGTACCTGGTGGCGCAGATGGTGGGCGCCGGGAGCCTCGTGGCGCTGCTGCTCGGCGGCACGAGCGAGGCGGCGCGGAACTGGACGGTCGTCGGCGTCGGTGCGCTCATGGTGATCTACGTGTCCATGGGAGGCATGCGGGCGACCACCTGGATCCAGATCGTCAAGGCGGTGCTGCTGCTCAGCGGATCGGTCGCCCTCACCGTCCTGGTGCTGCTGCGCTTCCACGGCGATGTCAACGGCCTGCTCCGTTCGGCCGCGTCGAACAGCGGCCACGGCACGGCCTTCCTGGTCCCCGGGCTGAGATACGGCGGCGACTGGACGGCGCGCTTCGACTTCATGAGCCTCGGCCTCGCGCTGGTGCTCGGGACGGCCGGACTGCCGCACATCCTGTCGCGCTTCTACACCGTGCCGACGGCGCGCGCCGCCCGCCGCTCGGTGCTGTGGTCGATCGGACTCATCGGCGGCTTCTACCTGATGACCATCGTGCTCGGCTTCGGCGCGGCGGCGCTCGTCGGTCCGCAGACGCTGCGCGGCTCCAACGCCGCGGGCAACACCGCGGTCCCGCTGCTGGCGCTCGACCTGGGTGGCGGAGTGAACTCCACCGGGGGAACCGTGCTGTTCGCGGTCGTCGCCGCCATCGCCTTCGCCACCATCCTCGCCGTCGTCGCCGGCATCACCCTCGCTTCGTCGGCAGCAGTGGCCCACGACCTGTACGCCTCGTTGCGCCGTCGGCACGCCAAGCCGCGCAGCGAGGTCGCCGTCGCGCGCGCGGCGTCCGTCGGCATCGGTGTGGCGGCCATCGCCCTCGGACTCCTCGCCCGCGATCTCAACGTGGCCTTCCTGGTGGGCCTCGCCTTCGCGGTCGCCGCGTCCGCGAACCTGCCGGCCCTGCTGTACTCGCTGTTCTGGCGCAACTTCACCACGCGTGGCGCCGTGTGGGCCGTATACGGCGGGCTCGTTCCCTCGCTGGTCCTGGTGCTGCTGTCCCCGGTGGTGTCGGGCAGCCCCGGGTCGCTCTTCCCGGGGGTGGACTTCCAGTACTTCCCGCTGGAGAACCCCGGTCTCGTCTCGATCCCCTTGGGGTTCGTCGCGGGCTGGCTCGGCGCGGTCACCTCGCCCGAGCCGCCGGACGAGGCCAAGCACGCCGAGGTCGAGGTGCGCGCGCTCACGGGCGCGGGGGCCGTCTGACCGCCGGGACGCGGCGGCCGCGCACGGGACGCCCGGCCCGGCCGGTCGCGATCGGACCGGGCGGCGACGTCCCGGGCGGGAGCCGCGCGCCCGGGCCGTCGGCGGGAGGCGCGGCCGGCGCTCACGGGGACACCCAGGCGTAGCGGTGCTCCGGGCGGCCCGTGTCGCCGTACTTGAGGGAGAGCCGGAGCCGCCCCGCCTGCTCCAGGTGGCGCAGATAGCGCTGGGCGGTGGACCGGCTGAGGCCCGTCTCGAGGGCCACCTCGTGCGCCGACAGCGCCTGCCGCGCGCTGTGCAGCACCGCGCAGATCAGGTCCGTGGTGGGCTCCGAGTGGCCGCTGGGCAGACCGGGGGAGGACGGCGCGGCGCCGGCGCGCAGAGCGCCGAACATCCGGTCCACCTGATCCTGGCCGGTCACGCCGCGGCCGCCGACCCGGTCCACGGTCCGGCGGAGCGCGGCGTACGCGTCGAGCCGGGTGCGCAGTGCGAGGAAGGTGAACGGTTTGACCAGGTAGTGCACGGCGCCCAGCCGCATCGCCGCCTGGACGGTCGCCACGTCGCTGGCCGCCGTGATCATGATGACGTCGGTGCCGTGGCCCTGCTCGCGCATGCGGTGGACGAGTTCCAGGCCGGTCATGTCCGGCAGGTAGTGGTCCAGCAGGACCAGGTCGACGGGCGCGCGCTCCACGGCGGCCAGTGCCTGGGCAGCGCCGTGCGCGCGGGCGGTCACCCGGTATCCGGGAACCTTCCCCACGTACCGCGCGTTGATCTCGGCGACGCGGAAGTCGTCGTCCACGACGAGGACGTCGATCATCGGGCCTCATTCCTCTCAAGGCCTGGCGAGCGTTAAGCCCGTGTTTCGGCTGTGCCGTTGTAGCGCGAGCAAAATGAGCACAACAGACTCCTGCGAGCAGAAGTGGGCCTTGCGCCCAGAAGACTGATGCCGTGGCCCGGACCACATCTACGGTCCCGGCTCATGAGCGCAGACACCGGCCCCGCCATCGAGCTGCGGGGCGCGAGCAAGATCTTCAAGACCCCGTCGGGGGGTCTGCACACAGCCGTGCGGGAACTCGACCTGACCGTCGCCAGAGGCGAGTTCGTCGCCGTCGTCGGCCCCACCGGCTGCGGAAAGTCCACCACCCTGACCCTGGTCAGCGGCCTTGAGGAGCCCACCGAGGGCGAGGTTCTCGTCACCGGGGAACCCGTCGACGGCGTCGGGAGCAAGGTCGGCTTCGTCTTCCAGCAGGACGCGACCTTCCCCTGGCGCACGGTCCTGTCCAACGTGATGGCCGGCCCCCGATTCCGCGGCGTCCCCAAGGACGAGGCCAGGGCGCGGGCCCGCGAGTGGCTCGCCCGGGTCGGGCTCGCGGCCTTCGAGGACCGGTACCCGCACCAGCTCTCCGGCGGTCAGCGCAAGCGCGTCGCCCTCGCCGCGACCTTCGTCAACGACCCCGAGATCCTCCTGATGGACGAGCCCTTCTCGGCCCTCGACGTACAGACCCGGGCGCTGATGTCCGACGAACTCCTCGAACTGTGGGAGGGCACCGGTGCCTCGGTCGTCTTCGTCACCCACGACCTGGAGGAGTCCATCGCGCTCGCCGACAAGGTCGTCGTGATGACCGCCGGCCCCGCCACCGTGAAGCAGGTCTTCGACATCGACCTCCCGCGACCGCGCAAGGTCGAGTCGATCCGGCTGGAACCACGGTTCATCGAGATCTACCGCGAGATCTGGGAGTCCCTCGGCGAAGAGGTCCGCATCACCCGCGAGAGGGGTGCCGCCGATGTCGCCTGAAATCCTCAGCACACCTGTCGTCGAGACGGCCAAGGCGCCCGGCCGCGAACAGTCGCGCGCCCGCGCCGCGCGCAGGCGCCGGATCATGGTGAACGCCGCCCGAGCCGCGCTCCTCGTCGCCTTCCTCGGCCTCTGGGAGGCACTGTCCCGAGCCGAGGTCATCGACCCGTTCAACTTCTCGATGCCCTCGAAGATCTGGGACCAGGCCTACACCTGGGCGACCCACGGCACCGCACTCGGCTCGCTCGGCGAGCAGATCTGGTACACGCTCCACGAGGCGCTGCTCGGCTGGGGCATCGGCGTCGTCGCGGGTGTGGTGTTCGGCATCGCCCTGGGGCGGATCACGTTGCTCGCCGACGTGCTCGGCCCGTACATCAAGGTGCTCAACTCCATACCGAGGATCGTGCTCGCCCCCATCTTCGTGATCTGGTTCGGGCTCGGACCCGCCTCGAAGGTCGCCTCGGCCGTGGTGCTCGTCTTCTTCCCGGTGTTCTTCAACGCCTTCCAGGGAGCCCGGGAGGTCGACCGCAACCTGGTCGCCAATGCCCGCATCCTCGGAGCGAGCGACCGGCGGGTGACCCTTCAGGTCGTCATCCCGTCCGCCACGTCGTGGATCTTCACCAGTCTCCACGTCAGTTTCGGCTTCGCCCTCATCGGCGCCATCGTGGGCGAGTACATCGGCGCGACCAAGGGAATCGGCCTGCTCGTCGCGCAGTCGCAGGGAACCTTCAACGCGGCCGGCGTGTACGCCGCGATGGTCATCCTCGCCGTCGTCGCCCTGCTCGCCGAAGGACTGCTGACGTTCGCCGAGCGGCGCATCTTCCGCTGGAAGCCGTCGGACTCCGGCAACTGACACCCGCTACGCACCCGCACGGCCCGACGACCCCCGCGGCCCGCGGAGGCCCACCGCCGGTGCGCGGAATCCGCACCCCTCCCGCACCCCTCCCCGCACCCCGTACATCCCCGGAATCCCTTCACAAGGACGTGAACCACATGCGCATCACCGCCCGTCGCTCCGCTCTGGCCGGCGCCGCACTGCTCGCCCTCTCCTCGCTCACCGCCTGCGCCAACGACGCGGCGAGCCCGACGGCCGCCTCCGGTGACATCGGGGGAGGCGGCACGGGAGAGCACGTCAAGATCATGGTCGGCGGACTCGACAAGGTCATATACCTGCCCGCGATGCTCACCCAGCGGCTCGGGTACTTCAAGGACGAGGGTCTCGACGTCCAGCTTTTGAGCGAGCCGGCCGGCGTCCAGGCCGAGACCGCCCTCGTGTCCGGGCAGGTGCAGGCCGCCGTCGGGTTCTACGACCACACGCTGGACCTCCAGACCAAGGGCAAGGCCGTCGAATCCGTCGTGCAGTTCTCGCACGCTCCCGGGGAAGTGGAGATCGTCTCCGCCAAGCGGACGGGCGACATCACCTCGCCCAAGGACTTCAAGGGCCGCAAGCTCGGCGTCACGGGGCTCGGTTCGTCCACCGACTTCCTGACGAAGTACCTGGCCGTCAAGAACGGCGTCGAGGTCAGCGAGTTCACACCGGTCGCCGTCGGAGCCGGGCCCACCTTCGTCTCCGCCCTGCAACAGGGTTCCATCGACGGTGGCATGACGACCGATCCCACCGTCGCCACCGTCATGGCGAAGAAGCTCGGCAAGGTCCTCGTCGACATGCGCACGCCCGAGGGATCGCAGGAGGCACTCGGGGGGCCCTACCCCTCCTCCAGCCTCTACATGCGCACGGACTGGGTGAACGGCCACAAGGACACGGTGCAGAAGCTCGCCGACGCCTTCGTCAAGACGCTCCGGTGGATGTCCACGCACAGCGCGTCCGACATCGCCGCCAAGATGCCCGCGGACTACTCCCAGGGCGACAAGAAGCTGTACGCCGCGGCGATCCGCAGCACGCTGCCGATGTTCACCGAGGACGGCGTGATGCCGAAGAACGGCCCCGAGACCGTCGAGAAGGTCCTCAAGGCGTTCAACCCCAACATCCGCAACGCCGACGTGGACCTGGACAAGACCTACACGACCGAGTTCGTGGACAAGGCCGCCGGCTGACCGGCTGAACGCGCCGACCGGCTGAACCGGCGGGCAGGGGGCCGCCCGGGCGTTCCGGGCCTCAGACGCGGGTCGCCCAGACGTAGCGATGCTCCGGGCGGCCCGCTTCGCCGTACCTGAGGGTCAGCGCGGCCCGCCGTGTCCGCTCCAGCAGCTTCAGGTAGCGCTGTGCGGTCTGCCGGCTCAGCCCGGTCGCCTCGGCGACCTGCTGCGCCGACAGCGATCCCTCGGCATCGATCAGAGCGCGCCGCACCAGGTCGGCCGTCGCGGGGGAGTGGCCCGTGGGAACACCCGGTTCGGCGGTCGCGGAACAGGCCCCGAAAAGCCGGTCCACCTGCTCCTGACCGGCCTCGCCCTCGCCGTGCAGGGCGTGCCGGAGCTCCGCGTAGGCCTCCAGTCTGTCGCGCAGCGCGGCGAAGGCGAACGGTTTGATCAGGTACTGGAGCGCCCCCAGGCGCAGGGCGGCCCGCACGGTGGCGATGTCACGGGCCGCGGTCACCATGATCACGTCGGTGCCGTCGCCGCGCCGCCGCATCTCGCCCACGACCGCGAGACCCGTCCGGTCGGGCAGGTGGTGGTCCATGAGGACGAGGTCGAGGCGGGGCAGCGTCTGCGTGAGCCGCAGCGCCTCCGCCGCGCCGTGCGCCCGGCCCGCGACCCGGAAACCCGGAACCTTGGCGACGTAGGCGGCGTGGACCCGGTTCACCCGTTCGTCGTCCTCCACGACCAGGACCTCGATCACGGGGACTCCTGCGCCGGGCCCGGCGCGCACCGGTCGTCTCCCGAACCGGCGGTCACCGCAGGCGCGGAGCCCCGGCAGGCGGCCCCGCCGTCGTGCCGCGACGGTGATTCGGCGAGTGCCTCCGGAAGGACGACCGTGAACTCCGCGCCGCCGCCCTCTGCGTCCGCCACATGCGCCCGGCCCCCCTGCCGCTCGGCGAACCGGTGCACGAGGGAGAGGCCGATGCCGCGCTTGCCGTGCGCCGGAGGCTCCTTGGTGCTCCAGCCGTCGGCGAAGACCAGCTCGCGGTGGTCCGCCGGAATCCCCGGCCCGGTGTCCCGGACCCGCAGCACCACGGTCCGCTGCTCCGCGCGCAGTTCGACCTCCACGCGCGCGTGCTGCGTGCCCGCGACGGCGTCCAGCGCGTTGTCGACGAGGTTCCCCACGACCGTCACGAGTCCGCGCGGATCGACCAGCCGGTTCGGCAGCACCGTCCGGTCGGAGATCCACAGCGCCACTCCGCGCTCCGCCGCCACCGTCGCCTTGCCGACCAGCAGGGCGGCAAGCAACGGATCGTGGATCTTCTCGGTGACCTGTTCCGCGGTGACCCTGTGGTCGCCGACGACCTCGCCGACGAACTCCACGGCGTCCTCGTACATCTCCAGTTCGAGCAGCCCCAACAGGGTGTGCATGCGGTTGGCGTGTTCGTGATCCTGCGCGCGCAGCGCGTCGATGAGCCCGCGGGTGGAGTCCAGCTCACGGCCCAGCTGCTCCAGCTCGGTGCGGTCGCGGAGCGTGGCGACGGCGCCGCCGTCGTCGGTCGGCATCCGGTTCGCGACCAGCACGCGCTGACCGCGGACGGTGAGGAGATCGGTGCCGCCGACCCGGCCGGCCAGCACGTCGGTGGTACGACCGGCCCCCAGAGCGGTGTCCAGCGGCTGCCCCACGGCCTCGCCGCCGACCCCCAGCAACCGCTGCGCCTCGTCGTTCAGGAGGCGCACGCGACCTTGAGGGTCCAGGGCGACCACGCCCTCCCGGATGCCGTGCAGCATCGCCTCGCGTTCCGCCAGCAGGGCGGAGATGTCGGAGAACGCCAGGTCGCGCGTCTGCCGCTGCACCCTGCGGGAGACGAGGTACGCGGCCAGCGCGCCGACGGCCATGGCCCCGCCCGCGTAGGCCAGCAGGCCCGGGACCGCGTCGACGAGTCCGGCCCGCACGCTGTCGTAGCGGATGCCCACCGACACCGCCCCGACGATCCGTCCCGTCGTGTCGCGCAACGGGACCTTGCCCCGTGCGGAGCGCCCCAGCGTCCCGGTGTCGATCTCCATGACGTCTCGGCCGTCCAGGGCCTTGTGCGGGTCCGTGGACACCGGCTTGCCGATCTCCGCCGGGTCGGTGTGCGACCAACGGATGCCGCGGGTGTCCATCACCACCACGTACTCGGCGTCGCCGGCCTTCCGTATCCGCTCGGCCTCTGCCTGGACCGGCCCGGCCGCCGAGGGGCGTGTCGTGACCAGGTCCTCGGCGATCTGCGGCTGCACGGCCGTGGTCTGCGCGATCGCGAGGGCCCGCCGCATGGCCTGGTCGTCCAGCTGCGCGCTGAGCCGCGCGAGGAACAGACCGGTGGCGAGAACGGCGACTCCGGCGGCGACCGCGATCTGCATCAGCAGGACCTGCGAGAACACCCGTCGCGGCATACCGAGGCGCAGGCGCCGCGCGGAGGGAGTGGGGCTCATGTCCCGACCGTACGGGGGCACGTGTGCGGGATCGAGGGGTGTGTGGCGGGGATCTCTTGATCAACAGCGGGACGGTTCCGTGGCAGGCCGGCCGGCGCCCCTGGGGCAACCCGCCCCGGGTCGCCGTGTGCCTCTTGCTGCCGAGGCCCGGGGGCACGCGGGGTCTGCCTCCCGACGGACGCCTCGGGGCGTCAACCGGCCCTGCGGTCCGCCGTCCCGTCCCACCGGCGAACGGACACCACGTCCATCCGGGCCGGGGACCCCAGCGCCGCGCCGCAGGATTCCGGACGGGGCGGCGAGGAGTTTCCCTGCGCGACGACCACCCGCCACAGGCGCCCGTCGTCGTGGGCCACGGTGACGTCCCAGCGAGGCGCGGCCCCGTCGGTGCGCACCACCTTCAGCACCCCGGCGGCGTGCTCGCCCGCAGCGGTCCGAACCGCCAGTTCGGCCGCCTGGCCCGGCCGCTCCCAGGCGGAACTGCCGCGGCAGCCCTCGGTGACGACGCGGCCTTCGCGGACGCCCTGCAGGACCTCCTTGACGGCGTGGGCCTCGGCGCGCCCGTACGCGTACCCGTACGGGAGCACGAGCACGGTGGGGGAGAAGCGATGACCGCCCAGATGGGTGACCTCCCAGACCCCGTCCACCCCGGACGAGGCCAGTTCCGCGGCCAACGGCCGGCCGAGCAGGGCGCAGCAGCGGTCGCGCCGGCCGTTGGTGCAGACGAGGGCGAGCGGGCCCTGCGTGTGGGGGCGGCCCCGGAGGACCTCGTCGAAGGACCGCGGATCGCCGCGGCCGAGCGCGGCGAGGTCGAGATCGAGCAGACGAGCGGGGTCGGACACCCGGGCGGCGCGCAACCAGACACCGCCCGCGGTCGTGTGGGCCGCGTACACGTGCCGCTCGGTGGGTGTTCCGTGGTCGGCGTGCCGACCGGGGCGGCGGATGAGGGCGATCCGCACGCCCGTGGCCTGCGCGGCCGATTCGAGGGCTCGGCCGAGTGCGGGGTCCAGGTGGCTGGAGGTGAGCGCTCGGGCACCCCAGGGTCCGGGCTGCTCGATCAGCAGCCACGTCCTCGCGGTGGCCGCGGTCCCCGCGAGGGGCTCGTCGAGGTGCCGCGACGCGCTGGTGCACGTTCTCACAGAGGTGAGCCTAACCTGACTCGCCCCGGAGCGTCCTCCGGCCGCGCAGGCGCGGGCCTCCGGGCCGCGGGCTGCGCGGCCGGGACGGGGAGGAGCGGGTGGCGGGGGAGCCTGTGTCGCGCGCGGCGACGAGGGTCAGGGACTTCGGGGAGGCGGACCGCGCCGGGACGGCGGATCGAGCGCCGCAGGGGCCGAGCAGGTCCGGCGGCGGAGCGGAGATTTCCGGCGACGGAGCGGGTGTTCCCGGACGGCAGACACGCTCCCGGCCCCCGGGCCGGGGACCGGCGCGGGGCCCCGATGCGGCCCGCACGGTCTCCCGGCGGCCCAGGGGGAGTGGCTGCGGTCGACGTTCCCCCGCGTCAGTGGCCGCTCGGAGGCGTACGGAGCCGGCGCTCGGCCTACTCCTCCGGGACGTCGGCGCTCCAGCCGGCCATCCGGACCCGCGGCCCGCTCCGTGGGGCCGGGCCCGCCGGTGGCGGCGCCCGGCGTGACGTGACGGTGTTCCGAAGTGGGCTTGGCACCTGGACGGTGCCAAGCCCGGCGAGTCGTGCGGCGATCCACGCCGTGCGCGGTGTGCACCGGCGGCGCGTCGGACGCTGCGGCCGGCTACCGCCGACTCGCCTCGCAGGTCAATGAGTGGCGGTCACCGGTCCGTTGAGGCGGCATCGGAGGGAAGTCATCGGACCTGAAACAAGGGAAGCGTCGCCTAGGCGTCCGGGATATCCGCTTTCGCGTGAATGAGCGTTTCGCGGGTGACCACGACAATTCTTTCGTAATCCGCCCGGGATGCGTCGGCCGGAAGTTCGGCGTCCAGCTTCTCGGTGAGATCTTCGCCGATGACGGCGAACCTTCCGTCGGAAAGTTCAAAAATATCCGGACAATTGGCACCGGTCGTGCTTCCGCGCATGCTGGGAGGAGTGCCAATCCGACGGATGATGTGACTCACTGTTCCTGCGTTCCTTTGGTCGAGAGGTGCTCTTGCGCGCGCCGATGCTGCGCGGCGCGGCGCGACTGCCCTGTGGGGCTGCGGCCTCGACGACCAGCGGCGGCGTCGGTCGGGGTCGACTCAATGCGCGATAACGCAGCAGTCAACTCAAAGACCATCAACTAAACGGTGCGCTTTGCCACTTCGTTATGGGCCGTCAGTGTGACCGTCTCGACCGGGTGGCGCACGTCGGGATCCGTGCGCCGGGGTGCGGCAGGTGAAGCGGTCTATTCGCTGGGAGGCTCGCCCACGACCCACCACTCGTCCGTGTCTGTTTCGTCCAGCTGTACGAGTAGATCTTCGACCATGCGTCCGATTTGGGCTTCGTCCGACGTGCTGATCAGCGTGGCTCGATGGGGGCGTGTCGCGTACCAGTACTCGCGAAAAATCGGATGCTGGAGCATCCCCCGCGCGAAGCCGAAGAACTCTTCGCGCGTCATGTTGCCCATGCGGTAGTAACACAAGGCGTTGGTGTACAAGGCGTTGGTGAAGAGGAACTGGCGCTGCTTCTTCTGCGAGACGGTCCCCTCGTAGGTGTCCAGCACCTCGGCCAACTCGGGATCGTCCATCGCCTTGCTCAGCAGTTCCCAGTGGAGTCGCTGCTGATGGGCGAGATTGGCCTGGCGCTGCGCCTGCGCCGCCTGTTCCAGCAACTCGATCCGGGTGTGGAGGGCGCCGAGACGGGTCCGCTGGGCGGCGAGTGTCAGCGCGGCTCCCGTGACAAGACCCATCGCCGTGGCGGCGGTACACCTCATTCCGCACCATCTGGTTATCCGTTTGACCATGTCAACCCCCGAATCAGGCGACCGTCCGCCGGCCGTCCGGTGTGGTGCGACACGGAGCGGACCGGCGGGCGGCGCGCTTGCCGTCTCCCAGTTTTGCCGAGCCGCTCTGATCGGCAGGGAGGCGGAGAGGAGGCGCACGGAGGGACGTGCGGGTCGCGGTTCCCGGCGCCATGCCCAACGTGTGCCCCGTGAGCGCCGCCGACAATCGTTCAGTTAGGGGCGATTCCTCCCCCTCGTATGCTGGGTCGGTATTCGTTCCGTGTGTGCGCGCCGGTCCCGTGAGCCGGTGCGCGCACAGGTCTCCGAGAGGCGCACGGTGAGTCAGTCGAGTCCACGGCAGATCCCGGTCATCGTCCTGGCGGGCTTCCTGGGCTCCGGCAAGACCACGCTGCTCAACCACCTCCTGCATCGCAGTGGAGGCAGCCGGCTCGGAGCCGTCGTCAACGACTTCGGCGCGATCGAGATCGACGCGATGGCGGTGGCGGGGGCGCTCGGCGACTCCACCGTCTCGCTCGGCAACGGGTGCCTGTGCTGCGCCGTCGACGTGAGCGAACTCGACCGGTATCTCGACCGGCTCGCTCAGCCCTCCGCCCGCATCGACGTCATCGTCATCGAGGCGAGCGGGCTCGCCGAACCGCAGGAACTCGTCCGGATGGTCCTCGCCAGCGAACACCCGGGGATCGTCTACGGCGGCCTCGTCGAGGTCGTCGACGCCGCCGAGTTCGACGCCACCCGCGACAGGCATCCCGAGATCGACCGGCATCTGGCCCTGGCCGATCTCGTCGTCGTCAACAAGACCGACCGGGCCGACGACGCGGAGCGCGTCCTGCGCGTCGTGCGCGAGCTGGCCGACGGTGCCGCGGTGCTCCCGGCCCGCTTCGGCAGTGTCGACCCCGAGTTCCTGTTCGACTGCCGGCCGAGCGAGGAGCGCGTCGGGCAACTCTCCTTCGACGACCTCCACGACCGGGAGGCCGCAGACCACGGGGAGCCCGGTGACGGGCCGTCCGGACACGCGGGCCACCTGCACGCCGCCTACACGTCGCTCTCGTTCACCGCCGACGTCGCGATGGATCCCCGGCGTCTGATGGCCTTCCTCGACAGCCGGCCCGAGGGGCTCTACCGGATCAAGGGATACGTCGACTTCGGCGTCCGGGACACCCGCAACCGGTACGCCGTGCACGCCGTCGGCCGCTTCCTCCGCTTCCACCCCGAGCCCTGGGCCGGTACGGACGAGCGTCTGACCCGGCTCGTCCTCATCGGGGCGGGCATCGACACGGCGGCACTGGCCGAGGAACTGGAGGCGTGCACGGAGGACGCCCCGCACGCCGACGAGCACGGCATGTGGGGCGTCCTGCGCTACGTGCGCGAGCCGGATGATCCCGAGAGCTGACCCGGGCTACACCGGGCCCGCCACCACCGACACCGTCTTCCCCAGGGAGACCCCCGAACCGTCACGGCGCGGATCGATCTCCGGCAGGTCGACCGGGGTGCCGTTCCGCTGTGCCGCACGCCCCGGAGCCGGGCCCGCCCACGCCAGCGACAGGCAGTCCTCGCCCTTGAGGAACCGCTGGCAGCGCACACCGCCGGTGGCGCGTCCCTTGCGCGGGTACTGGTCGAACGGCGTCAGCTTGGCCGTGGTCTGGACCGAGTCGTCGAGCGTCCCGCGCGAGCCCGCCACCGTGAACACCACGGCGTCCACCGCCGGGTCGACCGCGGTGAAGGAGATCACCTTCGCGCCCTCGGCGAGCTTGATGCCCGCCATGCCGCCGGCGGCACGCCCTTGCGGGCGGACCTGCGCGGCCTGGTAGCGCAGCAGCTGGGCGTCGTCCGCGATGAAGACCAGGTCCTCCTCGCCGGTGCGCAGCTCCGTCGCGCCGACGATCCTGTCGCCGTCCTTCAGGGTGATGACCTCCAGCTCCTCCTTGTTCGAGGGGTAGTCGGGCACCACGCGCTTGACGACACCCTGCTCCGTGCCGATCGCCAGGCCGGGCGACGACTCGTCGAGCGTGGTCAGGCAGACCACCGTCTCGTCCGGCTCCAGCTGGGACAGGAACTCCGAGACCGGAGCACCACCGGAGAGGTTCGGCGCCGCGGCCGTCTCCGGCAGCCGGGGGAGGTCGATGACGTTGAGGCGCAGGAGCCGGCCCAGCGAGGTGACGGCACCGATCTCGCCGCGCGCCGTCGCCGGCACCGTGGAGACGATCACGTCGTGCTTGGTGCGCTTGCCGTCCGGGTCCTGGCCGAGCGGGTCGCCGGTCGCCGTGCGGGCCAGCAGCCCCGTCGAGGACAGCAGCACCCGGCAGGGGTCGTCGGCCACCTGGAGGGACACCGTCGGGGCGGGCGCGCCGGCCGACTCCAGCAGCACCGTGCGCCGCTCGGTGCCGAACTTCTTCGCCACCGCGGCGAGTTCGCCCGAGACCAGCTTGCGCAGCTCCGCGTCCGACTCCAGGATGCCGGTCAGCTCGTCGATCTCGCCCATCAGGCGGTCCCGCTCCGACTCCAGCTCGATGCGGTCGAACCGGGTCAGGCGCCGCAGCGGCGTGTCCAGGATGTACTGGGTCTGGATCTCGGAGAGCGAGAAGTGCTCGATCAGGCGCTCCTTGGCCTGGGCCGAGTTGTCGCTGGAGCGGATGAGCCGGATGACCTCGTCGATGTCCAGGAGGGCGACGAGGAGCCCCTCCACCAGGTGGAGGCGGTCGCGCTTCTTGCCGCGCCGGAACTCGCTGCGGCGGCGGACCACGGTGAACCGGTGGTCGAGGTAGACCTCCAGGAGCTCCTTGAGGCCGAGGGTGAGCGGCTGGCCGTCCACCAGGGCCACGTTGTTGATGCCGAAGGACTCCTCCATCGGCGTCAGCTTGTAGAGCTGTTCGAGGACCGCCTCCGGCACGAAGCCGTTCTTGATCTCGATGACCAGGCGCAGTCCGTGCGCGCGGTCGGTGAGGTCCTTGACGTCGGCGATGCCCTGGAGCTTCTTCGAGCCGACCAGATCCTTGATCTTGGCGATCACCTTCTCCGGGCCGACGGTGAAGGGCAGTTCGGTGACGACGAGGCCCTTGCGGCGGGCCGTGACGTCCTCCACCGAGACCGTGGCGCGGATCTTGAAGGTGCCGCGGCCCGACTCGTAGGCGTCCCTGATGCCGCTGAGGCCGACGATCCGGCCACCGGTGGGCAGGTCGGGGCCCGGGACGTGCTTCATCAGCGTCTCGAGGTCGGCCCCGGGGTGCCGGATGAGGTGCCGGGCCGCCGCGATGACCTCGCCCAGGTTGTGCGGCGGCATGTTGGTCGCCATGCCCACGGCGATGCCCGACGAGCCGTTGACGAGGAGGTTGGGGAACGCGGCCGGGAGGGCCACGGGCTCCTGCTCCTGCCCGTCGTAGTTGGGCGAGAAGTCGACCGTGTCCTCGTCGATGGACTCCGTCATCAGGGAGGTCGCGTCGGCCTGGCGGCACTCGGTGTAGCGCATCGCGGCGGGCGGGTCGTCGTTGCCGAGCGAACCGAAGTTGCCGTGGCCGTCGACCAGCGGCAGGCGCATCGAGAAGGGCTGGGCGAGGCGCACCAGGGCGTCGTAGATCGACGCGTCACCGTGCGGGTGGAGCTTGCCCATGACCTCGCCCACGACACGGGCGCACTTCACGTAGCCGCGATCGGGGCGCAGGCCCATCTCGTTCATCTGGTACACGATGCGGCGGTGCACGGGCTTCAGGCCGTCCCGGGCGTCCGGCAGGGCTCGCGAGTAGATGACCGAGTACGCGTATTCGAGGAAGGAGCCCTGCATCTCGTCCACGACGTCGATGTCGAGGATCTTCTCCTCGTACGAGTCGTCGGGCGGCGGGGTCTTCGTGCTGCGGCGGGCCATCGCTGCTGCGGCTCCTTCACAGTCTCTGCCGGGGCATGAACGGGATCTGACGCGGACCATTGTGGACCGAGCCGCCGACAACGCGGACCGCGACCCGTCCGTAGCGGTTCCGCGGAGCGCTCCGCGGAGGCTCTCACGACCGTGCCGGCGGCCCTGCCGAGGCCCCCGGCCGTCCCCGGTCGGCCCTCGGCCGGCCGCTTCCCGATCCGCCCCGGGCCCGCTCCGCACCCGTCCCGGAGGGCGGGTCCGGACGTCGCCGTCCGGGTCCGCGGCCGGCCGGCCCCGCGGAGGGGTCCGGGGATGCGGAGGGGGCGCACGCGTCTCGCTCTCGGCGTACGAGGTGCGGGAACTTCGCCAGGCGTCCGCGCGCTTGCATACAGTGGCAGGACCGACAGGAATGACGCAGTTCCGCGATCGAAGGGACGTACATGCCCATGGGTCACACGGCCGCAGCCGAGGCAGGCTCCGGCGGCCTGACAGCGACCGAGCACCGCCTGGCCAACGGCCTGCGCGTGGTGCTCTCCGAGGACCACCTGACCCCGGTCGCGGCGGTGTGCCTCTGGTACGACGTCGGCTCCCGGCACGAGGTCAAGGGCCGTACCGGACTCGCCCACCTCTTCGAGCACCTGATGTTCCAGGGCTCCCACCAGGTCCACGGCAACGGTCACTTCGAACTCGTCCAGGGCGCCGGCGGCTCCCTCAACGGCACGACGAGCTTCGAGCGCACCAACTACTTCGAGACCATGCCCGCCCACCAGCTGGAGCTCGCCCTCTGGCTGGAGGCCGACCGCATGGGCTCGCTGCTCGCCGCCCTGGACGACGAGTCGATGGAGAACCAGCGCGACGTCGTGAAGAACGAACGCCGGCAGCGCTACGACAACGTCCCGTACGGCACCGCGTTCGAGAAGCTGACCGCGCTCGCCTACCCGGCGGGCCACCCGTACCACCACACGCCGATCGGGTCGATGGCGGACCTGGACGCCGCCACCCTGGAGGATGCCCGCGCGTTCTTCCGCACCTACTACGCGCCCAACAACGCCGTCCTGTCGGTGGTCGGCGACATCGACCCGGAGCAGACGCTCGCCTGGGTCGAGAAGTACTTCGGCTCCATCGCCGGGCACGACGGCAAGCCCGCCCCGCGGGACGGCGCGCTGCCCGAGACCATGGGCGGGCAGCTGCGCGAGGTCGTCGAGGAGGAGGTGCCGGCCCGCGCCCTGATGGCCGCCTACCGCCTCCCGGAGGACGGCACGCGCGCGTGCGACGCCGCGGATCTGGCGCTGACCGTGCTCGGCGGCGGAGAGTCCTCCCGGCTCTACAACCGTCTCGTCCGCCGCGACCGCACCGCCGTCGCGGCCGGCTTCGGTCTGCTGCGGCTGGCCGGGGCGCCCTCGCTGGGGTGGCTGGACGTGAAGACGTCCGGTGACGTGGAGGTCCCGGTCATCGAGGCCGCCGTCGACGAGGAGCTGGCGCGGTTCGCCGCGGAGGGCCCCACCGCCGAGGAGATGGAGCGCGCGCAGGCCCAGCTGGAGCGCGAGTGGCTGGACCGGCTCGGCACGGTCGCCGGACGGGCGGACGAACTGTGCCGCTACGCCGTCCTGTTCGGTGACCCGCAGCTGGCCCTGAGCGCCGTGCAGCGCGTCCTCGAGGTCACCGCGGACGAGGTCCGGGAGGTCGCCGCGGCCCGCCTGCGGCCCGACAACCGCGCCGTGCTCGTCTACGAGCCCACCGCCCCCGAAGCCACCGACGCCGCTGACGACACCGACGAGGAGGCGGCGAAGTGACCGAGCTCGCCACCATGGACTTCCATCCGCAGCCGCAGGCCGGCCGGCCCAAGCCGTGGGCCTTCCCCGCGCCCGAGCGCGGCACCCTGGGCAACGGCCTCACCGTCCTGCGCTGCCACCGCCCCGGCCAGCAGGTCGTGGCCGTCGAGGTGATCCTCGCGGCACCGCTGGACGCCGAGCCAGAGGGGCTGGACGGCGTCGCCACGATCATGGCGCGTGCCTTCTCCGAGGGCACCGACAAGCACTCGGCCGAGGACTTCGCCGCGGAGCTGGAGCGCTGCGGCGCCACGCTCGACGCGCACGCCGACCACCCGGGGGTCCGGCTCTCCCTGGAGGTGCCCGTCTCGCGCCTGGCCAAGGGACTCGGGCTCCTCGCCGACGCCCTGCGCGCCCCGGCCTTCGCGGACGGGGAGATCGAGCGGCTGGTGCGCAACCGGCTCGACGAGATCCCCCACGAGACGGCCAACCCGGCCCGCCGCGCGGCCAAGGAGCTGTCCCGGCAGCTGTTCCCCGCGACGGCCCGCATGTCGCGCCCGCGCCAGGGGACCGAGGAGACCGTCGAGCGGATCGACTCCGCGGCCGTACGGTCCTTCTACGAGAAGCACGTCCGTCCCGCCACGGCCACCGCCGTCGTCGTGGGTGACCTCACGGACGTCGACCTGGACGCCCTGCTCGGCGACACCCTGGGCTCCTGGACGGGTTCGTCCGCCGAGCCGCGCCCGGTGCCGCCGGTGCACGCCGACGACACCGGACGCGTGGTCATCGTGGACCGTCCCGGCGCCGTGCAGACGCAACTGCTGATCGGGCGCGTCGGCGCCGACCGGCACGACCGTGTGTGGCCCGCCCAGGTGCTCGGCACGTACTGTCTCGGCGGCACCCTCACCTCGCGCCTGGACCGCGTCCTGCGCGAGGAGAAGGGCTACACCTACGGCGTGCGGTCGTTCGGGCAGGTCCTGCGCTCCGCCCCGGACGGCTCCGGTGCCGCCATGCTCGCGATCAGCGGCTCGGTGGACACGCCGAACACCGGCCCGGCTCTGGACGACCTGTGGAAGGTCCTCCGCACGCTGGCGGCCGAGGGGCTGACGGACGCGGAACGCGACGTCGCCGTGCAGAACCTGGTGGGTGTGGCGCCCCTCAAGTTCGAGACCGCCGCCGCCGTCGCGGGCACGCTCGCCGACCAGGTCGAGCAGTTCCTCCCGGACGACTACCAGTCGACCCTGTACCGCCAACTGGCCGCCACCGGCACGGTGGAGGCCACCGCCGCCGCCGTCAGCGCCTTCCCGACGGACCGTCTGGTGACGGTCCTGGTGGGCGACGCGGCCCGGATCGCGGAGCCGGTC
Source organism: Streptomyces sp. NPDC048566 (assembly GCF_043199735.1). NCBI lineage: Bacteria > Bacillati > Actinomycetota > Actinomycetes > Kitasatosporales > Streptomycetaceae > Streptomyces > Streptomyces sp. NPDC048566. The sequence goes on from NZ_JBICWL010000001.1 coordinate 121,017, forward strand.
AGGGCGCTCGGCATCGGCGAAGTCAGCGTCGTCTCCGCCGAGTAGGACCGTGTGACCGAGATGGGCCCTGGTGACCGATGCGTCGCCAGGGCCCTCCTTTACGCGGACATCGTCGCCAAGATGTCCGTATTGGTACGGAGGTTGGCTTCTGCGCTGTGGGATGCGCTACAAAAAACGTGATCCGTTTGTTGTTCGAAAGACGCCGCGTCTAGCGTCGGTCCGGCTGTTCGTCAGGCAGTGCGCCGCGCCCGCGGCACCGGACAGTCATCGCCGAGTCCCCGCATGGCGCGAGCCAGGGGAGCCGGGGACCCACACGCAGTCCCTGGGGTGAATCGGACGCCCTCCCGGAGGGGGTCCGTAGGAGACCTTCCTGCTCCGAACCCGTCAGCTAACCCGGTAGGCGAGAAGGAAGGAAAGGACCAGCCCCTTCATGGCGTTCACCTGTGGCACCGGGAAGCATCGTCGTCCGGGCCGCGTTCAGCGCGGCACGAAGAACGCCGTCGGCGTCGCGGCCCTCACCACCACCGGTGTCCTCGGAACCCTCGCGGCCCCGGCGTTCGCCGCCGAGTCCTCCGTCGAGCAGACCGGACTGACCCAGGCCGTCACCATCGGCGGCTCCGTCGCCGAGCAGATCGACGAGCAGGCCGCCGCCCAGCAGCACGCGGCCGACGTGGCCGCCGCGCGGGAGAAGGCCGAGCAGGCCGCGCGCAAGAAGGCCGCCGAGCAGGCCGCGCAGGCCCGCGAGGCCAAGGAGCGTGCCGCCCGCGCCGCCGAGCGCAAGCGGCTCAACAGCTTCGTCACGCCCATCCCCGGCTCCTACGTCTCCACCGGCTACCAGGCCGGCGGCAGCCTGTGGTCCTCCGGCAGCCACACCGGTGTCGACTTCCACGCGGCGTCGGGCACCTCGGTGCACGCCGTCGGGGCCGGCACCGTCGTCACGGCCGGCTGGGGCGGTGCCTACGGCAATCAGGTGGTGATCAAGATGCACGATGGCACGTACACCATGTACGGGCACCTGTCGTCGATCGGGGTCTCCGTCGGCCAGGCGGTCACCCCGGGGCAGCAGATCGCGCTCTCCGGGTCGACCGGCAACACCACGGGACCGCACCTGCACTTCGAGGCGCGCACCAGCGCCGAGTACGGCTCCGACATGGACCCCGTCGCCTACCTCCGCTCGCACGGCGTGAACGTCTGACGACCGCTTCGCCGCTTCTCCGCCGATTTCGATGCCCCGGCTCACCGAGCCGGGGCATCGTCGTTTCCGGGGTCGCCTGGCCAAAAAATATCCATGGATTCGGTCCTCCCATCGGAAATTAAGGCTTCCTGCAATAGAGTCGCTGAACAAGCGTCAATCGATGGCGTTTCGCGGGGATTAAAGCGGAGGTCGGATCATGCGTATTCCGGCGCACTCGGTATGCACGGCAATCCGTGACGACATCGTGGCGGGCGTCTACGAGCGAGGCGGCCGGCTCACCGAGGAACTGCTCGCCCGGCGCTACGGCGTCTCGCGCGTCCCCGTGCGCGAGGCCCTGCGCACCCTGGAGGCCGAGGGGTTCGTCGTCACCCGCAGGCACGCGGGGGCGTGCGTGGCCGAGCCCACCGAGCAGGAGGCGGCGGATCTGCTGGAGATGCGCATGCTGCTGGAGCCGATGGGTGCCGCGCGGGCCGCGCAGCGCCGCACCGAGGCGCACCTCAAGGTGCTCCGGGGCCTGGTCAGGCTCGGCCAGGAGCGCTCCCGGCGGGGCAACAGCGAGGACCTGCGCTCCCTGGGCGGCTGGTTCCACGAGACGCTCGCCCAGGCGTCGGGCAGCCCCGCGCTGACGTCGACGCTGTCCCAGTTGCGGCACAAGATCGCGTGGATGTACCTGGTGGAGGCGCCCGCCAATGCCGCGGAGTCCTGGGCCGAGCACGGCGCCATCGTGGACGCGGTCGCCCGCGGGGACGGGGAGCGGGCCCGTGCGATCACCGCGCTGCACGTGGAGCGCTCGGCGCCGGCGCACCGGCTCCGATTTCCCGCGGGCGGCGACCGCCAGGACCGTGTGAGGACTTCGCAACATCCCGTAAACATGACGGGCCAACGCCATTAACATGGGCGCCGTATACAAAGAAGGTTATTCGGGTGGCCGACTATTCTGCCGCCGCTTCATTCGTGTGCCCGACATTCCGGAGTGCGCTCCTTTCGTTCCGGGCGGCGCGGCCCGGGTGCCGTTCCGGGGAATTCTCGGACCGGTGTGCGGAAACGGCCGAGCCGCGCCCCCGGTGCAGGGTGGCGCGGCTCGGCCGTGTGGCGCCCGCGGGCCTCGTGGGCCGGCTCAGACGGTCTCGGGCAGCTCGTCGAGCCCCTCGGCGACCAGCTTGGCCAGGCGGTCGAGAGCGGCGTCCGCGCCCTCGGCGTCTGACGCGAGGACGATCTCCTCGCCACCCTGGGCGCCCAGGCCGAGGACCGCCAGCATGGAGGCCGCGTTGACGGGGGTGCCGTCGGCCTTGGCGATCGTCACGGGGACACCGGAGGCCGTGGTGGCCCGGACGAAGATGGAGGCGGGGCGGGCGTGGAGGCCCTCAGCCCAGCCGACGTTGACGCGGCGCTCAGCCATGTGATGCTGCCCTTCAGGTGTTCAGGGTTGTCTAGACCAGTGTCCCATATCGGGAAGCGTGCCCGGACGGGTGCCGCGCCCCGCCCGCGGACGGCGGCCCGTCGCGACGCCGTATCCCACAGAGTGCCTCGCGCCGCTGTCCTGCGCGAGCCGTAGTCTGGGGCCCATGCAGACCCCGTCGGACCGGCACGAGTACCCCGCGCACTGGGAGGCCGACGTGGTGCTGCGCGACGGCGGCACCGCCCGCGTCAGACCCATCACGACCGACGACGCGGAGCGCCTGGTCAGCTTCTACGAGCAGGTCTCGGACGAGTCGAAGTACTACCGCTTCTTCGCGCCCTACCCCAGGCTGTCCGCCAAGGACGTCCACCGCTTCACGCACCACGACTTCGTGGACCGCGTCGGCCTCGCCGCCACGGTGGGCGGCGAGTTCATCGCGACCGTGCGCTACGACCGGATCGACGCCCGGGGCCTGCCCGCCTCCGCCCCCGCCGACGAGGCGGAGGTGGCCTTCCTCGTGCAGGACTCCCACCAGGGCCGCGGCGTCGCCTCGGCGCTGCTCGAACACATCGCGGCCGTGGCGCGCGAGCGCGGCATCCGCCGCTTCGCCGCCGAGGTGCTGCCCGCCAACAACAAGATGATCAAGGTGTTCACGGACGCCGGGTACACCCAGAAGCGCAGCTTCGAGGACGGTGTCGTCCGCCTGGAGTTCGACCTCGAACCCACCGACCGGTCCCTCGCGGTGCAGCACGCCCGCGAGCAGCGCGCCGAGGCCCGGTCCGTGAAGCGGCTGCTGGCGCCCGGCTCGGTCGCCGTGATCGGTGCCGGACGCGCCCGGGGCGGGGTCGGCCGCAGCGTCCTCGACAACCTCCGGCAGGCCGGCTTCACCGGCCGCCTGTACGCGGTGAACAGGGCACTGGAGGAGAAGGAACTCGACGGCGTCCCCGCCCACCGCTCCGTCCGCGACATCGGGGAACCCGTCGACCTCGCGGTCGTCGCCGTCCCCGCCGAGCAGGTCCTCGACGCCGTGACCGAGTGCGGCGAACACGGTGTGCAGGGACTCGTGGTCGTCTCCGCCGGCTACGCGGAGAGCGGGCCGGCGGGGCGCGAACGCCAGCGCGAACTCGTCCGGCACGCGCGTACGTACGGGATGCGCATCGTCGGGCCCAACGCCTTCGGCGTCATCAACACCTCCCCGCAGGTGCGGCTGAACGCCTCGCTCGCCCCGGAGATGCCGCGCCCGGGCCGGATCGGGCTCTTCGCCCAGTCCGGCGCCATCGGCATCGCCCTGCTCTCCCGGCTGCACCGGCGCGGCGGCGGGGTCACCGGGGTGACCGGCGTGTCGACCTTCGTCTCCTCCGGCAACCGCGCGGACGTGTCCGGCAACGACGTCCTGCAGTACTGGTTCGACGACCCCGACACCGACGTCGCCCTGATGTACCTCGAATCCATCGGGAACCCGCGCAAGTTCACCCGCCTCGCCCGCCGGACCGCGGCGGCGAAGCCGCTGGTCGTCGTCCAGGGCGCCCGCCACGGCGGAGCGGCCCCCCAGGGGCACGCCGTACGGGCCACCCGGCTGCCGCATGCCACCGTCTCGGCCCTGCTGCGCCAGGCCGGGGTGATCCGGGTGGACACGATCACCGAACTGGTCGACGCCGGACTCCTGCTGGCCCGCCAGCCCCTCCCCAGAGGCCCCCGGGTGGCGATCGTCGGGAACTCCGAGTCGCTGGGCCTGCTGACCTACGACGCCTGTCTCGCCGAGGGCCTGAGGCCACTGCCCCCGAAGGACCTGACCACCGCGGCCTCGGCGGCCGACTTCCACCGGGCGCTGTCGCAGGCCCTCGCCGACGACGGCTGCGACGCCGTCGTGGTGACGGCCATCCCGGCGGTGGGCGAGAACTCCACGGCCGACGCCGCCCTCGCCGAGGCCCTGCGCTCCTCCGCGGCGGCGGCCCCCGCCAAGCCCGTCCTCGTCGTGCACGTCGAGCTGGGCGGGCTGGCCGAGGCACTGTCCGCCGCCGCCAGCACCGCTCCCCAGGCCGCCGGGCCGGCGGCCGGCGCGGCCCCCGGCGCCGCCCGGCGCTTCCACCCCGCCGACGGGACGGCGCCGGCCCAGCCGGGCCCCGCCACCGGCCCGGACTCCCGGCTCATCCCCGCCTACCCCGCCGCCGAGCGCGCCGTCCGCGCCCTCGCCGAGGCCGTCAAGTACGCCCAGTGGCGACTCGACGCCGAGGAGCCGGGCAAGGTCCCGGAGTACGAGGACATCGACGAGAAGGGCGCGGCCGGGCTCATCGACGGCCTGCTCGGACGCGGCGAGGGGCTGACCCTCGACGGCCCGGACACCTGCGCCCTGCTCGGGCGGTACGGCATCGACGTGCACCGCGCCCTGCCCGCCCCCACCCCGGACGACGCCGTGGCCGCCGCGGGTGCCCTCGGCTATCCGGTGGCCCTCAAGACCACCGCCCCGCACCTGCGGCACCGCGCCGACCTCGGCGGCGTGCGCCTCGACCTGGCGGACGAGGAGCAACTGCGCCGGGCATACGCGGAGTTGACCGCGCTCTTCGGCACACCCGCGGTGCTCCGCCCCGTGGTGCAGCGGATGGCCCCGCGCGGGGTCGACACGGTCGTCCGCGCGGTGATCGACCCGGCGGCCGGGGCGGTCCTCTCCTTCGGACTCGCCGGAGCCGCGTCCGAACTGCTCGGGGACACCGCGCACCGGCTCGTCCCGGTCACCGACCGGGACGCCGCCTCCCTCGTCCGGTCGATCCGGACGGCGCCCCTGCTCTTCGGCTGGCGGGGCTCCGCGCCGGTCGACACCGCCGCCCTGGAACAGCTCATGCTGCGTGTGTCCCGGCTGGTCGACGATCACCCGGAGGTGGTCGCGGTGGCCCTGGAGCCGGTGGTGGTCGCCCCCACCGGCATCAGCGTCCTGGGCGCCACCGTGCGGCTCGCGCGCGCCCCGATCCGCGACGACCTCGGGCCCCGCACCCTGCCCGTGGTCTGACCCGGCCCGGACGTCCACTCCGGCGCGGCGGATCGGACGTTCCGGCCACGCCGGACCCCGCGGGCGGTGCCTCGCAGTCGGTGGGCCCCCGTAGGATGGACGTCATGGCCAAGACCAGTACGACGACCCAGGGGCTGCGAGCGGCGATCGAGCGCAGCGGCTACTACCCGGCCCTCGTGGCCGAGGCGGTGGAGGCCGCGATCGGCGGCGACACCATCCGGTCGTACCTGGTCCACCAGGAGACGACGTTCGACGCGAACGAGGTGCGGCGGCACGTCACCGTGCTCGTCCTCACCGGCAACCGCTTCATCGTGAGCCACACCGACGAGCAGAACGCGGACACCACGTCCCCCACCCCCTACGCCACGACGTCCACCGAGTCCGTGAAGCTCGGCCGGATCTCGTCGGTCGTCGTCAGCCGCGTCGTGGCGAACCCCGAGTCGTACACCCCGGGCACGCTGCCCCGCGAGGTCGTCCTGACCATCGGGTGGGGCGCGGTCAGCCGTATCGACCTGGAGCCCGCCGCCTGCGGCGACCCCAACTGCGAGGCCGACCACGGCTACACCGGCAACTCGACGGCCGACGACCTGAGCCTGCGGGTCAGCGAGGCGGGCGACGGCCCGGAGACCGTGCAGCAGGCGCTCGCCTTCGCGCAGTCGCTCTCCGAGGCGACCGCGGACATCACCCGCTGATGGCTCTGCCCACCTGGGACGACCCCGAGCCGCTCTCCGTCGCCTCCGCGCCCGTCCCCGAATACGGCGCCGGATCGCTGGCCGACCTGCTGCCCACGCTCGCCGCCGGCATGTCCGTGCCCGGCACGACCGCCGCCATACCCGAGCTGGCGCCCGCCGACCGGAACTGCGTCTTCCTGATCGACGGCCTCGGTTGGGAGCAGCTCCGGGCCCACCCGGACGAGGCCCCGTTCCTGACCTCGCTCCTCGGCTCCTCGCGCGGCGGCACGGGACGCCCGATCACCGCGGGGTACCCGGCCACCACCGCCACCTCCCTCGCCTCCGTGGGCACCGGCCTGCCCCCCGGCGCACACGGCCTGCCCGGCTACACCGTGCGCAACCCCGCGACCGGCGAGCTGATGAACCAGCTCCGCTGGAACCCGTGGACCGACCCGCACGCCTGGCAGCCCCACCCCACGGTCTTCCAGCTGGCCGACGCGGCCGGGGTGCACACCGCCCAGGTCTCCGCGCCCACCTTCCAGAACACGCCCCTGACGAAGATCGCGCTGAGCGGCGGCACCTTCCACGGCCGGCTGACCGGCGAGGAGCGCATGGACCTCGCGGCCGAACAGCTGGCGGCGGGGGACCGCTCCCTGGTCTACACCTACTACGCCGAGGTCGACGGCAAGGGGCACCGCTTCGGCGTCGACTCCGACCCCTGGCGCGGCCAGCTGATGTACGTCGACCGGCTCGTCCAGCGCCTGGCCGAGCAGCTTCCGCCGCGCTCGGCGCTGTACGTGACCGCCGACCACGGCATGATCGACATCCCGTTCGACGAACAGCACCGCATCGACTTCGACGAGGACTGGGAGCTGCGCGCCGGTGTGGCCCTGCTGGGCGGCGAGGGCCGCGCCCGGCACGTCTACGCCGTCGCGGGCGCCCAGTCGGACGTGCTGACCTGCTGGCGCGAGGTGCTCGGTGAGCAGTTCTGGATCGCCTCCCGCGACGAGGCGATCGAGGCGGGCTGGTTCGGCCCGAACGTGGACGAACGGGTCCGTGCCCGGCTGGGCGACGTCATCGCCGCGGCCCGCGACGACGTCCTGATCATCGCCTCCGAACGGGAGCCCAAGGAGTCGGCCATGGTCGGCAACCACGGCTCGATGACCCCGGTCGAGCAGCTGGTGCCGCTGCTCCAGGTCCGTTCCTGACGGCCGTTCCCGGTCTCCCTCCCCGCCCCCGCTGCCGAAAGGTGCCCGACCTCCCATGCCCGAGCTGGTGTTCTTCTCCGGAACGATGGACTGCGGGAAGTCCACCGACCTGCCTGGGTATGCGCCGTCGTTGCATGGTGTCGTGGACGGTGCTGTAGCGCATGATCACGGCTTTGTCGGTTTTGGGTTCACATGTTGCCTTCCGTCCGGAAAGGTGCCGATCCGCTGATGTCCGAGTTGGTGTTTTTCTCGGGAACGATGGACTGCGGCAAGAGCACCTTGGCGCTGCAAATCGGCCACAACCGGTCGGCCAGGGGGCTCCAGGGCGTGATCTTCACGCGGGACGATCGTGCGGGGGAGGGGAAGCTGTCGTCACGGCTGGGATTGGTGACCGAGGCGGTGGAGGCGGGGCCGGGCCGGGATCTGTACGGCTATGTGGTGGAGCAGCTGTCGCGGGGCGGCAAGGTCGACTACGTGATCGTGGACGAGGCGCAGTTCCTTGCGCCCGGACAGATCGACCAGCTGGCCCGCATCGTGGATGATCTGGATCTGGACGTCTTCGCGTTCGGTATCACCACCGACTTCCGCACTCGGCTCTTCCCCGGCTCCCAGCGGTTGATCGAGCTGGCCGACCGGCTGGAGACGCTGCAGGTCGAGGCGATGTGCTGGTGCGGTGCCCGGGCGACGCACAACGCGCGGACGGTGGGCGGGGAGATGGTGGTCGAGGGTGAGCAGGTCGTGGTCGGAGACGTGAACCGACCGGCGGAGGACGTGGGGTACGAAGTGCTGTGCCGACGCCACCACCGCAGGCGGATGACGAGCGCCGCGGCTCGGGCGGGGGCACTGTCCCCTGATGTGCTGCCGGTCGCGTCGACCTGAGGTTGGGTTCGGCGACTGCGCGAGTGGCGTGGGGCTTGCCCGGTGGTACGGCGGAGTGCTTCGGAACCTGTCAACGTGATCAAGACGGGTAGATCGTTCCGTCTCTGCGTTGGGATCGCTTGATCGCCCGCCCGGGTAGTGCCGGGCCGGTTGATCCCAGGCGACCCCGGGAGCTCCGGCCGCTCGGGGGCCCTGCGGACAAAGCTGCTCGTGGTCAGGGCCTCGGATCAAGTACGCGACCACCTTCCAGTAATGGCTCAGCGGGCGTAACACCCCCCTCGCGTCATGCGGGCAGGTCGACATCGATGCCCGGTTCGCCGAGTAGACCGAGCACGCCCGAACCCGCCTGAGAGGTTTCCTCAAACGAGCCAGGCAGGGCCGGCACTGCCGACGTTCCCTGGCCATCCCCACGATGAAGACTGCCCGTCGGGCCCGCACCGAGCGAACACGAACGCCTCGCCGCCCTGGGCAGGCTGAGACCGCCGGCTGCCTCATCCCAGAGGCCGGCGGGATAGCGGTAGGGCCTCGCGCCTTGGTGCCTCTCGGATGCGCAGGGTTATCAGGCCCGGTGTGGGTCGATCGGACGCTGCCGGCGTCCGGGTGGAGGGGCGGACGCGGCTGGTGCCGGTGCTGCCGGGGACGGGATGGGTGACCGTGGCCGCGAGCGAGAGCCGGGTCCCGGGCCGATGCCGTTCTCGCGACCGTCGACGCTTATGAGCCGGGGGCACCTCGACGGGCAGCGTTTGCCGGTGTCTTGAGGTGGGTGGTGAGTTGCTGCAGCTGTGCCCACGCATCGGCGTGGGTGCCGTCGCCCAACGGGTAGTGCAGGGCTGGGTGTGCGGCAGTGCCCAGTTGCCTGGGTTCCGCGGTGATCGGAGGGCGGCGGGCGTGTTCGAGGCCGATGGCGTTGGTGTCCCGTGGGCCGAGCGTGAAAGAGACGGGGATGGGTGGGGCCTCAAGGTGCGGGGGTTGCGTGAGGTCGGCTCGGGCTGCGCGGAGCGTGGTGAGCATCGTCGTCAGGTTGTGCTTGTCGACCAGGACTGCCGAGAGGGAGCTGATGGCGTCCAGGGGTACGTCTTCGGCGCGGTGGTAGCCCAGGGTGAACGTGGCTTCCTCTGCGACGCCGGCCGTGGTGCGAGTGGTGCGGAGTGTGGCGAGGGCTGGGCGGTCGGGGTGGCCGACCGCGAGGAAGTGGGTGGGGGAGGGTGCGCGCTTGCGGGCCAGTTCGGTCAACTGGCGTGGTGACCATGGGAGGTTGATGGGTTCGGCGGTCCCCCAGCCGGAGGGCGCCCCGTCGGTCAGGTGCTGCCAGGCTGCCGCCAGGCCTTGGCCGAGGACGAGGTTCGGGGTGGGAGCGTGGACGATGCGGAAGGAGACGGTCAATTGCCGTTCCGGGGTGGGCTCGGTGTGGGCGGTGAAGGCGTCGGCGAGCGCGGTGCCGATCTGAGCGAAGGTTCCGCCCTGCCAGGCCAGGCGGACACCGGACAGTCCGTCGTAGTAGCCGCCCGCGGGATCCTGGATCACCCAGCGGTTGGGTGCGCCGGACAGTGCGGTGCGCAGGGGGAGGGTGAGGCGCACGTGGGGTGGTGTGACCAGGTGCAGGGCGCGATTCGCGTCGGCTGCGGCGCGTAGTACGTCGGAGAGCCAGGTGGTGAGGCCGAGGAGTGGACGGTCGGTGAGGACGACCGCAGTGGAGTCGGTCAGGACGTCGACTGCGGAGACGACAGGGGCCGGTGCGACAATGACGGTCTCCCCTTCGGCGGCGGGGACTCCCTCAGTGGCAATCACGTGGGTCGAGGCGATGCCAGGTGGCCAGACGGTACCGCCGAGCAAGGTGGTGAGGCGTCCGCAGACGGAACCCGCGATGGCTTCGGCCTCGGGGACGCCGGTGGATGCCCTGGCTTCGGTCCACCAGAACGGCAGCTTGGGTGGGGTGACTTCGGGGCCGAGGAGCCGCTCTGCCTCACCCGGGGTATGGACGAGGAGAGGGGCTTCGACGGAGACGAGGGGGCGCCCCGCCCGTGTGCGTAGCTGGAGGACCGCGCCGTCGTCGGCGGCCGTCAATGCGAGTTCGGGGCCGCCCGCGTACAAGCCGGTGAGCAGTGACCAGGTGTCGGGCATCTTCGGGGTGAGAGCGATGACGTCCCGGGTCATGGGGAATGCTCCGTGGTGGCTTGGGCTGGTGAGGTCTCTTCGTGCTGTGGTTCGGGTGCGAGAGCCGTGTGGACGAGTTGGTGGCGGCGCCCTCGGCGGACCAGGGTGCCGCGGCCGGGCGGTTGGGCGGAGGCGTACAGGCCCGGGAAGAGCTGGCCTTCGGTGCGGTCGCCGGTCATGACGAGAGCGGTGCCGCCGGTCTCGCGCAGGGTGGTCAGGAGCGGTTCGTACAGGGCGCGGGAGGAGCCTGCGACGCGGCGGGTGATCACGAAGTGCAGGCCGATGTCCTGGGCGGAGGAGACGTAGGGCAGGAAGGGGGCGAGGGGCTGCTGTCCGGCGGTGGTGAGGATGTCGTAGTCGTCGACGAGGATCACGATCCGGGGGCCGGTGAAGGCGGGTTCGTCGGTGAGGGCGTCCGGGTCGGCGATCTCCGGGAGGCGCTTGGCCAGGACGTCGGCGATGCCGCCCGCGAGGGCGGTGGAGAGCGGGGCGTTGTGGGCGTAGCCGCCGCGGTAGGGCTCGGGGACGGCGCCCCGTAGGTGGCGGCGGGGGTCGAAGACGGCGAAGACGAGTTCGTCTTCGGTGTAGCGGTCGACGAGGGAGCGGGAGATCAGTTTGAGGAGGTTGGTCTTGCCGCATTCGTTGTCGCCGAGGATCAGCAGGTGCTGGTCGGCGCCGAACAGGTCGAGCAGGGCGGGAGAGAGGGAGTCCTGGTCGACACCGATCGGGATGCGGTGTGGTTCCGCCGAGGGGGAGGGCAGGTGCTCGGCGGGCAGGCGGGTGGGCAATACCCGGACGGGGGCGGCGAGTTCGCCGTGCCAGGCGGTGCGAAGCGACATGGCGGCTTCGTCGAGGGCCTGTCCCAGATCGGCGGCCGAGGTGATGTTGTCGATGCGGGGCAGGGCGGCCTGTGCGAAGAGTTTGCCGTCGGTGAGGACACGGCCGGGAGTGTCCGCGGTGAGGGTTTCGGAGAGCTTGCGGTCGATGGAGGAGTCGGTGGCGTCGTTGAGACGGAGTTCGATGCGGCTGCCGAACATCGACTGGGTGGCGATGCGGACGTCGTTCCAGCGGAGCATGCCGGCGATGACGTGGATGCCGTAGCCGCTGCCGCGCTTGAGGAGGTCGGCGACCGGGTCGTCGAGGTCTGAGAACTCGTCGCGCAGTGCGCCGAAGCCGTTGATGAGCAACACGACGTCGGTGGAGCCGAGTTCGGGCAGTCCGCCCTGGGCGCGCAGGGCGCGGAGTCGGTCGAGGGAGTCGATGCCGTGCTCGCGGAAGGCTTCTTCGCGTCTGGCGAGCATGGCTTGCAGTTCGGCGACGGTGCGGGCGGTGCGTTCGCGGTCGGCGCGGCCGGCGATGCCGCCGACGTGGGGCAGGCCCGCCAGGGCGGACAGGCCGCCGCCGACCAGGTCGAGACCGTAGATGGCGACGTCGCGTGGGGTGTGGGTGAGCGCGAGTGACAGGGCGAGGGTGCGCAGAAGGGTGGTCTTGCCGGACTGGGGTCCGCCGATGACGGCGCTGTGGCCGCCCGCGACGGTCAGGTCGTGTACCCAGGGGCCCTGCCATTGGCGGGCCGGGTTGTCGAGGATGCCGAGCGGCACGCGAAGTGGGCCCGCTCGGTGGGTGAGCCGGAGGCCGGCGGCGCTTGCTTCGATGGGTCCGGCGGCCGTGGCGAGGGTGATCGCTTCGGGGAGTGGGGGCAGCCAGATGCGGCGTACCGGTGTGCGCGTGGCGTCTTCGATCTGTTCGACCATCGCGGACAGGACGGTCGGCCCGGTCTCCCGCTCCCGCATCGCCGGAGCGGTTTGGCCCGCGGAGTCGGAGGATGTCGAGACGAAGGTGTTGAACATCGGGTACTCCCAGGCCGGCGGCTCGTCGTCGGCCATGTCACGCAGGACCGCCCCGTGGTGGGCGCCGGAGACGAAGCCCGCCTTGAACCGCTCGTACAGCGAGGTGTCGACCTTGAGGTAGCCGAAGCCGGGCAGCGGCGGCAGGTGGAAGGCGTCGGTGGTGTCCAGGACGGTGCGGGACTCGTCGGCGGAGAAGGTCCGCAGGCCCAGCCGGTAGGAGAGGTAGGTGTCCAGGCCCTTGAGCTTGCCGGATTCGATGCGCTGGCTGGACAGCAGCAGATGCACGCCGATGGAGCGGCCGATGCGCCCGATGGACAGGAACAGGTCGATGAAGTCCGGTTTCGCGGTGAGGAGTTCACCGAACTCGTCGATGACGACGAACAGGTGGGGCAGCGGCTCGAGGTCGGGTCGCCGGGTGGCGCGCAGGGCGGCGTAGTGGCCGATGTCGGCGATGTTCCCGGCGTCCTTGAGGACCTGCTGGCGGCGTTTGATCTCGCCGGCGAGGCTGGTGTGGACGCGCTCCACGAGGCCGGCCTGGTTCTCCAGGTTGGTGATCACCCCGGCGACGTGGGGGAGGCGGGTGAAGGGCGCGAAGGTGGCGCCGCCCTTGTAGTCGATGAGCACCATCGCCAGGTCCTCGGGCGGGTGACAGGTCACCAGGGCGAGGACGAGGGTGCGCAGCAGTTCGGACTTGCCGGAGCCGGTCGCGCCGACGCACAGCCCGTGCGGGCCCATGCCGAGTTCGGAGGATTCCTTGAGGTCGAGGAGGACCGGCTGGTGGCGGTCGTCGATGCCGATCGGGACGCGCAGGAAGTCCCGCTCGCTGCGCGGTGCCCACTGCCGGTCGAGGTCGAGTGCGGCCGCGTCGTCGATGCCAAGGAGGGAGGGGAAATCGACTGGCCCGGCTACGGGGGTGCCTTCGTCGGCCGACTCTGCCGACAGCCGCAGCGGCGCGATCATGCGGGCGATGCCTTCGGCGCCCGCCTTGCTCACGGCATCCGACGAGCCGTGGGCGCGCGCGGGGTGTGGCTCGCGCAGGTCGTCGACGGTGACGTGATGGTCTGTGTCGACGGTGATCCGGACGGCGACCTGGTCGGGTTCGTGGATCTGTTCTTGGAGGAGGTGAAGCACGGTGACACCCATGGCGGTCAGGTCGACTGCCGTGTCGGGGCGGGGCAGGTCGGTGGCCGTTCGGCCGTACTCGTCGCTCACGACCAGGAGCCTGTCGGTGAGGGTGAGCGCGTTCCGGTCGGACAGTCCGCGGCGTACCTCGGCGGCGTATGAGGCGCGTCGTTTGAGGTCGGTGCCGATCAGGCGGCCCAGTTGGGTCAGGTCCGGTGCGATGCGGCGCGCGGCCGCCGGGCCGCTCTGTTCGTGCGGGTCGAGGATGTGCGGGAGCCACTTGGCCCACTCCCACTCCTCGATGTGTTCCCCGGGTGTGGCGAGTGCGATCGCGACGTCGTCCGGGGCGTGGGTGACGGCCGTCTGGACCAGTAGGGCGCGCGCCACGCGGAGTACGCCCTCGCGGTCGCCGACCAGGCTCACGTTCCCGGCCCGGTCCAGGGGCACGGTGAGGGGATGGTCCGGTGCGACGGCGTAGCGGGCCTGCAGCGCCCGGGCTTCGTTGAGCATGAACGGGTCTGGCGGGGTGAGCACGCCGCCCGCCGAGTTCTGCCCGACGGTCACGTTCCGGATGGGTACGTCGCCGACACCGAGACGCAGATGGAGGAAGTCGGCGTCGGTTCGGCGCCGTTCCCACACCCGGGCCGGGTCGCGGATCAGGTCGTACAGCGCCTGCGGGGCCGGGTTGAGCAGCCGGGCTGCGCTGCGCCGTTCGCGCTCGGCTTGAGCGAGCTCCTCGCGCAGTTCCTCCAGATACTCCAGATAGCGCTCGCGCTGGATGCGCCGCTGCCGCCCGGCCTTGCCGCGCTGGGACAGGAACAGAGCGACCGCACCCAGAACGGCGATGACCAGGACGATGGCGCCGAGCGCGGCGAACTGGCTGTTGCGGATCACCGTCATCATCACGACCGAGCCCGTGACGCCGGCCATCGGCAGCATGGCGGTGGCCGCACTGCCCGCCTTGCCGTCAGGCAGGTTCGGCGGTGGCTCGATGACGCGCGTCCCGGTGGCAGGGAGGGGGCGAGTGGTGCGTGCGGGGCGGTGGATGAGGCGCTGTGTCATCGGACCTGGACCGCCCGGTTCATCGCCTCGGCGGCGAGCCGGGTGGCGGCGCGGCGGGTGGCCTCGCCGAGCAGTTCGGGCCGGATCGGGCCGCCTGCGGCCAGATGACGGTCGTAGGGCAGGTGCACGACGGTGACCCCTGTCTCGCGCAGATGCGCCGTGGCGGTATTCAGGTCAAGGCTCTGGTCGGGAGTGCTCGAGGTGAGGGCGACGACGGTGGTGGTGAGCGCCGCGTGCGGCAACTGCGCCAGCCAGTCCAGTACGACCCGGGTGCCACCCACGCCCTCCGCCGTGAGCGGGGCCACCACCACCCGCGCATGCGCGGTATCCAGCGCGCACCGCGCCACCTCGCCGGGCAGCGTCTCGCAGTCGACGACCGTCACCGCGAAGTAGCGGCGCAGCGCAAGGGTCACCGTGCGGTAGGTGGGCATGTCCAGCGGGGCACCGATACGGCCCTGGCTCGCGGGCAGCAGCCAGCCGCCGCCCGAGACGGGCACCAGATAGCCGGTGATATCGGTGAGCTGCATCGACGGCGTGAGGATCCGGGCGAGCTCGGCGCACGTCCAGCGCACCGCCTCCGCGCCCATCCGCACCGGCAGAGTGCCGAGCGCGGCATCCGCCTCCAGGGCGAGGACCGGGTCGTGGCGGTAGTGGTTGAGGGTACGGGCGAGGAGGGCTGCGGTGGTGGTTTTACCGACGCCACCACGGATCGAGGTGACGGCGACAACCCGGCCGGTGGTCACCGGCTGCTGCAGCTCACGCCCGAGCCGGGTCTCCTCGGCGACCTCCTGCGAGGCGGAGGAGGCCAGCTTGCGCAGCGAGCGGCCGGTACGTCGGGCGACGGTGTCGCCGTGCTGCGGCCTGCCGAGGGCCAGGGCCAGTCGGGGGTCGACCGGGGCCACGGATTCGGGGACGGCGAGGGGGAGCTGGGCCTCACGGGGCGGGCGACCCGCACGCTGGGAGGTGGCTTGCGGCTGCCGGGTGGCGGGAGCGGGGTGGGGCGTCTGCTCGGTCCCCCGGGATATGAGGTGGCCCGGGCCCTCGGCGCGCGGCGTCGGCCGGTCAGCGCGCGAACTCGTATCGGGCCGCTGCTCGTTCGGATCCTGTACGGGAAGCGGATGCCGCCCATCGGTGGGCGATCCCGGCGCGGGGTCCCCGCGAAGCTCCCGCAGTACGTCGTCCTGCCAGCGGCCCTGAGTCATCTGAACCGCCCCTTCACGCGAACGTGTCGAGCAGCCGCCCGTACACGCCGAACACGCCCAGCACCAGCGGGAACAGCGCGATCACGCCGACCGACTCCAGCACATCGCCGAACCGCCGCAGCCGTACCCGCACATGTTCGGCAGGCTGCACCGCGAGGATCAGCAGGGGGACCAGGGCCAGTAGAACGAGTGCGGCCAGGGGACCGGCCGCACCAGAGTTCCCCAGCCACGTCCACACCAGGCGCGCCACGATGACCGCGGACGCCACGAGGAACGCGGCCACTTCCACGGTCAGCGGCATGGTCCGCGCCCGCAGCGCCAGCACCAGGGCGACACAGGCCGCGAGCGGCACCGTCCACGACGACGGCGTACGCAGCGCACACACCGCGGCGACGGACCCGGAGGCGGCGAGGACCACGGTGGCCAGAGCCAGGCCACGGTGCGTGGCGGCCAGCGCGGTCGACACCTGGTAGCGACTCACCGAGGCGCCGCCCGAGCGGCGGTCGTCCAGCCCCGAAAGCCCCGACGCCATCAGCGCGAGACGCGGCAATACCCCCAGGACCACGACGGACACCAGCGCGGCGAGCGCTCCCGCACGCGCCTGCCCGACGGCTGTATCCCCACCCGACTGGAACGCGAGGACCGCCTCCCAACACACGCCGCATCCGGCGAGCGCGGCCGCACCGGTCAACCCGCCCCGGCCCAGCGGTGTGAACCAGCCGAGCAACAGCAGCCCCACCGTCACAGCCCCGGCAACCCCTCCCAGACGTGCCGACGCGGACCATGCATACGCGTCGGCGAGTGTCCAGGCACCCAACACGCCCAACATGGCGCCGGTGACGATCAGCGTGCCGGCCATTCCCTTGTGCCCGGATCGCCCGAGCAACGCACCGACGACGGCCGCGAGTCCGGCGAGGACGAGGAGCGCCGCACTCGTCGTCTGGGCGGCGAACTCCTGTCGGGACAGCAGGGCGGCGGCCAGCGCCCACCCCACCGTGGCACCGGCGGCCACGACCCGGCGGGCTCGGGGACCCCACCGCCACGCACGCAGGTCCAGATCCTCGGCGGCCTCGTCGGTCACGTCGTGGATCACTGGCGCCGAGGGGGCGTCCTCCCAGCGCACCAGGCGCAGCACGGCGCCGTCGGCAACCTGCGCCGACTCCAAGGTGGCGTCCATCTCCAGCGCACTGCCGTCGGTGGTGATCAGCTGTCGCGTGCGGGGCTGCGCGCTCGCCTCGTCGTCGAGCAGTCGCATCACTTCGGGGAGGAGCCGACCGATCGGTTCCTGGGAGGACAGGACAAGATCCACCCGCCGCTGCTCACCGACCAGAGTGATCCGGCTCAGTGCCGTACGGCTCACGGACCTCGCAGATATCACGCGTTCGAACCTATCATCGAGCCGACGGCGTACCCGTCGACGTTGCGGGCGGCTGACTGGTCGTCGAGACCGGTACGGAAGGGCCGTACGTGCTCTTCCCGACGATCCGGTGCGACACGAACGACCACCCCACGCACCCGGCACACAGCACCGCCCCCAGCACGATGCCCGCGACCACCTTCCCGTGGCGTTCGTCGAGCGTGCGCCGCTGACGCTGCGCCCCGAAGAGCACCGCATCACGCAGCCGGCGACGGCGTACCGCCACCGACTCAAGGAGCTGACTGTCGTAATCCTGGGCTGACATGGATCAATTCCGGTGTGGAGCCACGGGGTTGGGCGCCGTGACGTACGGATCAGGTCGGGCCTTCGTCGAGCAGAGTGGCCGGGCAAGAGCGTGCGTTGCACCGCAGGGGACGCGGTTCAGACCTCGAACTCCCCGACCCAGGAGCGCTCCACCAGATGCTTGGGCAGGTAGTCGGACTCCACCTCGACGGGGATGCCGCCGTCGTAGGCCAAGCAGGTGATGGCCAGCGGGCCAAGAGCAAGGAGTCCCTCGACGCTCTCCTCGCGTTCCTCGGTCTCGGTCCAGTACGCCTTGTGGTGCTCCAACGCCTCGACGAGGGCCCGGTTGAAACCGGCCTCGTCCTTGCGTACGAACTTGTGGAGCAAGTTGATCGGCTGGTAAAGGATTTTATCCAGCAGATCCCGATCGGCGATCCGTGCGATATCGGGATGCGATTGCTGAATTGCGGCGGTCAGGCTTTCCACGAAGTTGGGTCGCTTCAGCCAATAGGCTTGCAAGGCCTCGACCCAGTGGTAGATGTATTCGTCGTACTCGTGCCCCGACTCGCGCAGCAGGCTCTGCGGGACCGTGCACAGTTCGGTCATGCGGCGCTGATCGCGACAAACGATCGCGAACCAGAACGCCGTCAACCAGTTCCCGGCATCGGCATACGGCTGGGGCCCTGTTGCAGGGAGTGAGCGTACTTCGTGGGCGATGCGGCACAGTACGGGCCCTCCGCTGGCGCTAGCCGTGGCGAAGATCGCTGAGCCCACTTGCATCGCATCGACTACGGCTTCCCACGTCTCGAGCGCGATGGCCTTCGGGTCGACAGCGCAGCGGGCCTGTGCGGACATCACTGCCTTGTCGAAGGTGATGTCGAACATGCGCGGCGACTGCTCAAGACGGCCAATCGATCGTGCCGTACCGTCGGCCAGTCGCTTGGCGTAGTCCTCGTCGTCAGGTCCGGGCTCACCGTGCCGGGCAACTTGAATGCTCACCAGATACTCCCGTCACCCGATGTCGAACTTGTCCATGGTAAAGCCAGTGTAGTGGCCCGTGTTCACGTTACCCTTGACGGCGATATAGTCCAACTTTCCGTCCGCAAGTGCCTCTTCGAGTTGTTCGGCCAATTCCTGCTCGCGTGGATTCCTCTTCCCTCGCTTGCGCATTTCCCGGAGGATGTCATTGAAGTACTCGCGAGTGCCCTGGGATACGCGTATCCCGCTGGGCAGGTTCCGTGCACCGAGTGTGGTCCTGGTGCTGCTCTTCGCCTCGATGACGACCATCCTGCCATCCGGGTGGCGCCACACCTGGTCGAACTGGTCGTTGCCGTTCTTCGGCCCGTCCAGTTCCATCCGCTCGTAGCCGGGGTAGTGCTCGGGGACCACATGGTGCTCGGCGATGGCTTCGCCGTATGCCTCGGCGGACTCTCCCATGTGCCGGTGCAGCGGCTTGTGCGCCTTGTCTGCCGCCGCGACGGCGTCCACGTTGGCCTGGGAGTGGTGCTGCGCCAGGGCTTTTTTCGCGGCCGTGAGGCGATTTTCGGCTGCCTTGTCCGCGGTGATGGCCTCGTGGCGGGTGTGTGCGGAGTCGTCGAGCGTGTCGATGGCGTGGGCGCCGGCGGTGCCGCGGGTTCCCTCGATGCCGCGGGTGAGGTAATCAGGTGGGATCGGGTCCGGGGCGTCAGCGACAGAGATCCAGGGGCCGTTCGGTTCAGGTTTGACCAACTGCGGCGGAATCAGCCCGGTTTCATCGGGCACCAGGAGCTTGCGGTTGCCGTTCTTCTTGTAGAAGTCCTTGAAGTATTGCTTGTCGCTGTTGGCGCGCTCCACCTGCCGGCGCGCGATCTCCTGGAGTTCGGCCTGCGTGTGGTGACGCGCCGCGTCCGTTGGGGCGCTGTCCTGGTCGGGACCGGAGTCTCCGTCCGGGCGCTCCTCGCATGGGTTCGACAGGTCGTCCCCGTGGGACCCGGTGCCGTGGTGGCCGGAGTCGGCGGCCGCCTCCCGGGCGCGGGTAATCTCATCCAGGGATGTTGCACCTGCTGTGTGTCCTGCACCGGATCCGGCATGGGCTGTGGCCCCGGTGCGCGCCGTCTCCGGCCCCGTTGGCCCGAGGCCACGTGCGCCACCTCCCGTCGCGTGGGTGCCGGCGCGCCCGGTGCCGCCGACCGCGTTGGTCCCGGCGTGCGCGCCGACCGCTTCCGGTTGGCGTACCGTCTGGCCGGGCGCTGTCGTATCGGCGTGGACCGGGGGCCGCTCCTTGACTGCATCATCGACGTACTGGTGGATGCTGCCGTCTGCGTTGAGCAGGTGGCCCGTCTCCGTGTCGAGGTAGACGGTCCGACCGAGCTCGTCGGTGCCGGGGATGGCGTCCTCGGGAATGGCCGCAGGCCGTTCCGGCAAGCCGGCCGTGGCCTCGTGCGGGGTGAACGAGCCGCCGTCCGTGAGGTGCAGGGTTGTCGAGCTGCCGGACAGGTTCTTGAGCGCAGTGAACGCGTCACCAACCTTCACTACGGCGAAACTGCCCGCTTTGCCGATGTAGGTGATGGGGTCGGCGAGGCGTCCGGCCTTGCCCAGCGCCGACAGGGCGCGGGCCCCGGCCCCGCCCTTTGCCGCGGCTCCCGTGCCCGCACCGGCGGCAAGGGTAAGCGCGTTGAAGCCGAGCGTTCCGGCGGCCCGTGCCGGGTTTTCCTTCCAGTCGTCGTAGGCGACGAAGCCCTTGAAGAAGTTCTTGGCGGCTTCCTTCTGCCGCTTCTCGCCCGCGCTCTCCTCATCAGGACCGATGGTGTGGTCCATGACCCAGTCGTACGGCGTCATCGTGTACTGGCCGATGCCGCCCACCACATCGCCCAGGCCCTTCCATGCCGTACCGGCCTGGTCCCAGCCGTGAAAGCCGGTCAAGGTGGCCAGGCCGTCGACCGTTCCGCCCAGGCCGTTGATGATGAAGCCGTCCCACACCAGACTCTTGGTCTGGTGCCACAGCCACTCCACGCCCTCGTACTCGCGCTCGACCGGCGAGCCCCACGGAGTCTTCTCCGCGTGCTCCCATGCCTCGGCGTCGTAGCCGTTGAACTGAGCGTTCTTGGGGATCAACGCTTTGTCCCCGGTCGGCGTGAGCATGTACTCGTGGCCGCCGACCAGACTGCTGATCTTGGTCGCGCAGTCGTTCTGCGCGGTCGCGAAGTCTTCCATGGCGACGGCCAGGTCGTGCCGCAGCCCGCTGTTCGTCGAGACCTTGTCGGCATCCTTGTGCCAGTCGTCGTCGCCCTCCACGCTCGCGGCGAACGTGGCGGCCTGGGCGCGGATGTGCTCGATCCGAACGATGATCGGACGCACCGCCGTGGCGTAGTCCTCCAGCGCCGAGGCGACGGTGAACAGTTCGTCCTTGAGCGAGTCGGCCTTCTCGGGGATCGTATGCGTCGAGGCGAACAGCTTCTCCGCCTCGGGAGCTTGGTAGAAGGCGGACAGGCCCTGGAAGGTGGAGTGCACCCCGTGGCCGTGCTCGGCCAGGTTCTTGGCCGCCTTGTGCACTCCGGTGGCGCTCTTCTCCACTTCATCCAGGTTGCCGGTGAAGTGCGGTATACCGGCCGGATCGATCGCTCCGCCGGTGGTCACGTGGCCGACCGGGCCTTCATCGCCTTCAAGAACGCCTCGACATCCGGCTCCTTCGAAGCTTCCTTCTGGGCGTTGGCGGCCATCTCGAGGCTGCCCTCCTGGTACGCCTGAGTCGCAGTCGAGGCGCCCTGCGTCGAACTCCAGGTGCGAGCCGCCAGATAAATGAGGGAGTCCTCGCGCGTCGTGAAGTACTCGCCCAGCGCTGCCGCGACCGCCCCCCGCCCGGGAACGTACGGCCCGTAGCCCTGCGCCAGCGAGCCTGCGGACATCGCTGCCCCCTGGATGTGCTCGCCGAGCGCCTCGCCGGCCTTCGCCAGTCCCTCGGCTTCTTCCCCGGTGCGGCTCAGCACGCCGTATACCCCGGCCGGTTCGATGTCCCACGTCGTCATGCTGCTCGTCCGCCCCCTGTAAGAACTCTCGTCGCCTCGCCGCGTGAAGGTGCCCTGCGACTAGCCGATGTTGTCAACAGCGGCCCGCGCCTTGGCCATGGTCGACTGCGCGGTCCCGTCGTTGTGCTCGAGCGTGCTGCGCACGAGGCGGATGATGTCGCGGACCTCGTTCGCGGCGTGGTTCCAGCGGACTTCCTTGCCGTGGTACTCGTCGGAGACGTGGTCGGCGGTGAAGTCGCCCATAGCGGCCTTAACGGCGCGGTCGCGGTCGCCGAGGACGCGCTCCAACTGGCCGATGATGCCCTGCAGGCTGCCCTGTACCTCGCTGGAGGCGCCGGTGTCGTACGAGCGGCGGTCCTGGTTCTGACCCATCGTCAAACTCCCCCTGGTGGACGGACTACGGACTGCGACTGCGGTCTATCGGGCGCCGAAGCGGGCCGCGTCGAAGTTGGCGTGCCCCATGTTCTGGTGCGCGTTGTCCTGCTGCTCCTGGTCACCGGAGCCGAACGCCGTCTCCATGCCGCCCTGGCCGCCCAGGATCGCGTTCAGCGCGCCGTTCAGATCGTCAGTGATCTCATCCGCACGCCGCTTGAAGTCGTCGAAGGCGGCCTTGCCCGCCCCGTTGAACTTCCCCTCCAGCGGCTCCGCCGCCGCGATCAGCCACTGGATCAGCGTGCCCAGGTCATCGACCGAACCGACCGTGCTCTTGCCGAGATCCGCCAGGGTCGACGACCCCATGTCGAACTTCATCCACCCGCCCCCGTGTACATCGTGTTGTACGCCGCGACAGCCCACCCGTTCGACAATCGCGACGCTCTCGTGCGTCAGACAGTTCCCGCGTGTCACACGTGCCTCACAACCCGTCGAACATTCTTGCGCATCACTGATTGCAGGCGCAACGCGGTTCGGGGTGAAGTGGCGTGATCTACCCCATGAGTTGTGTCACTGCACGCCTCGTCCGCCTGTCGGGTGCCTGCCCAGCGGTGTGAGGACGGGGCTCACGCCGTAGCCCCGGATGACGGGCGATCGGGTCCTGTGCGTCATGGCCGCTGGGAATGCTGCGGTACCGGCATGTGTCCGACCCGATGGCGGCTGGCGTTCGTCATCGCGTGGCAGAAGTCCTCTTCTCGTCAACGAGATTCACTCGCTCGGGGGTGGGGTGTGTCGCGTGGGTAGGCGAAGCTGTACGAACGGGAAGATCGACGAGGGCCTGGCCTGGTCGACTACGGGCGTTGACGTGGTCAAGCCCTCAATGCCCTGGTGTACGCGCCGCCGGCGACCCGATGCGCATCGTCCGCCGCGCCCCCTACCGGTTGAGCCGGGACGTACACGGCGTGGCTGGTTGTCTCGTGCCGTCTCCGGCCGGGCGCGCGGTGACGGGCCGCCCGGTCGCGGCCGTCCGCGGGCGCGGCCCTCGGCGCTGCCGAGGCGACCGCGGGCCGGGCTCCCCTCGGACGCTTCGGGGCGTCGCCGGGAGGGTGCCTCAGGTGACGGCGTGGATCAGCGAGAACACCGCCCCTTCCGGGTCCGCGACCGTCGCCACCCGCCCATGCGGCGAGTCGTGGGCCGGCGTGAGGAGTTGCCCGCCGAGGTCCCCGACGCGCCGGACCGCGGCGTCGACGTCCGCCGCCTCGAAGTACGTCAGCCAGTGCGGGCCCCGATCGCGTGGCAGGGCGTGGCCGACACCGTGGATGCCGGCCACGGGGCGGCCGTCGATGTGCAGGGTCACGTAGTCGACGTCGGCGGTGACCGCCGGCTCCGGTTCGAAGCCGAAGACCCCCTGGTAGAACTTGACGACGAGGTCGCTGTCCCGCGTCACCAGTTCGTTCCACGCGGGCGTGCCCGGCACACCGGTGATCGCCGTGCCGGTGTGAACGGCGACCTGCCAGATGCCGAAGACGGCGCCGGACGGGTCGGAGGCGATGGCGAGGCGCCCCGCCTCGCCGGCGTCGAGCGGGCCCACGCCCACGGTGCCGCCGCTCTGCCGTACCGTCGCGGCCGTCCGGTCCGCGTCGTCGGTCGCGAAGTACGGCGTCCAGGCGATGGGCAGGTGCCGGTCGGGTGGCAGCTGGCCGATTCCGGCCACCTCGTGGCCGTCGAGCAGGGCCCGCGCGTAGGGGCCGAGTTGCTGCGGTCCCGGCTGGAACTCCCAGCCGAACAACGCTCCGTAGAAGTCCTGGGTCGCGGCCGTCTCGTGCACCATCAGGCTCACCCAGCAGGGTGCGCCGGGCGCGTGCCGAGCGTGCGTGGTGCCGTTCCGGCCGGCCGGCCCGCGTGCCTCGGTCATCGTCACTCTCTTCTCGGCCCCTCGCGGTGGCCGGTCACCTTCCGCCTGTGAACACGCGTACCCCGTCGCGTCCTTGCACGCCCGTGGCCGCCGTCCGCACCACCGGTCGTGCCGTGCGTCCCGTCCGCGCCGCCGTTCGGCGGCACACGGCCGGAGGATGCCCGGGCTGCCCTTGCCCCGCCGTTTCGGGGCGCTGGCCGCGTGGTGTGCATCGGTTGTACAGCATGTGCCCGTTCCTGTACACGCGGTGATCGAGCCTGCCCGGCGGGCAGAGTAGCGGGACCCGGGCGAGGCGGCCACCCCGTGCGCGAGGATGGGGCCATGAACGCCACCATCACCGCTTCCCAGCTCGCGAGCGACCTCGCGGGGCCGACCCCTCCGGTCCTCCTCGACGTCCGCTGGCAGTTGGGCGGTCCCGACCTGCGCTCCGCCTACGAGGAGGCGCACATCCCGGGTGCCGTCTTCGTCGATCTGGATTCCGAACTGGCCGGTCCGGCCGGTGCCGGCGGACGCCATCCGCTGCCCGACCCGGAGGTGTTCGGCGCGGCTATGCGGGCCGCCGGGGTGTCCGACGACCGTGACGTCGTCGTGTACGACGGCGGGCAGGGGTGGGCCGCCGCGCGCGCCTGGTGGCTCCTGGGCTATTCGGGTCATCCGTCGGTACGCGTGCTTGACGGCGGGTTCGCGGCCTGGGCGGGACCGGTGTCCTCCGAGAAGCCCGAGCCGGTGCCGGGGACCTTCGTGCCGGCCCCCGGCGGCCTGCCGTCGCTCGACGCGGACGCCGCGGCCGGGCTCGCCCGCTCGGGGCTGCTGCTGGACGCCCGCGCGGGGGAGCGGTACCGGGGCGAGGTGGAACCGATCGACCGGGTCGGCGGGCACATCCCGGGGGCCGTCTCCGCGCCGACCACGGAGAACGTGACGGAGGACGGCACGTTCCGGCCCGCCGCGGAACTCGCCGAGCGGTTCGCCGCCCTCGGCGCGGTCCCCGGGGCGGACGTCGGCGTCTACTGCGGCTCGGGCGTCTCCGGAGCCCACCAGGTGCTGGCCCTCGCCGTCGCGGGTGTCCCGGCCGCGCTCTACGTCGGTTCGTGGTCGGAGTGGTCGCGGGACGCCGGGCGGCCGGTGGCGGTGGGGCCCGACCCGCTGTGACGAGGAGGGTGCCGGGCGACGCCCGCGGCGGGCCCGGCTCCGGTCTTCCGGTGCCGCCGCGGGGCCTGCGGCGCGCGGCATGGCGGAGGGGCCCGTACCGATCCGGTACGGGCCCCTCTTCTGCGCCGGTGGACCGGCTACTCCTGCTTCTTCCGCCGCGTGCCGAAGACGATCTCGTCCCAGCTCGGGACGGCCGCACGGCGGCCCGGGCGGACCCCGTCGGCCTCCGCCTGGCGGTCCGTCGACCCGACGAGCCGGTCGCGGTGGCTGCCCACGGAGCGGGGCATCAGGACGTCCGCGTAGGCGGCTCCGGCCCCGGCCGAGGCGGCGGGAGCGGGCGGCTCCTCCTCCTCGGGCTCGGTGACGGGCTCCTCGACGGCGGTGCGCTCGACCGGAGCGGGCCGCTCGGGCACCACCATGTCCCCGCGGAAGCTCGGCACCGCCTCCAGGAGGCTGGTGAGCGAGTCCCGCTCCCCGGGCTCCTCGGCCGCCTCCGCCGGTGCGGAAGGCAGGCTCGGCCGTTCCATCTGCCGGTCCAGGGCGCGGTCCAGCGGACGGTCCCGCGGCAGGCGGGCGATCCGGGGCACGAACGGGAAGCTCGGCTCCGGCGCCGCGAGGTCCTCGGACTCGCCGATCAGCGAGCGGGCCTCGTCGTCGACGGCCTGTACGAGCCGCCGCGGCGGGTCGTACGTCCAACTCGCCGCGTGCGGCTCGCCCGCGACCCGGTACACCAGCATGACTTCCCAGGTGCCGTCGTCGCGGCGCCACGAGTCCCACTGGACGGTGTCCTTCTCGGCGCCCCGGATCGTCAGCCGTTCCTGGACGGCCTCGCCCAGTTGGGGCCCGACGTTCTCGCCGGGGCGGCGTACGGGCGTCTTCCGGGCCCGCTCGGCCATGAAGGCGCGCTCGGCCAGGACGGGGCCCTCGAAGCGCCGCACGCGGTCGACGGGAATCCCGGCGAGCTGGGCGACCTCCTCGGCGGAGGCTCCGGCGCGTATCCGCGCCTGGATGTCCCGGGGGCGGAGATGGCTCTCCACCTCGATCTCGATCTGGCCGAGGCGGGGACGGTCGCCGCGTACCGCGGCGCGCAGACGCTCGTCGATCGGAAGCGTGTACTCCGTGCTGTCCGCAGCCTTCAGCACCAGCCGTGTGCCGTCGTTAGAGACGGCCACGACACGCAGTTCCGGCATGGGGACCTCCCGGGTGGTGCCTGCCGACGTCACGTGCGTCGCTGCTTCCGCTAGTCGAGTGTGGCCTGCCCGGGTGCAGCCTGCCACAACCTTGCCGAGTTGCCCGGCGTGTCGGGCGCGGGCCCGTGATCGCCGTTATGGCACGGTTACCTGTTCGCAACGCTAAGTGACGAACGTCATCACCCTGTGCAACGAGCCCCCTCCCGGTGGTCCTGCGAGGCCCCGGACACCCCGGCGGGAGTCCGGACCCAGGGCTCGCAACAGTACTCCATTCGGACCATCCGCGTGGATCGCCGCGCCGCCCAACTTCGAGCGGGGGGTGTCAGTTGGCGGCCCCCGTTCGAAGTTGGGCCGCGGACCCCTGTCGTGCGGCGTGGCGCACTTCACGGCATCGCCATAAACGGAACCAATCGTTTCGTCGGTACGTCCCCTTCTTGTGTGGTCGGTCGATCAAGTTCGGGAAAGGGAGGTCGGGTCCGGAAATGCGTGAGAGGCCGGATATCGGCGGCGGTGAGCCGGGTGGCGGGACGGAAGCGAGGAGGAAGAGGCTCGACCTGAGCGTCCCCCAGGTCGCCGGAAGCGCGGTCGCCGCCGTGGTCGCGGCGAAACTCGCGTCCTACTTCGGCGTCTACGGGACGATCCTCGGGGCAGGTGTCGTCAGTGTCATCGCCACGAGTGGGGGATCGGTCTTCCAGCACTTCTTCAAGCGCACCGGGGAGCAGATCCGCGTGGTCAGGGTGCAGCCGAGGCCGGGCTCGGGGGCGCAGGCCCGGCGGACCCCCGCGGTCGCGCCGGGGGAGTTCACGGAGGGCACCGTCCACCGGGCCCGGGCCAGAGGGTGGAGGCGCCCGTTGGTCGCCACCGCTCTCGTCTTCGGCGTGACGATGACCGGCATCACCACGTACGAACTGGTCGCGGGCCGCAGCTTCAGCGGTGACGGCGCCGGCACCACCGTCGGCGACGCCTTCACGGGGCACCGCCCGGACTCCGGCGGCTCCGGCCCGACGCCCTCTCGACAGTCCCCGCCCTCCCGGACTCCGGATGCGCCCCGGACCACGGCTCCGTCCGGCGGGTCGGACGGCGGCGCTCCGCGGGTCCAGGGCGACGACGGTGCTCCGGCACCCGCCCCGACACCGGGCGGCGACGCGTCCACGGACCCGGGACCCGGGGACGGCACACCGACCCCGGACCCGGGGACGACCGCTACGAGCCCAGCACCCTCCGCAGATAGTCGTTCGCAAAGCGCCGATCCGGATCCAGCCGATCCCGCAACGCCGTGAACTCGCCGAAGCGCGGGTAGGCCGCGGAGAGGTACGCGGCGTCGCGGGTGTGCACCTTGCCCCAGTGGGGCCGCCCGTCGTGGGCGGTGAAGATCCGCTCCGCCGCCGTGAAGTACGCCTGGTACGGCGTGCCCCGGAACATGTGGACGGCGATGTAGGCGCTGTCCCGTCCGGACGCCGTGGAGAGGGTGATGTCGTCGGCGGGGGCGGTGCGCACCTCGACCGGGAAGCTGACCCGCAGCGCGGAGCGTTCGACCATCGACTTCAGTTCGCGCAGCGTCTCCACCAGGGCCTCGCGCGGAACGGCGTACTCCATCTCCACGAAGCGCACGCGCCGCGGCGAGGTGAAGACCTTGTAGGGGATGTCCGTGTAGGTCCGCGCGGAGAGCGCGCGGCTGGAGAGCCGGGCGATCGAGGGGATGGTGGCGGGGGCGGCGCGCCCGAGCAGATTCACCGTCTGGAACAGCCCGTTGGAGAGGAACTCGTCCTCGATCCAGCCGCGGACCGCGCCCACCGGCTTCTCCGGGCCGGAGCTGCGGTTGTTGCGCTTGGTGTTGCAGTTGCCGGTGTGCGGGAACCAGTAGAATTCGAAGTGCTCGTTCTCCGCGACCAGGTCGTCGAACTCGGCGGCGACCCGCTCGAAGGGCATCGGCTCCTCGCGGGCGGTGAGCAGGAAGACCGGCTCCACGGCGAAGGTGATCGCCGTGACGATGCCCAGGGCGCCGATGCCTATCCGCGCCGCCGCGAAGACGTCCGGGTTGTCCGTCGCGGAGCACGTCAGCAGAGAGCCCTCCGCCGTCACCAGTTCGAGCCCCACGATCTGCGCGGCGATCGAGGCCGAGTCCCGCCCGGTGCCGTGGGTTCCGGTGCTGGTCGCCCCCGAGACCGTCTGCTCCATGATGTCGCCCATGTTGGTGAGCGACAGCCCCTCGCGCGCCAGGGCGAGGTTGAGCCTCTTGAGGGGGGTGCCCGCCTCCACCGTGACGGTCATGGCCGCGCGGTCGATCCGGCGGATGCCCGTCAGCAGCCGAGGGCGGATCAACACACCCTCCGTGGCGGCCGCGGCCGTGAACGAGTGCCCGGTGCCGACGGCCTTGACGGTCAGCCCGTCCTCGGCCGCCCGGCGCACCGCGGCGGAGAGTTCCTCGACCGAGGCAGGGGTGACCTCCCGTACGGGACGGGCGGTGACGTTCCCCGCCCAGTTACGCCAGGTGCCGCTCTTCGCGCTCGCTGTGGTGCTCAACAGACCCTCCCCGCGCCGGAACCGGCCTGCCGAGCCGGCGATACCCGAGGAAACCCACCACGACCGCGACGGCTCCGGACGCCGCCGGAACCACGTACCCCGCCCGCGCACCGGCCGCGTCGATCACCCAGCCGGCCACGGACGAGCCGAGCGCGACCCCGACCGCGAGTCCCGTGCTCACCCAGGTCATGCCTTCGGTCAGTTGCGCGCGCGGTACGTGCTGCTCGATGAGGGACATCGTCGTGATCATCGTGGGAGCGATGGACAGGCCGGCAACGAACAGCGCCACGGCCAGGAACGGCAGGTTCCCGACCAGTAGGAGGGGGATCATACTCACGGCCGTCGTGCAGACGCCCAGCAGCCACCTGCGTTCCGGCGCCCCCGTGACGTGCAGGAGCCCGAAGACGGCTCCCGCGAGGCAGGATCCGGCCGCGTAGACCGCGAGGACGACGCTCGCGGCGGCCTTGTGCCCCTGCTCCTCGGCGAAGGCCACGGTGACCACGTCGACGGCTCCGAAGATCGCTCCCGTCGCCACGAACGTCGTGACGAGGACCTGGAGTCCGGCCGACCGGAGCGCGGAGCCGCCGGTGTGCTGCTCGCGCGGATGGGGCACGGGCTCGGTGGCGCGCTGCGAGGTCAGCCAGAAGACGCCCGCCGCCAGGAAACAGGCCGCGAGCAGCGGGCCGGCCTCCGGGAACCACACCGTGGACAGCCCGATGGAGATGATCGGCCCGAAGATGAAGCAGACCTCGTCCACCACGGACTCCAGGGAGTACGCGGTGTGCAGTTGCGCCGTGCCTCCGTAGAGGGCCGCCCAACGGGCCCTGATCATCGCGCCGATGCTCGGTACGCAGCCGATGCCGGCCGCGCACACGAACAGCACCCAGTCCGGCCACGCGAGGCGCGCGGCGAGGAGCAGACCGGCGGCGGCGGTGAGCGCGAACAGCGTGACCGGACGCAGCACCCGCCGCTGGCCGTGCCGGTCGACCATCCGGGAGACCTGCGGGCCGAGCGCGGCGGCGGCGAGCGCCATGGTCGCCGACAGCCCGCCGGCGAGTCCGTACCGGCCGGTGAGCTGGGAGATCATCGTGACCACGCCGATGCCCATCATCGACAGCGGCATCCGGCCGAGGAAGCCCGCGGTCGAGAAGGCCTTGGAGCCGGGGGCGGCGAAGAGGGCGCGGTACGGGCTGGGCACGGGTGTCTCCGTCGGCTCGGCTCGGCCCTCCCGGTCACCGCGGGCGGCCGAACGTCGGTAAGGCGTGAAGCTGGCCGATACAGCTTACGGGTTAGGTAACCCTAAAAAGCGCCGTTCCGCGGAACCGTCCCGGAGCCGCCCGCGCGCCCCGAACCCGCCGGGACGCCCCGGGGGGCCACCGGGCTCGCCGCCGGACGGCGCGGGCGCGGGCGCCGTTCCCCGTTCGCCACCCCGCCGTTTCCCGCATGTCCGTGCCGGGTGGCAGGATCGGAGTCATGCCAGACGTGCTCGATGCCACCCCCTACGACGCCCTGTTGCTGCTTTCGTTCGGCGGTCCCGAAGGGCCGGACGACGTGGTCCCGTTCCTGGAGAACGTGACGCGGGGCAGGGGTATCCCCACAGAGCGGCTCAAGGAGGTGGGGCAGCACTACTTCCTGTTCGGCGGGATCAGCCCCATCAACGACCAGAACCGCGCCCTGCTCGACGCCCTGCGCAAGGACTTCGCCGACCACGGCCTGGACCTGCCGGTCTACTGGGGCAACCGGAACTGGGCGCCCTACCTGACCGACACGCTGCGCGAGATGGTGGCGGACGGCCGGCGCCGGATCCTGGTCCTCGCCACCAGCGCGTACGCCTCCTACTCGGGCTGCCGGCAGTACCGCGAGGACCTCGCCGGGGCCCTGGCCGTCCTGGAGGGCGAAGGACGGGAGCTCCCGAGGATCGACAAGGTGCGCCACTACTTCAACCACCCCGGTTTCGTGGAGCCGATGACCGAGAGCGTCCTGCGCTCGCTGGCCGAGCTTCCCGAGGAGGCCCGGCAGGGCGCGCACCTGGCGTTCACGACGCATTCCATCCCGACCGCCGCCGCCGACACCTCCGGCCCGGCCGACGGGCACGGCGACGGCGGGGCGTACGTCCGCCAGCACCTGGACGTCGCCGAGCTGATCGTGGCCCGGGTGCGCGAGGAGACCGGCGTCGACCATCCCTGGCGGCTGGTCTACCAGTCGCGCTCCGGCGCCCCGCACATCCCGTGGCTGGAGCCGGACATCTGCGACCACCTGGAGGAGCTGCACGCCTCCGGAGCCCCGGGCGCCGTGATGGTGCCGATCGGTTTCGTCTCGGACCACATGGAGGTCCTGTACGACCTGGACACCGAGGCTCGCGACAAGGCGGCGGACCTGGGACTGCCGGTGCGCCGTTCGGCCACGGTCGGGTCCGACCCGCGGTTCGCCGCCGCGGTCCGCGACCTGGTGCTGGAGCGCGCCGCGACCGAGAGCGGCCGTGAGGTGACACGGTGTGCCCTGGGCGCCGTGGGTGCCGGCCACGACCTGTGTCCGGTGGGCTGCTGTCCCGCCCGTACGCCCAAGCCCGCCGCCGCGGGCGCCGACAGCCCCTACGCATGAGGAGCCCCGTGACCGCGCCCCTGCACACCGAACTGCTCCAGCTCGCGCACGAGGCCGCCCGCCGCGCCGGCGCCCTGCTGCGGGACGGCCGCCCCGCGGACCTGGCGGTCGCCGCCACCAAGTCCAGCCCGATCGACGTCGTCACCGAGATGGACATCGCCGCGGAGAAGCTGATCACCAACCTGATCGCGGAGCACCGGCCGCGCGACGGCTTCCTCGGCGAGGAGGGTTCCGCGACCGAGGGCACCAGCGGCATCCGCTGGATCGTCGACCCGCTCGACGGCACGGTCAACTACCTCTACGGGCTGCCCACCTGGGCCGTCTCCATCGCGGCCGAACAGGACGGCGAGACCGTCGTGGGCGTCGTCGCGGCGCCGATGCGCGGCGAGACCTACCACGCGGTCCGCGGCCGGGGGGCCCGCGCCACCGGCGCCTGGGTCGGCGAACGGCGGCTGACATGCCGTCCGTCGCCGTCCCTGGAGCAGGCTCTGGTCGCGACGGGCTTCAACTACGTCACCGAGGTCAAGGCGCACCAGGCGGAGGTGGCGCGGCGGCTGATCCCCCTGGTGCGGGACATCCGGCGCTCCGGCTCCGCGGCCGTCGACCTGTGCGACGTCGCGGCCGGCCGCCTCGACGGCTACTACGAGCGCGGTCTTCACCCCTGGGACCTCGCGGCGGGGGACCTGATCGCCCGGGAGGCGGGCGCCGTGACCGGTGGGCGCCCCGGAGAGCGTCCCGGAGGCGACCTCGCCCTCGCCGCCTCCCCGGGCGTCTTCGAGCCTCTCCAGGGACTCCTGGAGGACTTCGGAGCCTGGCACGACTGAGGGACCGCGCGTCCGCGCGAGCGTGGAACTCCCCCCAGCGCCGGACCGGCCGCGGGACCCGGCCGGCGCCGGGGCCTGTCCGCGACGCCGCGCCCGATCACCGGGCAGCGGCCGGCCCGGGGCGGGGGACCGGCCGCAGCACAACGGAGCGGGGCCCCGGTACTGGATCGATACCGGGGCCCCGCTCCGCTCGTGAACGTACGGATCAGACGCGCGTCGCGCCGACCTCCACACCGTGCTCGGCGGCGAGGCGGTGCAGGTCGTCCAGCTCGGCCTGCTCGACCTCGGCGAGGAAGTCGTCCCCTGTTTCGCGCGCACGCGTCAGGTCGGTCTCGGTCGCCCTTATGCGCTGCAGAAGTCCTGCGGTGAAAGCGTCCATGCTGCGCCCCCTCGTCCTGGGTCGTGGGTCGGGTGGCACGGGGGTGTGCCGATCGGAAGGGGCGATCACGTCTCCGAATGGGTGCCGCCCAGCGCAGCCCGGGCTGGGCGGCGACGGTGCCGGACACCCACGCCCGCTCTGCGGAAGCGGTTGGACCTACCACAAGGTGGCTTGCCACGTGCAGAGCGTGATCGCGGGGTGTACAGCCGTCCTCCCCCCGCTCTCTTCCGTGGAAACCTCAACCCGGCGAGAAAGTCCGGCATTCCCGGTCCCCGGACCGGCTTACCGGCGCCCTCACCTGCCTTACAGCCGGTTTACGGCCGAAAAGGGCAGGATGGAGGTCTCATCCGTGACAGACCTGCCCGCGGGGTGCCCGAAGACGCGCCGCGCCGGTGGACAGAGGAAGGACAAGCGACGTGCGCGTACTCGTCGTCGAGGACGAGCAGCTGCTCGCCGATGCGGTGGCCACCGGACTGCGCCGGGAGGCCATGGCCGTCGACGTCGTGTACGACGGAGCGGCCGCCCTGGAGCGCATCGGGGTCAACGACTACGACGTGGTCGTCCTCGACCGTGACCTCCCCCTCGTGCACGGCGACGACGTCTGCCGCCGCATCGTCGAGCTGGGCATGCCCACCCGCGTGCTGATGCTCACCGCGTCCGGAGACGTCAGCGACCGGGTGGAGGGCCTGGAGATCGGCGCCGACGACTACCTGCCCAAGCCCTTCGCCTTCAGCGAGTTGACCGCGCGCGTGCGGGCCCTCGGGCGTCGTACCAGCGTGCCGCTGCCCCCCGTCCTGGAGCGCGCGGGGATCAAGCTCGACCCCAACCGCCGCGAGGTGTTCCGGGACGGCAGGGAGGTCCAGCTCGCACCCAAGGAGTTCGCCGTGCTGGAGGTGCTGCTGCGCAGCGAGGGCGCCGTCGTCTCCGCCGAGCAGCTCCTGGAGAAGGCCTGGGACGAGAACACCGACCCCTTCACCAACGTCGTCCGGGTGACCGTCATGACGCTGCGCCGCAAGCTCGGCGAGCCCGCCGTCATCGTCACCGTGCCCGGCTCCGGCTACCGGATCTGATCCCCGTGGCGAGCACTCCCGCGCCGCCCACGGCGCCCCCCAAGCCCACCTGGGACCCCCGGCCCGAGCCGCCCTTCCCGTGGCTGCGCCCGACCATCCGGATACGGCTGACGCTGCTCTACGGCGGCATGTTCCTGATCGCCGGCATCCTGCTGCTGTCGATCATCTACCTGCTGGCGGCGCAGGCGCTGAACGTCGGCAGCGAACTCCCGTTCAAGATCACCGAGGGCAAGGTAACGAGCACCATCTGCAACCTGCCCGACAAGGCGTCGCCCGACGTGTTCAACAGCGCGATGAACGCTTGCGTCAACGAGCAGCGCCAGCACGCGCTGGACAACCTGCTCAGCCGCTCCCTGCTGGCGCTGCTCGGCCTGGCCGTGATCGCGTTCGCGTTCGGCTACGCCATGGCGGGCCGGGTCCTGTCGCCGCTCGGCCGGATCACGCGCACCGCGCGCGCGGTGGCCGGATCGGACCTGTCGCGCCGCATCGAGCTGGACGGTCCCGACGACGAGCTGAAGGAGCTGGCCGACACCTTCGACGACATGCTGGAGCGGCTGCAGCGCGCGTTCACCGCCCAGCAGCGGTTCGTCGGGAACGCCTCGCACGAGCTCAGGACCCCCCTCGCGATCAACCGGACCCTTCTGGAGGTCCACCTCTCCGACCCGGGCGCACCGGTGGAGCTCCAGCAGCTCGGCAAGACGCTGCTCGCCACGAACGAGCGCAGCGAGCAGCTCGTCGAGGGCTTGCTGCTGCTCGCCCGCAGCGACAACCAGATCGTCGAGCGCAAGCCGGTGGATCTCGCCGAGGTGGCCACGCAGGCCGTCGACCAGGTGCACGCGGAGGCGGTCGCCAAGGACGTGAAGATCCGCGGCGAGCGCCGTCCGGTGGTCGTCCAGGGCAACGGCGTGCTGCTGGAGCGGATCGCCCTCAACCTGGTCCAGAACGCCGTCCGCTACAACGTCCCGGAGGACGGCTGGGTGGAGGTGACCACCGAGGAGGAGCACGGTCAGGCGGTCCTGGTCGTGTCGAACACCGGACCGGTCGTTCCCGCGTACGAGATCGACAATCTTTTCGAGCCTTTCCGGCGGCTCCGCATGGAGCGGACCGGGAGCGACAAGGGTGTGGGTCTCGGCCTGTCGATCGCCAGGTCGGTGGCCCGCGCGCACGGCGGCCACATCGTCGCGCGGCCCCGGGAGGGTGGCGGACTCGTGATGCGCGTCACCCTTCCCATCTGAGACCATGTCGCCGACACGCGGCGATGTTCGCTTTGCGCGGAATTTTCTGGTCGCCCCATCAAGCGGCCCGTGTGTGATCGATCACACGGGCGAATGGGTGTCCATCCACTCTCCGTGATCATGTGGGCTGTCGAAACGCCGGGAAAATCCGGGTTTTCGGGGGTCCTGATCACGGGAAGTACACGGTGGGACGCCTTTGATGTGCGGCCTTCGGACCGTGTACGGTCCGCATCGCCATCCAAGCCGATCACTCATGGGGAGTCCGGTTGGGTGTCGATTGAGTAACAGACCTTGATGTGAGGCAAAATCTCCGCCTCAGGTCGGGCACAAGTCCGGCCTCTCGCGCGTTACGTGCGTCGAGACACCGCAGACACCCAGAGGGGGAGAGCTGACATGGCAACGGATTACGACACCCCACGAAAGACCGACGACGACGTCGACTCGGACAGCCTTGAAGAACTGAAGGCTCGCCGGAACGACAAGTCCACGTCGTCCGTCGACGTCGACGAGTTCGAGGCCGCCGAAGGCCTGGAGCTGCCCGGCGCGGACCTCTCCAACGAGGAGCTGGCCGTCCGGGTGCTGCCCAAGCAGCAGGACGAGTTCACCTGCATGAGCTGCTTCCTGGTGCACCACCGCAGTCAGCTGGCCCGCGAGAAGAACGGCCAGCCGATCTGCCGCGACTGCGACTGAGGCAGGGTCGGCCGTGACAGGCTCGACCCCTCCTTGGAAGCGCCGCTTCTCCAGGGGAGCGGACGAAGGGCCCCACGAGGGCCCTGACGGCGCGCGTGACGACGAGCGGGGCTCTTCCCGACCAGGATCAGCCTCGCTCGACCGAACGGCCGCCACAGAGGGCCTCGCGGCCCCGCCGGACGCTCCCACCCCCGCCTCCCGACGGCGCGCCGCCGCCGTGCGCGACGGGGTCAGGAACGGCGCCCGGAAAACCGGCGGCCGGGCCAGGGCGGGCCTGGCGTACGTCGCCGACCGGATCATCGATCTCGCCCCGCGGGTGCCCGTCCGGGACCTCGCGACCCTCCGCAGACAGTTCCCGGGCCTCGGCCGCGAGGAACTCGCGGACAAACTCGTCGCGGGAGCCGCCGCCGCGACCTCCACCGTCGGCGCCGGAATCGGTGCCGCCGCCATGCTGCCGGTGCCCCCCGCCATGCCCACGGAGCTGGCCGCCGAGATCACCGGCGTGGCCGCGATCGAGCTGAAGCTCATCGCCGAACTCCACGAGGTCTACGGCCTGCGGCCCCCCGGCAACCTCAAGCAGCGCAGCACCGCCTACCTGCACTCCTGGTCGGGCGAGCGCGGGATCGACGTGACCAACCCCCTGACGTTCGACGCCGCGCTCGGCGGCCGCATGAAGCGGGAACTGCGCCGGCAGATCATGAAACGGACGATCCGCGACCTGCCGAACCTGATGCCCTTCATGGTCGGCGCGGCGGTGGGAGCGGTGATGAACCGCCGCGACACCAAGCGGGTCGCGGGCCACATCCGCAAGGATCTCCGGAGGATGCAGGTGCCCTGGGAGGAACTGGCGCAGCTGCCCCCGCTGGAGGAGCCCGCCGATCCGCTCCGGATCGGGGAGATCCCCCGGGAATTGGGGCGCTGAGGAGCGGGGCGCGGGCACCGAGCGCCCCGTGACCGCCGCCCTGCACCGGTGGACCCGGTCCTTCCGCCGTGCGACACCGGCCGGACCCGGTCCTGCCGCCGTACCGCCCGCCTCTCGGCCGCGCTCCGCCCGCTCAGTCCGCCGCCCCGGCCCCGTCGCGCAGCGGGCCCGTGCTGCGGCCGGACGGGGGCACCGGCTCGCGATGCCCGGCATCGGCTGCGCGCCGCGTGGTCGCACCACCCGAGTCGGTCCGCTCCGCGGGAGACGCTCCGCCGCGCGACGCACCGCACCGGACCCTGCGAGCCTTCCGGTCCGCCACCGCGGTCGCAGCGCTAGACGCCCGCGCGTGCCGCGTCGAGCGCGGCCGCCAGGCGCTCCGGCTCCCGGGTCGACAGATACAGGTACGGCGTCGGATCCGCCGGGTCGGTGACCTCCACGCGCAGGGCCGTCGGAACGTAGGAGCGCAGCAGCATGAAGGCGCGGGTGTCGGCCTTGTGGGTGCGCCAGGCGCGCGCCGCCTCCTGGTCGAGGATCTCCGCCCGGCCGAGGGCCGTGACCGGAATCCGCGCCTCTCCGGCGATCAACGCGCCACCGACCACGCGGATCCGGATCGAACCGTAGGCGCTCGCCGCCACCGCCGCGACGGCCGTGCCGCCGACCAGGGCTCCCAGCATCGGCAGCGTGCCGAACGGGAGGAAGACCAGGGCCAGCGCGAGCCCGACCAGGAAGCTGATCGCCCACCACGAGCGGGGCGCGGTGAGGCGTTCTTCGTACGGGGATGCGGAGAGCTGCATGAAGTCAAGCTTGGCACGGTGCGAGGACCGGGCGGACTCGCGGGTAAGGTCTGCGGCTGTGAGTGGTACTTCCGCAGCTCTGACCCCTCCCGCCGACGCCGTCGCGCCGGTGCGGCACCCCGACGCGCCCGCTCCCGGCGAGCCGCTCGGAGCACACTACGAACACTGTTTCGGATGCGGTGGGGAGCAGCCCCACGGCCTCCATCTCGAATCCCGCGCCGGCGACGGGGTCCGCGTCTCGGCGGAGTTCACCGTGCGGCCCGTGCACCAGGGCGCTCCCGGTCTCGCGCACGGCGGCGTCCTCGCCACCGCGCTGGACGAGACGCTCGGGTCGCTGAACTGGCT
The DNA here is from genome assembly GCF_043199735.1 of Streptomyces sp. NPDC048566. Lineage (NCBI taxonomy): Bacteria > Bacillati > Actinomycetota > Actinomycetes > Kitasatosporales > Streptomycetaceae > Streptomyces > Streptomyces sp. NPDC048566. The sequence continues at coordinate 158,436 of NZ_JBICWL010000001.1, forward strand.
GCTGCGCACCATCGCCGTGACGGGACGCCTGGAGACCGACTTCGCCCGCCCCGTCCCCGTCGGCACGGTGCTGTATCTGGAGGCCGAGGTCACCGCGGTGGCCGGCCGGAAGATCTACTGCACCGCCACCGGGCGGATCGGCGGCCCCGAGGGGCCCGTGGCCGTCCGCGCGGACGCGCTGTTCATCGAGGTGAAGGTCGACCACTTCATCGACAACGGACGCCCCGAGGAGATCCAGGCCGCCATGAGCGACCCGGACCAGGTCCGCCGGTCCCGCGCCTTCGAGGTGAACCCGTGACCGCTGCGTCCCGTCCCGAACTCGACGTGCTGATCCGGCGCGTCGACCCGGACGTCCCCCTGCCCGAGTACGCCCTGCCCGGTGACGCCGGCGCCGATCTGCGGACCACCGAGGGCCGCGAGCTGGCGCCCGGCGAGCGCGCCGTGCTGCCGACGGGCGTCTCCATCGCGCTGCCCGAGGGGTACGCGGCCTTCGTGCACCCGCGCTCCGGCCTCGCCGCCCGCTGCGGCGTCGCCCTCGTGAATGCCCCGGGGACGGTGGATGCCGGGTACCGTGGGGAGATCAAGGTGATCGTGGTGAATCTCGACCCGCACGAGTCGGTGCGGTTCGAGCGCTTCGACCGGATTGCTCAACTGGTCGTCCAGCAGGTCGAGAAGGCCCGCTTCCGGGAGGTGGCGGAACTTCCCGCATCGGCGCGGGCCACAAGGGGCTTCGGGTCCACCGGCGGCCATGCCGTCGTGGACAGCACAACGGGTGGGAATCGATACGCTTCGGTCGTATCCGACCGGGAAGGACAGTGACGTGTTCGGACGTCGCAAGAAGGGCAGTGCCGCCGAGGACGCGGCGGGCGAGGCCGAGCAGGTCGTCGACGGCGTCGACACTGAGGCGGACGAGGACGAGGACCGCGAGCGGGTGCGCCTCGAACCCGAGCCGCGCCCCGATGGCCCCTGGGACAGCGCCGAGGTCCGTGACCCCGCCGAGGGCCGCGTGGACCTGGGCGGCCTTTTCGTGCCCGGAGTCGACGGCATGGAGCTGCGCGTCGAGGTCGCTGGAGACGCGATCGTCGCGGCGACCGTCGTCCTGAAGGACAGCGCCGTGCAGTTGCAGGCCTTCGCCGCTCCCCGGCGCGAGGGCATCTGGGGCGAGGTGCGCGAGGAGATCGCCTCCGGGATCACCCAGCAGGGCGGCGTCATCGACGAGGTCGAAGGCCCGCTGGGCTGGGAGCTGCGGGCCCAGGTGCCCGTCCAGCTGCCGGACGGCACCGGCGGCTTCCAGGTCGTCCGCTTCGTCGGCGTGGACGGCCCCCGCTGGTTCCTGCGCGGAGTGATCTCCGGGCAGGGCGCGGTGCAGCCGCAGGCCGCCGGCCTGCTGGAGCAGATCTTCCGGGACACGGTCGTGGTCCGCGGCGAGGGCCCGATGGCCCCGCGCGACCCGATCGTCCTGAAGCTGCCCAACGACGCGCAGATGGTGCCCGAGGGCGTCCAGCAGGAGGAGCAGAGCGGTTCCCGCTTCTCCGGCGGCATGGGGCAGCTCCAGCGCGGACCGGAGATCACCGAGGTTCGCTAGACGGCCGGAACAGCCAACAGGAAGGGCCGCATCCCTCGGGGTGCGGCCCTTTCCGTGTCCGCGACGCCCTCCGGTGCATCGGGGGCGCCGCGATGACGCGCACCCCTGCCCGCGTACCGCGGCACCGCCCCGGCCCGCGCGCGGCCCGGCTGGTTGCCCCGGCCGTCCCCGGCCGCGGCCGCACCGTGCGTCGGCGAGGCCGACACACGGTGACAGGGCGCGTGAACCGGAACGGGGGTCTCGTGCGATCCATAGGTGAGGGCCGGTCGCCGGGGTTGACCCGCGTGCCGGTCCACGGGACGGCACGCGGACTGTGGACGAGGGGCTGTGGACGGGTGGGAGCTGTGGATGAGGGGGAGAGGCGTCTCGATCCTGCGTCGCCGCGGGCGGCGAGGCCGAGGCCGGCCGTGGCCATCGTGGCGGCAGAGGGCAGAGGGCAGAGGGCAGATGGCAGGCGGCAGGCGGCAGGCGGCGGCCCCGGGCCGGACGCGGCGGTCCGGACGTTCCGCTCCGGGGGCGCCGCGCCGGGCGCCGAGCCGCCGGGCGGCGCCCTGTCCAAGGCGTCAGGGTTGCGTCAAAGACGTCCCCCGACCGGGCCTCTCGCCCGCGATGCCGGAATTGTTGGCCGTAAGGTCGACGCTGCGTACACGACGGTGACAGGAAGACAATAGGGATCATGGGACGCGGGAAGCTTCGGATCTACCTCGGTGCGGCACCGGGCGTCGGCAAGACCTACGCCATGCTCGCCGAGGCCCACCGCAGGGTGGAGCGCGGCACCGACTGCGTGGTGGCGTTCGTGGAGCACCACCGGCGGCCCCGCACCGAGGTGATGCTGCACGGCCTGGAGCAGGTCCCCCTGCGGGAGCTGGAGTACCGGGGCGCGACCTTCTCCGAGATGGACGTCGACGCCGTGCTCCGGCGCGCTCCCGCCGTGGCCCTGGTGGACGAGCTGGCGCACACGAACATCCCCGGCTCGCGCAACGACAAGCGCTGGCAGGACGTGGCGGATCTGCTGGCCGCCGGTATCGACGTCGTCTCCACCGTCAACATCCAGCACCTGGAGTCACTCGGTGACGTCGTCGAGTCGATAACGGGGGTGCGGCAGCGGGAGACCGTTCCCGACGAGGTCGTGCGGCGGGCCGACCAGATCGAGCTGGTCGACATGTCGCCGCCCGCACTGCGCCGCCGGATGGCCCACGGCAACATCTACACGTCCGACAAGGTCGACGCCGCGCTGTCCAACTACTTCCGTCCCGGCAACCTGACGGCCCTGCGCGAGCTGGCCCTGCTCTGGGTCGCCGACCGCGTCGACGAGTACCTGACCGAATACCGCAGCGAGCACCGGGTCTCCCGGATCTGGGGCTCGCGGGAGCGCATCGTCGTCGGGCTGACCGGCGGCCCCGAGGGGCGGACGCTGATCCGGCGGGCCGCCCGGCTCGCCGAAAAGGGGGCGGGGGGTGAGGTCATGGCCGTCTACATCGCGCGCAGCGACGGGCTGACCTCGGCCTCGCCCAAGGAACTGGCCCTCCAGCGCACCCTGGTCGAGGACCTCGGCGGCACCTTCCACCACGTGGTGGGGGACGACATACCGGCCGCCCTGCTGGACTTCGCGCGCGGGGTGAACGCCACGCAGATCGTGCTCGGATCCTCCCGCCGCAAGACCTGGCAGTACGTCCTCGGCCCCGGGGTCGGCGTCACGGTCGCCCGGGAGTCCGGCCCCGACCTCGACGTCCACATCGTCACCCACGAGGAGGCCGCCAAGGGCCGCGGGCTGCCCGTGGCGCGCGGGGCCCGGCTCGGGCGGTCCCGGATCATCTGGGGCTGGCTCATCGGACTGGGCGGACCCGTCGTGCTGGCGCTGCTGCTGAACACGGTGGACCTCGGCCTGGCCAACGACATGCTGCTCTTCCTGTCCGTGACCGTCGCCGCCGCCCTCCTGGGCGGGCTCCTGCCGGCGCTGGCCTCGGCCGCCTTCGGCTCCCTGCTCCTGAACTTCTTCTACACGACGCCGCTGCACCGGCTGACGATCGCCGACCCGAAGAACATCGTCGCCCTCGTGATCTTCGTGGGCGTCGCCGTCTCCGTCGCCTCGGTGGTGGACCTCGCGGCGCGCCGCACCCACCAGGCGGCACGGCTGCGCGCCGAGTCGGAGATCCTCTCCTTCCTCGCGGGCAGCGTGCTGCGCGGCGAGACCAGCCTGGAGGCCCTGCTGGAGCGGGTCCGGGAGACCTTCGCGATGGAGTCGGTCGCGCTGCTGGAGCGGGTCAGCGACGTCGAGCCGTGGACCTGCGCGGGCAGCGTCGGACCGGACCCCTCCACCCGTCCCGAGGACGCCGACGCCGACATGCCCGTCGGCGACCACATGGCGCTCGCTCTGTCCGGCCGCGTGCTGCCCGCCTCCGACCGCCGCGTGCTCGCGGCCTTCGCCGCCCAGGCCGCGGTCGTGCTGGACCGCCAGCGCCTCCAGCACGAGGCCGATCAGGCCAAGGAGCTCGCCGAGGGCAACCGCATCCGCACCGCCCTGCTGGCCGCCGTCAGCCACGACCTGCGCACCCCGCTCGCCGGGATCAAGGCATCGGTGTCCTCGCTGCGCTCCGACGACATCGCCTGGTCCGAGGAGGACCGGGCCGAACTCCTGGCCGGCATCGAGGACGGCGCCGACCGGCTCGACCACCTGGTGGGCAACCTGCTCGACATGTCCCGCCTGCAGACCGGCACCGTCGCACCGCTGATCCGCGCGATCGACCTCGACGAGGTGGTCCCCATGGCGCTCGGCGGGGTTCCCGAGGACGGCGTGGACCTGGAGATCCCCGAGAGCCTGCCGATGGTGGCGGTCGACGCCGGACTCCTGGAGCGCGCCGTCGCGAACCTGGTGGAGAACGCCGTCAAGTACAGCCCGCCCGGTGAGCGGGTCCTGGTCGCCGCGAGCGCCATCGCCGACCGGGTGGAGGTCCGGGTGGTCGACAAGGGCCCCGGTGTCCCGGACGAGGCCAAGGACCGCATCTTCGCCCCCTTCCAGCGCTACGGGGACGCGCCGCGCGGCACCGGGGTGGGCCTCGGCCTCGCCGTGGCCCGCGGCTTCGCCGAGGCGATGGGCGGCACCCTGAACGCCGAGGACACCCCGGGCGGCGGACTCACCATGGTGCTCACCGTCCGGGCGGTGGATCGCGTGCCCGCCAAGGACGTCTCCCCGGCAGCCGCAGAAAGGCAGGTCTCATGACCCGGGTCCTCGTGGTCGACGACGAGCCGCAGATCACCCGAGCCCTCGTGATCAACCTGAAGGCACGCAGATACGAGGTCGACGCGGCACCCGACGGCGCGACGGCGCTGCGGCTCGCCGCAGCCCGGCACCCCGACGTCGTGGTCCTCGACCTCGGCCTGCCGGACATGGACGGCGTCGACGTGATCAGAGGTCTGCGGGGCTGGACCAGGGTCCCGATCCTGGTGCTGTCCGCCCGGCACTCCTCCGACGAGAAGGTCGAGGCGCTCGACGCGGGCGCGGACGACTACGTCACCAAGCCCTTCGGCATGGACGAACTGCTGGCCCGGCTGCGTGCCGCCGTCCGCCGCGCCGAGCCCACCGGCGCCGGTGAGGACGACGTGCTGGTGGAGACCGCCGGGTTCACCGTCGACCTGGCCGCGAAGAAGGTGCACCGCGCGGGACGGGACGTCCGCCTGACGCCCACGGAGTGGCACCTGCTGGAGGTGCTCGTCCGCCACACCGGCCGCCTCGTCAGCCAGAGACAGCTGCTCCAGGAGGTGTGGGGGCCGTCGTACGGGACGGAGACGAACTACCTGCGGGTCTACATGGCCCAGCTGCGCCGCAAGCTGGAGGCCGACCCCTCGCACCCCCGGCACTTCATCACCGAGCCGGGCATGGGGTACCGGTTCGAGCCGTGAACCGCAGTGATGTTCGACGGGTGAGGTGGCGTGCCGGCGCGGGGGCACCGGTCCGGGCGACGGCGCGATCGTCTGTACGGAACGTGACGTTCCCGGCCGGCCGGCCGGGCGGGCTCCCGGCCCCCGGTTCGCAGCGGGCGGCCGCGGGTACGTAGGTGTCAACGCTCACCGGTACGCTTTCGGTATGAGTGCTGTTCCTCGTTCCGAAAAGCCGGCGGGCCGGTTCCGGCGCATGATGGACCGGCTCTCCTCGACCCAGGAGGATCTGGAGTCCGAGGAGCTGCGGGAGGACACGGCGACCGCGGGCTGCACCCGGATCGGCGACTGCCACGACCGGCAGATCGTCACGGTTACTGGTACCTTGCGCACGGTCACTCTGCGGCCACGAGCCGGTGTCCCGGCACTGGAGGCCGAACTGTTCGACGGCTCGGCCGCCCTCGACGTGGTCTGGCTCGGCCGCCGCTCCATCGTCGGCATCGAGCCGGGGCGCAAGCTCATCGCATCCGGCCGCATCTCGATGAGCCGGGGCCGTAGGGTGCTGTTCAATCCGAAGTACGAACTCAGACCGCTCGGACGGGAGTAGCCGGTGACGTCGCTCGACAAGCCGACCGAAGACCCCCAGCAGGATTCGAGGGCGGTGACGGAGGCCGCGCTCTTCGAGGCCTTCGGCGGCGTGCGCGGCATGGTCGAGACGGTGGTGCCCGGCCTGCTCTTCGTCAGCATCTTCACGATCAACAAGGACCTGCACTGGTCGGCGATCGCCGCCCTCGCGGTGTCCCTGCTGCTCGTCGCCGTCCGCCTGGTGCGGCGCGACACCGTGAAGCACGCCTTCAGCGGTGTGTTCGGCGTGGCCTTCGGCGTGGTCTTCGCGATGATGACCGGCAACGCCAAGGACTTCTATCTGCCCGGCATGCTCTACACCCTCGGCCTCGCCGTCGCGTACATCGCCACGACCCTCGCCGGGGTGCCGCTGATCGGGCTGATCCTCGGCCCGGTCTTCAAGGAGAACCTCTCCTGGCGGACCCGCAACCCCGGCCGCAAGGCGGCGTACGCGAAGGCCAGTTGGGCCTGGGGGCTGATCCTCCTCGCCAAGTGCGCGGTGCTCTTCCCGCTCTACTGGTGGGCCGACACCACCCAGTTCGGCTGGGTGCTGATCGCCCTCAAGATCCCGCCGTTCCTCCTCGCCGTGTGGCTGACCTGGGTCTTCCTGGCGAAGGCTCCGCCGCCCATCGACGTGTTCGCGGAGATGGAGGCCGAGGAGAAGGCGGAGAAGGAGCGCAAGGCCGCCCTCGCCGAGGAGCGCGGCGCGGCCGCCGCCCCGGCCCGGCACCGCCGCGAGGCTTAGGGCGGGCGGCGAAAGCCCCCTCCGCCGCGAAGGGACTCTCGCGCCACGCCCCAGGCGCCTCACCCGGCGCGCCGGGGCGCGCGACCGTTCACCCGACGGACGAGGGCGCGCTCGCAAGGCGGGCCGCCGTCGCGGGGGTACGCCGGCCGGTGAAGCCGGTGAAGCCGGTGCGCTGGGTGCACGGAAGCGCCGAAAAGGCCCGGTGCCGGTGGCGCCGTGGAACCGCTCCGGCCCGCCGACCGGGCCGAGCCATGAGACGGCGGGGCGTGACGGCGTCCGCACGCCGACCTCGCGCGTCCGCACGCCGGCCTCGCGCGTCCGCACGTCCACGACGGCGGGGGCGCCCGGAGATCCCTCCGGGCGCCCCCGCCGTCGTACGGCGCGGTCGCGGCCTAGCCGGACGCGTCCTCGCGGCGCACCGAGAGCAGGTCCTCCAGCTGCTCCTCGCGGGCCTGTGCGGCCACGAAGAGGAGTTCGTCGCCCGCTTCCAGGGAGTCCTCCCGCGACGGGGTGAGCACCCGGGTGCCGCGGATGATGGTCACCAGCGAGGTGTCCTCCGGCCACGCGACGTCACCGACCGTCGTGCCCGCGAGGGCGGACTCCGGCGGCAGGGTCAGCTCGACGAGGTTGGCGTCCCCGTGGCTGAAGCGCAGCAGCCGCACCAGGTCGCCGACGCTCACGGCCTCCTCGACGAGCGCCGACATCAGACGCGGCGTCGAGACGGCGACGTCCACGCCCCAGGACTCGTTGAACAGCCATTCGTTCTTCGGATTGTTCACCCGGGCGACGACCCGCGGGACGCCGTACTCGGTCTTCGCGAGCAGGGAGACGACGAGGTTGACCTTGTCGTCACCGGTGGCCGCGATGACCACGTTGCAGCGCTGGAGCGCCGCCTCGTCCAGGGAGGTGATCTCGCAGGCGTCGGCGAGCAGCCACTCCGCCAGCGGGACGCGCTCGACCGAGATGGCGGTCGGAGCCTTGTCGATCAGCAGGATCTCGTGGCCGTTCTCCAGCAGTTCGCCCGCGATCGAGCGGCCCACGGCTCCGGCGCCGGCAATGGCGACCCTCATCAGTGACCCGCCTCTTCCTCAGGGCCCTTGGCGAACGCCGCCTCGACCTTGTCCACCTCGTCGGTGCGCATCATCACGTGCACCAGGTCGCCCTCCTGGAGGACCGTCTGCGAGGTCGGCAGGACCGCCTCGCCCAGCCGGGTGAGGAACGCGACGCGCACGCCGGTCTCCTCCTGGAGGCGGCTGATCTTGTGGCCCACCCAGGCGGGAGAGGTGTGTACCTCGGCGAGCTGCACACCGCCGGTGGGGTCGCGCCACAGCGGTTCGGCGCCCGAGGGCAGCAGCCGGCGCAGCATCTGGTCGGCCGTCCAGCGGACGGTGGCGACGGTCGGGATGCCGAGTCGCTGGTAGACCTCGGCGCGACGCGGGTCGTAGATGCGCGCGGCGACGTTCTCGATGCCGAACATCTCGCGGGCCACGCGGGCGGCGATGATGTTCGAGTTGTCACCGCTGGAGACCGCGGCGAACGCGCCCGCCTCCTCGATGCCCGCCTCGCGCAGGGTGTCCTGGTCGAAGCCGACTCCGGTGACCCGACGGCCGCCGAACCCGGAGCCCAGCCGACGGAAGGCGGTGGGGTCCTGGTCGATCACGGCGACCGTGTGCCCCTGTTGCTCCAGGTTCTGGGCAAGAGCGGAACCCACTCTTCCGCAGCCCATGATGACGATGTGCACGACCGTCCTTCCGGATGTCAATGGTTACGGATCAGGCCAACAGGGTCTCAGACCGCCGCCCAAGCTACACACGCGCGGTCACCCGGCGGCACCCCTGTGCAGCGCCGCCTGCGCTTTTTCGCGGGCGGTCGCCGACACGGCGGTGGACCGCGGGCGCACGGGAGCCTCAGCGCCGTGTGATGCTCCGGACACTGGCGAGGGTCAGGATTCCGAGGCCGACCAGTCCGACGGTCGCGCCGACGAGCTCCGCGCTCAGGTGCATGGGTTCTCCAGGGCGGTCAGGGTGCGGGGTTTTGTCATATAGACACGCCGACCCGCGGGGCTGCGGAATCCGCAGCGGGAGGGGTCCCGTTTTCACTCGGAGGGCAGAGGGCGAGACGAACGGGGGCGGCGGGTGGGCGGCTCCCTGTTCGAGCCCTTACGATTCCCTGTTGTGTCCAAACTGACCGACGTGCCCAAACGGATTCTGATCGGGCGGGCCCTGCGCAGCGACCGGCTCGGCGAAACGCTCCTGCCGAAGCGCATCGCCCTGCCCGTCTTCGCATCCGACCCGCTCTCCTCCGTGGCGTACGCCCCCGGAGAAGTCCTGCTGGTCCTGTCCATCGCGGGCGTGTCGGCGTACCACTTCAGCCCCTGGATCGCCGTCGCGGTCGTCGTGCTCATGTTCACGGTGGTGGCCTCCTACCGCCAGAACGTGCACGCCTACCCGAGCGGCGGCGGCGACTACGAGGTGGCCAACACCAACCTCGGCCCGCGCGCCGGCCTCACGGTCGCGAGCGCCCTGCTCGTCGACTACATCCTCACCGTCGCCGTCTCCATCGCCTCCGGCATCGAGAACCTCGGCTCGGCGGTCCCCTTCGTGGTGCAGCACAAGGTGCCCTGCGCGGTCGCCGTCATCATCCTGCTCACCCTGATGAACCTGCGGGGCGTCAAGGAGTCCGGCAAGCTCTTCGCGATCCCCACCTACGTGTTCGTCGCCGGCGTCTTCATCATGATCGCGTGGGGTGCGTTCCGCGGGCTCGTCCTCGGTGACACCATGCGGGCCCCCACCGCCGCCTTCCACATCAAGGCCGAGCACCAGGGTCTCGCGGGCTTCGCGCTCGTCTTCCTGCTGCTGCGCGCCTTCTCCTCAGGATGCGCGGCCCTCACCGGCGTCGAGGCGATCTCCAACGGCGTGCCCGCCTTCCGCAAACCGAAGTCGAAGAACGCCGCGACCACGCTCGCCATGATGGGCCTGCTCGCCGTCACCATGTTCTGCGGCATCATCGCCCTGGCCATGGCCACCAACGTGCGCATGGCCGAGAACCCGGCCACCGACCTGATCCACAACGGCATGGCGGTCGGCTCGGGCTACGTGCAGAATCCGGTGATCTCGCAGGTCGCCGAGGCCGTGTTCGGCAAGGGCAGTTTCCTGTTCGTGGTCCTCGCCGCCGCCACCGCGCTCGTGCTGTTCCTGGCCGCCAACACCGCGTACAACGGCTTCCCGCTGCTCGGCTCGATCCTCGCCCAGGACCGCTACCTGCCGCGCCAGCTGCACACCCGCGGCGACCGCCTGGCCTTCTCCAACGGCATCGTGCTGCTGGCCGGTGCCGCGAGCCTGCTCGTCGTCATCTACGGCTCCGACTCCACCCGCCTGATCCAGCTCTACATCGTGGGCGTGTTCGTCTCGTTCACGCTCAGCCAGACCGGCATGGTCCGCCACTGGAACCGCCACCTGGCCACCGAGACCGACCAGGCCAAACGCCGCCACATGGTCCGCTCCCGGGCGATCAACGCCTTCGGCGCCTTCTTCACCGGCCTGGTCCTCGTCGTCGTCCTCGTCACCAAGTTCACCCACGGTGCCTGGGTCGCCCTGCTCGGCATGGTGATCTTCTACGTCACGATGTCCGCGATCCGCAGGCATTACGACCGGGTCTCCGAGGAACTGGCCGCCCCCGAGGGGCCGACCGACGACAGCGTCCGCCCCTCGCGCGTCCACTCCGTCGTCCTGGTCTCCAGGATCCACCGCCCCGCGCTGCGCGCCCTCGCCTACGCCAAGCTGCTGCGCTCCGACACCCTCGAAGCGCTGAGCGTCAACGTCGACCCCGCCGAGACGAAGAACCTGCGCGAGGAGTGGGAGCGGCGCGGCATCGACGTACCGCTGAAGGTCCTCGACTCGCCCTACCGCGAGATCACCCGCCCCGTCATCGAGTACGTGAAGGGTCTGCGCAAGGAGTCGCCGCGCGACGCCGTCTCCGTGATCATCCCCGAGTACGTGGTCGGTCACTGGTACGAGCACCTGCTGCACAACCAGAGCGCCCTGCGCCTCAAGGGCCGCCTGCTGTTCACGCCCGGCGTCATGGTCACCTCGGTGCCCTACCAGCTGGTGTCCTCGGAGGCCGCCAAGGTGCGCGCCCGCAGGCGGCAGGACTGGAACGCCCCGGGCGCGGTGCGCCGCGGACCCGCGAACGAGCGGCCGAAGGAATCCAGTTCGAAGAGCTGAGCCCGCGGCGGCGCAGCGTTCGGCCGGCCCGGCCGGACCCTGCGCCGACCGGGTGCGGCGGAGGCGCGCGCCCGGAGCACGTAGACTGGTCGGCTGTTGTCCGGCCGTCCCACCCCATCGCATCTGGAGTCACCCCACCATGCAGGCAGAACCGAAGAAGTCGCTGGTGGGGGTCGAGTACGAGGTCGAGATCGGCCCCGTCGCGCACGGCGGGCACTGCATCGCCCGCACGGACGAGGGCCAGGTGCTCTTCGTACGGCACGCCCTGCCCGGCGAGCGCGTCGTCGTACGTGTCACCGAGGGCGAGGAGGGCGCGCGCTTCCTGCGCGCCGACGCCGTCCGGATCGTCGACCCGTCCAAGGACCGCGTGGAGGCCCCCTGCCCCTACGCGGGCCCCGGCCGCTGCGGTGGCTGCGACTGGCAGCACGCCAAGCCGGGCGCGCAGCGCCGGCTGAAGGGCGAGGTCATCGCGGAGCAGCTGCGGCGTCTCGCGGGCCTCACGCCCGAGGAGGCCGGCTGGGACGGCACCGTGATGCCCGCCGAGGGCGACAAGCTTCCCGCCGGCGAGGTGCCCGCCTGGCGCACGCGCGTGCAGTACGCGGTCGACGCGGACGGCAACGCCGGTCTGCGCCGCCACCGGTCCCACGAGGTCGAGCCCGTCGAGCGGTGCATGATCGCCGCCGAGGGCGTCACCGAACTGGGGATCGAGGAGCGCGACTGGTCCGGTATGGCCGGCGTGGAGGCGATCGCGGCGACGGGTTCCCAGGACCGCATGGTCATCCTGGAGCCGCGGCCCGGAGCCCGGCTCCCCCTCGTCGAACTGGACAAGCCGGTCTCGGTGATGCGGGTGGCCGAACAGGACGGCGGCATCCACCGCGTCCACGGCCGCGCCTTCGTCCGCGAACGGGCCGACGGCCGGACCTACCGGGTCGGCAGCGGCGGCTTCTGGCAGGTCCACCCCAAGGCCGCCGACACCCTCGTCAAGGCGGTCATGCAGGGCCTGCTGCCGCGCAAGGGCGACATGGCGCTCGACCTGTACTGCGGCGTCGGCCTCTTCGCGGGCGCGCTCGCGGACCGCGTCGGCGACCAGGGCGCGGTCCTCGGCATCGAGTCCGGCAAGCGCGCGGTGGAGGACGCCCGGCACAACCTCGCCGGCTTCGAGCGGGTCCGCATCGAGCAGGGCAAGGTGGAGGCGGTCCTGCCGCGCACCGGGATCACCGAGGTCAACCTCGTCGTCCTGGACCCGCCGCGCGCGGGCGCCGGCCGGAAGACGGTGGAGCACCTGGCGTCCCTGGGCGCCCGCAGGATCGCCTACGTGGCCTGCGACCCGGCGGCCCTGGCCCGCGACCTGGCGTACTTCCGCGACGGCGGATACCGCGTGCGGACGCTGCGGGCGTTCGACCTGTTCCCGATGACCCATCACGTGGAGTGCGTGGCGATTCTGGAGCCGGCCACGAAGGGCGCCTGACCTGCAGTTTTGTTGTCCGGGTGGCTTGCTCGACCTGTTTCCCTCCGTGCAGCGGTTGGAGCGGGCGGATCGATCTTTGAGATCTCTCTGACCTGCGAATTCGTGAGCGAGACGCTTGCAACGGCGACGCCTTGAAGTGGCTCTTGCGAGATTCTTGACGCTCGGATGACGCTCGAAATGGAAGTCTTTGGGCCTCCGCGGTAGCGATGCGCACGGCCGCTTGGTCCCACGCTCCGAGGAGCCGAGCGCGGCCCGATCGCGCCACTTGATACCGGCTTGGTATCATCTCCGTATGGCGATGACACTTCGACTCCCCGACGACCTTGACGCGAAGCTCACCGAGCGGGCTCGTCGGGAGGGCCGCAGCAAGCAGGAACTTGCCATTGAGGCCATTCGTGACGCCCAGGACCGGGCCGAGCTGAAGGTCGATGACGTCCTGGCCGAGCTGATGGACAGTGACGCGGAGATCCTGGACTACCTGAAGTGACGGACGTGCGCTACATCCAGGTCGACGAGATCCTGGCCATCGCTCGCGCGGTCAACGGTACCGAGCACAGCGTGCGTGACATGGGACTTTTGGTGTCAGCGATCGAACGGCCCCGGACGAACGTGTTCGGAGCCGAGCTGTATCCCACGCTGCACGAGAAGGCGGCAGCAATGCTGCACTCCGTTGCCCGCAATCACGCGCTGATCGACGGCAACAAGCGCACCGCCTGGCTTGCCATGCGTGTCTTCCTGCGGTTCAACGGCGTGAGCGCCAGTACCGTCCCGCCGCCCGTTTCCGTGGCCGGCCCGTTCGTCGAGGAAGTCGCGCAGGACAACGTCGATGTACCGGCGATCGCCAAGCGCCTCGCGACCTGGTTCCCCGTTTCTTGACGTTCGACGAGGCAAGGGCGCCTCATGTGGAGTGCGTGGCGATTCTGGAGCTTACTGCAAAGGGGATCTGACCTGCGGTTTTCGTGGGTTGCTCGGGCGTAGCCGGGCGTGCTCGACACCTGTGGTTCCAATCCCGGACGGGAAGGTGGGCGAGTGTGGCCACCGGTCTTCGCAGGTCCGCTTGAGGTGGCCCTGACGCTCATGGGACGTTCGCTTTGATAGGGCGTCAGCTCATGCATGAGGTCGGTATGCGGTCCGTGCGTCGTTGCACGGAGCGCGGCGATGGGCGGCCACATCAGGAAGGTGACCGGCGGTCCGGTGTCGACGGGGGTGGTGGAGTGCGGCGGTACGAGCAGCCCCTGCGCCGGGCTGTGCCTGTTGCGCATCGTGGACCTGGCCATGGGTGGCTACGACTGTCAGCGGGTGGCGTTGCCGTCCCACGGGGTGGTGGATCTTTCTCGTCAGGCCGCTACGGGATTGGCCTATTGCGTGGCTGGCTGGCTCGCCCCTGCTGGTCGGAGCTTGACTGCCGCGGCAGATGGCGGCGCTGGTGTACCTCTCCGGCCGGGCCGTATTCGTGGCGTTAACGCTCCAGTTCTACGGAATTCGTGAACGCGGTAGGCGGATTCGATCGTCGTGGGCCATCGCAAAGTGATGAAAGTGCCACAGGAAACCCAAGGATGGGCATACTCTGCGGGAATCACCGCAGGTGGGCTGGGGCGACCTGTAATGCGGCGGAGGTGTCATGGGTGGGGACCCGTATGTGTCAGCAAAAGGGGTCGGAGAACGCGAGCGCACGGGGGTGCCGGATCCGTACGGTGACCAGGCTCTCCTGACGCCTGCCATGACGCGGGGCTACGACGCCGTCCCCGGCCAGGAACGCAGTCGACTGCGGAGCTATCTCGAAGCCGTTGTCGCGGTCCGTCCGGCGCCGGTGCATACCACGGTCGCCTTCAACGCCGTGTACTTCGGGTACGAGCTCGGCGGCGACGGCTACGGGGGAAGCCCGCTGTGCCTCGATGATTTTCCCGTCATTACCTTCGGTGAGTGCGCTCCCGTGCTCCCGGTCGGGGCCATGGTGTGTGTCGCCACCGGGTCGGACCCGCTTTACGCCGAAATCGTCTACAGGGAGGGCGCGCACCCGGAGGTGGACGCGCTCGGTGACGTCCCGGCTTGGGTGTCAGGGGCGCCCGCGGGCGCCGAGGGCTCGGGTAGGCCGGGTGCAGACGCCGAACCACGGCGCAGGGAGCTGCTGGTGCCGGACCTCCACGCCTTCGGTCCGGCACTGAGTCTGTCACCGGCCCAGCTTCATCGCTTACGCACGCGCGGGCGATGGATCAATGAGGACGGACATGTCGTCGTCGACGTGTGCTATCCGTCCTTGCAAGCAGCCCGGCGCGACGACCTGACGGCCTACGCGGACCATCTCCTGACGACGGCTCGGGAACAGCTTCTCAGCCCCTTCGTCCCTGTTTCCCTTGCCTCCCTGGTGGGCGGCACGCACGACGACGATCTGCGGGCGGGACTGCTCGGTCTCCTCGACACGATGCGGGGTGTCCTCAACTCCAGTGCAGTGTTGCGCACCTGGGGCCACTACGCCCTGACCCGTACCTCCCTCGCGGACTGCTGGCGGGACACCGGACCGCTGGGCGGCGATGACCTCAGGTCTCTCGTGGCCGCGGTCGAGCGCGCGGCCACCCCGGCGAGGCGGCGACACGGCCTCGTCGCTCCGGTCACTGTGTACACAGCGGTCGGACCACGGCTCCGCGGTTTTCCCGGGGCGGAGGAACGGCTCAGGGAAGTGGGGTATGCCGCTGCGGTGTGCCGGGCGAACGTGGCGCTTGCCGACGTGGTCCAAGGGGACAGCGACCAGGGCCTGTTCGGCAACGGCTCCCGGGTCACCCTCGACGACGCCTTCGAGGGGGGAGGGGTGTGGCGGTCCCACCATCCCGGTGACGCAGAGGCACCCAGAGACCCCCTGGTCCCGGCCGGGCGCGGCTGGAACTCCACACTGCCCGCACCGCCGGAGCCGGAAACGGAAGTGGAGCTGGAACCGGTAGATGCGCCTCTCGCCGACGACGACGCCCTCGGCATCGGCGAACTCCTGCGAAGCGACGCGCAGGACATCGTCTGGAGGGCGCCCCTGCGGCTGGCCCATCTCATCGGCGGCTGGTTTCCCATGCACCCGTTCGTCGCGCAGGACCTTTGCCGGCCCCGCGGCGCGCACCCCACGCTTCGCCTCGAACTCGACCATGCTGGTGAGACATTGGACGAGAAGGAGGCGGTGCAGTATGTCGCGGCCGAACTCGGTGACGAATCGGGTCGGTTGACGGGAATCGTCTGGCCCGGTGACTTCTTCCCCGGCCTGATGCTGGAGCTGCGCCGGCTCCGTGGCGACACGGTGATTCGGCTGGCCACGACGCGGTTGAAGGAATGGGTGCAGGCCGGTGACCGTGAGACTGGGCACTGTTACGACCCTCGCGTGCTCACCAGGGAGGACGTGCCGGGCAGCAGCCGCCACGGTGACAGCGCGGTCGGGCTGGGTCCCCGGCAACTGGTGATGCGCACCGTGCGCCGTTGCGGTCTACTCACCCTGGACGGTCATGCCCTGATGGACCGGTCGGTCCTGCCGAGCGCGGTCTATGGGCGCCGACCGGCCCGGTCGCAGGCCGCCGCCCTGGGCTCGGCCGTCGCGGAACTGCTCGCGGAACGTCTTCTGGAGTCGGCCCTGGGCAGCCAGGACGCCTGGGGGCAGCCGCACTTCCCGCCGCGTGACGGACAGCGGACCATTCACCTCATCGGCTACCGCCCCGCCAGGCCGCGGGTGATACGTCCGTGGGGCGGTGGCGAACCGGGCGGTGAGGGACTGCGCGGCGCTCAGTTCGTCGCAGGTCATCTGCGCCGACTGCGGCCGGGGTGTCTGCCCAGCGACGTTCAGCGCGCGGCCTTCCGGGAGCACTGCCGCAGGCTCGGCAAGGCGGACGGCTGGGAACTGCCCTACGGGTACACGTTCGTGACCGAGCACACGCGCGGCCGCTGACCTTTCAAGGCTTTCACGCGTCCACGGCTCCGGCCCTCTCTCTTCCTCCCGTCACCCACAGAAATCTTCCCGTCACCAACAGGAACGGAGTGCGTGTACATGCAGGACCGCTACCGCGTCGTCACAGGGCCGCCGTGGTCCCCGCCGAGCGTCTCGGCCGAGGACCTGGAAGGCCTGGCCGCCGCGCTCAACGCCTTGCAATCCCCGGCCGTCGCCGCCCTGAACGACCTCACGGCGGACATGGTGGAACTCACTTTCAACTCCCTGCGGCCCAAGCACCGCCAGGAGTTGCTTACCAGTCTGGGCATCCGCATGTCGGCCCCTCGACGGGTGAGTAGTGCCCTGTGCCGGGACGTCCTCACCAGGCTACGGCGCGAGTCACGGCAGCACGCCTGCACATGCGGGATCAAGGGACTCACGGTCACCGTGATGAACCAGGTGCGCGCCTTCGTCCTGGCGCACGACGGGGAGCCGGTCCCCGACCCTGTTGCCCGGTGGGGCGCCTCGCTGGTCCGGGCCACCGTGTTCGCGTGGTGCAACGCCTCCGTCACCGACGCCCACATCCTTGCCTGGGCGGCGGACCAGGATTGGTTCGGGGCGACGGCCGACGACGAGGAGGCGGCCGGGCTCGCCGCCGTCGCTGCCGCGGCGCGGCCCCTCGTGGAGGCGCACCCCGATTTCGTTCTTGGAGCGGCGGAAGACGACGGGTTGGCGCTCGCCGAGGACAGTGAACCAGGGGCCGCTGCCATCGCCGACCGGCCGGGCGCCAGCGCCCCCGCACCGCAGACCGCGGCAGCGGACACCGGTACTTCGCACGAGGAGACCGCTACCGCGTCCGACAACCCCGGGACCAAGGCTGGGACAGCTCCCGAGGAAGCATGTCAGCAGCTGGAGTCCGCCCTGGCAGGGGCCCGCCAGGCCGCGGAGAAGGTCACCGACGCGGTCATGGAGGGCCGCCCTCCGCAGGATGAGGACCTGGCTCGGCTCGCTGCGCTGAGCACTGTTTTCAACGACGTGGACGCGGTGTTCCGGGCCGCCGGGATTGAGGGGGTGCCTCGTCGCCTAGAGGACATCACGCGCGCTGCTCACGCCCACCGGACAGCGCGGGAGCGTGACCTCCAGGCCCGCGAGCCGCTGCGGGAACTGCTGGATGTCGACTGCCGTCCGGACAGCTCCGCCGCTGCCGCCGCTGCCGCCGAGGCCGTGCGCGGCGCGGCTCGCCGCCTGCTGGACGTGCCGGTGTGGGAGGAGCTGCACCACGAGGAGGGCGCCGCGCTCGCCGCCCTGGCCCGGCTCATCAGGCTGGGACGACAGGCGGATGCCGCCACGGAGATCCTGGCACTGCAGGGAAAGGTCGTACGGGTCCTGCCCACGTGCGCCATGGCCGTGCTCATCGCTCCCGAGCTGACGCTGGACCAGCCGGCGGACGGTGACTCGTACCCCGCCGGGACCGACAAGGCACACGGCACCGCCGAGCCGTCCGACGCCGAGACGACCGCAGAGCACGAAACCGTGCAGTCGGCCGCGTCGACCGAGGCGATCGCGCCCCAGCCCGCCGCCGAGCCGGAAGCCACGACGACCGCCGCGCCGGTCCACGCACCCAAGGCAGACGCCGGGCCGGCCGCCGACAGCGACTCGGCACTCCCCACGTCCGCTGACGCGCCCGTCCAGGCACCCGCAGCACCCACGCTTTCTCCCGTCGATGACACGTCCGTCCGGGCAGCGGTCCCGGCGGCGGACGACGCCACCCATGAGGTCGCGGTCGAGGGGGTCCTGGCGCAACTGGTCGTGGAGCGGCGCTTCGGACTTGCCCACCATGTGGCAAGGGCCGCCGGCCACCCCGAGCCCAAGGTGGCGGCGATCCGCCTGGCCGGTGCCGCCGCGCTGCTCACCTCCGGGGACAGCCAGAGTGCCCGGCTGACGGCGGACCTGCTCCAGGAGTACGGCGGATATGCGGGCAAGGACACCGAGGGCAGCGATCTCCTCCTGCTGCCCGCCCTGCTGCGTACCGCGCTGATCACCGGTGACCACGCTGCGGGCGCTCAGCTCAAGGCGCTGGTGCCGAGGCTCCCGGACCGGCTGGGGGAGGCGGCGGCCGCCGTCGCCGACCGTGCCCTCAGCGGTGCCCTGCTGATCGCCTCGCCGCTGGTCGCCGACGTCTCCGAGACCGAGGCCCGGCTGCGGGAACTGCGCGATCAGAGCCGTGCCCTGCTCTCGCCGCAGCGGCTGCGGTTCGCACGGGCGACGGAGATCGCCAAACGCTGGCTCGCCCCCGACGACGGGATGCTCGGATCGCTGCTCACGACCGTCGTCGGCGACGACCGCGACGCGCTGCAGCAGGTGCGGGAGCAGGCCGATCGGCTGTCGAAACTGGCCGAGGTCAACAGCGAGATCGACCGCATGGACCGCAAGTACCGCTCGTCCAGCGGCAAGCCGCTCCAGGGCTCCGGGCGGCAGGACCTGGTGCATCTCGTGGAGCGGGCCGTCAGTCTGGTCAAGGAGTGGTGCCTGGCGGTCGACGGCACCCGTCGCGGCGACCGTTCCGACGGCAGCCGGGCGGTCAAGGAGATCTCCTCCCTGCGCCAGTCCCTGCTGGACGGCAGGGAAGCGGCGCTGGGCGAACTGGAGCGGTTGGCGCGGCGCCCGGACGCCCTCTCGGGCGCGATGGCTTGGGCGGCCCATGCCTCGATGGAGGAGCTGTTCGCTCTGCTGGCCGACGCCACCGTGACCACGCGTTCCGGCGGTCCCGTCGACCCAGCGCTCGTTCTGGACGCGGAGCTGCTGAAGGTGTGTGACACCCGTGACGAGCGGCCGTCGCCCGACGAACTGCTGACCGCGGTCCACCGGAGCTGGCAGGAGGCGCTGGACGAGCGGCTCTCCCATGACGCGTTCACCGCGGCCCGTGACATCGTCGAGCTGGCCGGACGCGGGCTGTTGCCTGCCGCTGGGGCGGGGGAGTTCTTCCCGCCTGCGGAAGCCGAGCTCGACGACAGGGAGACCACCCGGCGTGCGCAGCTGCGGAAGGCGCACGACGCACTCGTCGCCGAGCTGCACCGTGCGCAGGCCGACGGTGCCGTGACCGAGGACCAGGACCTGGGCCTTCAGGAGTTGCTCGCCGACGCCCACAACAGCCTCGAAAGCGGTGACCGACACGACCTGCTGCACGTGCGACGGGCGCTCGACACGGTACGGAGTGGCCTGCCGGCCTTCCGGGAGCAGGCGGCGGATCGAATCCGGGCTCGGCTCGACGCCCTGGACCCCTCCGTGGAGGAGCGGGCCCAGGTCCTGCGGCGCCTGGAGACGAACGACCTGGCCACCGCTGCCGACCTCGTCTACTTCCTGGAGATCGGCGAGCCGGTCCCGGAGATCGAGGGCGGTGAGTCCCATCTGACCGAGTTCTTCCCGGCCGTGCCCGACGGCCTGCCCGGAGGGATCGACCATGAGCTCGTCGAGCTGGTTCGGTCCGGCGGCAAGCATCCGATGGTCCCCGTCCTGGACTACGGCGGCCTCTCCACCGACGAGGCGGCGCTTGCGGCCGACGCCCTCGACGAGTGGCGCGCGCTTGCCGCCACCGAACGCAAGGACCGGCTCCAGGTGGCTCCGACGCGACAGGTGCCGCCTCTCCTTAAGCTCCTCGGCTACGACGCGAAGAGCGCCAGGCCGCTCGACGACCGATCCCAGCACCGGCGGGAATACCGTCTCTTCGAAGCGACCGGCGTGGAGATCAACGGTAGAGCGAAGGCGCCCGCGTTCGGCTCGCAGATCAAGGAGCAGGGCGGCAACCTGCGGGTGATGATGGTCTGGGGCAGGCCGCCCGCCAAGGTCGTCATGAGCTGGGCGGAGCGCGACACCAGCGGAGCGAGCCTTCTCGTCGTCTACTTCGGCACGCTGAGCCTTGAGGCCCGAGTCGAACTCGCCGCCGGCTCCGACCGGTTGCAGCCGCTGCTCGTGGTGGACGATGCCGCCCTCGCCTATCTCGCGGCCTGCGGCAACCGCCAGGTCAGCGCCGCCACGCAGACCCTGCTGCCCTTCTCCGGCGTCAACCCGTACATCAGGGAGAAGCGCGGCCGGATCGGCGGCGAGATGTTCTACGGCCGCGACGCCGAACGCAAGAGCATCCTCGACCCGCGCGGCACCCAGGTCATCTACGGCGGCCGGGGCCTGGGCAAGTCGGCGCTGCTCGCCGACGCCGGGGAACTGTTCACGGAGCAGCGCCCCGGATATCACCAGACGGTTTACGTCAACCTCGACCAGGAGAACATCGGCAAGGGCAGCTCGCGCGGGCCGGAGGCGCTGTGGAGCGTCCTCCTGAGAGAGCTGACCGTGGCACAGGTACTCGATGACCGGCCGCAGGGGCGCGGAAAGCGACAGGAGACCTCCGAGCGGGTGCGCGCCGGCATCCGGGCTTGGCTGGACGGGGACTCCCGTCGCCGACTGCTGATCCTGCTCGACGAGTGCGACCAGTTCTTCGAGGCCGACGCCCCGCGGTTCGACCAGACCAAGAAGCTCAAGGGCCTCGGGTCCGACACCAAGGACGCGGCAAAGGTCGTCTTCGCAGGACTTCACTCCGTGCAGCGCTTCTCCAAGCTCGCGAGCAACGGGCCGTTCGGCCACCTCGCTCAGACCCCGAAGGTGATCGGCCCGCTGGCTCCCCAGTCGGCTGCGGAACTGCTGGTCGAGCCGATGCGGGCGCTCGGGTTCGAGTTCAAGGACCTGGATCTCGTCAACCGTGTGCTCGGCTACTGCTCGTACCAGCCGTTCCTGCTGCAGATGTTCGGGCACAGGCTGGTCGAGCTGATGCACCGCAAGCGGACGCGGCGCGGCGCCGGGCAACCCCCTTACGAGGTGGAGGTGACCGACATCGAGATCGTGGAGTCGGACGCCGCGCTCCGGGACGGCATCTCGGCGGCCTTCAAGGACACGCTGAGCCTCGACCACCGCTATGACGTGATCGCCAATGTGCTGGCGTACCACGCCCGCCATCACGGCCTGGAGGTGCGGCTGAGCGACACCGAGTTGCGCGAGGAGTGTGAGACGTACTGGCGCAAGGGGTTCGACCAGCTCGACACCGAGGGTTTCCGCGCCTACCTCTCCGAGATGGTGGGTCTCGGTATCCTCGCGCCCAACCACGACGGACTGGGCTGGCATCTGCGCGGTCCCAACGCCCTGCGCATGATCGGGACCTCCCACGAGGTGGAGGCACGTCTGCTTAGGGCCGAACAGGACTGTGAACTGCAGGAGAGCATCGTGCAGGAGGGCCGCCCCGAGCTCCCCGACGGGCGGCCGGCTCCGCTGACCAACACACAGCTCGACGACCTCCTGGGCGAGCGGTCCAACCGGACCCGAGTCGTCCTCGGCAGCACGGCCACCGGAGTCACCGACGTCGCCCGGACGTTGCGTACGATCGCCGGACCGATCGACGGCTGGACGCTGCCACCCGTGGGCAAGCCCAGCGTCTACAAACAGGAACTCACTGGCGGACGCCCCCGAGAACGACGGGTCGTCATCAGCGACTTCGTCAACTACCGGGATCCGGTCCGGCCCGAGACCTGCCGCGAAGCCGTCGACTTGGCCGAGACGCTGCTGCCCGCCACTCCGGGGGTCACCCGCGCGGTCGTCATCGTCACCGGCCCCGCTCAGCTCACCCTGTGGCGCTCCTTGCTGACGGGAACCGAGCCGACCTCGGCCGCACCGGTGGTGCTGCGTAGGCACGACCACCGCAGCCTGCGCGGCTGGGCCCAGCGCATCAACATGTTCCACACGGAGGACCGCCTGGACCGTCTCCACGAACTGACTGGCGGCTGGCCGCTCCTGGTGGACCGGGCCCACCGCCTGCACGAGGAATTGGGCGACCCCGACGAGGTGTTGCGCCGTCTGGCCGACCTCCGCGCGGACCGGGCCCAGGCCCGCGCATTCGCCGAGGCGACCGGCGTGTACGCGGATCCGTTGCTGGCCGCCGGATACCGGGCCCTCACCGACGAGTTCAAGGACGGCCTCTTCGACCTGGAAGGCGCGGTGACCGCCGTCGCGCTCAAGATCGATGACGAGGACGAGGCACGGTGGATCGTCGACTTCCTCGACGCCCTCCAGGTCTTCGATCGCGAGGACACCCAGCTGCGCCTGGAACCGGTGCTCCGGGAGTGGGTGGCGCTCAAGGGGTGACAGCGCCGCACGTGCATCGTGACCGGACATGACCGTGGTGATCGCGGGCATGCCGGTCGCGGTTCCGCAGTGGGCGGAGGACCTGTTGCGCCGACGAGAGTGGGGCATTTCCAGGCGAGACCAGGAATCCGGGTAGACCGTGCGACCTCCTCCGTGCTGCTCAGGGCTGAACAGACTGCGGCAACCGGATCATCCCGAGGGATCCCGCTCGCTCGCCCGCGAGGCCGGTGGCCCGACACCGACTCGGCACTGTCCACCGCGACGCTCGTTTGACGCTCTGGGCCCCCTTCAAGCTGCACATCAAGCCGAGAATGCGCCTCTGACCTGGTCTTTTCCATGACTCACTCAGGCCAACACCTTTACGATGACCCATCACGTGGAGTGCGTGGCGATTCTGGAGCCTGCCGCGAAGGGCGCCTGACCTGCGGCTTTGTGTCGCAGGCGGTTCGACCGATCTGTTCCTCTCCATGCAGCGGGCCGTCCTCCACGGCCGCGTCCCGGGCGGTGCTCAGCCCCGCCCTTTCCCACGACGAGAGTCTGGGCGTCGTCCGAATCGAGTTGACCGACATTCACCCCACCCGGTTGGCGCGACCGGCTTCCGATCCGGACGAGGGCGGATGCCACAGACTGCTCCTTGTCGATGCGCTCGCCGCCGACCGGGGCGTAGTTGTTGATGCGAAGCCGACGGCCCCGTCGTCGAGTACCCAACGGCGCGTACCTGCCCTTGAGGCCGGAAACCAGACGTCGCTCCTGCCTAGGGGACGGCGATGACGATGGCGTAGGTGCCGGCGCCCAGGAGGCGGTAGCCGGGGATGTCCTGGTCGGCTGTGATCAGGCGTTCGATATGGCCGGTGCCTTCGTCGAAGTCGATGTCGTCGAGGGTGCCCAGGTCCTGTCCGGTTTCGGTCAGGACGCGTTTGCCGATGGGGTCGTGGTGCTTGTCGGAGACGGCGCTGGTGTCCTGGTCGCCCTGGATCTTGTCGGGTGTGCGGACGGTCACCGCGTCCGGGCCGAAGGAGTGCACGTTGCTCCAGGTCACCAGGGTGCCGGGGCCGCGGGTCTTGACGCGGAGCGCGGCGACGCGGGCGGGTGCAGGGGCGATGGTGAGGCCGGTGAGGGTGGCCAGGGTCTCGGCGGTGGTCAGGGCGACGACGTCGCGGCTCTTGGCCTGGCTGAACAGCATCACTTCTCCCGTTCGAGGCGGGCGTGCAGGCCGTGGGCGGCTTCGGGGAACCCGGCCAGATCACCCGCGGTGAACTCGCCGGTGGCCTCCGGTACGAGGACCATCTCACCGGAGATGGCTCCGGGTTTGATGACCGGCAGCAGGATGTGCCGGCGGCCCTGCGCGGCGGATTCCACTTCGTATCCGGCCACTGCCGGATTCCGCCCCGCCTCGATGACGACATCGACGATCTTGCCGAGGTCGGTACCGCCCTCGGTCATCACCCGTGAGCCGATGACGTTGCCGCCGCCGGACGCTTCGGAAGCTTTGGCCGTTGCATCGTCATCGGCCAGGGCGTTCTCGTTCCGGATCATCACCGCGTCCGGCCCCAGGGCGTGCACCTTGTTCCACAGCAGGTCCCGCTTGAGCGGGCCCGAGAGCAGACCCCGCCCACTGAGGGTGAAACAGCGCACACTGCCGTCGGCCGCGTCGAAAACGACGTCCTTGATCTGGGCGACGTCTTCGCCGCCGAGGGTGACCACGGGCAGTTTGGCTATCTCACTGGCGCGCACGTAGCCGGTCATGACCCCGGCCCCTTCCTGTCGTGCGGGTGCCGCCTGCCGCCCGCGATGACCCCACCGCTGCGACGACGTGCCTGCACCCCGAGCAGCGACACGGCACCCAGCGCCACGACCGCCAGGGCGATCACCACCCACAGCCACCAGTCCATGTCTGGTACCTCCCGGGCCCAGGGCCGGGCCTCGCCGACCCTGTTTTCAGTATGCGGCGGCCCGGTGTGGCTGTCGACGCCACGGACAGGGCGCCTCACGGAAGCGAGAGCAGCAGGTCAGACAGGGAGGGGCCGGTGCCCTGCCCGGGAGGGCCGGCTGACGACGACCAGGTACAGCCTTGGTCCGGCCGGCTGCGGGGGCGCGTTCCTGGCTGCGCCAGAAGGCTTCCTCGTACGCGCCGGTGGCACGTAGTCGCGGGCGCCGTGGAGGCGCTCTTCGTCTGTACCGCGTGCCCCAGCGGAAGATCGCCTGCTCGACTTGGGCGACGTCCTTCCAAGGGTCCTTGCATTTCGATCAGCTCGGCCTTGAAGGTGCCGTTCAGGGCCTCGGCCATCGCGATGACGCTCGCTCCTGTAGCTCTTCAGGCCGCTTGCCGGCGCCTGCATGGGGTGGAGACGCGCAGGGCTGCTCCGCGAGGTGCCCTGACGTGTTGGGCGCTACCGCTGGTGCGCCGCGACGGGCCTGCCGTGGCAGCGGGCCCACTTGCGTCCGCCCGCGCACGGGCAGGGCGTGTTGTGCGGCCGGTGCGCGTCCGCCTCCGCGTATTCGCGCATGATCAGTGCGGGTGCCCGCCCCTGGCGCAGCAGCCCGGCCATTGTGCGCATCGGGTGGTCGACGTGGTGGAAGAACGCCTTGAATCCGGCGCACAGGTGGTTGAGGCCCGGTTCGCCGTCCGGTGTGGTGTCGAAGCGGTCCTTGGGGCAGCCACCGTGGCAGGCGAAGCGTACGTCGCAGTCCAGACAGTACCGGGGAAGGGTGTCGTGTTTGTCCTGGCCGAACTTCCGCTGTTGCGGTGAGTCGACCAGCTCCAGCAGGTGCCGGTCGCCGACGTTGCCGAGCAGGTGTTCCGGCTCGACGAAGTGGTCGCAGGAGTACAGGTCGCCGTTGTGCTCCAGGGCGAGGGCACTGCCACAGGTTTCGGAGTGTACGCAGAGAGAGGGTGGCTCGCCGTACCAGTTGGCCAGCGCCACGTCGAACATCTGGACGTAGACCCGGCCGACGTCGTGGCGCACCCAGTCCTCGAAGACGTCGATGAGGAACCGGCCGTACTGCGTTCCGGTGACCGACCGGTCGGTGACGCGGTCGCCCTCCTGCCGGTACAGGGGCCGGTCCGTGGCGCGGGCGCCCCAGCCGTCGTTGGCCAGCGGCAGGTCGTGCGCGGTGGCGCGTTCCACGATCGGGATGAACTGCATGTGCTCGGCGCCGCAGTCGTCGCGCAGAAAGGCGTATACCTCGCGGCCCTGCCCGGCGGTGGCGTCGTGCAGGGTGGTCAGCGCGTTCCACCGCACATCCTGTTCGCGCAGGTGACGCAGTCCGTGCATCACGCGGTCGAAGGTGGGCTTTCCGCCCCTGTCGACCCGGTAGGCGTCGTGCAACTCACGGGGGCCGTCGACGGAGAGCCCGACCAGGAAGTCGTTCTCCCGGAAGAAGCGGGCCCATTCGGCGTCGATGAGTGTGCCGTTGGTCTGGATGGTGTTGACGATCCGCTGGCCGGGGCGGGCGTAGCGGTGCTCGTACTCGACGGACCTGCGGAAGAAGTCGAGGCCCATCAGCGTGGGCTCACCGCCCTGCCAGGCCACAGTGACCTCGGGCGCCGGTCCGTGCGCCTCGATGAGTTGCCGGATGTAGGTGTCGAGCAGTTCGTCTGCCATGCGGAATCTGCTGCCCTCGTACAGCAACTCCTTGGACAGGAAGAAGCAGTAGGTGCAGTCCAGATTGCAGATCGCCCCGGCCGGCTTGGCCAGCAGATGAAAGGGCCGGCGCCGGACGGTCGGATCGGGCAGTTCTACGGTGCTCATCGGCCCAGGATGGGACCTCGCAATCCCCAGGCACGCCACCCGGCAGGGGTGACGCGCGGGAACTCCCTCGCACGCCGTCAGAGGTTGCCGCGCGGTGATCCCTTCAAGCCGGTCGGGTCTGCGGCGGGCCGTCGGCAGGGCAGCACCTCGTCCTGCTCGCGCACGGCGACTTCAAGTAGCGCGCGAGGGGCGGTCAGGGTGGTGGCTGCCGTCAGGCGGCGCGAGCGCCGTACTTCCCACACCATCGGCCGTAACCGGGCCCCCACCGGGTGTGCAGCCCCTCAGGCCGAGCAGGACCGTCAGGAGCGCAACCACGGCGAGCAGGGCGACGAGCATGTCCCGACTTCGTCTCCTCGCGGGCGGGGCTCGGGTGCCCCTCATCGCCGTCGGACGCCCTGTCATTCCCGCCGTGCGGGACCGGACCAGGAGACCGCTGTCCCTGAGGCCGCCCAGTGGCGCGTCACCGTGCGATGACGCCGCACGTCCACTCGGCGATACGGTGTGCCGCTCCTGCGTTCTGTCACCCGTGAGGGGTGAGGCGAGGCGGGTCGTACCCGGCCAGGGTGGATGGACAGCCGGTCAGGCCCCGGGCAATGAGGAGAACCGTCATGGCCAAGCCGTTCAAGGGGAAGATCGCTCTCGACATCCGTGACTCGCAGCCGGACTGGACGCCGTTCCTCGCACCGAAGGCGGCCGAGAACGCTCCGAACGTGCTGGTGATCGCGTGGGACGACGTCGGCTACGGGACGATGGACTGCTTCGGCGGCCCGGTGAAGACGACGGCGATGTCGAGGATCGCCGACATGGGGGTTCGCTACTCGAACTTCCACACCACAGCGCTGTGCTCCCCGACCAGGGCCTCGCTGATGACCGGCAGGAACGCGACGTCGAACGGGATGGCGACCATCGCCGAGTTCAGCTCCGGCTTCCCCGGGATCTCCACCCGCATCCCGTTCGAGAACGGGTTCGTCTCGGAGGTCCTCGGTGAACGCGGCTACAACACCTACTGCGTCGGCAAGTGGCACCTCACTCCCGGCGAGGAGACCAATCTGGCCGCCTACAAGGGACGCTGGCCCCTGGGGCGCGGCTTCGAGCGGTTCTACGGCTTCCTCGGCGGCGAGTCGAGCTGCTGGTATCCGGACCTGGTCCACGACAACCACCCGGTCGACCCGCCGGCCACGCCGGACGAGGGGTACCACATCGCCAAGGACTTCTCCGACAAGGCGATCGGTTTCATCCGCGACGCCAAGGTCGTCGACCCCGGCAAGCCCTTCTTCATGTATCTCTCCCTCGACGCGGCTCATGCGCCGCACCACGTCTTCAGAGAGTGGGCCGACCGGTACAAGGGCGTGTTCGACGAGGGCTACGAAGCCATCCGGCCGGGGATCCTGCGCCGTCAGAAGGACATGGGTCTGCTGCCGGAGAACACCGAACTCTCCCCGATCAATCCGCACGGGGAGCCTGTGGTGACCGGGCCGGACGGCCAGCCGTGGCCGCTGCTGGACACCGTGCGGCCCTGGGACGAGCTCAGTGCCGACGAGCGGCGGCTGTTCGTCAGGATGGCAGAGGTCTTCGCCGGATACGTCTCCTACAGCGACGACCAGCTGGGTCGGGTGCTCGACTTCCTCGAATCCACCGGCGAGCTCGACAACACGATCATTGTGGCTGTCTCCGACAACGGGGCGAGCGGCGAGGGCGGACCGGACGGGACGTTCAACGAGTGGCGGTTCTTCAACGGCATGAGCACGCCGACCGAGCTGTCCCTGGAACACATTGACGACCTCGGCGGACCGACGTCGTACAACCACTACAACACCGGGTGGGCCTGGGCGTTCGACACCCCGTTCCCGTACTGGAAGCGCTGGGCCGGCTATGAGGGCGGCGTGGCCGACATGTGCGTGGTCGCCTGGCCCGACGGGATCGAAGCCCGCGGGGAGGTGCGCGACCAGTACGTTCACGCGGTGGATGTCGTGCCCACCCTCTACGACCTGCTCGGCATCGAGCCGCCCGAGGTACTCAAGGGCCGCCCGCAGAACCCGATCGAGGGGGAGAGCTTCAAGGCGTCGCTCACCGACCCCGGGGCGCCGGGACGACAGACCCAGTTCTACGCGATGCTGGGGCAGCGGTCGATCTACCACGAAGGGTGGCTGGCCTGCACCGTGCACCCGCCACTGAGCGGCTGGGGCGACTTCGCCCACGACGTGTGGGAGCTGTACGAGCTCACCACCGACCGAGCCCAGTCCACAGACCTTGCCGCGCGTGAACCGGCCCGGCTGGAGACCCTCAAGAGCCTCTGGTACTACTACGCGGGCATCTACAACGGGCTGCCGCTGGACGACCGCACCGCCCTGGAACAGGTCCTGGCCGAGCGCCCGCACGGAAGCCCCGAGCGCGACCGCTACGTGTACTACCCCGACACCGCGGCGGTCCCCGAACAGTCCGGAGTCGTGACCAGCGGCCGGTCGTACACCATCGCCGCCGGGGTCGACGTCGACTCGCCCGACGCCGAGGGCGTGCTGTACGCCCACGGCGGGGTGGCGGGCGGCCACAGCCTCTACGTCAAGGACCATCGCCTGCACTACGCGTTCAACTGGGTCGGCAGCACCCTCCAGGCCGTGGACGCCGACCGGGACATTCCGCCGGGCAGGCACGTGCTCACGGCCGAGTTCGCGGCGAACGGACGCAGCACCGATCCCACGATGCCCGGCGCCGCGGGCACCCTCACCCTCTACATGGACGACCAGGAGGTGGGCAGCGACGATATCGTCACGCAGCCCGGTTCCTTCTGCCTCGTCGGGGACGGGATCTGTGTGGGCCGGGACGACGCCTCGCCGGTCACCCCTGACTACGAAGGGCCGTTCCCGTTCACCGGAGGCGCGATCGACAAGGTCGTCGTCGACGTCTCCGGCGAACGTTACGTCGATCACGAGGCGCAGGTACGCGGCTGGTTCATGATGGACTGATCGCAGGACGTCCACCGGCACCCCGATTGCGTCGGGCGGCACCGACGCCGAGTGGTGACCGCTGTCCGCCGCGTCAAGGAACCCGTCGGGCTGCCCTGCTGCCCGACGGGGACGAGACGCCCAGCGGGGCGGCGAAGACAGGGTGGCTCGTCTTCGTGATCGTGCTCCCCCAGTAACACGATCGAGCGGTCATGAACCGAGGGGGAGCGGACTTAACGTCCACTCAGCCCCTCGCCGACTCCTCCTACCTCTCGGTCATCGGCGGCGTCCCAGTGCGCATCGTCGAAGCCCAGGTGAGTATCACCTGCACCGGTGGCGCCTTCGGGGGCTCCCACCGTCTGGTGACCACGCTCCTAGACGCCCGCCGCTACCCGCCGACCGCCTCGTGCACCTGTATCACGAGCGTTGGGAGCACGAGAGCGCCTACTACGCCTTGCGCCACACCATCCTGCACGGACGTGTCCTGCGCTCGCACGACCCGGCCGGCGTCGAGCAGGAGGTGTGGGCCGTGCTCACCCTCTACCAGCGACGCACCATGGTCCAGGCAGCGGACTCCCGGGCAGGCACCGATCCCGACCGTTGCGGCTTCGCCGTCGCCCTCCAGACCGCCCGTGACCTGCTGGTAGGTGCAGAAGAAGTCTTCGAGCAGGGCATCGGGGAGATGGCCGACGCGTCCTGTCGGCGCTGTCGCCCGCTCGCCGAGGCCGCGTCAGCACCCGCAAGTGTGCTGTCCGGTTCCGGGCCCGTCTGGCCGAGCGCGGCATGGAACGGGTGGTCTTCGACCGGCTGCTGGATCACTGCAAGGAGGCCGGCCTGGTGGCGGCCGGGGAGAGCGTGCGCGCCGCCCTGGAGTGCTCTGGCTGTTCGGTTGGTCTGTCACTCGGCCGAACAGATGTTCCGGGTTCGATGCCCGAGGTCGCGAAAGAGGCTCGGCCGAATATTCGGCCGAGCCCCCTGTTCCGCGAGTGGAGACCTGGATCAGGTCTGCTCGGTCACGAACTGCTCCACGCTCAGGTTGGTGAGTGAGTCCATTGCGTCCAACTGCTGTGCTGCTGCGACGAGTTGGTCGTACTCGGCGCGATGGATCGAGATGCGGAAGTATTCGATCACGTGCGCGAGATCGTCCAGAGCTTCTTCGGTCTCATCGTTGTCGACCAGATCGACGACCGATGCCAGTGACCTCGCCGGTCTCGTCTGGTCGGCGATACGTCGTGCGATGCTCTCGGCGACGGATCGGGTGAGCGAGTCCGGTGAGGTGGGCGAGTTCATGTGAGGGGACCCTTCTCCCCATGTGGAGATCGCATGTCAGCCCCTCCTGTTGATGTAGGCGGTTGTCACGCCGAGCGGCTTTCCGTCCGGTGCGGCGGTGGTGCGGTAGTGAGCCGTGACGGTGTACTTCTTCTACGTGATGTCGTACTTGCCGTTGTAGACGCCGCCCCAGGCGTTCCTCCACTTGCCGGAGATGAGTGTCTTCTTGAGGTCGCTGAGCATGGTGGAGCTGGAACGCCAGGCGGACGCTTTCCGCTCCCGACATGCTTGTCCTTGATGTGCCGGAGGCCGAACTTGCCGTACTTGACTCCGTTCACCGTGACGTTGGACGTGCTGCCCTCGCGGATGGTCTTCCAGTGGCTTCCGGGAGAGCGCGACCACATGATGATGCGCCATTTGCCGCACTTCTTGAACGGATTTCCCCAGGCGCCGCACCGGCCGTCGAGGTCGGTTCCGTTCACCGGGTCCGCGCAGACGAAGTCGTAGGCGTTGCAGTTGCCGCCGAAGACCGGGTCGGTCTGCAGGAAGCGTGCTGTGCCCGGGTTGTAGAGGCGTGCGCCCATGAGGACGAGTCCGGTGAGCGTTTGGCCGGAGCGCTGCTTGCCGCCGAACCAGCCGTAGCGTGCCGCGGCCTTGTTCGCACGGGGCGCGCCGTTCTCGTCGTTGTCGAGAACCGTGGGTGCGACGGCCGTGTCGAGCGGCAGTTGCAGGGCGATGTCTCCGTGGATGTTGGAGAACTGCAGGACCGTGTCACCGGACTTGCTTGTCGTGGCGCTGAACACGCCGGTCGCGGAGGTGACGTTGCGGGTGACCGTTCCCTGCGCGGTGTTCTCCACGATCCAGCTGGGGTCGTCGGAGTCGCCGCCGTAGTGGTTGGTCTTGGCGGACGTCTGGGTCCAGGTGCCGGCGCTGTTCGTCTCGGTGGTCCAGGAGCGGGAGCGCAGGGCCGCGTCGAGCTGCCAGGTCTGGCGCCGGGTGCCGGCGGTCTGCTGGCGGGCCAGGTCGTTGGCGTAATAGGCGAGGGTCGAGCCCGGCAGGGCGGTGGTGCGGCCGAACACGTCGTAGGTGTAGCCCGAGTCGACGATTCGGTCCGCGGTGTCGAGGCGCGGGCGGTGGTGGTGCCTGCACCGGTGGGGCAGGCGAGCCCGGTGTCGGCCGAGACGCTCGCGGTACCTGTCCGGCTGGAGCGCTTGTCCAGGGTGTAGGTGCGCAGCGCACAGGTGTTGTCGCTGGTGTCCTCGACGCGGGTCAGGCGTCCGGCGGCGTCGTAGCTGTATCGCTGGTGCGACCAGCCCACGTGTGAGGAGGTTCGGCCCTGGATCGTGGAGGTGACGGCGTCGCTGTAGACGGCGGTTCCGTCACTGTCCCTGGTGTAGGTGCGTTCCGTGATGGCGCCTGTGGCGTCCTTGGCCTGCTTCAGCGTGTATCCATTGTGCAGAACGGCCTGAGCTGCAGCTTCAAGGGCCGGCGCGGGGCTCGCGGCGACGGGGCGAGGGCGGAATGCGCGACTTTGACGCTCGGATGACGCTCGGATGTCGGGAGTCTCCACCGCGCGGACCTCTCCGACCCTGGGCCGCGCGGACCGGGGCCGTCGGCACGGGCGGCGACTCCGGTTCGGACCTCGCCCCGGCGACCTTGACGCGAAGCTCACCGAGCGAGCT
Source organism: Streptomyces sp. NPDC048566 (assembly GCF_043199735.1). Lineage (NCBI taxonomy): Bacteria > Bacillati > Actinomycetota > Actinomycetes > Kitasatosporales > Streptomycetaceae > Streptomyces > Streptomyces sp. NPDC048566. Next base: position 190,680 of record NZ_JBICWL010000001.1, read on the forward strand.
CGTCGGGAGCGTCGCAGCAAGCAGGAACGTGCCATTGAGGCCATCCGCGACGCCCGGAATCGGGCCGAGCCGAAGGTCGATGACGTCCTGGCCGAACTCACGATGTACCGGCCATCGCCAAGCGACTCTCGGCCTGGTTCCCCGTTTCCTGACGTTCGACGTCGTGGGGACGGGACAGGGTGCGGTTCCGGGAGCGGTGCCGGCCCCTGGCAGTCCGTCGGGCGGACTGATCCCGCTGTTGTCGGACCCGTTCGTGACGCGCGGACCCGTCACCCGCCGACCTTCCCTGCGGTGACCTGCTGCCCCCGCGTGGCGTCGACGACGATGAGGACGCCGTCCGGGATCTTGCCCGCGAGGTCGTCCAGGAGGTCGCCGACGGGCGGGAGGTCTCCCGGGCCGCGGACGTGGACGTACAGGGTCCGGGACTGGGCGTCGACGCTCGTGACGCTCGCGCCGGGGCTGTCGGCGAGCCACCGCTCCGCCGCCGCCTTCGTCCGCGAGGTCCACGCGTTGATCAGCACCGTGGTCACCGTGTTGGCCCCGAGGGGGAGCAGGACCGCGGCGAAGAGCAGTCCGAGCATGACGTAGGCCCTGCGCGGACCGCGGTGGGTGCGCGGATCGGACGGGAGGGTGTAGCCGAGGGTGGCGAAGACCACCATGCCCGCGAAGACCAGGCCGAAGAGGTTCGACAGGAAGAGGACCAGCGCGCCGAGCGCCAGCCACCAGGCGGTCTGGCCCGCGCACACGCCCGTGACCACGAGGGGCGGGACGAGGGAGATGGCGATCGCCACACCGGGCAGGACCGCCGCGACGTCCTTGCGTGCCAGTGCCACCGCGCCGGCGAAGCCCGTGGTCAGAGCGGCGACGAGATCGAGGAGCCCGGGGGAGGTGCGGCCGGAGATCTGGCCGTTCGTCAGCAGGTCGTAGGACTGGGGGACCACCACCGACGCCGCGGCCCCCACGAGGATCACCAGCAGGCACCCGAGGGCCATGAAGGCGAACGCCGTGCTGCGGCGGCGCTGCACGGCCCCGAGCGCGATCCCCATGATGGGCGTGGACAACGGCGCGATGATCATCGCGCCGATGACCGTCGCCGTGGAGTCCGTCAGGATGCCGCAGGCCGCGATGACGGACGACAGGGTGAGCATGGTCCAGAAGGCCGACTGCTTGGCCCGGCTGTCCCCCGACGACAGGTCGAGGTCCTCTTGGAGGTCGTCCAGGGAGCGGCGCTGGTTGTCCGGCAGGACCCTTTCGCGCAGATGTCGGAGCATCTGCCCAGTATTCGGAGCCGGGCCGCGCGGGAACGGCAGGGACACGGGCGGCCTTCGCGTCCGATGGCGCATGATCCGCCCGGCGCCCCACGGCGACCGGAGCCGCCGGAGGGGCCGCGCTCGTCGGTGGACCGTGCCGCCCGGTGGTCCACGTCCGGTCGACCCGTCCGTGGCCCGCGCCCGGTGGTTCGCGTCCGGTGGACTGCGCCCGGTGGTCCGCGTGCGACGGTCTGCGCCCGGTGGACCCGTCCGGCGATCCGCGTCCGGTGGTTCGCGTCCGGCGGTCCGTGTCCGGTGGTCCACGTCCGACGGTTCGCGCCCGGTGGACCCGTCCGGTGGTCCGCGTCCGACGGTCTGCGCCCGGTGGACCGTCCGGCGATCCGCGCCCGGCGATCCGTGTCCCGCGGGCCGGGGCCGGCGGTCCAGGGCCGGTCACCGCCGTCTCGCCGGACGCCCGCCCTGCGCGGGGCCCGCGCGGAGGGGGGAGTGCTTCCGCGGGCCCGGTGACCGCGGGCGCAGGGTGTCGCCGCCGGGTAACAGCGGTGCGTTTCCCGGGGCTTGTCCTGATTCCCGGGTCTTGTCCTCAGGGCGCCCTCAGGGAAGGCTCAGAGTTCCACCAAGTCCCGGAGCGGCGGACCCCAGGATGATCGGGTTGTTCCGGACAGGCCGGGACGACCGGCCGGGAGCCGGGCGGCGTGGTGCGGTGGCGGGGGGCCGCCCCCGCGGCGCCCGGCTCCCGGGGCCGCGCTCTCGCGCGCCGTGCTTCGGACCGCCGCCCGGCAGGGGGGCGGGCCCGCCGGGCCGGAGACCGAAGGCGATCCGCGGCACCGCGGCGCGCGGGAGAAGGAGACACAGTGATCTACACGAGCAGGTACCCGGACGTCGCCGTCGTCGACCGGCCGGTCCACGCGTGGGTGCTCGACGGCGCGGCGCGGCACGGGACCAAGCCCGCCATGGTGGACGTGGCGAGTGGGCGCACCCTCACCTACGCCGAGCTGACCGGACTGGTCCGCGGGCTCGCGGCGGGGCTGGCGGGGGAGGGCTTCGGCAAGGGCGACGTGGTGGCACTGCACTCGCCGAACACGATCCTGTTCCCGGTGGTCCTCTATGCCGCCACCACCGTGGGCGCGACGGTCACCACGCTGTCGCCGCTGGCCACACCCGCCGAGATCGCCAAGCAACTCGTCGACTCCGGCGCCCGGCTGATGGTCGGCGTCTCGGCGCTGATCGAGACCGCGCGGGCCGCCGTGGAGACGGTCCGGCAGCTGACCGGCCGGGACATCGAGATCCTGGTCTGCGACCGGGCCGAGGGCCACCGTCCGGTCCTGGACCTGGTCCGCGACGGCGACGTGCCGGTGGTCGAGATCGACCCGGCCCGCGACGTGGCCGTCCTGCCCTATTCGAGCGGCACGACGGGCGTGCCGAAGGGCGTGATGCTGACCCACCGCAACCTGTGCACCAACCTGGAACAGCTGAACGCGCTGCACCGGGTCGAGGCGGACGACCGCGTCATCGCGATCCTGCCCTTCTTCCACATCTTCGGGCTCACCGCCCTCGTCAACAGCGCGCTGCTGCGCGGCGCCACGGTCTACGTGCACACCCGCTTCGACGTCGACGCGTTCCTGGCCGGTCTGGAGCGCGACCGCATCACCCACGCCTACGTCGCCCCGCCGGTGATGCTCGCGCTCGCCAAGCATCCGGCGGTGGGGGCCCTGGACCTGTCCCACCTGCGGCGCGTGATCTGCGCCGCGGCGCCGCTCGACGCCGGCCTCCAGCAGGCGGTGTCGGACCGGCTCGGGGTGGAGGTGGGGCAGGCGTACGGCATGACCGAGCTGTCCCCGGCCACCCACATCCACGCCGACGGCAACCGTGACGAGCCCCTCGCCTGCGTGGGGCACCTGCTCCCGTCCACCCTGGCCCGGCTGGTCGACCCGGTCACCGGTCAGGACGTGCCGGCCGGCGCGACGGGTGAGGTGTGGATCAGCGGACCGCAGGTGATGAAGGGCTACTTCGGACGCCCCGAGGACACCGACGCGACCGTCGACGCCGAGGGCTGGCTGCACACCGGGGACATCGGGCGGGTGGACGCGGAGGGCAACTGGTTCATCGTCGACCGGGTGAAGGAACTCATCAAGTACAAGGGCTACCAGGTGGCCCCGGCCGAACTGGAGGCTCTCCTGGTGCAGCATCCGGCCGTAGCCGACGCCGCGGTGATCGGCGTCCGCGACGAGGAGGGCAACGAGATCCCCAAGGCCTTCGTGGTGCCGATGACCGGCGTGCCGATATCCGCCGCCGAGGTCATGGAGCACGTGGAGCGGCAGGTCGCCCCCTACAAGAGGATCCGGCGGGTCGAGTTCATCGAGGCGGTGCCGAAGGCGGCCTCCGGCAAGATCCTGCGCCGGGAACTGCGCGATCGGGAGTCGGTGGACTCCTGAGCGCCGGCCCCGGCCGGGCGCGACGCACCCGGCACGGATGGCCGGTCAACTCCGGTCATCCGTGCAGGTGTTGTAAGGTTTTCGTGTGGGTGGCGCGGTGTATCGGTTCGGGCGGTACGTGTTGGACGTGGACCGCCGGGCGCTCAGCCACGACGGGCAGGCGGTCGACGTCGGGCCGCGCGCTCTGGAGATCCTGTGCCATCTGGTCGAGCACCGCGACCGTGTCGTGACGGCCGACGAACTGCGCGAGCGCGTGGGGGACCTGGGCACGGCCGGCGAGGCCGCGCTCAGCGGCTGGCTGCGCACCGCGCGCTTCGCCGTGGGGGACACCGAGGCCCGCCAGCAGCTGATCCGGACGGTCGGTCCACATCGCCACCGCTTCGTCGCACCGGTGACGGCGGTTCCCGCGGGCGGCGCGGACCGCGCCGGAGTGCGCCGCGACGCTGCCGAGGGCTCCGGGCCGGTGACCGCAGGTCCCGACGCGGTGCCCCGGACGGCGGCCGTCGCGGACGGCGCGGGCGCCGGGCACGAGGTGGCGGACTCCGCCTCCGGTGAGGCGTCCGCCGTGGCCCCGGCCGCGGCGTCCACCGTGCCTCCCACGTCCTCGGGTTCCCCCGCCCCGGCCGCGGCCGATCACGAGGTCATCCGCTTCTGCCGGTCGGCCGACGGCACCCGTGTCGCCTACACCGCCACCGGGCAGGGCCCGCCCCTGGTCAAGACCGCCAACTGGCTGACCCGTCTCGATCTCGACCGGACCACGCCGATGTGGGCGCACTGGTTCGAGGGCCTCACCCGCGGCCGGCGGCTGATCCGCTACGACGAACGGGGCTGCGGCCTGTCCGAATGGACGGTGCCCGGCTTCGCCCTCGACGACCTGGTCGCCGACCTCGACGCCGTCGTCGACGCCGTGGGCCTCGACCGCTTCCCCCTCCTCGGGGTCTCCCAGGGCGGCGCGGTGGCGGTCGCCTACGCCGCACGCCGCCCCGAACGGGTCAGCCGGCTCATCCTCACCTCCGCGTACGCCCGGGGCCAGCGGGTCCGCGCGGGCAGCGCCGCCGAACGGGACGCCGCCGAGGTCGACCTCGACATCGCCCGGGCCGGGTGGCGTACCCAGGAGAGCAGTTTCCTGCGCTACTACGCCTCCCAGTTCATCGGCGACGCCACGCCCGCGGAGTGGGACGCCTTCGCCGCCTATCAGCGGCAGACGACCTCGCCCGCCAACGCCCTGCGGTTCCTGGAGGAGTTCACCCGCATCGACGTCGCCTCCGTCGCCCGCGAGGTGAGGTGCCCCACCTTGATCGTCCACGCTCGCGACGATCCGCGGGTCCCGGTCGCGCAGGCGCTGGAACTGGCCACGCTCATTCCCGACAGCCGGCTGATCCTGCTGGACGGACGCAACCACCTGTTCACCGCCGCCGACCCGGCCTGGCCCACCTACCTCGCGCATCTGCACGCCTTCCTCGCCGAGGAGGAGTGACGCCTCGGACCCTCCGGGCCGGGACGACGAGCCGTGCCGGCCGGCAGGCGGCGGGCGGGGCCGGCGTCCGTCCGGAACGCGCGGATGCCGCGGCGGTGGAGGAGACCTCCATCGCCGCGGCATCCGGGAGAACACCGTCGTGCCCCGGGAGCGGCCGGCGCCCCCGCGGGCCCGGGGCGAGCGCCGCCGCCGCGCGGGCCCGCCCCGGCCGTCGGGCCCGAGGCGGTCGCCGCGCGTACGGGCCGGGGGGCGGACGGCGGCCGGTGGCGTCAGCCGACGACGATGTCGCAGTCGGCGCGTCCGCGGGCCGCGATGTCCGCGAAGTCCGCCTGCATGGCGGGGTCGTAGGCCTGCGCGCTCGTGGTCCGGGTCTTCTTGCCGGGCACGGCCTTCTTGCCGGTGCCGTGCGAGACACGGGCCGCGTCCCACGTCAGGTCGCAGGTCCAGTGGAACGTGCGGACGAGCAGGTGCGCGTTCCTGCCGGTGCCCGTGATCGACCAGTTGCCGTCCGACGACACCACGAAGGTGACGTTCCCGCTGACGTCGCGGCTGCTGTCGCCGGTGGAGAACGTGATCGACCGGCCGTCGTCCGCGACCGTCTTGGTGGTGTCGTTGGCCTGCGCGGGAAGCGTTCCCAGCAGCAGAGAGCCCAGCCCCGCCCCCGTCGCGATCAGCATCGCCAGTCCCCGGCGCGTCCCGTTCCGGCCGGCCGTCCTGGAGTTGTCGCGTCGCATCTTCGGTCCTTCTCTCGTGAGTGTCGTGTCGTTGACGTGTGCCGGACGCGGTGCGACGCCCCCGTCGTCTGCGTCCGGTACCGCTCAAGCATCGGGCCGAGAGGCAGGTCGAGGCATGGTGGCCGACTGAGGTCCCCCTGAGGACGAACTGAGGGTGTTCTGAGGGCACTTCCCTCATGCGGCGAGCCGGATTGCGGCGCGGGACCGGTGCGGGCCGACGGGACGGGGGCGGGTGGGGTGCGCGGCGTTGGCGGGTCGTTTCGGCCGGCGCGGGGCGCGACTGCGGGCGGGCGAGGCCCGGGGCGCGCATCGCGGGTCCACGGGGCGGGGCGTGGGCCGTGCCGGTGCCGGCCGCCCGAACCTGGCGGTGCCAGGCCGCCGGTCACGGGGAGCCGGCCGCCGGTTCACCCGGCGCGTCGCCCGTCGGCCGCGGGGGCCTACTCGGCGAGGAAGGCGTCGATGTGCGCCAGGAACTCGCCCCAGGCCGGCTCGTGGGCGGTGAGCAGGTGATTGCGGCTCCGGAGCAGGACGAGCCGGCTGTCGGGAATGAGGGAGGCCAGCTCGTTGGCCTGCGAGACCGGTACGCGCTCGTCCTCGCGGGAGTGGAGGATCAGCGTCGGACACGCCACGTGCTGGGCCGTCTCGGAGACGTCGATGCGGGCGAACTCCTCAAGGAACCGCACCCCGTTCGCCGGTGAGGTGGTCTGCCGCTGGAAGGCGGTGAACTCGTCCCAGTCGTCCGGCGTGCCCTCGGGCAGGAACTGGGAGGCGAAGACCCGTAGGAACCGCGGGTCCTGATGGGCCCAGCCCACCCGGGCCACGTCGAGGTCGAGGGCGGCCTCGGCGCTCTCCGCCTCGCCTCGGGCCCGGACCTGCCGGCCCCGGGCGTAGGCCCCGGCGAGGACGAGCCGGCTGACCCGCTCCGGGTGGCGCGCGGCGTAGGCCACGGCCACGGCGCCGCCCTGCGACACCCCGAGCAGGGGGAACCGGTCGACCCCCGCGGCCTCGACCACGGTCTCCAGGTCGTCGACCCAGTCCTCGAAGGTGGAGTGGGGGACCGTCTGGTCGGAGAGGCCGCATCCGCGCTCGTCGTAGCGGATCAGCCGGCGGTCCCGGGCGAGCCCGGTCAGCCAGTGCGACCACACCGGCGTCGACCACTCCAGGTCGAGATGGGACATCCAGTTGGCGGCCTTGAGCAGGGGCGGGCCCGAGCCGACGGAGGCGTAGGCGATGCGGGTGCCGTCGGCCGCCCGGCAGAAGCGAATGGTCTGGCGGTCCGGCCCACCCGGTCGGCCGGAAGGTGCCGCCCGGCCGGGTTCCGCACCCGGCGTGTCCGGCTGGTGACCCGGGGCGATGTCCCGGCCGGCGGGCGGGGCCCCCGCGTCACCGGCGACGGTCACCGGGGCCACGAACTGGCAGCCCCGCCGGTGCACCGTGCGGATCACCTGCTGGCGGCTGCCGGTGTCGCCCACCGCCAGCCGTGCCGTGCGCAGGGCCGTGGTGAGGGCGGCCTCGCTGACGAAGCGGTCGCCCCACACCTCGTCGAGGAGCTCGTCCTTCGGGACCACCCGGTCCCGGTGCTCGACCAGGTGGCGCAGCAGGCCGAGCGCCCGGGGCTCGACGTGCACCGGCTGGCCGGACCGGCGAAGCTGGTGCCGAGCCGTGTCGAGTTCGAACACCCCGAAAAAGAACTTGTCGCCCTGCACTTTTGCAGCGTACAACTCCTGCCTGTGGGCGTACACATGTCCGAGTGTCGCCCCGTCGGCGGGACGGCGGCGCGCTGAGGCAGGGCACCCGTTGGGTGATCCGTGCGGCCGGTGGGGTAGAAAAGGATCGGTGCGCTCCGACGACGGACTCCGGCGGCGGACGGGCACCTGCTACAGATCAGCCGGGGAAGTCCCGGCGTTATGCGAAGGACAGCAGTATGGCCAGCGGCACCGTGAAGTGGTTCAACTCCGAAAAGGGCTTCGGCTTCATCGAGCAGGAGGGTGGCGGCCCGGACGTCTTCGCCCACTACTCCAACATCTCCGGCAACGGCTACCGGGAACTGGTGGAGGGTGAGCACGTCACGTTCGACGTCACCCAGGGCCAGAAGGGCCCCCAGGCCGAGAACATCGTGCGCGGCTGACGCACAGCCGTCAGCGGACGCCCGTGGCCCCGGCCGCGGTCACCCCGCGTCGTGTGAGGAGGGGCCCGGCATCCGCCGGGCCCCTCCGCCGTCCGCGGCGGCTCCCGGCGCGCGGTACGGCGCGTGGGGGCGCCGGACGGGGCTCGAAACGCCGGACCGGGGGCTCGGTACGCCGGACGCGGACTCCGTTCCGGGCGACGGGCGTCGGGCGACGGGCGTCGGGGTGGGGGCGGGGCGGTCGCGGCGGGTGGTGGCCGCAGCGCCGGTCACCGGGGGCGCGGCCGTGGCTCCTCCTCCGGACCTGCGCACAGCTCCCCCCGGCCGCGAGGCGACGTCTCTCGCGCGCCGTCAGGTCCGTGCGGCTCCGAGGATGCCCGGGCCGCCCGGGGCCGGCCACCCCAGCCACCAGATGAACAGGCCGCTCACCAGGACCAGCAGGAACAGGGCGGCGTTGGTGCGGCGGTAGGAGACCAGCAGCGCGACGAACTCGCGGATCATCGCGCTCGGCCAGAAGTACGAGGCGGTGGGCGCGCCGATCACGTGGCCGCGGACCCCCGCGCGGCGGGCGGTCACCGCGGCACGGAACACGTGGTAGTTGTTCGTGACGATCACGCAGCGGTAGTCCGGTTTCTCCTTCTCCATCAGAGCCTTGCTGAAGCGCATGTTCTCGTCCGTGGTGGTCGAGCGGTCCTCGCGCCGGATCAGGTCGGCGGGGAAACCCCGGGCGATCAGGTGGTCGGCCATCGCGTGCGACTCCGGCAGCTTCTCGTCCGGTCCCCGTCCTCCGGAGGTGAGCAGCACCGGCCGCCGTCCGCGCCGGGAGAGCCGGGCGTGCTCCTTCCGGGCGCGGTCGAGCCGGCCGGCCAGCAGCGGGGGCACGGTGGTGCCGCCGATCAGGCCCGAGCCGAGGACCACCACGTAGTCCGCCCGGCGCCGCAGCCGCAGACGTCCGTACAGCGCGCCGTAGGAGAGGAAGCACAGGAACAGGAAGGCGACGTATCCGGCCAGGGCGACGGCCGCCGCCGCCACCACCATCAGCGCGTGCGTGTGCAGCGCCAGTGCGGTGGCGAGCAGGACCAGCAGGGCGACCAGGCCGACGCCCGCCCCGAGGGACAGCAGGTTCGCGGGGCTTCTGCCCTCCTTGCGCACCATCGTGATCCCGTTGGCGATCAGGAACCAGGCGAGGACGATGACGCCGAGGGCCGCCAGGATCAGCAGCGCGAAGGCCAGATCGCGCCCCACCTGCGGATGTCCGCGGGTCAGTTCCCGGAAGAGGGCGATCCCGCCGAAGACCAGGGACAGCCCCAGCAGAACCGCGTTGCCGGCCCGGCGGCGGTCCCGCACGAAACCCGCGCAGAACAGGATGAAGCAGACGAGCGAAGGGAGGAAGGCGGGCATGCGCCCAGCCTACTGAGGGCCCCTGCCCGGCCGGGCCGGCGGGCGGCTCGGGTGCGGGCCCGTCGGCCCCCCGGAGCCCTGGCGGTTTCCGTCGCGTTTCGTTTCCGGTCAGTTATCCGATCGTTCGCCATCGCACGTCGACTGCTGTGATGATGTGGATCAGGGGAGCGGCCGGGGAGGCCGTGCGGAGACGAGGTCCGGGGGGATCGATGAGCAGCACGACGTCCGCGCTGATACGGCTGAAGTCCGCGCAGAAGAGCGCCAAGGGCGTGTCCCTGTACTCGCGGTTCGTGAACCGGCCGGTGGGCCGGTACCTCGCCGCCGGCGCCTACCGGCTGGGGCTGACGCCCAATCACGTCACGCTGATCAGCGCGGTGTTCAGCTTCGCGGCCGTCGCCACGGCCGCGGTCGCCGCGCCGACCTGGGCCGCGGGTGTCGTCGTCTGGCTCGGGCTCGCCGTCGGTTTCGCCTTCGACTCGGCCGACGGGCAGCTCGCCCGGCTGCGCGGCGGCGGCAGCGCGGCCGGCGAGTGGCTCGACCACGTGGTCGACTGTGCCAAGATCACCGCGCTGCACACCGCCGTGCTGATCGCCTTCTACCGCGCCCCGGGGCACTTCGGCACCGGGGCCGACGCCTGGCTGCTCGTGCCGCTCGGTTTCCAGCTCGCCGCCGTCGTCACGTTCTTCGGCGGGCTGCTCACCGAGAAGCTCAAGCCCAAGGCGGCCCCGGGCGAGGGGGCCGGGCCCTCCACGGTGCGCGCGGTGGCCCTGCTCCCCGTCGACCACGGGGTCTTCTGCCTGGTCTTCCTGCTGCTCGGCGGCGGCAGCGCCTTCCGGTGGGCCTACACGGTCCTCGCCGCCGCCGCCGTGCTCTTCCTGGCCGCCTTCCTCACCAAGTGGTTCCGGGAGCTGTCCGCAGTTCGTCGGTGAACCGCGTCCCGTCCAGCGCGTCGATGGCGCGCCGCAACTGGGTGCTGGAGGTGTGCACGGTGTACGGGAAGTAGACGACGTCCACGCCCACCGTGGCGAACTCCTGCTCCAGCCGGTCCCCCTTCGGGGTGTCGCGCCAGTCGTCGCCCTTGAACAGCACGTCGAAGCGGACCTGCTTCCACGTCTCCAGCTTGTCCGGCACGGTCTCCACGAACGCCGCGTCGACGTACTTGATGCTCCTGACGATCTCCAGCCGCTCCACCAGCGGGATCATCGGCAGCCTGCCCTTGGCTCGCTCGGCCATCTCGTCCGAGACGACGCCGGCCACCAGGTAGTCGCACTGCGCGCGTGCGTGGCGCAGGATGTTCAAGTGCCCGATGTGGAAAAGGTCGTAGGCGCCCGGCGCGTAGCCCACGCGGTACGGCTTGCTCGATGGCACAGATGTCCCCCTTGTTCGTTTTTGGCCCCCTGTGCGCACCCCTTTCCGGGGGATGCGCGGACTTTGACGATAGCGTTCATGCATGGTGCAGGGAGGGTGAACAATTAGGGTGCGTCCTGGGTCACTTCCGACCGGCGCGAGGACCGGGGGGTCCCGCGGGGCGCCGACACACAGGGGAGGCCGCGCAGGCGGCCGGGGGGAAGGTTCTGTCGCGTGACACATGCCCACGACGAGCGTCGTGACCGGAGCGGCACCGAAGTGGCCGGCCCGGCAAGGTCGGTACCGGTGCAACGCACCGACGAGCCGGACGCCGCCGCACGCCCCGCCGAGCCGGACGTCGCCGGCCGCGCCGGACAGCGCGGCGAACTCCGCACACCCGGGCGCCGGTTGCTGCTCGTGTCCACGAACTACGCGCCCGAGCACACCGGCATCGGCCCGTACGCCACCGGAATCGCGGAGCACTGGGCGAGCCGGGGCCACGACACCCACGTGCTCGCCGGACTGCCGCACTACCCGTCCTGGAGCCTGGACCCCGCCTACCGCACGGTCTGGCGGGCCACCGAACGCCGTGCCGGGGTCACCGTGCACCGCCGGCGGCACAGCGTCCCGCCACGCCAAAGCGCCCTGCGCCGGGCCCTGTTCGAGAGCTCGATCCTCGTCCACGGCCTCGCCGCCCCGCCCCGCACCGGCCGGCTCGACGCCGTGCTCGCCCAACTGCCCAGCCTCGCCGGCGGCGTGCTCGGCGCCCGGATCGCCGCCCGGCACCGGGCGCCGTACGTCCCGGTCGTGCAGGACCTGATGGGGGCGGCCGCCGCGCAGTCCGGCATCCAGGGCGGCGGGCGCGCCGCCGAACTCGCCGAGCGGGCCGAGTCCTGGGTGCTGCGCCGCGCCACCCTGGTCGGTGTCATCCACGAGACGTTCGTCGAGCGGGTGCGGGCCATGGGCGTCGACCCCGGCCGCATCCGGCTCGTGCCCAACTGGAGCCACATACAGGCCCCTTCGGCGCCGCGCGCGGCCACCCGCGAGCGGCTCGGCTGGCAGCCGGGGCAGACGGTGGTCCTGCACTCCGGGAACATGGGCCTCAAGCAGGGCCTGGAGGTGCTGGTGGACGCCGCCCGCCGCGACCCGGCCACCCGGATCGTGCTGATGGGCGACGGCAACCAGCGCGAGCACCTCGCCGCACTGGCCGACGGACTGCCCAACCTGGAGTTCCTGCCGCCGGTGGACGACGCCGACTTCCCCGACGTGCTGGCCGCCGCCGACGTCCTCGCCGTCACGCAGCGCGCCTCCGTCCTCGACATGAGCGTGCCCTCCAAGCTCACCTCCTACTTCGCGGCCGGCCGCCCGGTGGTGGCCTCGGTCGCCGCCGAGGGCGGGACGGCCCGCGAGGTGCTGCGCTCCGGTGCCGGAACGCTGGTGGAACCGGAGAATCCTGATCAGTTTCTGTCCGCGGTGCGTAGACTCGCCGAAGATCCGCGAAGGGCTGACGAGTTGGGTGCGGCGGGTCCGCGCCACGTCGCCGCCCATCTGTCACGCGAGGCGGGTCTCGCGCGCATCGACGCGCTGATCGACGAGGCAATGGGGGGACTTGGAAGGTGAACGAGACACACGTTCCCGTCCGGGGGGAGGACGAGCCGGAGCAACTGCGCGAGCAGTTCCGCCAGCTGCTGCGGTACCGGTGGCTGATAGGCGGCGGCGTCGGCATCGGACTGCTGGCCGGCGCCTGGCTCGGTGTCACCGGCGCCGACAGCTACGCCGCCACCACCGACATCGTGCTCCGCGCTCCCACCAGCGACCCGTTCGCGCCGACGCTCTCCAGCGACAAGGCGCTGAACATGGGGTCCGAACGGCAGACCGCGCTGAGCCGGTCGGTCGCGGAGGGCGCCGCGAAGCAGCTCAAGCTGGGCTCGGGCGAGGTGGACCGGCTCCAGCACGGTCTCCAGGTCACCAACCCGCCGCAGACCCTCGTGCTCCACTTCACGTACAACGCCTCCGACCCCCGGGAGGCGGCGCGCCGGGCGAACGCCCTCACGACCTCGTACATCGACATGCGCAAGGACCAGTGGGAGGCCGTCCGCGACTCGATGCTCAAGAGCCTCCAGGACCAGCTCAACCCGGTCGCCAAGCAGAACGACCAGCTGTCCGAGCGGATCAAGCAGCTCCCCGACGGCTCGGCCGCCGACTCCGCCTACGCCGTGCAGGCCAACCTGCTCAACCGCATCACCGACCTCCGCTCCAAGATCACGAGCCTCAAGGCGCTCGACATGACGCCCGCCAACGTGATCCGCAACGCCACCGTCCCCACCTCCCCCGACGGCCCCGGCCTGCCGCTGTCGCTCGGTCTCGGCGGCCTCGTCGGCGTCGGACTCGGCCTGCTCGGCGCCTGGGTGCGCCTGGTCTTCGACCCCGCGCCCCGCTCGGCCGGCGACGTCGCCCGCGCCGTCCGCGGGCCCGTCCTCGGCGCGCTGCCCCGCGGTTCGGCGGGCACCCTGGTGGTTGGCCACACCGACTCCCGGGCGGCCGAGGAGTACCGCTCGATCGCCTTCCGGCTCGCCTACGACGACCGGTTCGCGGACCGGCGCCGGCTGCTCGTGGTCGCCCCGCGCGGGTCGATGGAGTCCAGCGTCGCCGTCGCGGTCAACCTCGCCGCCTCCTTCGCCGAGACCGGCAAGAACGTCCTGCTGGTGGAAGCCGACCTGCGCACCCCGTCGCTCTCCGAGCGGCTCGACGTCACCGCCGCGTCCCGGCCCCGCTGGAGCCGCAGCGGTGAGCAGGCCGAGGGGGAGTGGCCCAGCCGCGGCCAGCTCCTCGTCGACGCGGGCGAGTCGGGAGCCTTCGGGCTCGTTCCCGGCGAGCGGGTGCGCAACGTGCCGCGCGCGCTGACCTCCGCCCGCACGACCCGGCTGATCGCCGAGGCCGACGACCCGGACGCCACCGTGGTGGTCGTCGCCCCGCCCGTCCTGGCGTACGCCGACGCCCTCGCCCTCGTCGACCGCGTCGACGGCGTGCTCATCGTCTGCGACCCGCGGACCGTGCACCGCGCCGACCTCACGCGCATCCGCGAGCTCATCGTCGGGGCGGGCGGAACCGTCCTCGGCGCGGTGACCCACAGCGACGCCAAGCGGGTCGGCGCGCCCGCCGCCCGCCGGGGCGGCGGCCGGCGCACGCCCAAGAGCACACCGGCCCCGGCGCCCGAACCGGCCGGCACCCCGGAACCCGAGCGGCGCTTCGACGGCGACGGCAGCGACACGGTCGCGTTGCGCACCGTCCGCTCGGGGGACCGGTGACCGCCGCCGGACACCAGCCGCCGACCGGAACGCCGTCCGAACCGCCGCGCGCCCCGCGGCGGTCGGCGGCCGCCCTCGCCTCCGTCCTGGACCAGGCGGCGTCCAGCCTCACCAACATCGCCGTCCTGGTGATCGCCGCCCGTGTCTCCACCGCGCACGGCTTCGCCACCTTCTCGATGGTGTACCTCACCTTCACGGTGCTGCTCGGCCTGAACATGGCCTACGTCGGCCAGGCCGTCGTCCTCACCCGCGGGGACACCGCCGTGACCGGTGCCGCCTGCCGCTCCGCGATCGCGTTCACCGCCCTCGCCTCCGCCGCCGTCGGCGTACCGCTCGCCGTCGCCGGCGCCGTCACCGGGGCGCTCACCGGCGGCCTGGCCGGGCCGGGCGGGGCGTTCCTCGCGCTCGGCCTGGTCCTGCCCCTGGTGCTCGTGCAGGACGGCCTGCGGTACGCGTTCTCCACGCTGCGCCGGCCCGGGCTGGCGCTGGCCGCCGACACGCTGCGTCTGGTGTGCGTGGTGCCCGCGCTGCTGGTCCAGCCGCGGCACGCCGCGCCCGGCGTCCTGGTCGCCGTGTGGGGCGTGTCCGCCGTGCCGGCGCTGCTGCTCGGACTGCGTCTGCTGTGGCCGCACGTGCGGGCCGCGCGGGCCGACCTGCGGCCTTATGTGCGCCGCGGCCACCTCGGGCGGCGCTTCGTCGTCGAGTTCGCCGTCGGCAACGCCTCCAGCCAGCTGGCCGTGCTCGGCCTCGGCCTGTTCGCCGCGCCGCTGGCCGTCGGCGCCCTGCGCGGCGCCACCACGCTCTTCGGGCCGCTCAACGTCCTGTTCAACTCGGTCAACGCCTTCGGTCCGCCGCTGCTGAACCGGCTCGGCGGCCGGCGGGCGGTCACCCGCGCCGCCGCCGCCCTCGGCCTCGGCCTCAGCGCCGTCGGCCTCGCCTGGGGCCTGGTGCTGTACGCGCTGCCCGCCCACGTCGGCCGCCAACTGCTGGGCGCCACCTGGCAGTCGGCCGCCGACCTGCTGCCCGCCTCGGGTGCCCAGTACGCGGTGATGGGCCTCGGCACCTGCGCCCTGGTGACGCTGCGCGTCCTCAGCCCGCGCGCCACCCTCTCCGTCCAGGTGGTCTTCTCGCTGCTCGCGGTCGTCCTCATGCTGGGCGGATACCTGCTCACCGGCTCGGCACTCGGCGCCGCCTGGGGCCTGGCCGCGGGCTCCGCGCTGAAGGCGGTCGCGGCCTGGACCAGGGTCGTCCGCCTGCGGGAGCGGGAGACCGCCCCAGCGGCCGCACCGGCGGTGCCGGCGAGCTGAGCCCGACCGTGTCCGCCGGGGGAGCGCCTTCGGGCGCCCCGCCGGCCCGCCCGACACCGTCCGCCGTGTCCCGGACGCCCTCCCCGCACGACGGGGCCGGCGGCCGGCAGGGGCCCGCTCCCTCCGCTCCGCGAGACGGCCGTGCACGCGGCGCCGCGCCCGGCGCCGGCCGACCCGCCGGACCACCGCACCGAACCGCACCGGAGGACGCCGCGAGCGGCCCGCCCGGGGTCGGGTGCCGGCCCCGCCGGTCCCGTCGGCACAGCGGAACCGTCAGCGCAGACCCGGTGTCCGGTCCTGGCGGAACGTGGTGATGAGCGCTATGCAGACGGCGGCGATGGCCACCCGGCCCGACGCCTGGAGCAGCGGCCCGCGCAGCAGGATGAAGGAGTAGCCGGCGACCAGCGGGACGGCCAGGGCGATCAGGCTGCCCGGCCGGGAACTGCGCACCGCACGCCGCGCGTAGCGCCGGTCGACCCGCGCCGCCGCGTAGCCCATGGCCACGAAGCCCGCGACCATGCCGACCGGACCGAAATCGATCCACAGCTCGGCCCACACCGGCGACGACAGGTTGGTGTTGGTGGCGCCCATCCACTGGCCGACCATGACCCCGGTGTCCATCGGCTTGTCCGGCCACACCGAGCGCGGAACCGCGAACAGCACCGACCCGGCGAGCTGGGCGCCGAAGGTGTGGCCGCTGCCCGAGCGGACGTAGGTGATGGTGTTCGCGAACATGCCGACCTGGTCGTAGTCCTTCAGCGCCAGCGGCTCCAGCGGTGACGTCGTCTGCACCGGGCGGTAGTTGGCGTCGTCGTAGCGGAAGCGGTCGGCGAACGGGAAGACGACCAGCGCCACGATCACCCCGAGGCTCAGCGCGACCCGGTAGAAGGCCGCGCTCACCGGGAAGACGGTGAACAGCAGCGAGAAGAGCACGGTGAGGAACCAGAAGCGCGGGTTGGAGATCGGGTTGTTGACCACCGCGTTGAGCCCGGCGAGCGCCGCCCAGACCGCGATGATCACCACGGAGCGCCGCGCCCGCCGCGAGGTCACCAGCCAGCGCGTGTAGGCCAGCCAGGCGATGAGGGCGGGCACCGTGCCGAAGCCGCGCACGACGGCCTGCCCGGCCTGCGAGTCGGCCTGTGACAGACCTGCCTCCTCGACGCTGCTGATGATCTCCTGGCGGCTGGTGAAGAAGACCGCGGGGCCGCCCAGCTTCACCACGAGGAGCGCGGAACCGGCGAAGGCGAGCAGCGTCAGCAGGTACAGGCGGCGGCGGTGCACCAGCGCCGGCCGCATCTTGTCGTCCCGCTTGCGCTCCGGACGCTGGCGGGCCAGCAGGGTGCCGATGTCGAAGGCGACACAGCCGATCAGGACCAGCGCGACGGCCTCCGTCAGATCGGTGCGCGCGCCCACCACGGGTGTCGGCGTCCTGCCGAGCACGGCCTGCGCGAGCGGGGCCACCCCCATCGCCATGTAGACGAACAGCCAGAACGAACCGGCGAGCAGCTTGCGGCGGCTCGACAGGATCATCGCCGACAGCCGGATGCCGGCGTACATGGTGAGGGCGAGTTGCAGCCACAGCGCCGAGTCGTGGAGACCGGTGCCGGGCTGCACCAGCACCAGCAGGGGCAGGAACACCGCGAAGCCGAGGACGAGCGGCACCGACAGGGCGCGGGAGAGGAGCGTGCGCGGCCGGAAGGGGGGAACCGCCGTCGGCCGGTCCCGCTCGGGCGGCCCGGACGTACCGGTCCTGCCCGGGTCCGTCTGCTGCGTCATGGCGCCCCCGCCCCGAAAGTGATCCCCGGCGCAGTGTATCCAGCGCCGGCCTGGGGTGAACGGTCAGCTACTACAGTGGGGCGAAGTGGCGTCCGGGGAGACGCCGTTGGGGGGATGGATCGATGCGAGATCTCCCGGCCTTCACGCTGGCCGGATACGACAAGGGGCGCGGCATAGTCGTCCAGGCGCTCTGGTTCGCGGTGATGAACACGGTCTTCATGGCGTGGTTCACCCCGGCCCGGGTCCGCACGGCCCTGCTGCGGGCCTTCGGCGCCGACATCGGCCAGGGGGTGCTCGTCCGCCACCGGGTGCGCGTGCTGTGGCCGTGGAAGCTGACGGTGGGCGACCACACCTGGATCGGCGAGGGGGCCTGGATCCTCAACCTGGAGCCGGTCTCCCTCGGCGCCCATGTGTGCGTGTCCCAGGAGGCCCTGCTGTGCACGGGCAGCCACGACCACCGCGCCGCCGACTTCCGCTACCGCAACGCGCCGATCAGCGTCGACGACGGCGCCTGGATCGCCGCGCGTGCCACCGTCCTGGCCGGAGTGAAGGTCGGCCGCTGCGCGGTCGTCGGGGCCGGTGCCGTCCTGCACCAGGACCTGCCCGAACTGACCCTGCACACCGCCGACAACCGGCGCCGACCCGTCGAGGAGCCGGCGTGAGAGTGCTGCACGCGGTCACCCTGCACAGCCCCACCCATGCCTTCGGCGGCCCGGTCCGGGTCGCCCTCAACCTCTGCAAGGGGCTGCGCGAACGCGGGCACGACGCCCGGCTCACCGCCCTCGCCGACGGCTTCCCCGGTTCGCCCCCGACGGAGGTGGAGGGCGTGCCCGCCCGCCTCCACCCGGCGCGCAGGGTACTGCCGTTCGGCTTCAGCGGGCTGACCTCGCCGTCCCTGCTGGCCGGCGCCCGCCGGCTGGTACGGCAGGCGGACGTCGTCCACGTGCACCTGGCCCGCGACCTGGTGACCCTGCCCGTGGCGCTGGCCGCACTGCGCGCCGGGCGGCCCCTGGTCCTCCAGACGCACGGCATGGTCGACCCGAGCGGCCGGCGCTCGGCCCGCGTCCTCGACGCGGTCGCGGTCCGCCGGGTGCTGCGCGAGGCCACCGCCGTCCTGCACCTGACCGCCCGTGAGCTGCGCGACCTGGAGGCCGTGGCGGGAGCGCCGGGCCTGGCACCCGCCGTCCGGCTGGTGAACGGGGTGCCGGCGCAGCCCGGGGGACCCGCCCCCGCCGGAGCCCCGCGCATCCTGTACGCGGCCCGGCTCCAGGCCCGCAAGCGGCCCGTCGACCTGGTGGAGGCGGCACCGGCGATCCTGGCCCGGCATCCGGACGCGACGTTCGTGGTGGCGGGCCCCGACGAGGGCGAACTCGCCGCCGTGCGACGGCGGATCGGAGAGCTGGGGCTCGCGGACCGGGTGAGCTGCCCGGGAGCGCTCGACGGGGCCCGGATGACGGAGGAGCTGCGCGCGGCGCACGTGTACGTCCTGCCGGCGGTGGACGAACCGTTCCCGATGTCGGTCCTGGAGTCGATGGCGGTGGGCACCCCGGTCGTGGTGACCGGCTCCAACGGCCTGGCCCGCGACGTCGGCCGGGCCGGGGCCGGCCGCGTGGTGGCCGGCCCCGAGGGCATCGCCCCGGCCGTGCTCGACCTGCTGGAGCCGGACACCCGGCGCGAGGCGTCGGCCGCCGCGCGCAACCTCACCGCCGAGACCTTCTCCATGGACGCGGTCCTCGGCACCCTGCTCGACGTGTACGAGCGGGCCTGACGACCGGGCCGGGCGGCTCCCGGGCCGCCCGGCGCCCGGTTACGCGGGGAGCCAGGCGTAGCAGCCCGTGGAGATGAAGGTCCGGGTGCCCGACGGAATCTTCGCGGTCACCTTCTTCGGGGCGTCCGGCCCCGGTCCCGAGGCCAGCGGCTTGCCGTCCGGTCCCAGCGCCTTCCAGGTGCAGCCCTCGGCGGTCGTCAGGGCGCGGTAGCTGCCGGGGTCGGGGTTCTTGCGGGTCCCGTCGGCGAAGCCGGTCGCGGCCTTCGCCAGCAGGGGCTTCTGCTTCGGGCAGAGCTTCTCGATCGCGGCGTCCGCCGAGGGCAGGTCCCCGGCGATGAGCGCGCCGACGGCGGCGTCCTCGTCGTGGGCCGCGGTCCGCTCGACACGCTGGCAGGTCTCCTCGCCGAGCTGGAGGACGGCTGCCGGGTCCATGTTCTTCGGCACCCTGCCGTGCAGGTACTTCTTCTGCCGGTCCGTGAAGGAGCCGGTCGCCGGGGTCAGTTTCGCGTCGGGCAGGACCGGGCCCTTGGAGGGGGCCGCCGACGTCTCGGCCGGCGGGCTCGCCTGGTCGTCCGGTATCCCGGCCGCCTGGTCCTCGGAGATGCTCCGGGTCGGCTTCGCCGCCGCGTCGGCGTCGTCGCCGTCCGAGCTGCATCCGCAGAGCGCGACCAGCGCGATCAGGGCGCCGGCGGCACCGCGCCGGAGGGAGCGGGGAGTACGAGTGTGCATGGTGGCTCCTGCGGCCCGGGCGGGCCGGTGATGAAGGCGGGCCCGCACACGAGGGTGCGGGCCCGGGCGGGGTGGGGGGGGGGGGGGGGCCCCCCGCCCCCCCCCCCCCCCCCCCGGCACCCCCGGGGGGGTTAGGCGCCCCCCAGGGGAGCCCCCCCCGCGGGGGGTTGTGCGCCGCCCCCCCCCCGGGGGGCGACCCCCCCCTGCTGCGCGGGGGGGGGGCCCCCCCCCCCGGGGGGCCCCCCCCCCGGGCCGATCAGGGCCGTGGCGCGGCCCCCTGGACGCCCTGCCCGGGCGCCCGCGCGGCCGCCGACGCGGTGCTCTGCCGGGGGAGGGTGACGGCCGCGTCGGTGGCGCCGACGTGGCACAGCAGCAGGCAGACGTCGTCGTCCCGCTGCGAGTCGCGCAGCATCGGCTTCAGGATGCGGTCGGCGGCGCCCTCCAGGTCGCGGCCCAGATCCGCCGCGCGCTGCGCGGCGAGCGCCTCGGCCAGCCGGTGGATGCCCGGGTCTATCCCCTGCGCCCGGCGCTCCACGAGGCCGTCCGTGTACAGCGCCAGGGTGGAGCCCCGCGGCAGCTCGGCGGTGTGGTCGCGGATCTCCTGGTCCAGCGGAATGCCGAGCATCGCACCGGGCTTGTCGTCGAGCACGCGCACCGCCCCGTCCGGTGTGCGCAGCACCGGCGGCGGGTGACCCGCGGCGGCCCAGGTGACGGTGGGCTCGTCCGGGTGGAAGCGGGCGATGGCCGCCGTGGCGTAGAGGTCGGGCTGGAGGTGGTGCAGGAAGACGTGCAGGCGGGTGAGGAGCCGCCCCGGCGTCCCGCCGTCCACCGCGTACGCCCGGAGCGCGGTGCGCAGCTGGCTCATCATGACGGCGGCCCGCAGCCCGTGACCCGTCACGTCGCCCATCACGACGACGAGCCCCCCGTCCGGCTGCCGGAACGCGTCGTACCAGTCTCCTCCGACGTTCAGGCCGTGGGTGGCCGGCAGGTAGCGCGCGGCCAGACTGAGGCCCGGGGTCGTGGGCAGGTCGGTGAGCAGGGCGCGCTGGAGCGTCTCGGCGATGTCCCGGTTGTGCTCGAAGCGTTGCGCGTGGTCGATCGCGGTCCCGGCGCGCCGGGCGAGTTCGATGAGCGTGACGGCGTCGTCGGCGCTCCAGCGCTCCTGCGGTGGCGTCAGCGTCAGAACGCCGAGGGGCGCGTGCCGGCTCGGCAGCGGGATGCACAGCAGCGGCCCGTCGGGATGGAGGGCGGACGGCGGCAGGTCGTCGACCCCGGGCAGGCCGCCCGGGTGGTCGGCGGCGTACTGCGGCCTGCCGGTGCGGGCCGCGGTGACCGCCGCGGCCGGCCGGGGGGTGCGCCTGCCGTCGTCGTCGGCGAGGAGCCACACGTCGACGCTCCGCGCGTAGGCGGGCACGAGCAGGCGCGGCAGCCGGCTGAGGATCTCCTCGTGGTTCAGCGAGGCGGTCAGCGCGGCGCTCGCGTCGGCGAGGAAGGTCAGCCGGTGCCGGGCGCTCTCGGCCTCCGTGCGGGCCGCGCGCTCGGCGGCGAACAGCTCGCGCTGCGCCCGCCCGGCCGCGTCGAGTTCCGCGTGCAGGGCGAGGACGCCCTGGTTGGTCTGGTGCAGTTCCTCCCGGTGGAAGGCGACCAGTTGTTCCCGCTCGCCGAGCCGGTCCAGGATCTGGGCGGTGTCCTCGTCGGCGCTGAGCAGGGCGTCGGCGAACGCCCGTCGGTCGCGGGGCACCCGCGCCGCGTCCGAGCCGGAAACCGGCTCGGCGACGGCGACGCTCTCCTGCCAGCCGGGCGCGCCGGCGGAGCCGCCCCGGGCGGACAGGGTGACGGTGAGGCTGCCGGGCCCGTCGCCGTCCGCCGGCGGCGCGACGTTCAGCGTCATGGTCCAGCTGCCGCCCTTGACCAGGCACTGCCGCAGCCGGGCGCTGAGCGCGGTGACCAGCCGGGTGCGCTCCACGGTGGGTACGCCGTGGGCGGCGGCGAGCCGGGCCGCGGCGATGCGCGCCCGCGCGGCGTCGTCGACGGTGCTGATCTTCCAGGAGTGGGTCATCGGCGGTGATCCTGCGGGGTGGGGGTCAGGACGGCCACGGTGGTGTCGTCCCGTACCGGACGGGCTGCGCTGCTGGAGTCTCGCACGATCACCGCGGCGGTGACGGCGGGGTCCCATGCGATCGGGGGAGCGCCGGCCGGCGGGGTCCAGCGGCTGGGCAGCCCGTCGCTGTGCAGCACCAGGAGACTGTCGGCGGTCCAGGGCACCCGGCAGTGCGGCAGGCGCGCCGGCCGGTGGGCGCCGACTATGCCGGGGTGGGAGAGCAGGGGACGCCAGGTGTCCCCGGTGAGCAGCCGGGCGCCGACGTTGCCGATCCCCGCGAAGTCCAGCCGGCCCGCCGCGAGGTCGAGCCGGGCCACGGCGACGGCCGCGCCCCGGGTGTCGCGCAGGGCGGTGTGCAGCTGCCCGAGCAGGTCCGCGGGCGGCAGGTGCGCCCAGTGGTGGAGCTGGTCCACGGCGGCCCCGGACGCCTTCGCGGCGGCCTCGCCGTGCCCGAGCCCGTCCGCGAGCAGCAGGCTGACGTGGTCGTCGGTCCGTACGCAGGCCCACGCGTCGCCCGAGAACGCGGCGCCCGCCAGCGGCACGTTGATGCCGCCGGCCCGCACCGGAGCGCTCGGGTCCGGGACGCGGTGCCCGGGCCGGTCCCGGCGGGCGGCCTGAACCCGTGCCAGGGCGACCGTGCCCTGCCCGGGCACGGTGTGCACCTCGAACCGGTCGGCGATGCGGCGGCAGGTGCCGAGCCCCGCCCCGAGCGACGCCGTCGTGGAGAAGCCGTCGCGCAGCGCGGCGTCGAGATCGGCGATGCCCGGACCGTGGTCGAGCGCCGCTATCTGGAGGGCGGGGCCGCGGCCGGTGCCGGGCGGCGCGAGATCGGCGTCGACGGTGTCGATCAGTATCCGCCCGCCGCCCCCGTGCTTGAGCAGGTTGGTGGCCAGCTCGGTGGCGACGAGCGCGGCGGCGGCCCGCCGGTCGCGTCCGAGTCCCGTGTGGTCGGCGGCCGCCTCGGCGGCCACCCGGACGTCCCGGACCCGGGTGGAGTCGTGGACGGGAACGTCCCAGACGCGGGTCACGTGCTCTCCCGGCCGGGCGGCGGAGGCCCGGTGGTCCAGCAGATCACGGTCACCGCGGTGCCCTCGCCGGGTGTGCTGTCGACGGAGAACTCGTGCACCAGCCGGCGGGCTCCGCCCAGGCCGAGGCCGAGACCGCCGCCCGAGGTGTAGCCGTCGCCGAGGGCCCGCTCGATGTCGGGGATGCCGGGTCCCCGGTCGGAGAAGACCAGGCGCAGCCCCCGGGTCGCGCCGGTCCGCAGCTCGGTGGAATCCATCTGGCCGCCGCCTCCGTGTACGAGCGTGTTGCGCGCGAGCTCGCTGGCGGCGGTGACCAGCTTCGTCTGGTCCACCAGCCCGAAGCCGATGCGGCCGGCGGCCTGGCGGACGTGCTGGCGCACCCACGCGAGATCCATGTCCGTGCGGATCGGGAGGCAGGCGGTGACGTGGTCGGACGTGTCGGTCACGGGCGCTCCCCGCCGGCCGGCCCGTACCCGGGCACGGGCGCCCCGAGCAGGCGCATGGCCTCCTGGACGTCGAGCGCCGTGCGCAGCCCGGGCAGTGTCAGCCCCAGCTCGACCATCGTGATGGCGACGGCGGGCCGCATGCCCGCGACGACCGTCTGCGCCGCGAGCAGCCTGGCGTGCGCCGCCACCTCGGCGAACACCCGCCCGAGGAAGGAGTCGACGATCTCCACGCCGGAGATGTCGATGACGACCCCGGTCACGGAACTGGCGGCGATGGCTTCTCCGATGTCGCGCTGCAACCGCTCGGCCGCCTCGTCGTGCAGTTCGCCCTGCAGCGTGACCAGGAGGACGTCCCCGAGCTTCAGGACCGGGACGCGGGCGCCGGGAAAGCCGGCGTCGTACGGCGGGCTCACCGCGGGCTCTGGCCGGTGCGGTCCTGGTCGACGATCGCGATGCCCTGGCGGTTGAGGGCGTAGGCGAGCGCGTCGGCCAGGCTGGCGCGGGTGACGACTTCCCCGAGGTCGATGCCGAGGTGCACGATGGTCTGCGCGATCGCGGGTCGGATGCCCGACACCACGCACTCCGCGCCCATCAGCCGGGCGGCGGCGACCGTCTTCATCAGGTGCTGCGCCACCAGGGAGTCGACGGTGGGCACACCGGTGATGTCCAGGATGGCGAAGCGGGCCTGCTGGGTCACGACGGCCTCCAGCAGGCTCTCCATCACCACCTGGCTGCGCGCGCTGTCCAGTGTGCCGATCAGGGGCACGGCGACCACCCCGGTCCACAGTTTGATCACGGGGGTCGCCACCTCCAGCAACTGCAGGCGCTGGCGGTCGATGAGTTCCTGCCCGGCGCTCAGCGTCGTCTCCAGCACGACCAGGCGCAGGGTGCCCAGCAGGGCGGTGAGCGTGACGGCGCACGCCTCGGGTCGCTCGGCGGGGGCGTCGGCGAGATCAGCGTCCAGCATCTCGGCGACCGGGAGGCGCAGCGCCGCGACCTCGTCGGCGATCTGCGCGGAGGTCGCGCCGGTCCGCGCGCGGGACGCCGACATGCGCCCCAGCTGGTCCCGGACGGTGGCGAACCCCGCGGCCCCGAGGTCCTCGACCCGGCCCGCGGTGGCGACGGCGGCGAGTGCTTCCACGACGGCCCGGCCGGCTTCCACCGCCTCGTCCCGCGAGACGGTGAAGACGGTGCGGAACAGCGCCTCGTCGGCCCAGCGCTGGGCGATCTGCTCGCGGCGTCCGCGCAGGAACGCGCCGACCTCGTGAGCCGCCGATTCCTGCTGTGCCGCTGCCTGGTGGTCCGCCACGTGTGGCTCTCCTCTTTCGGTCCGTCTGCGTGCCGAGGGGCGTGGTCCCGGCCCGGCATGATCTCTTGTCGTACGGCAACTGTAGCCATGGCGCGAACGAGTCCGACACCCGCTCGCCGCCGGGGTCCGCGGCGGCCGGGCTCGGCCCCTCCCGCGGGCCCGGCTACCCGGCCTGCCGCGGCCCGTGCCAGTCGAGGCACACCACGAGGGCGTCGTCCTCGGTGTTCGGCCTGCCCCGGTGCCCGCCGAGTTCGCGCAGGACGGCCCGCGGCACCTCCGTCGCCGGCAGCAGCCGCGTGGAGGTGATCGCCATGGCGAGAGCCTTCTCGCCGTACGCCTCGCCGCCCGGGCCGGCCACCGAGTAGACGCCGTCGCTGACGAACAGCAGCCGGTCGCCCGGCTCCACCTGGAACTCCTGCACCACGTAGTCGGTCTCCTCGAACATGCCGAGCGGCAGCTGGGCCTCGAAGTCGACCCGCTCGACGGTCCTGCCGCGCAGCCGCAGCATCTGGGGCGAGCCCGCGTCGATCACCCGCAGCCGGCCCGTCGACAGCTCGAAGTCGAGCATCAGGACCGACAGGTACGAGGAGCCCCGGTACTGGGCGTAGATCGCCTGGTCGGCGAGGGCGGCCTGGTCCTGGAGCGGGATGCCCGCCCGGCGCGCGTTGCGCAGTGCGTTGATGCCGAGGTTCGTCAGCAGGGACGCCTCGATGCCCTCGCCCATGCCGTTGGTGATGTACAGCAGCAGCCGGTCGGCGCTCGCCGACCAGTCGAAGTTGTC
This sequence comes from Streptomyces sp. NPDC048566, assembly GCF_043199735.1. Taxonomy (NCBI): domain Bacteria; kingdom Bacillati; phylum Actinomycetota; class Actinomycetes; order Kitasatosporales; family Streptomycetaceae; genus Streptomyces; species Streptomyces sp. NPDC048566. Next base: position 216,020 of record NZ_JBICWL010000001.1, read on the forward strand.
GCCGAAGATCGCGTAGGCGGGCTCCAGCTGGGCGCCGAGTTCGTACTCCGCCTGCGCGCAGGAGCGGCCGGGCAGCAGCTGCCACTGCATCTCGGCGGCGAGGGTGAGCCGGTCCTTGCGCCGGGCCTGGAGGTAGAGGTCGGTGTCGCGCTCGGCCACGAGCACCTCGTGGGCGAGGATCTCGGCGATCTCGGCAAGTTCGGAGAGGGTCCGCGGGTCGCAGGCGTCGGGGGACAGGCCGACGGTGAGTACGCCGAGCCGGTCGCCGCGCACCGTGACCGGGAGGTGCGCCCGAACCCCGTCGCCCGCGCGCTGCTCGACGAAGGGCTCCTGCGCGCCGAACGCCCGGCCCTCGGGGCTGCTGTGCACCGGGATCGGTTCCAGGGTGTGCGGCAGCACCGACACGGGCTGGAGCACGGTGAGACCGTAGTCGGCCATGAAGAGCTCGACGGATTCCGCCCCGTACTGATCGCACAGCACGGCGCGGACCGCGTCGAGGAGCTGGTGGGGTGGCGCGGTGCGCAGAGCCCGCTCCGCGGCCACGAATCTGTTCACGATGTCGGATACGCCATTCTTCGACTAGTACGATGCCGGGTCCAAGCTCCGGGGAGCTGGTCCGGCACACGTGAGACCCGGTATCTGTTGTTTTGTTCCTGTCCCGGCTCCCGACAGCTGTCCTGTTCCTGTCCGTGGTGCCGACAGGCTGACAGCGACCGAGAAGACTGGGAGAGTGAAACCGTGACTTCCACCGGCCCGCGTCCACAGCCCAGTGAGGTGGCTCGTGTGACCTCCGAGGCGGCCGAACTGCTGGAGGTTCTCTGGGGGCGGGCCTCGACGACCCCGGTCTCCGCATCCCAGTTGCGCGTTCTGTTCATTCTGGAACACGGCGAGGGAATCAACCTCCGCACGCTCGCCGACGCGCTCGGTTCGACGCCGCCCTCCACCAGCCGGCTCTGCGACCGGCTGCAGGCCGTGGGGTACATCGAGCGGGCGCCGAGCGCCATCAGCCGCCGCGAGCTGCGCCTGTTCCTGAGCGCGCGCGGCCGGAGTTTCCTCGCGGAGTTGCGCACACGGCGCGAGCACGCCGTGGAGTCGGTGCTCGCCCAGATGCCCGTGGCGCAGCGGACGGCGCTCGCGGAGGGGCTCGCCGCCTTCTGCGCGACGGCGGCCGCGCAACTGCACGAGGACGACTCACCGGCGGTCCGCACGGCCTGAACCGCGCGGCGCCGCAGGGCCGCGATCGGCTGCGGCGGGGCGGCGCTCGCCGCCGTCGCCACCCGCGAACTCCACGTCCACTGCGCCATCTCCGTTCCTTTCCGCTCGCCGAGGGCGCTCACTTTGTTGCCTGGCGTCCATAGTTGTCAAATGGCAACTGTCCGTCGCGTGATCTTGGTCTCTGGTCCTTCCTCGCAGGTCTACGGCTCCGCGGTGGTCAGCAGGAGCGGGGCCGGCCGGGAGCCCGCGCACGACCGCGTGTCCTACGGGCGCGACCCTGCCCCGCCCACGTGCGCGAGGGCCGCCTCGACGCCGTCCAGCGACGCGATCGTGAGACTCACCCCCGTGAGATCGAGGACGCGCCGGACGACCGGCGCGGGCGAGACGAGGCAGATGCCGCCGCCCGCGCGGCCTGCCTCGTCATGCGCCATCAGCAGGGCGTTGATCCCGGAGGAGTCCATGAAGGGGACCTCGGACAGGTCGAGCAGCAGGTGCCGGTGACCCTCCCGTACCAGGTCGGCCAGCCGGTTGCGCAGCGCGGGAGCCGTCTCGACGTCCAGTTCCCCGGCGACGGCGACCAGGACGACGCCGTCGCCGCACGGGGTCGTCTCGATGGACACGGGAACGGGTTCGGCCGGCACGCTTACCTCCTGGGACACGGGCTCGTCGGGGACCGTCCGGCGCCGGGCGCCGGTGAGCAGGTCAACGGTTACCCCCCGACGCCGGATGCACACTCCCGACTTCCGGGGAGGGTGCCCCGCCGGACGCGGTCTCGCGGGTCGCACGGCGCGCGATCCGGCGCGCGGCGCGCACCCCCGGGGCGCGCGGCCCGTGGCACCGTCGGCAACCGTGCCCGGCGAGTGACCCGCAGGTGGGAGGAGGTGCGCCGCCCGCAGGGATCGCAAGGATGATCGATTGGTGGGGTGGCGCGGGCGGGCATAGCGTCGTGTGGGTGACCCTCCACGACCACCGCCGACCCTAGATGCGGGGCCCTCTCCATGACGGCCGATCACGCGACATCATCCGAGTCCGCCGACTCTCCGCGGCGGGGCCGAGGAAACGGCATCGCCCTCCTCGTCATCGCCTCGTGCCAGCTGATGGTGGTCCTCGACATCACCATCGTGAACATCGCCCTGCCGCACATCCAGACGGCCCTCGGCTTCTCCACCGAGAACCTCTCGTGGGTCGTCAACGCCTACACGCTGACCTTCGGCGGGCTGCTGCTGCTCGGAGGGCGCTCCGGGGACATCCTCGGGCGCCGCCGCGTCTTCATGTTCGGTGTCCTGCTCTTCGTCTTCGCCTCGCTGCTCGGCGGGCTCGCCCAGGAGTCCTGGCAGCTGCTCGCCGCCCGCTCCCTCCAGGGCGTCGGCGGTGCCATCGCCTCGCCGACCGCGCTGTCCCTCATCACCACCACCTTCCGCGAGGGCCCCGAACGCAACCGGGCGTTCGGCGTGTTCGCCGCCGTCTCGGCGGGCGGCAGCGCCATCGGGCTGCTCGCCGGCGGCGTCCTCGTCGAGTGGCTCGACTGGCGCTGGGTCTTCTTCGTCAACGTGCCCATCGGCCTGCTGATCGTGCTCGCCACCCCCCGCTTCATCAGGGAGTCCGAGCGCCATCCGGGCCGGTTCGACCTCCTGGGCGCCCTGACCTCCACGCTGGGCATGGTGCTCCTGGTCTACGGCTTCATCCGCGCCTCCGAGGAGGGCTGGAGCGACTCCCTGACTCTCGGCGCCTTCGGCGCGGCGGTGGTGTTCCTGCTCGCGTTCGTCGCCGTCGAGCGCCGCTCCAGACAGCCCATCACGCCGCTGTGGATGTTCCGCGACCGCAACCGCTCGGGCGTCTACGCGATGATGCTGAGCCTGTCCGCCGCCATCTTCGGGATGTTCTTCTTCCTGACCCTGTTCGTCCAGAACATCCTCGGGTTCAGTCCGCTCAAGGCCGGGTTCGCCTTCCTGCCGGTCAGCGTGATCATCGCGATCGGCGCCGGCGTCGCCTCGAACCTGCTGCCCCGCTTCGGCCCCAAGCCCTTCATGGCGGTCGGCGCGATCCTGGCCGCCGCCGGGCTCGGCTGGCTGACGCTGACGGACGTCCACAGCACGTACCTCGGCAGCATCCTGGGTCCCACGATCGTCTTCGGCTTCGGCATGGGCCTGCAGTTCGTGTCGCTGACGCTGATGGCGGTCTCCGGCGTGCGCCAGCGCGACGCCGGTGCGGCCTCGGGCATCCTCAACGCCACCCAGCAGGTGGGCGGCTCGCTCGGCCTGTCGGTCCTGGTCACCGTGTTCGGCACGGCGAGCCGCAACGAGACCACGGTCCAGGTGCGGAAGTTCCTGGCGACCGCGACCCCGCAGCAGCGCCTTGAGTTCCGCAGGACCGGGCAGCTCCCGCCGCCCTTCGGCGAGCAGGTGCTCACCTCCGGCATCTCCAGCGCCTTCGTCGCCGCGGCCGTGTTCGCCGTCTTCGCGGCCCTGGTCGCCCTGGTCGTCATCCAGGTCCGCCCCTCCGACCTGGAGCGGCTGCAGGGCGGTGCGGCGCTCGTGCCGGCCGACGGCCCCGGCGCGGGCGAGGGCGTCGGCGGCGGTTCGGCGCCCGCCCGCGACACCCGCGAGGGCCCGCCGCCCGGCTGACCCGAAGCCCCGTTCCCGTCCCCGCGGGCACCGGACCGGCACCGCCCCCTGCGGGCACCGGACCGGCACCGCGGCCCAGGGCTGAGTGCGCCGGAGCCGCCACCGCACCGTCGCCGCGGCGCGACCGGGTGCGCCGCCGCCCTCAGGGCAGCGGCTGCTCCGCCCAGATCACCTTGCCCTCGGGGGTGTACCGCGTCCCCCAGCGCTCGGCCATCTGCGACACCAGGAACAGGCCGCGCCCACCCTCGTCCGTCGACGCCGCGTACCGCAGGTGCGGGGAGGTGTTGCTGCCGTCGAAGACCTCGCAGATCAGCGTCCGGTCGTAGAGCACCCGCACGCCGATGGACCCGTTGCCGTAGCGGATCGCGTTGGTCACCAGTTCGCTCAGGATCAGTTCCGTGGTGAAGGTCATCTCCTCCAGCCCCCACTGCGCCAGCTTCCGGGTGACGGCCGAGCGCACCTCGCCCACCGCGGAGGGCTCGGCGGGCACGTCCCACTCGGCGATCCGGTCCGGGCCGAGCGCGTGGGTGCGGGCCACGATCACGGCGATGTCGTCGCTCGGCCGGGCCGGCAGCATCGCGTCCAGCACGGCCCGGCAGGTGTCCTCCGGGGACGGGGCGGCGCCGGCGAGCGCGCTGCGCAGCATCTCCAGGCCGACGTCGATGTCCCGCTCCCGGTCCTCCACCAGCCCGTCCGTGTAGAGCACGAGCCGGCTGCCCTCGGGCAGTTCCAGCTCCGCCGTCTCGAACGGCAGCCCGCCCAGGCCGAGCGGGGGGCCGGCCGGCACCTCCGCGAACTCCACCGTGCCGTCCGGGAGCACCACGGCGGGCGGCGGATGCCCGGCCCGGGCGAAGGTGCACCGCCGGGTCGTCGGGTCGTAGACGGCGTACAGGCACGTGGCCCCGGTCACGACGGCCGTGCCGCCCTCGGGCAGTTCGTCCTGGTCGATCCGGCCGACCAGCTCGTCCAGGAGGCCGAGCAGCTCGTCGGGCGGCAGGTCGAGCGCGGAGAAGTTGTTGACGGCCGTGCGCAGCCGCCCCATCGTCGCCGCGGCCAGCAGCCCGTGCCCGACGACGTCGCCCACCACCAGCGCGACCCGGGCGCCGGGCAGCGGCAGCACGTCGAACCAGTCGCCGCCGACGCCCGCCTGAGCCGGCAGGTAGCGGTAGGCGAGGTCCAGGGCGCTCTGCTCGGGCAGGCTGCGGGGGAGCAGGCTGCGCTGGAGGGTCACCGCCATGGTGTGCTCGCGCGTGTAGCGCCGCGCGTTGTCGATGGAGACGGCGGCGCGGGTGACCAGTTCCTCGGCGAACGCCACGTCCTCGGCGTCGAAGGGCTCCGGTTTCTGCGACCGCCAGAAGTTCACCACGCCCATGACCAGCGGGCCCACCCGCAGCGGCACGGTGATCAGCGAGTGGATGCCGTACTCCACGATCTTCGTCGCCCGCGGCCGGTCCTGGTCCAGCCAGCCCGGGGCGTCCTGCAGGTCGGGCTCCACGACGGCCTCGCCGGTGCGCAGGCTGTGGGCCTGCGGCGAGGACGGGATGAACGTGATGTGCTCGCCGACCGGGTAGAGGGGGGCGTCCTCGCGGATGCCGGCGGAGGCCGTGCGGCGCAGCCCGGTGCCCGTGTCCGGGTCCTGTCCGCTGAGCACGGCGTCGGCCAGGTCCACGGTGGCGAAGTCGGCGAAGCGCGGCACCGCGACCTCCGCCAGCTCCTCGGCGGTGCGGGTGACGTCCAGACCGCTGCCGATGCCGACTCCGGCGTCGTAGAGGAGTTTGAGGCGTTCCCGCGCGGTCTCCGCGCGGCCCGAGAGCGCCCGCAGCTCGGTCGAGTCGCGCAGCGTGGCGACGCTGCCCGCGGGGCCGCCCCGCAGGTCCGTGGGGCGCTGGTTGATGGCCAGCAGGCGGTCGCCGACCAGATGGACCTCGTCGGTCGCCACCCGGCCGGAGGCCAGCAGCTCGGCGGTCTCGGCGTCGAGGCCGAGGTCCTCGACGGACCGGGCCTCGGCGTCGGCGGGCAGGTCGAGCAGCCGGTTCGCCTCGTCGTTGGCGAGCAGCAGCTGCCCCTCCCCGCCGACGATGATCACCCCTTCGCGCACCGAGTGCAGCACCGCGTCGTGGTGTTCGTACATCCGGGTCATCTCGTACGGGCCGAGACCGTGGGTCTGGCGCAGCAGGCGCCGGCTGACGAGCGCGGTGCTGGCGGTGGCCAGCGCGAGTGCCACGGCGGCGGCGCCCAGTACGAGCGGCAGCTGGCGGTCGGCGGCGCCGCCGACGTTCGCCGTGGTGATGCCCGCCGACACCATGCCGACGACCTTGCCGTCGGGTGCCTTGATCGGGACCGTGGCCTGGACGAGCGGCCCGATGGTCCCGTTGATCTGCTCGGTGATGGAGTGCCCGGCGAGGACGGGCGCCGTGGTGCCGACGAACTTCTTGCCGATGCGGTCCGGCTTGGGGTGGGTGTAGCGGATCGCGTCGGTGTTCAGGACGACGATGAAGTCGACCTTGGACGCCTTGCGGGCGGCCTCGGCGCTCGGCTGGAGCACGGCGCTGGGGTCGGGGGCGCTGAGCGCCGCGCGGGTGCCGGGCGCGTTCGCGAAGGTCTCGGCCACGGCCAGTGAGCGGCCCCGGGCCTCCTGCGTGCTGTCGTGCCGCACCTGGAGCACGAGGGCGACCACCGCGGCGACGACCAGCAGCAGCACGACGGCCACCTGGAGGACGAAGACCTGTCCGGCGACACTGCGTCCACCGAGTGCGGAGCGGCGTCCGTTGGAGGGACCGCGCCGGTGCTTTCCCTCGTGGGCCCCGTGCTGCTGGTGCGCTGTACTCGGGCGGCGGGTCGACCGAGAGCGGGTTCGACCCAAGAGTCCGACCATGTGCCATGTCTACACTGCCCGGCGCCCTGAGGCGAGGGGCGTCACCCAGGGTGATCGCCGGTGCGAGCGGTGGGGCCGGTGGTGCCCGGGGTGTCGGCGGAGGCGGTGCTGCTGTCGCGGGCATCTGGCCGCATCATGGATGCGTACCCTTTCGTCCCGTTTGTTCTTCGGCTCAGTCCATCGGCGCAGGAGGCCCGACATGACCGTGGACCGCTACCGGCTGACCTTCACCCACCCCGGACCGGACTCCACCATGGTCACGGACCAGGTGACCGTCGAGCGGACGGCCGCCAGTGGTCCCGGCGGCCATCCCGTGTACAGCGACCCCACCGGCATCCTGCGCGCCGAGATCAGCCCGGCGGGTGAGGTCCGCATGCTGGCCAGCGGCGCGTACCAGACCCCGATCAGCCCGGCGGCCGAACCGATCGGCTGAACGGCCCGGCCGGGGCCGTCGGGCCCGCGGCGGGCAGGTCGACCGCGAACCGGATCGCCGGCCGCCCGTTGAGCACGAGTTCGCCCACCGGCCGGAACCCGGTGCGGGCGAGCACCGCACGGGAGGCGGCGTTGTCGCGGGTCGCGGCGGCCCGCAGCGAGCGCAGCCCGTACGCCGTCGCGGCGAGGGCGCAGACCTCGCGCACCGCGGCCGTCGCCAGTCCCCGGCCCGTCGCCCGCTCGGCGATCCGGTAGCCGAGGTCGGCGGCGCCCCCGGCCGCGTCGACGAGGTTCACCCGCCCCAGTACCTCTCCCGTCTCGTCCGTCAGGACGTGGAAGAAGCACACTCCGGCGTCCTGCTCGGCCAGCAGGGCGCGCAGGCGGGCGTCGAACTCGGCGAAGTAGGCGTCACCGCGGTCGGGGACCGAGGCGGCGAAGTACGCGCGGTTCTCCCGCTCGAAGGCGAGCAGCGACGCGGCGTGGCGGGGATGGAGCGCTTCGAGTCGAGGCATCCTGGCCATGCTAGGGAGCCGGACGGCGTGCGGCAGCCGGGTTTTTACGCTCGCGCTCCCGGCGGGCCGGCCTTTGCCGGGTCGGGAGCGTGAGGCGGTCAGTGGCCGGCCGGGGGACGCGTGCGGTCCGCGGCGGCCGGTTCGGACTCTCCCTCGGTGTCGATGTGCGGCAGGATCCGGTCGAGCAGGCGCGGGGTCCACCAGGCGTGCGCGCCGAGCAGCGTCATCACGGCCGGGACGAGCAGCAGGCGCACCACGGTCGCGTCGATCAGCACGCTCACGGCGAGGCCGAGCCCGAGCATCTTGACGACGATGTTGTCGCTGATGATGAACGCGGCGAACACGCTCACCATGATCAGGGCGGCGCAGGTGATCACTCGTGCGGTGATCTCCAGGGCGTGCGCGACGCTGCCCTTGGCGTCCCCGGTGCTCAGCCACGCCTCGTGGACCCGCGAGAGCAGGAAGATCTCGTAGTCCATGCTGAGTCCGAAGATGATCGCGAACATCATCATCGGCACGTAGCTCTCGATGGGCACCGTGCCCGACACGCCGAGCGAGGGGCCGCCCCAGCCCCACTGGAAGACGGCGACCACGACACCGTAGGAGGCGGCGATGGACACCACGTTGAGCACCGCCGCCTTGAGCGCGACCAACGGTCCGCGGAAGACGAGCAGGATGATGAGGAAGGCGAGCGCCACGACCACGGCGATGATCAGCGGCAGCCGGCTCGCGACGATGTCGCGGAAGTCCACCTGGGCCGCCGTGGTCCCGGTGACGTAGCCCTTGGCGGCCGTGCCGGAGACCGCCTGCGGGAGGGTGTCGTCGACCAGCCGGTTCGTCAGGTCGGTGGTCACCTCGTCCTGCGGCGACTCCTTGGAGAACACGGTGCCGACGAGCACGTCGCCGTCCTTGGTGGCGGTGAGCGGGGTCACCGTGGCGGCGCCCGGCACGTCGGAGAGCGCCTTCTTCGCATTCGACGCGAGTGCCGAACGCTGGTCCGAGGGCACGTCGGTCTGGTCGATGACGACCGTCAGGGGGCCGTTGGAGCCCGGCCCGAAGGAGTCCGACATGATGTCGAACGCCCGCCGGTCCGTGAAGGACGTCGGGTCCGCTCCGTCGCCGATGTGCCCGAGCTGGATGGAGAACAGCGGGATGGCCAGCACCGCCACCGTCACCAGGCCGCCGGTCAGGAACCACCAGGGGCGCCGTTCGACGCGCTGGGCGTAGCGGTGCCAGGTGCCGTGGACCGGCTCGCCCGGCTCGGCGTCGGTCTCCGCGATGGGCTTGCGCAGGTGGTACCGGTCGATGCGCCGGCCGATGAGGCCGAGCAGGGCCGGTACGAGGGTGAGGGCGCCGACGACCGCCGAGACGACCGTGACGGCCGCGGCCAGGCCGAGCTTGCTGATGAAGGAGACGCCGGAGACGGACAGCCCGGCCAGGGCGATGACGACGGTGCAGCCCGAGACGACGACGGCCCGGCCGCTGGTCGAGGTGGCCTGCCCCGCCGCGTGGACGGGGTCGGCGCCGTCGATGAGCCGCTGGCGGTGACGGGTGATCAGGAACAGGGAGTAGTCGATGCCGACGCCGAGTCCGATCATGGTGGCGAGCGTCGGTGAGACGGTCGCGAAGGTGAACGCGGCGGCCAGCAGACCCAGGCAGGCCAGCCCTCCGACGACGCTGATCAGCGCGGTCACCAGCGGCAGTCCGGCCGCGAGCACGCTGCCGAAGCCGACGAGCAGGACGACGATCGCGACCGCGAAGCCGATGGCCTCGCTGAGCCGGTCGTTGGGTGCGGGCCGGGCCAGTTCGCCCAGCGGGCCGCCGTACTCCACCTCGACGCCCGCGGACCGCAGCGGCTGCACGGCGCTGTCGACCCCGTCCAGGTAGCCGGAGCCGAGCGTCGAGGGCTGCACGTCGAAGCGCACGGTGATGTAGGCCGTCTTGCCGTCGTCGGACAACGGCCCGACGTTCGGCTGCTGGGACTGCCCGGAGGAGGGCTGCGACCCGGGCGGGGGCAGCGGGTTCTGCGCCGACAGCACGTGCGGCAGTTTCTGCAGGTCGCCGACCGTCTGGTTCATCTGGCTGCTCAGCGACGTCAGCGGTTTCTGTGTGTCCCGCAGGACGACCTGGCTGCTGTAGCCGCCGGCGGCCGGGTCGTGCTCCTTGAGCACGTCCACGCCCTTCGTGGACTGGACTCCGGGGAGCGTGAAATTGTCCGAGTAGTCTCCGCCGTACGAGTGGTTCAGCACCTGGAGCGCGGCCAGCGCGACCAGCCAGGCCACGATCACGACCACGAAGTGCCGGGCACACCACTCGCCCAGCCGCCGTAGCCTTCCGGGCTTGTTCCGCCCGCCCCCTGAAGTGACCTGTGCCGCCGTCATGCGCTGCTCCCGGGGAAGACGACCCTCCGACGCCCTCATTAAACGTCGGGACGATCACCGCGGCCCGGCGGGAATCGGGCGAGCCGGGCGGTCCCGGGGGAGGCGAGGGGCGGGTGGCGAGGGGGGTCCCCCGGCGTCGCGTAGGGATAACCCTCGATCGCCGCCGCAGCGATGTCATGCATCAGTCAACAATGCCATTCTTCCCCCACCCGAAGCGCAGGTCACTCCCCGACCTGCCCACGGTCGCGTTCCCGCACGCGCTTGCGCAGCTCCTCCCGGACAGCACATCCCGTCTGTCCGGTCCCCTCACCGGCCGCCGACCGCGGCCGAATCAGTAGGAGTCCGAGTGAGACGTATCCCCCGTCAGGCGACCGCGGCCGGAGCCCTGGTGGCCACCGCCGCCCTGCTCGCCGTCGGCATGCAGACGGTTCCGGCAGCCGCCCGGCCCGCCCCCCACACCAGCCCCCTGCGCTCCGGGGGACTGGAGGCCAAGCTCACCCCGTCCCAGCACGTGGCCCTGCTGAAGAAGGCGTCGCAGCGGACGACCGACACGGCCGGACTCCTGGGTCTCGGCCCGAAGGAGAAGCTGGTCGTCAAGGACGTCGTCAAGGACAACGACGGCACCCTGCACACCCGCTACGAGCGCACCTACGCCGGACTTCCGGTGCTCGGCGGCGACGTGGTGGTCCACACCCCGCCCGCCTCGCGGGCCTCCGGGACCGTCGGCACGACCTTCAACAACAAGCGCGCCATCAAGGTCGCGACCACCACCGCCAAGGTCACCAAGGCCGCCGCCGGAACCAAGGCGCTCGGCGCGGCCAAGGAACTCAAGGCGCAGCGGCCGGCCACCGACAGCGCCCGCAAGGTGATCTGGGCCGGCACCGGCACCCCGCGCCTGGCCTGGGAGACCGTCGTCAGCGGCCTCCAGGACGACGGCACCCCGAGCAAGCTGCACGTCGTCACCGACGCCACCACCGGCAAGGAGCTCAGCCGCTACGAGGGCGTCCAGACCGGCACCGGCAACACCCAGTACAGCGGCACCGTCAGCCTCAACACCACGCTGTCCGGCTCCACGTACCAGCTGTACGACACCACGCGCGGCGGCCACAAGACGTACAGCCTGAACGGCGGCACGTCCGGGACCGGCACGCTGATGACGGACTCCGACGACACCTGGGGCACCGGGTCGGGCTCCAACACCCAGACCGCCGGCGCCGACGCCGCCTACGGCGCCCAGGAGACCTGGGACTTCTACAAGAACACCTTCGGGCGCAGCGGCATCAAGAACAACGGCGTCGCCGCCTACTCCCGCGTCCACTACAGCTCCGGATACGTGAACGCGTTCTGGGACGACGGCTGCTTCTGCATGACCTACGGCGACGGCTCGGGCAACACCCACGCCCTGACCTCGCTGGACGTGGCCGGCCACGAGATGAGCCACGGCGTCACCTCCAACACCGCCGGTCTCAACTACTCGGGCGAGTCCGGCGGCCTGAACGAGGCGACCTCCGACATCTTCGGAACCGGCGTCGAGTTCTACGCCAACAACTCCTCCGACGTCGGCGACTACCTCATCGGCGAGAAGATCAACATCAACGGCGACGGCACCCCGCTGCGCTACATGGACAAGCCCAGCAAGGACGGCGGGTCGAAGGACTCCTGGTACTCCGGTATCGGGAACCTGGACGTCCACTACTCCTCGGGCCCCGCGAACCACATGTTCTACCTGCTCTCCGAGGGCAGCGGCGCCAAGACCATCAACGGCGTCAGCTACAACAGCCCGACCTCCGACGGCGTCGCCGTCGCCGGTATCGGCCGCGCCGCGGCGCTCCAGATCTGGTACAAGGCGCTGACGACGTACATGACGTCCAGCACCAACTACGCCGGCGCCCGCACCGCCGCGCTGAACGCCGCGACCGCGCTGTACGGCGCCAACTCGACGCAGTACGCCGGAGTCGCCAACGCCTTCGCGGGCATCAACGTGGGCAGTCACGTCACGCCTCCGGGGAACGGAGTGACCGTCACCAACCCGGGCAGCCAGGCCGCGACCGTCGGCACCGCGGTGAGCCTGCAGATCGCGGCGAGCAGCACCAACGGCGGCTCCCTGAGCTACGCGGCCTCCGGGCTGCCGGCCGGGCTGTCGATCAACAGCTCGACGGGCGCCATCACCGGCACCCCGACGGCCGCGGGAACGTCCAGCACGACCGTCACCGTCACGGACGGCACCGGCGCGACCGGCACCGCCTCGTTCACCTGGACGGTCAGCCCCTCAGGCGGCGGCACCTGTACCGGGGCCCAGCTGCTCGGCAACGCCGGCTTCGAGTCCGGCAACACCACCTGGACCGCGTCGAGCGGGGTCATCACCACCGACTCCGGTGAGGCGGCCCACTCCGGTTCCTACAAGGCCTGGCTGGACGGCTACGGCTCCACCCACACCGACACGCTGTCCCAGTCGGTGACCGTGCCTGCCGGTTGCCACGCCACGCTGACCTTCTACCTGCACATCGACACCGCCGAGACCACCACGAGCACCGCCTACGACAAGCTCACCGTCAAGGCCGGCTCGACCACCCTGGCGACCTACTCGAACCTGAACAAGGCCGGCGGCTACACGCAGAAGACGTTCGACCTCTCCTCCTTCGCCGGCTCCACCGTCACCCTGAAGTTCACCGGCACCGAGGACTCCTCGCTCCAGACCAGCTTCGTCGTCGACGACACCGCCCTGACGACCAGCTGATCCGCACCGCACGCACCATCGCGACAGCGGCGGCCGCGCCGCGGACTCCCCGGGAGTCCGCGGCGCGGCCGCGGTGCTCCGGCTACTCGAAGCGTGCGGGGTCGCCCGCCCCGAGCCGCACGATCTCGGGCCGGCCGGCGGAGAAGTCGACGACCGTCGTCGGCTCCGTCCCGCAGTCCCCGGAGTCGATCACCGCGTCCACCACGTGGTCGAGCCGGTCCTTGATCTCCCATCCCTGCGTGAGCGGCTTGTCCTCCTCGGGCAGCAGGAGCGTGCTCGACAGCAGCGGTTCGCCGAGTTCGGCGAGGATCGCCTGGGCGACCGCGTGGTCCGGGATGCGCGCGCCGACCGTCTTCTTGCGGGGGTGCAGCATCCGGCGCGGGGCCTCCTTGGTCGCCGGGAGGATGAAGGTGTAGTTGCCCGGCGTCGCCGCCTTGACCGAGCGGAACACCGCGTTGTCGATCCGCACGAACAGGCCGAGCTGCGCGAAGTCCTCGCACATCAGCGTGAAATGGTGCCGTTCGTCGAGCTGCCGGATCGACCGGATGCGGTCGATGCCCTCCTTGTTGCCGAGCGCGCAGCCGAGAGCGAAGCAGGAGTCCGTCGGGTAGACGATCAGCCCGCCGCTCCGGACGATCTCGGCCACCTGCCCGATGGTGCGGCGCTGTGGGTTCTCGGGGTGCACGTCGAAGTACTTGGCCATGCCCCGAGCTTAGGCCCGGTGCCCGGCAGGCCACCCTTCCCCGCTCCCGGGGGCGGCTGCGGCGCGGTCGGCGCCCCGCCGCGCGCGAGGGTCTCCACGGTGGAGCCGGGAACGGGCGGCGCCGGCGGCCCGGCCGTCCGCGCCGTCACCCCGCACCGCTCGGCACGGGCGCCAGCACCAGCATCGTGACGTCGTCGCGAATCCGGGGGCAGAAGGCGGTGAGGTCCTCCCACACCCGGTCCGGCAGGGTCTGCGAGGGTTCGTCGGCGAACTCCGTCAGCCGCTCGGACAGGGGGTAGAAGGCGCCGGACTCGTCGCGGCTCTCGTTCACCCCGTCCGACGCCACGAACAGCCGGTCGCCGGGCTCCAGCACGACCGTGCGGCACTCCGGTGGAGCCAGGGCGAAGAACCCGGTGCCGACCGGGGGACCGGGATCGCTGTCGAGTTCCAGGACCTTCGGGCCGCGCAGCAGGAACGGACGCGGATGCCCGCAGGACACCAGCCGCACCCCGTCCGCGCCGGGCAGGAACTCCAGCAGCAGCGCGGTCGCGAACATCTCCGTGTTCCCCGCCGCCGCGGAGTCCGCGACCAGCCTGCGGTCCAGCCGGGCCGCCGCGTCGACGAGATCGCGCTGGTCGAGAACGGTCTCCCGGAACGCCCCGAGCAGCGAGGCGACCGTCCCCACCGCCGACAGCCCGTGCCCCTGGACGTCCCCCATCACCGCCCGCACCCCGAACGGGCCGTCGCGTACGTCGAAGAAGTCACCGCCGACCAGCGTCTCGCGCTGCGCCGGCCGGTAGAGACCGACGCAGCGCACCGCGCCGACCCGGCCGGGCAGCGGGGGCAGCACGGCCAGCTGGGCGGCCTCCGCCACCGACCGCACGGTGACCAGGTGCTGCTCCCTGCGGCTGCGCACCAGCGCGACGAGCACGCTGAGCAGCGCGATGAAGGTGATGGTCAGCAGGTCGGTGTTGCCCGGATGGTTGAGCTGGATGGCCGGAACGTTGAGCAGGACGACCACGATCAGGCCGAACGCCGCCGTCGCCACCGGGCCGTAGGACAGCACGGCGAGCGAGGGAATGGCCCCCAGCAGGAAGCCGATGTCCAGCGCCTCGCGCGTCGCCAGCTCTGCCACGCAGATCGCCACCAGCAGCACCGGAGGAAGCAGCCGTACCCAGAGCGGAGGGGGCGAGCCCCGCAGCCAACTCCGGTCCATGCCGTCCCGCTCGCCGGGCGCGGACGTCCTGGCCATGGCACTCCTCCTTACGCCACCACGCTCCTCCATTCCGGCCCGGCGCGCATTCCGGTCCGCTCCGGACGCACCAGGAGCGCCGCCGCGGGAACGGAAGGGTGACAGGGCTCCGGCGGCCGGGTGTCCGGTCTGCGGTGCTTCACCCGGAGCCGTGACGAATCGCACACCAATCCGCGAACCCGCCGGCTGCGGATCACGGACGGACGGGAACGGTGCCGGAAAGGACTCCGAATGGCGCGTGGGATTCTTGCAGGTGCGTTCCCGGCCGGGACACGCCGGACGGGTCTGTCGTTCGCCGGGCGGTGGCACGCCGCGGGCCGCCGCCGGGCCGGCGCCGACGGGAACCACGCCCACCTCCTGATGGGCGCCTACGCCCTCGACGCGCTGGACCCCGGCGAACACCCCGCTCTGGAGCGGCATCTGGCCTCCTGCGCCGTCTGCGCGACCGAGGCGGAGGAATTCCGGGAGACGGCCGCCCGGCTCGCCGCGGCCACCACCGTCCGGCCCCGCCGGGACTTCAGGGACCAGGTGCTGGCCCGCGTCGAGGGAACCCCTCAGATCCCCCGCCGGGGCCTGCTGCGGGCGGGCGGCCCGGACCGCACGGGCCGTCACCGCGCCGCGCACTGGGCCCTCGCCGCCTGCCTGGCCGCGGCCGTCGCGCTCGGCGCCACGACCACCTGGCAGTACCGGCGGGCCGATGCCGAACGGGCACGCGCGGAACACCGCCTCGCCCTCGTCGCCGCCGTGCTGGCCGCGCCCGACACCCGGACCCGGCAACTCCCGCTCACCGAAGGGGCGACCGCGCGGCTCGCCGTCTCGCACCAGGTGGACCGCGCCCTGTTCACCGCCGACGCCGTGCCCTCCCCGGGGCGCGGCCGCGTGTTCGAACTCTGGTTCAACGACGCCGGGGTGATGCGGCCCGCCGGTGTCGTGCACGCCTCCGCGGACCCCGTCGCCGTGGTGCTCGACGGCGGTGTCGGTGCGGCCTCCGGGCTCGGCGTCAGTGTCGAGCCGGACGGCGGATCGGCCCACCCGACGTCGAACCCCGTGGCCCTGCTGGGCTTTGCCGACTGACCTGCGCCGCGGCTCCCGTGCCGCCGGGCGCAGGAGCCGCGGCGGGCCGTGAATGTCCCTCCCGACCAATCCGCCCGGCCCCGGGAACCGGATTCCCACCGTGACGACAGGACAGAAGGATCGGAAAGCGCCGAGCGGCCGGCTGCTCTACCCCCTCGGCGCACTCGGCGGACTCCTCGCGGGATGCGCCGCCCTTGCGACCGCCGAACTGGTCTCGGCGCTGGTACGGCCCCAGGCGAGTCCGATCGTCGCCGTCGGCGGCGCCGCCATCGACCGGACGCCCCCGGCGGTGAAGGACTGGGCGATCCGGCACTTCGGTACGAACGACAAGCTCGTCCTCCAGCTCGGCATCCTGGCGGTCCTCGCCCTCTTCGCCGCCGCGATCGGAGCGTTCGCCGTCCGGCACCGCCGCGCCGGAGCGGCCGGCGTGCTCCTCTTCGGCGTCATCGGGTGCGCCGCCGCCCTCAGCCGCCCGGACTCCGCCGGCTGGACCGACGCCCTGCCGTCGGCCGCCGGAGCGCTCTGCGGCGCGCTCCTCCTGTACGTGCTGGTCGGGCGGCTCACCGCCACCCGGCCCGCACCCTCCGCGCCGGTCTCCCAGCCGGACGACGACCACTCCGGGACGACCGACGGAGCTGCCGCCCCGGCCGTCCCGTCGAGGGAGTCCGGCTGGGACCGGCGCGGATTCATCGTCGCGGCCACCGCCGCGGCGGCCGCATCCGCGGGGGCGGGGGCACTGGGCCGTTCGCTCAACGGCAACCGCGGCCAGGACGCCGTCGCCTCGCGTGAGCGGCTCGTGCTGCCCGCCGCCGCCTCCAAGGCCGACCCGGTTCCCAAGGGCGCGCAGCTCCGGGTGGACGGCGTCAGCCCCTTCGTGACGCCGAACGGCGACTTCTACCGCGTCGACACGGCGCTGGTGGTCCCCAAGGTGGACGCCACCGACTGGCGGCTCAGGATTCACGGCAAGGGCGTGACCCGGCCCGTGACGCTGACCTTCGACGACCTGCTGCGGCGTCGGCTCATCGAGCGGGACATCACACTGACCTGCGTGTCCAACGAGGTGGGCGGGCCCTACGTGGGGAACGCGCGCTGGATCGGGGTGCCCCTCGCGGACCTCCTCGAAGAGTGCGGGGTACGTCCCCCCTCCAAGGGAGGGCCCGCCGACCAGCTGGTGGCCCGCTCGGTCGACGGCATGACGATCGGCAGCCCGGTGGACGACGTGATGGACGGCCGGGACGCGATGCTCGCCCTCGGGATGAACGGCGAGCCGCTGCCCTTCGAGCACGGCTTCCCGGTGCGCATGGTCGTCCCCGGCCTCTACGGCTACGTCTCCGCGTGCAAGTGGATCAAGGACATCGAACTGACCACCTTCGACGCGTACGACCCGTACTGGGTGAAGCGGAAGTGGGCCCGCAAGGCCCCCATCAAGACCGAGTCCCGCATCGACACCCCGAAGCCGTTCGCCCGTCCCAAGGCCGGCACCGTCATGGTCGCGGGGGTGGCCTGGGCCCAGCACCGCGGGATCGACAAGGTGGAGGTGCGGGTCGACGACGGCCCCTGGGAGGAGGCCCGCCTGGCCGCCGAGGACAGCGTCGACACCTGGCGTCAGTGGTCCTACCCGTGGAAGGCCACGCGAGGCGGCCACACCCTCACGGTCCGGGCCACCGACCGCACCGGCACGGTCCAGACGGCCGAGCGCACCCGGACCATCCCGGACGGCGCCAGCGGCCGGCACTCCGTGGTCGTCACCGTCGACTGACCCCGCCGCGACCGGTGGACGGCGGGGGCCGCGCTCCCGCCGTCTACTGCGTACGGGTGTATTCGCGGACGGACAGTCACATGACCTGCCATGCGGTTGTCCTACCGTCATGACGACCGACCTCCTTCCGCAGCAGCCGCCGCCCATGCCCTCCCACCCGCGCCGCCGCGACGGGAAGGCCCCCCTGCCCGCGCCCGAGGTCCGGGCCGGGCTGCGCCTCTCCTGGCACCTGTCCGAACAGCAGGTCGCGGCAGCCTTCGGGGTGACCCCCGCGACGGTCCGCTCCTGGGAGGCGGGCCGTACCACCCCGACCGGGCAGCGCCGGGCCGCCTACGCCGCGTTCCTCAGCGGACTGGCCCAGGGCCTGGCTCCCGGCGCGCGGCGGTCTCCGGCCGGGCCGCGGGCCGCGGGCGGGGGAGTGGCGCGCAAGCGCCCCGCCGCCACCGTTCCGGAAGCGCCGCGGCCGGCCGCCCCCGTGCCGGTCCCGGCGCCGCCGCGGGCACCTGCGCCGATCGTCGCGCCGTCCCCGGGGCCGGACCCGGTCCGCACCGCGGCCGCCTCCCCGGGGCGCGCGCCCGCCCCCGCCCCGGGTACGGCGGCCGGCCCGCACCGTGCGCGAGACCTGACCCCGGTGCCGGTCACGCCGGCTCCGGCCGGGGCGGCACGGGTACGGATCCTGCCGGGCGCGCCCGCCCCGCGTCCGGCGGGACTGCCGGTCGCGGGCGGACCGGACCCGGTGTCGGCGGCCCGCAGGCACCGGTTCCGGCTCGCGGCCGTCGCGGCCGGCGTGTGGCTGATCTTCGTCCACCTCATGGTCACCACCGCTCCGGCGCAGGCGTCGGGCGCCGCGGCACGGCAGCACGGGACGGCGGCGGGCGCGGCCCCCGGCCGCCCCTGACCCGACCCGCGTCCGACCTCCGTCACGGCCACCGCGTCAGCGCCGAGCGGTGGCCGTGGTGTGCAGATGGGCCAGCGCGTCCGTCACGACGGTCCGGCGGTGCCAGGAGAGCCAGTTCCCCACCGCCACACCGGTGGCCTCCAGGGTCTGGAGCTGGGCCCGGGTGAATCCGGGCAGTGGCCGCTCGTGGTGGGAGGAGACCATCCCGACCGCCACGCCGGCGCGGTTGACCAGCGGCACGCTGTGACAGGCCCGGCTGCCGGCGCGCAGGATGACCCCGCGCGACTCCTCGTCGAAGACCTCCGCGGTGGCCACGTCGCGGACGGTGACCTGGCGGCGCTCCTCCGCGGCCTGGCCGCACGACGTGCTCTGCCCGTCGACGAAGGCGAAGAAGCCGGTGAACTCGCGGGTCAGGCCCGTGTGCCGCACCATCCGCAGGCGTCCGCCCTCGGCGAGCTGCACATTGCCCATACCGGTCCGCGTGATGTCGAGCACCCGGTGCAGGACCCCGCTCAGCACCTCGCCCTGATGAGGGTGCTCGGCCGTGATCCGCAGACCGGGCAGCGCGGGCGCCGGAGGCCGGGACCGGTCGGGGGACACGGCCGCGGCGTCAGGGTCGTACGAGGTTCTGACCAGCGCGTCCGCGAGGGTGTGCAGCTTGATGTTGAACCGCTGGGACGCCTCGCGCAGCAGGACGAACGCCGCGTCGGGCGCCGGCAGCCGGTAGCGCTCCATCAGGACGCCCTGGGCGAGGGAGATGCCGGGCCGTGCGTGCAGCCGCTCCCGGAGACCGGCGTTGTCCTCCCGCAGCCGGGCGATCTCCTCGGCCGGTTCGTCGGTGGCCTCCGGTTCCGGACCGACCGGGCCGGCGATCGGGAACTCGGCCTCCTGGCTCATGGACAACGGCATCCTCACGGTCGACGACGGGGGTCGGCGGCCCGGACGCCCGGGGAAGCGACGGCGGACCGCCACCGCCCGGTTCCGGCCCGCGCCTGGAGCGGGTACCGCGATCACCGAGCGGTGCGTGCCTGCTTCCCAAGCACATCCAGCCGACCCTACCCCCCTGCCGTCTCCGCTCCGCAAGAGGACCGCAGGACCCGGACCGCCACCCGTCCGGCCGACGGTCCGGGATGCCCCGGCCCGTCGGCGCGGGGCATGGTGGAGGGGTGACAGCGTTGGCCGTCCTGTTCGCCCTGCTGGGCGCCGCGAGTAACGCCACGGGTACGGCCTTCCAGCGCAAGGCCGCCGCCCGCCTCACGCGGGGAGGTGGTCTGCGGCTCATCCTCGCGCTCGCCCGGCAGCCCGCGTGGCTGGTCGGCATCGCCGGTGTGACCGGCGCGGCCCTGTTCCAGGCGCTCGCCCTGGCCAACGGCCCGCTGTCGCTGGTGCAGCCGTTGTTCGTCCTGGAGCTGCCCTTCGCCCTGATGATCTCCGTGCCCCTGTTCCACCGCCGCCTGCCGCGTTCCGGGTGGGGCGCCGTCGCCGGTGTGGTGGCCGGTCTGGGGCTGGTCCTCGTGGCCGCCGACCCGTCCGGATCGGGCGTGTCCGCCCCCATGCGGCGCTGGATCCCGATGCTCGTGCTGTGCCTCGGCGCGGTCGCCGTCGCGGTGGCGGTCGCGCGGCCCGGACGCCCGCCGCTGTTCCGGGCCGCGGTGCTGGGCTCGGCGTCGGCCATCAGCAACGCCCTCACCGCCGCGCTGCTGAAGTCGGCCGTCGGCACCCTGGAGAGCGACGGCTTCGCGCCCTTCCTCACCGTCTGGCAGACGTACGGATTCGTCGTCACCGGCATCGCCGCCGTGCTGCTTCTGGAGAACGCCCTCCAGGCAGGCCCCCTGGTCGCCTCGCAGCCGGCCCTCACCATCGGCGACGCGACCGTGAGCCTGTTCCTCGGCGTGTTCCTCTTCGACGAGAGCATCCGCTCCGGCTGGTGGCTGCTCCCCGAGCTGGCCGGGGCCGGCCTGGTCCTGTGGGGGGTGCTGCGGCTGACCCGCGTGATCCCGCGCCTTGCCGAACCGGCCCATTAGGCCCCGTGAGCGTTTCCCGTTCTCGCCCGGACCGACACACGTCCTGCGGGTGGACCGAGGGCCGCGCCGGGACGGTGCGCGGGCGCCGTCAGCCGCCGGCGATGACCTCGGCGAGGAACCCGTCCAGCGAGACCTCCTCCTCGCCGAGCGGCACCGCGCGGTGCGTCTCATCGAGGAACGCCTCGATCGCGGGGGCCCAGCCCAGCACCAGGGCGTGGCCCCGCGCGCCGTCCGCCTCGGGACGGCCGAAGAACTCCAGCCCCACCTCGCGCCAGCGGCCGGTGCTCCGCGGCCCGATCCGCACGTCGCCCTCGCCCACCGGACGGACGATGCCGTCGGCCAGCATCTCGCGGTCCAGCCGCCACCGGGCCAGGACGACGCCCTCGTGCCGGAAGGTCAGGGTGACGGCGAACGGGTCGTCGGCGCGGTACCCGAGATGCGCCATCACGGGGAAGCGCCCCGCGTTCTCGGTGACGACCTGCATGACGAGCGTTCGGCGCACGGTTGTGATCAAGACAAGCCCCTGGTGAAGGACGGACGGAGAACCCCCTGGTAACCGGTCCCCGCCGCGGCATGCTGCTCCATCCGAGGGAAAGCGGGCCGAATTCCCGTGTGCATGCCCCCTGGAGGCCGGGGGAGCAGCATGCTGAAGGAGCTTGAGGACGCCAACCCCCCCCTGGCGGTCTTCGAGCCCCGCGGTCCCGCAGGCAGTCACCCCCCCCGGCTGCCGGCGGGGCCGCCTCTTTTCCCGGCCCGTCTCGTCCCGATCCCTGCGGGGACGAAGAGGCACCCTCGTCCCTGGGCCGGATCCGAGTCCGGCCCAGAGGCGAGGGGATGGTCGTGTGGTGGGCGCCGGGCGGGGCGGGTCAGGCGACCGCGGGGTCCAGCAGGCCCGTGCGCAGCTGCTTGATGATGCGGGTGATCAGCCGGGAGACGTGCATCTGGGAGATGCCCAGCTCCTCACCGATCTGGGCCTGGGTGCGCTCCTCGACGAACCGCATGTGGATGATCCGGCGCTGCCGCTCGTCCAGCTCGGCGATGAGCGGGGCCAGCGAGCTGAAGTCCTCGACCAGCTCCAGCGACGGGTCGTCCTCGCCGAGGAAGTCCGCGAGGACGGCCTCGCCGTCGGCGCCGCCGTCGGCGGTGAGCGCGGCGTCCAGGGACGAGGAGTTGTAGCCGTTGGACGCCTTGCGGGCCTCGATGACCTCTTCCTCGCTCAGGCTCATCAGCTCGGACAGCTCGCGCGTGGTGGGCGTACGGCCCAGGCGCGTGCGCAGTTCCTCCGTCGCCTTGGCCAGTTCGACGCGGGCTTCCTGGAGGCGGCGCGGGACGTGCACGGCCCAGCTGGTGTCGCGGAAGAAGCGCTTGATCTCGCCGACGATGTAGGGGACGGCGAAGGAGGTGAACTCGACCTCGCGGGTGAGTTCGAACCGGTCGATCGCCTTGATCAGGCCGATGGTGCCGACCTGGACGATGTCCTCCATCTCGCCCTGGCTGCGGCTGCGGAAGCGCGCGGCCGCGTACCGGACCAGGGAGAGGTTCATCTCGATGAGGGTGTTGCGCGCGTACTGGTACTCGGGCGTGCCCTCTTCGAGGACGGTGAGCCGGTCGAAGAACTGGCGTGACAGCGCGCGGGCGTCCTTGGGGCTGACCTTCAGCGGCTCGGTGATCTGCGGCAGGGTGTCCTCCGCGGTCGCCGCCAACTGCGCCGTGTGCGTTGCCTCGGCTGCCGTCACGGCTGTCATGCCGTCCACCCCATATCGTCCGCAGGAATTGATGCGAAAGCCCGTCTGCCCCGCATCGCACCGCTCATTCCCGAGAATCCGGAACTTTTTCGGGGCACCCCCTCCGGGCGTCCCGCAGGCCGTGGCCGGGACGGGCGGTCCGGTCGCTCCGGCCGTCCCCGAGAGGGGCCGGCGGAAGAAGAAGCGGGCCCGGACCGGTCTCCCCGGTCCGGGCCCGCGACACCTGCCCCCGGACGCCGTGCCCGGCGCCATCGCCCGCGCCGCCCGGCCGTACGGGCAGGCGGCGCGGGCGGGCGCGTCAGCCTTCCGCGCCGCGCTCGGCCGATCGTGCGGCCTCCCGCTCGGTGCGGGCCCGCGCCTGCGACAGGGAGCCGCCGGAGCTCTCCAGATGGGCGCGCACGAACCACTGGAACTGTTCGAGCGAGCGCAGCTGCCCGACGAGGAGGTCCTCCGTCACCGGGTCGATCTTCCCGACCTCGGCGAGTGCCGCGCGGTGATCCTCGACGACACCCGTGTACACGAGGTCGAGCGCGCCGAGATGGGCGATGGCGTCGGCGCGGCCGACGCTGTAGTCGTCCCAGGTGCGCTCGGCGACGAGCGCCCCCGGGGTCCCCTGCGGCACGCCGCCCAGCGCCGACATGCGCTCGGCGGTGTCGTCGGCCATCTCGCGGACCTGGTCCACCTGGGGATCGAGCATCTCGTGGACGGCGATGAAATGGGGGCCGACCACATTCCAGTGAATGTGCTTCAACGTCAGCGACAGGTCGTTGAGGGCGTGCAGGCGCCGGCCGAGCAGGTCGATGATCCGTCCGCCGTCGTGCGTGCTGATGCCCGGGACGGTGTACTTCGGTGTCGTGGACGTCGCCATGTCGTGTTTCCTTCCGCACGGGATCTCGCGGGTGTTCGCGTTCGTCGGGGATTCCCGGGGTGGTCCGCGCCGCCGCTCCGGAGCCGCCATCAGCGGTTTCGGCGGTCACGGCGACGCCGGGAAGCGCCCTCGCCGCCATGTGCCCGGGTTCCCTCCGGTCACACCTGTGCCGTACACGGATCGTGTGCGGTGTCCTTCCACCGGAGGAAAGGGTTGAGCCAAAGAGGTTGTGTGGCACCGCTGTTGCGCATGAATCGCCACGCACCGGGCACAGGGTCGGAAAATCGAGAGAGGAGCCCTCGCCGTGCTCGTGCCCGATCCGAAGGTCGTCCGGAGACTTCTGACGCGTTACGCGGCTCTGCAGATCGCCTACGCCGAGAAGGAGACCCTGGAGACGGCGCGCCGGCTGGAGGACGTGACCTACACCCTCTGCGTGATGACGGGGAAGACCGGCGTCCACGAGGCGGTCGCCGCGGCGGACGCCATGCTCGCCGCCGCCGGCGGTCGCCGCGAGGCGGGGAGGAGCGCGCGGCCGGTGGCGAACGACCAAGTCGTCCGGGCGACGGACGGCAGGGCGACGGTGCCCGCGCCGATGGCGCGGGCACGCACCGGTGCGGCGGCGCTGACCGGCCAGGGCGCGGGCGGGGCCGGACCGGTCGTCCGCCCGTAGCCGGGGCCCGGAGCGCGAACCGAGGGGACAGGGCAGGTCGTGCTCGGCACCCGACGCTGAAGGTGCGGTGGGGCAGACCCGGACGGGTCTGCCTGCGCGTTGTGCGTGGCTGCCCGGCTTAGCTCCGCCGCCTTGTCCGCTGCTCGCGCGGCGC
>NZ_JBICWL010000001.1:239952-299098 GCF_043199735.1 Streptomyces sp. NPDC048566
GGGCGCGCGGGCCGCCCCGGCGGGGGGGGGGGGGGGGGGCCCCCCCCCCCGGGCGGGGGGGGGGGGGCGGGCCCCCGCCCCGCCCCCCCCCCCCCCCCCACCTTCAGCGGGCCCGTCCCCGGGCCCCGTATGTCGACGCAAAAGGTCTCGGCCGCTGTCAGGAGGCCGGAGTACCCGACCGCTCTTCCTCCTCCTGCCACGAGTCCACCAGCGCGAGCGCCTCGTCGAGGGTGTCCGAGACCGACACCGTGAGGCTGACCCCCGTCAGGTCGAGGATCCGCCGCACGGCGGGGGTCGGTGCGATGACGTGGACACTGCCCGACACCTTGCGCGCCTCCTGGTAGCTGCGCAGCAGCACGTTCATGCCGGAGGAGTCCATGAACGGAACGCCCGAGAGGTCCAGCAGGAAGCGGCGCCGTCCGTGGTGGAACTGGTTCGCCAGGTGGTGCTGCAGCTCGGTGGCCGTGTCGATGTCCAGCGACCCCTCGACGGTCAGCAGCGCCACGTCCTCGCGGGGCAGGGTGACATCGATGGACAGCGGTTCCAGCTCTGCGGACACGCTTACCTCCTACGGAAGAACAACATGGGTATAGGAGGGCTGGCTACCCCGAATGTTCGATTCGACGCACCTCGGACCCCGATCGTCGTGAAGACCGGGGTCCGAGACGTGCCGTCGTCAGTGGCGTCCGCGCATTCTGCCGAGCAGCCGCTGGGCCTGCGCCCGCTTCCGCGGGTCTGCCGCGGCACGCCGGATCTCCTCCGCCGTGCGCCGCCCCTGGGGACTGCGGGCGAACTCCTTGAGGCGCTGCACCATTCCTGCCATGACCGTCCTTCCGGCGCGGGGATCGGGCTGTGTACGTCCCGGCTACCCCGTGACCGCCGCCTCAGACCCGGCAAGGGCCCTCGGCCGCGGTTCCGTCGAACGGCTGAACTACCTTGCCGGGTCCGGCTCGTTCTCCTCTCGTGAGCATCGTCGAGGCGGAGATGAGGAATCGATGAGCCGACACCGCAAGGGCCGCAGGCACCGCAAGGTGAACATGACGCCGCGTCCGGTCGGACCGAGGAGATCACCGCGCGCGGTACCGGAGAGGACGGCCGCCGCCGCGGCCGGGGCGGCCCGGACGACCGCCGCGATCCCGGGGCAGGACACCACGGGACCGAGTGCCGGCGAGGTGTCGAGAAGGGTGAGCGAGAGCGGACTCAGCCGGCACGCGGTGCGCACCTGGGAGCGGCTCGCGGAGGCGGGTCCCCGGGGAGCCGAGGTGGCGGAGCTGAGCGCGACCGTCGGCTTCCAGCGCTCCACCGTGCTGGGCCATCTCAGGGGGCTGGCCGGACTGGGCCTGGCCGAGGGCGACGAGAGCGTGTGGCGGGCGACCGAACCGGCGGACGACGGCCCGGTGCCGCCGCGCGGCTCCCGGGCGTCCGCCGGAGCCTCCTAGGGCTATCGGCATACAGGGGCGTGGCCCCCGCGGACCGCGGGGGCCACGCCCCTGTGCCGATGGTGCGGTGACGCGGCGCCGCCCCGGTGGCGTGTCAGCCCCTTCCGCGGTCCGACGCTCCCGGTGTCCTCTCCAGGGCGCTCGGCGCCCCGCCGGAGGGAAGGGCGCCGGCGCCCGCGGGCTGCCGGCGGCGCCGGGCCAGGTTCTCCTGGGCGGCCTCGCGGGGGTGCCGGCGCTGCCAGTACGGGTTGTCGTGCGGCAGCTTGCTCGACACCCGCCCGTACATGCCGAACGTGAGGATCACCAGGCCCATCACGAAGCTGAAGATGACGTTGCTCATGCCGAAGTCGAGGATGTTGGCCGACCGGTCGAGGATGAAGATGTGCACGAAGCCGCTGAGCAGGAACAGGGTGCCGACCACCATGTTCAGGGTGGAGGCCACGTTCCCCCCGATGAACCCGCCGGCGATCAGGGCCACGCCGACCACGACGGAGATCAGGCTGAGTGCGCCGTTGCTCGACATGCCCGCGATGGTGTTGCCGTTCGTGGCGAACGGGCTGAGTTCGTCGGCGAAGCCGAGACTGCCGAAGATCAGCAGCACCACGCCGCAGAAGGCCGCGCCCCAGCGGTACACCGCACCGAGCTGGTGGTCGACCGGCAGTTCGTCCTGGAGCTTCATGGCTTTCCCCTTCGCCTACCGGGAACGGGCACGCAGGCGGCGCCCGTCATGTGTGGTTCGTCCCACTATTCCGCCAAAACCGCCCCGGTGGTTGCAGCGAGGATGGCGCAGCGGGCGGGGTCGCCTGGAGCGGGGGCGTCGGATCACCCCGCGGGCCGGGCGCCGGCCTCGAAATGGCGGTCGACCGCCCCCGGCAGCTGCCGGACCACCGCGTCCCCGAGCCGTTCGAACTCCTTGCGGAGGAAGGGCGTCGCCAGCCTGGCCAGGCCGTGGAACTCGATCCGGGCCCGGTAGGTCATCCGGGTGCCTCCGTCGTCGGCCGCCTCGAAGCTCATGTCGTCCGTCGAGGTGGCGGTGCGGTTGCGCCCCACGAAGGTCAGCCGGCGCTCCTCGCGGCGGACGAGCCGGTAGCGCAGCTCCGTGCGCCGGCCGCGGAACTCCGACACGTTGTCCCACTCGGAGCCCTTGGCGACCGGAGCGCCGGCGCGGGTGGGGCGGCAGCTCACCGTTCCCGGGTCCCACTCCTCGGTGTGCGCGAAGTCCGCCAGGTACACCACCACGTCGGGCAGCGGGTGGTCCAGCGTGAGCGTGCGTTCCACCTCGATCATCGGTACTCCTTGCGCGGTGTCCGGAGGGCCGGCGGCGCCGGCGTGCTGACAGGTCCTCCCCTCTTCCCGGCGGGCCCGCCGGGCGGATGCAGGGAACCGGCGGTCGACAGAGTGTCGAGTCGCCTCCGCCGGGCATCCGGTCTCCACCACTTCGACACGAGGAGACCCCATGCTCGGCATCGTCGCCGCTGTACTGTTCTTCATTTCGTTCCTCATCAACGCGGCGGACATATCCACCAACGACGTGTTCAGCTCGACGAACGTCATGCTCATCGGGCTCGCCCTGCTGGCGCTGCACGTGGCCGGGGTGGGCAGCGGCTGGAACACGCGCGGCCGCCGTCGGTGACCGCCGGGGCGGGGCCGCGTCGCCGCCGAGCGCGACAGGGCCCCGGCCCGCCGTCCCCCGTGCGTGTGACATCCGCCCATCGACTTGCAGAGCGGCCGTCGACCGCGAGATGGTTGCCGCACGGAAACAATCTGTCGTCCGGAAAGGTGGTGGGCCCGCACTCGCGCGCCCTTGCTCGTGGACACTTCCCAGCAGCCTCCTGCCAGCCCGCGCGGCGTCGGCCTCGGCGCCACGTGGGGCTCCGCCCCCTACCCCGTCGTGGTCGCGGACCCATCCGGCACAGTCATCGACCTCAACAGCGCGGCCGCCGCGCTGTTCCCCGGCGCCGTCACCGGCGCCGCCCTGCGGGACGTGGTTCCCGAGTGGCTGGCCGGGGCGCACGGCCGGCTGCGCACGCCCGTCCCCGGCCCCCGGCGCTCGGGCCCCGCTCCGTCGGCCGCCGGCCGGGTCGGTGACCGCACGTTCGAGGCGCACCCGACCTGCACCGACGACGGCGACGTCATGTGGTGGCTGGTCGACGACACCGACCGGCGGCTCGTCGAGGACGCCCTCAAGAGCGAGCGCGAACGCACCGCGTTCCTGGCCGGCGCCTCCAGCGCACTGCTGTCGTCCCTGAACGTCGAGCGCTGCATGGAGGTCACGGCCCGCCTGGCCGCGGAGCACCTCGCCGACGCGGCCGTGATCGTCGCCCCGCCGCGCGGCCGCAAGGTGCCCCTCACCTTCTGCGGCCCGGACGGCGGCCTGGTGCACCGCACGGTCCTGGAGGACGTCGGCCTGCTGCCCGGACTCGGCGACGCCCTGCGCGGGTTCCCGCCCGTGCCCGCCCGCTGGATCGATCCGGCGAGCGTGCCCGACTGGATCGTCCCCGACGACTTCACCGACCCCGTCGGCTCCGCCGTCGTCACCCCGCTGCCCGGTCACGGCGTGCCGGCCGGCGCCCTGATCCTGCTCCGCTCCAGCCACCACGCCGCGTTCACCGAGAGCGAGGAGATCTTCGCGCGCCTCTTCGCGGCCCGCGCGGGAGCGGCCATGTCGGCCGCCCGCATGTACGCCGAGCAGGCCGCCATCACCACGACCCTGATGCGCGAACTCCTGCCGCCGCAGCTGCACAACGTGCACGGCATCGAGTTCGCCGGGAAGTACCGGCCCGCCGGGCAGACCGAACGGGTCGGCGGCGACTTCTACGACGTCCACCCCGGCACCGACGAGGGGCAGGAGTCCCTGGTGGTCCTCGGGGACGTCTGCGGCAAGGGCCTCGAAGCCGCCGTACTGACGGGCAAGATCCGCAACACGGTGCAGGCGCTCCTGCCGCTGGCCGGCGACCACCAGCGCCTTCTCGGCCTGCTCAACGGCGCGCTGATGAACTCCCACCACACCCGCTTCGCCACGCTCGCCATGGCCTCCGTCGTCCGGCGCGGGGGGATGGTCCGTGTGCGCGTCACCAGCGCGGGCCACCCGGCGCCGCTCATCGTGCGCGCCGACGGTACGGTCGAGCACGCCAGGACCCGGGGCACACTCGTCGGGGCGTTCTGGGAGATCCACTCCACGACCGCCCACGTCGCGCTGGCACCGGGGGAGACCTGCCTGTTCTTCACGGACGGCATCACGGAGGCGAGGGGCGGCCCGCTGGGCGACGAACTCTTCGGGATCCGCCGGTTGGAGACCGCGCTCACCCAGTGCGCCGGCATGCCCGCCGAGGCGGTGGTCGAACACGTCCAGATGCTCGCCGCCCAGTGGGTCGGCCGCGGAATCCACGACGACATGGCGACGGTCGCGATCACCGCTCCCCACCACGCGCACCTGAGTGCGGTGAACGGCCACACGCGGGGCAGGTACACCGCATGACCGCTTCCTCCACCCGGTCCGCCGCGCACCTGGCGCTCCCCGAGGCGCGCGAGCGCCTGTGGCAGGCCGTCCACACCGGCGACGAGCCCCTCGCGACCACCGTCGTCCTCGACACGATGACGGCGTCCGGCGACCCCGAGTCCGTCCTGCTCGACCTGATCGCACCGGTACAGGCGCGGGTCGGCCTCGAATGGGCCGCGAACCGGCTGACCGTCGCCCAGGAGCACACCGCGACCGCGATCCACGAGCGGGCGATCGCCGTGCTCGCCCACCACACCCGTCCCGGTCCGGACACCGTCCCCCGCGGCTCCCGGGTCACGGTCGCCTGCGTGGACGGGGAATGGCACGCTCTGCCCGCCCGGCTGCTCGCGGAGACGCTGCGGCTGCGCGGCTGGCAGGTGGACTTCCTGGGCGCCCACGTGCCCACCCCGCACCTGATCGGGCACCTGCACCGCACCGGACCGGACGCGGTGGCCCTGTCCTCCTCGATCCCCACCCACCTGCCCGCCGCCCACACCGCCATCACCGCCTGCCAGGCCGCCGGCGTGCCGGTGATCGCGGGCGGCGCCGCCTTCGGGCCGGACGGCCGCCACGCCCGCGCCCTCGGCGCCGACGCCTGGGCCGGCGACGCCAGACAGGCCGCGGCGGCCCTGGCCAAGGGCCTGGACCGGCCCGACCCGATGGCCGCGCACCAGACGGTGGACGACCTGCCCCACCTGGTCGACCAGGAGTACACGATCGTCGCCCGGACGACGCACCAGCTGGTCAAGGAAACCTTGACGGAGCTGGAGAACCGCTTCCCCCCGATGCGCCGGTACGCCGAGGAGCAGCGCCGCCGCACCGCGGAGGACCTCGCGCACATCGTGGAGTTCCTCGGGACGTCGCTGTACGTCGACGACGAGGAGCTGTTCGCCGGGTTCATCCTGTGGACGGCGGGCATCCTCACCGCCCGCCGGGTCCCCGCCCGGAGCCTCGACCCCGCTCTCGACCTGCTGGCCGTCCAGCTCAAGGATTTCCCGCGCGCGTGCCGCACGCTGGCGCACGCGCGGGAGGCGCTCCGCACCCGGAGTACGCCAGCATTCACGATCCCCGGCCCCGGAAAGCCCGCATGACGACTTCGCACCCACCCTCCTTCACGCTCACCGTCGAGGCCGAGACCACCGGGCTGGTGGTCCGCGTCGGCGGCGATCTCGACTACGAGACATGCGACGAGCTGATGAGGACCGTCGACCAGAACATCGCCGTCCGGCCCGCCGCCGAGGGGCGGCTGCTCGACCTGCACCTCGACTTCGCGGGGCTGCACGGCATCGACTCGATGGGACTGTCCGTCCTGCTGATGATCCGGCGGCGGACGGACGCGGCGGGAGTGCGCCTGCACCTGGACGAGCGACCGCCCCACCTGGAGCGGCTGCTGGAGATCACCGGCACGCTCGACCACCTCACGGCACCCTGTGACGTGAGCAAGAGCGAGCAGCGCCCCGGCACGGGCTGACGGTCCATCAGCGGCTCCGGGGCGAACGGCGGTTCGTCACCAGGACCCCGGACGCGCGACGTGATTCCACCGAATGCGGACCGGATAGCAGGGTATTTGCAGCCCTGAGAGCGGCCCGAGGACGGATTCCCGTCTTCCGGCCCGCTCCCCGCCGTGCGGGCGCCCCGAGCGCGTCGACGGCGCGGCGGACCGGCGAGCTGAAGGAGGACGGCATGACAGTCGACGGAATCTGGGCGTACGCACCGGAGTTCGACCACCCCGAGGTGCACGAACTGGCCGGCTACGGCGTCGAGGCCACCGACGGGACCGTGGGGCACGTGGACCGGCAGGCGGACGAGGCGGGCATGCGGCACCTCGTCGTCGACACCGGGCTCTGGGTGTTCGGCAAGAGCGTCCTGGTCCCCGTCGGTCTCGTCGACGGCATCGACACCGCGGCACGGAAGATCACCGTGGCGTGCACCCGCGAGGAGATCAAGTCGGCGCCCTCGTTCAAGACCGACCGGGAGACCGCCGACCCGGCGTACCTCTCCAGTGTCGGGAGCTACTACCGGAGCCTGCCCCCGAGGCAGCGCGTCTGAGGGTGCCGTCCGGAAGGCGCCGGGGCCGGCCGGCGGACCGCCTGCATCCGGATGCGGCCTCCGGGCCGAAGCGACAGGGAGTGCCCGCGGACCATCACGTCCGCCGGTCGGATGTCCTCGCGCGACCATGAGGCGAGCGCGAGCAGACGAGAGAGAGTGTTCAGATGGGGTTGGAGGCCACCGTGACGCATCGGGCGGTCCAGGACGCCTTCGTCGTGCGCGTGGGCGGCGACATCGACCACGAGACCGCGTCCCACCTCGCCGAGGCGCTCGACCTCGCCGAGCGTGTCGGCTCGTCCCGTACGGTGGTCGATCTGTCGGAGACGGCCTTCGCGGACTCGTCGATCCTGCACGTCCTCCTCGAGGCGCAGCGCGCACACCGGGCCGGCGGCACACCCATGGTGGTCTGCGGACCGTTCAGCGACATCGTTCGGAGGCTGTTCGACGTGACAGGAACCGAGGGCTTCTTCGTCCTCGTCGGCACCATCCAGGAAGCCCTGGAACTCCCGGTCACGGCGACCGAGCGATGAACCCGGCCAACCGCCCTCCCGCGGCCGACCGGAGCGTGGGAACGGTCGGTTCGGGCGAACCCGACCTCAGGGACACCGGCATGACGGACCAGAACGAAGCCCCGCCGTTCGCCTCCCTGGCCTCCCCGCCCGCGCGTCCGCCCAACGCCGGGACGGCCGTCACCAGCGCCGCCGGCGCGCGCCGCCACGTTCAGGAGGTCGTGCGCGAGCATCCCGGCTTCCCGGACGGCGACGTGCGCCAGGAAGCCGTCATCGACCTGCTGCTCGTCGTCTCGGAACTGGTCACCAACGCCATCCGGCACGGCGACGGGCTGGCCGGGTTCACCGCCGTGCCGACCGAGGGCGGGGTGTGCCTGGAGGTGCGCGACCGCAGCGACGTCGTGCCGATCCACGCCTACGGCAGCGGGGAGATCCCGCAGCACCGCCAGGCGAACGGCTACGGATGGCCGCTGATCATCCGCCTGTCGCGGGACATCGCCATCGAGCCGTGCCCGGACGGCGGGAAGACGATCCGGGTGATCGTCCCCCTGCGCTGACCGTCGAGCCGACGCCCCGCCCCGAAGCCGCGGCCCGCGTGCCGCGGCTTCGGCATGTCCGCGGCCCCGGCCTCCGGATCGTGGGGGAGGGGCGCGAAGGCCGGGCCCGGGCGGGGCAGGGCTTCGGCGCAGTCGAGTGACGTCCGGTGTGTGACGGTCTGCCGGCTCGTGGACGCCAGGCGCGGCTTCCAACTCGGAGTCCCGCGCCCCAGGGGCGATTGCGGAGGTGCTGCAGGCTGTGGTGCACCGATCCGGGGCTTGCGGGAGGTAACCGTCATGGGGGAGCTGCGAGGCGGCTACAGGGTGCACTTCGGGCTGACGTTGGTGCTCTGCGGCGTCGATCTGTTGTGTATGGCCTCGACCTGGCTGCCCGGCGAGTACACCCTGCCGAAGTGGCTCGTATGGGGGTTGTGCGGCACCGTGATCCCGGTCTTCGCCGTCGCGCTCGTCCTGAGCGTCGCCGGCGGAGCCGGGGCCCAGCTGATGGGCCCGCACAATGCCGCCCGGTTCATCGGGTACGTCCTGCTGCTGCCACCCGCGCTCAAGCTCGCCTACGGGTTCATCGTCTGCCTGGCCGCGCTTGGCTTTGCGACCGGTGCCGGCGCAGCCGAGGACGTACATGCAGACGCGTCAGGCTACTACTACACCTACTGGGACAAGAGCGCGCACCCGCAGCGCAGTGTCAGGGTGGAGCTCACCGAGCGCGAGTACCACGAGGCGCTGAAGTGCCAACTCCGGGTCTCCAGCGCCGTCCCGGCTGTGTTCTACGCGTTCAGCAGTTTCCTCGTCCTCGCCTCCGCGTCGGCGTCCGCCGGCCGTGCCCGGACGGCCCCGGAGCGTTCGTCCGGCTCTGCGGAGCAGGCCAGGTGGTCCTGAGGGCAGGACACGCTCTCGCGGGTTCGGGTTGCCGGCGGAGCTGCCCAAGAGCGGCCGGGATCGGCGATGGTGCGTCGGCAGGCACGGTCTTCCACTCGGGTCGCGGGGCGTCGAGAACTCCATGACCTGGGAAACCGTGCCTCTTCCGTTCCCGGCCCCGCTGTTCAACCGGCCGTCACGAACCGGACGCCACACGACGACACCGCAACCCTGCCGGGCAGAGCCGCGCGGAGAGGCCGTCACCGGTATCGGCGGCCCGCCTGCGTCGAGCGGGGACAGTTCTCCGAAGCTGCTCCCGTTCCGGATTGGTCCGGCAGCGAATTTCCCCCGAACCGGTGATTGCCCAAACTCCGACCAATCCAGGGCCGTCGCTGCGCCGGATTCCCCGTGTGAGCCGAGAAACGAGGAGTTCGACAACCGCCCCCGGGCGTAGGGCCGGTGCTTCCCCGAGGACCGCCGATTCGTTCTCCACGCGATTCCCGCTCGAAAACCACGGTATTTGCTGGGCTGCGCCGCGAATGCCGCTTCGTTCCGACAGGAGAACCTCATGAGCATGCGTATCCGTCACGTCGCTGTCGCCTTTGCCACGGCCGCCGTTCTGCCGATCGCCCTGACGGCCTGTTCCAGCGACAGCAAGGACAGCGACGCGTCGAGCTCGGCGAAGGCGTCCGCCTCCGCGCCGGCTTCGGACGACGCCTCCGCTGGTTCCTCGGGCATGGCCGGCAGCATGGACGAGCCGTTCGGCCCCGCCTGCTCCTCGGTGCCGAAGGACGGCGCGGGCTCCTTCGACGGCATGGCCAAGGACCCGGTGGCGACGGCGGCGTCGAACAACCCGGCGCTGTCCACCCTGGTGACGGCCGTGAAGAAGGCCGGTCTGGTCGACACGCTGAACAACGCCGAGAACATCACCGTGTTCGCGCCGACGAACGACGCGTTCGCGAAGATTCCGAAGGACACCCTGGACAAGGTCCTCGCCGACAAGGCGCAGCTGACGAAGATCCTGACCTACCACGTCGTGGGCCAGAAGCTCGCCCCGAAGGACCTGGAGAAGGGCTCGTTCGACACGCTGGAGAAGAGCAAGCTCACGACCAGCGGTTCGGGTGAGTCGTACACGGTGAACGACTCCGCCAAGGTCGTGTGCGGCAATGTGAAGACCGCCAACGCCAACGTGTACATCATCGACACCGTTCTGATGCCGAAGAGCTGACGCACGACCGCCCCGGCCCCGCGGGAGACGGCCGCGGGGCCGCCGGGGATTCCTGTGGCGGGCAGGAACAGAGGAGTGACCGGGACACGCGTCCGTCCCGGTCACTCCTCGTCCGCGTGTCCGCGCTGCTCTGCCGCCGCAACGGGACGCGCCGTGGCTAAACGAGTCCCGTGACGGTGACCCGTACCGACGCCTTCCCGTCCGGGAGCAGGACCTCCAGGGCCTCCTCCAGAGCACGGCGCGTGGCGCGGGCGACATCGACGGTGCGGCGCTCCCCACGTGCCACGATCCGCACGTCCACCTCCCACGGATCGGACGTGCCGCGCCGGGTCACCCGGATGCCGGCCGTGTGCGCTCCGGCCCGCGCCGCTCCCGAGCCGGTCCGGGCGCGCAGCAGTTCGGTGAGACCGGGTTTGAGGAACGCGACGCCCGGCACCTCCAGGACCGTCCGGGCCAGGGCCTCCGTCAGCGTGTCGTGCACGGCGTAGCGCGTCATCGGTCGCGGCCTTCCTCGAAGTCGGCCACGGAGCCGATCAGATCGGTGATGCGGATGTCCACGGCCGCCGCGTCCATGCCCAGGCGGGTGTGCGCCGCGTCGAGGACCGCCTCGCGCACCCGCTCCGCGAGGTGGTCCAGTGCGGCGCCGGCCGGGGCGGCGATCTCCAGCCGCACGTCCACCCCGGACGGGGCAGCGGGGGACCGGGGGACGATCCGGCACGACCCCGCGCGGACTCCGGCGACGCTCTCCGCCGCGGTGCGCAGCGTCCGCGCCGCGACCGCTTCCATGATCCACAGGTCTTCGGCGGGGCCGCCCAGCGGGAGGGGCCTGCCCGGGCGCAGCTCGACCCGCACCACGTCCATCACCCGCCGCGTCAGCGCGGTGGCGTCGTACGAGGCGACGGGTTCCGTCTCGGCGCGCAGGCCGCCGACGAGGGACTCCAGGCGGGTCCACTCGCCGAGGGCCCGCCCGCAGTGCGGGCAGTGCTCGGCGTGGGCGTCGGTGCGCGAGGGATCCTCCGCCGTCTCCCAGACCTCGAACAGCGCCCGTCCACAGGGCAGGAGTTCGCCGTCGTCGTCGGGATCGAGCCGCCCCTCCGGCGGGCCGTGGTGGTGGGTCATCGCCAAGCCCCCATCGCTTGTGTCAGTCGGTGTCGTGCGCGAAAGACGCGGGCGCGGACCGCCTGCTGGCTGATTCCGACGGTGTCCGCGATGAACTCGTAGGACCGGCCGTCCAGTTCGCGCAGCACCCAGCAGGTGCGCTGTTCCGCCGAGAGGTCCGCGAGCGCCGTCTGCAACGCGTCGAGCGCCGCCCGGGACTCCGCGAGCCGGGAGGGCGAGGCGACGTACTCGGGGGCCGCGACCTCCGCCACCGCCTCCAGGGCGCTCTCGGGCCGCCGGGCCCGCAGCACGTTGAGGCACCGGTGGGTCACGATCCGGTACATCCACGTGCCGAACGACGATCTCCCCTGGAACTCGGGGAGCTTGCGCCACGCGCTCACGAAGGCGTCCTGCACCGCGTCCTCGCCCTCCGCGCGGCTGCCGAGCAACCGCGTCGCCAGCCCCACCAGCCTCGGGGCATGCCGTCGCACGAGGGTCTCGAAGGCCTCCTCGTCGCCCTCGGCCGCCCGTGCGGCCAGCAGCGCGTCGTCGGTCCCGACGTCCGCCGGCTCGGTGATCTGTCTCTGGGCCCCCGGCACTCGGTGGCTCCTCTCGCTTGCCTCTGCGGGTTGGACACGTCAGCGTGCTCCCCTGTTACGCACCGGGGACGACCGTGGATGCACCCGTCCGGTCCTCCTCCCCGGCGCGGGAGGGCGCACTCCGGAAAAAGAACGCGGTCCGGGGGCGTAACAGAACGGCCCGGGCCGGGTCTGTTCCCACGAAGGCAGTTCACAGCGACCGAAGTGGGAGATCGTCATGACAACCCAGCAGACGGCACCGGAGACCCGACGCGAGGCCGCCCCGTCCCGCCCCGAGTCCGCCGCGGCCGGGAAGGCCGCCGGCAGCGCCGGCGGATCGACGACCCTCAGCGGCGGACTGTCCGGAGCGGGAGCGCCGGCCGACAGCCGGGGCAAGACGTCCATCGCCGACGTCGTCGTCGTGAAGATCGCCGGCATCGCGGCGCGCGAGATCCCCGGCGTGTACGACATGGGCGGCGGGCTCTCCCGGACCATCGGCGCGGTCCGCGACCGGGTGCCCGGCGGGCGGCCGAACGTCGGCCGCGGCGTGAAGGTCGAGGTCGGCGAGCGGCAGACCGCGATCGATCTCGACCTGGTCGTCGAGTACGGCGTGCCCATCACCGACGTCGCGCGGGACGTGCGCGAGAACGTCGTCTCGGCGGTGGAGCGCATCACCGGACTGGAGGTCGTCGAGGTGAACGTCGCGGTCAACGACGTCCACCTGCCCGAGGACGACGGCGAGGAGGCGTACGGGGACGCGCGCGTGGAATGAGACCCCGATCGGCCCCGTCCGGACCCCGGGCCGAGGACGCCGGCCGGGCGCCGGCCGTGAGAGGTGAGGAATGAACAGAGCAATCGTCGGCATGTTCGCGGGCATGGCCCTGGCGTTCGCCGGCTACTTCGGCGGATTCGGCGCGTTCCTGCTGGTGGCCGCCCTCGGCGCCGTCGGCTGGGCCGCGGGCCGCTACCTGGAGGGCGGCGGCCGTGCCGAGGACCTCCGGGACCTGTTCGAGCGGAGGAACCGATGACGGACGGGGCGGTGCGCGGCACCACCACCGTCTCGGACCGGGCCGTCCGCAGGATCGCCGAACGCGCGGTGACCGAGGCCCTGCCGGAGGGCGGGGCGCGGCCCGCGGCCCGCGGTTCGGCGCGCGTCAGCGGGCGGCGCGCCGCGGTCTCCCTGCGCGTCGCCCTGCCCTACCCGGCGCCGCTCGCCGCGAGCGCCGACCGGGTGGAGCGGCACGTCACGGAGCAGACCGGCCGGCTCACCGGGCTCAAGGTCGCACCGGCCCGCGTCACCGTCACCGGCCTGACCGGCCCGGCCCGGGCGTCCGCGACGACCCTCGTGAAACCCCCGTCGGCCGGCCGGACACCCCGGCGCCACTGGTCGGCGCGGCGCGTCCCCGTCGTGGGGGCGGCCCTCGCCGCGGCCCTCGGCTGCGGCGCGGTCACCGTCGACCTGCTGCGCGTCCACCTCGCCGGCCACCCGGCCGCCGCGTGGCGGACCGGACTGCTCCACGCGCTGGAGCGCCGGGGGCCCGCGGACCTCCCGCCCGCCCTCGGCGCCGTCCTCGCGGTCGTCGGCCTCTGGCTGTGCGCCCTCGCGCTCACCCCGGGCCGGCGCGGACTGCTCGGCGCCGCCACGCCCGGCCTGAACGCCGCGGTGGACCGCACGGCGGTGGCCTCGGTGATCCGCGACGCCGTCACGGACGTGCCCGGCTGCGCACGCGTGCGGGTCCGCGTCGGCCGCCGGCGCGCCCGCGTCCGCGCCGAACTCGCCTTCGGCGCACGGGAAACAGCCGCCGAGGCCGTCGCCGCCGCGGTCCGCCGCGCCCTGGACGACTGCGCGCTGCGCCGGGCTCCACGGCCGACGATCACCCTGCGGCCCGCGCCGCTCTGGCAGCCGCCGGAATCGGTGACCGGCCCGCCGCACCTCCCGCCGGCCCGAAGCGGGACGGGTGAACCGCCGGCGCGGCCCGCCGGGCCGTCCCGCCCCGCAGGCGAGGGGACCGCGCTTGCCCGGCCGCGATCCGTGGAAGACCCCTGTGAGGAGACGCGGCCCACCGCAGCCGGGCCCGCGGACCCGCCCGCATCACCCGACCCGTCGGAACCCGCCGGGCACCCCCGATCCGCCGGAAGCGAGGCGTGATGGAACAGCCGTCCGGCACCGCCAACCGTGCCGTCCTGGCCGGGGCGGGACTCGTCCTGCTCGCGGCCGGCCTCTGGTCGCTCTCCTCGGCTCCGTCGGTGGCGCACCGGATGCCGGCGTGGTGGCCGAAGGCCGGCCCCGACCTCGTGTGGGTCTCCGCCGGCCGCGTGGCGGACCTGCGCACGCAGCCCTGGTGGGTTCCCGGCGCCGTCGCCGTCGCGACGGCGGCCGCCCTGGTCTGCCTGCTGGTGGCCCTGAGCCGCCTGCGCGGCGCGACGCGCTCCCGGCTGACCCTGACACCCCGCGGCGCCGTCCTGCGGACCCGCGCCCTCGCCGACCTGCTCACCCGGCGCACCTCGTCCGTTCCCGGCGTCGCCCACAGCCGCGTCGCCGTCCGCGCCCGTCGCGGCCGGCTGTACGTGCGCGCCCACGTCCGGCTCGCCCCGGACACCCCACCGAACGGAGTCCTCGTGACCCTGGCCGCGCTCATGGAGGAAGCACGGATCGCGGCCGCCCCGTGCCCGGTCCTTCCGCAGGTACGGATCAGCAGCCGCCCCCACCGGAGCGCGCATGTCCGCTGAGTCCGGTCCGAACAGCGCCATCGAGACGGTGCGGCCCGCCGTCCTGCGCCGCCCCGCACGCCGGCTGCCCGCACTGTGGTGGCCGGCGCTGCGGCGCACCCCGGTGTCGATGTGGAACGACGACGTCTCCGACTGGGCCGCCGCGCTGACGTACTACGCGATCCTGGCGGTCCTGCCCGCCATGCTCGTCATGGTGGTCGCCTTCGGCCTGATCAGCCCGGACACCGCCGAGCAGTTCATCGCCCACGTCACGGCCTACGCGCCCGGCCAGTCGGGTGCGGAACTGCACCAGGCGCTGGGGGAGATGCTGCGCCAGCGGTCGGCGGCCTGGACCCTGCTCGTCGCGGGGGCCGCGAGCGCCCTCTGGTCCGCCTCCAGCTACCTGGCCGTGTTCCGCCGCGCCCTGCACCGGATGCACGACGTGGCGGACCACCGCTCGGCCTGGCGCACGGCGCACCGGCTGGTGCTGACCGCGATCGCTCTGCTGGGGCTGCTGGTGGTCAGCGCACTCGTGCTGCTGCTGACCGGGCCCGTGGCCGAGGCCACCGGCCGGGTCTTCGGCCTCGACGGGCAGGTCGCCGCGGTGTGGGGCGTGCTCCGCTGGCCGCTGCTGCTGTGCCTGGTCGCCCTGTTGGTCGTGATCGTGTTCCACACCGGCCCGGTCGCGGCCCGCAGGCGCCGCCACAGCCTGCCCGGCGGTGTTCTCGCGGCCGGTCTCTGGCTGGTCGTCTCGGCCGGGTTCGCCGTGTACGCCTCGATGTTCGGCACCTACAGCAGGCTCTACGGGTCGCTCGCCGGCCTCGTCGTCTTCCTCGTCTGGCTCTGGCTGTCCAACCTCGCGCTGCTCGCCGGAGCCCAGTTCACCGCCGAGCTGAGCGAGGCGGCGACAGCCGAGAAGCAGACGGGTCTGTGAGATTCGAAGGTTTGTGGCGGCCCGTTCGGCGCACACGGACTATGGACATCACACCTGTAGGGACAGTGGAGGAACCGTGGGCATCATCGCTTGGATTCTGATCGGATTGCTGGCCGGTGCCATCGCCAAGCTGCTCCTGCCGGGCAAGGACCCGGGCGGCATCATCGTCACGATGCTGATCGGCATCGCCGGCGGTCTGCTGGGCGGCTGGCTCGGCAAGGTCATCTTCAACGTCGACTCGATCGACGGGTTCTTCGACCTGTCGACGTGGATCGCCGCCATCGCGGGGTCGCTGATCCTGCTGATCCTGTACCGCGTGCTCACGGGCAACCGCCGCTCGCACGGCCACGCCTAAGGGGTCCGCACCCCCACGACGCGGCACCACCCACGGCTCGGGGCCGGCACCGGAACTCCTCCGGACGCCGGCCCCGAGCCGTCTTCCGTACCAGGCGCACCGAGCGCGCGAACCGGTGCCGCCCACCGCGGTCGGCCGGGCACCGGCGGCCGCCGAACGCTGCATCCGCGGCCGGGGCGCCCCGCGAAGTCCTCGTGGAGACGCCCGCCGGCACCCGCAGGGCAGGGCGGCACGCCGCGGACAGGAGAGGCCATGAAACCCCACGGGCAACGCAACCCCGAATCGGTGTGGGACTACCCCCGTCCCCCGGCGATGGAGCCCGACCGGCGTCCGGTCGTCGTCGAATGCGGCGGCGAGCGCATCGCCGAGACCACCCGCGCCCTGCGGGTCCTGGAGACCAGCCACCCTCCGGTCTTCTACCTGCCGGCGGACGACGTCCGCACCGACCTGCTCCGCCCGGCCGCCGGGAGCAGCTGGTGCGAGTGGAAGGGGCCCGCCGTCTACTGGGACCTGGCCGTCGGCGGCGACGTCCGGCACGGCGCCGCGTGGAGCTATCCCGAACCGGCGCAGCGCTACGCCGCGCTCGCGGGCCACCTCGCCTTCTACCCCACGCGCGTCGACCGGATCACGGTGGACGGCGAGCCCGTCACCGCGCAGGAGGGCGACTTCTACGGCGGCTGGATCACCGCGGAGATCCGCGGACCGTTCAAGGGCGGCCCGGGAACCCTCGGCTGGTGAGGCCGCCGGGGCCCGTGCCCTCCCCGTGCGACGCGCACCCTGCGATGATCGTCGGACAGCGCGTGCCCCCACCGGGCGCCGACCGCGGCGCGCTCCGCCGCCCGGCCGGCCGACGCGGGGCGCGCCCCACCAGCCGTGAGGAGCCCGAGTGACCTACGACGTCGGCGCGTTGCGCGCCGAGATCCCCGCCCTGCGGTCCGGCGTTGCCCACTTCGACGGTCCGGGCGGGACCCAGACCCCGGCCCGGGTCGCCCGGGCGGTCGCCGACGCGCTCACGTCCCCGCTGTCGATCCGCGGACACCTGACACCGGGAGAGGCGAACGCGGAGAGGCACGTGCGGGAATTCCGGCAGGCGATGGCCGATCTCGTGGGAGGCGACGCCGCCGGGGTCGTCTTCGGCCGCAGCGCCACCCAGCTCACCTACGACGTCGCACACACCCTGGCGAAGGACTGGGAGCCCGGCGACGAGGTGGTGGTCAGCAGCCTCGACCACGACTCCAACATCCGCCCGTGGATGCAGGCGGCGGCGCGGGCCGGCGCGCGGGTGCGCCGCGCCGACTTCGACCCGGCGACCGGTGAACTGCCGCCCTCCGCCGTGGGGGACCTGCTGTCGGAGCGCACCCGGCTGGTCGCCGTGACCGCCGCCTCGAACCTGATCGGCACGATGCCCGACATCGCCGGGATCGCCCGGCTGGTCCACCGGCACCCGCGCGCCCTGCTCCACGTGGACGGCGTGCACTACGCCGCCCACGCCTCGGTGGACCTCGCCCGGCTCGGCGCCGATCTCTTCGTGTGCTCCCCGTACAA
This sequence comes from Streptomyces sp. NPDC048566, assembly GCF_043199735.1. Classification (NCBI taxonomy): domain Bacteria; kingdom Bacillati; phylum Actinomycetota; class Actinomycetes; order Kitasatosporales; family Streptomycetaceae; genus Streptomyces; species Streptomyces sp. NPDC048566. The sequence goes on from NZ_JBICWL010000001.1 coordinate 257,308, forward strand.
GTTCCTCGGCCCGCACCACGGAGTGCTCGTCGCCGCACCGGAGCTGCTGGAGGGGCTGCGGCCCGACAAACTGCTGCCGTCCACCGACGTCGTGCCGGAACGCTTCGAACTCGGCACGCTGCCCTACGAGATGCTTGCCGGCACCACCGCCGCCGTCGACCTGCTCGCCGGGCTCGCACCGGACGCGAGCGGCGGGCGCCGGGACCGGCTGCGGTCCGCGTTCGCGGCGATCGGGCGGCACGAGGAGGGGCTGCGCGGGGAGTTGGAGGCGGGGCTGGCGGCGCTGCCCGGTGTGACCGTGTACGCGAGGGCCGCCGTGCGGACGCCCACCCTGCTCCTCGGGTTCGACGGCAGGGACGCGGCCGAGGCCTCCCGGTTCCTGGCGGCCCGCTCGGTGCACGCGCCCGCGGGATCGTTCTACGCCGTGGAGGCGTCCCGGCACCTGGGCCTCGGGGACACCGGCGGGCTGCGCGTCGGGCTGTCGCCCTACACCGACAAGGACGAGGTGGCCCGGCTGCTGGAGGGTCTGGCGGATTTCCTGCGCTCGTAGGGCCACGGCCCGCCACGCGCCGGGCAGCGGGGGACGGGGGCGGCCCGCACGGGCCGCCCCCGGGTCAGCCCTCCCGAGCGGTGATCAGGCGCAGTGCGTCGCCCAGATGGCGCGGGCGGAGCAGGCCCGGTCCCGTCTGCCTGCCCCAGCCGGGCCCGCTCAGCAGGACCTGACTCTGCGTCCGGGCGCCCCTCATGCCCCAGCGCGCCGCGGCGATGTGCCGGGCCAGCGGCAGGTTCGCGGTGTGCGTGGACTGCGACCACAGGACCACCGCCGCGGGGCCGACCCGGTGGAACGCCGTCATCAGCGCCTCCGGAGGGACGGCCCCGCCGAGCATGAGCACGGGCACCCCGCGCTCCGCGAGTGCCGCGCTCAGCGCCTCCAGCGGGAGGGTGTGCGGCTCACCGGGAAGGCAGGCGAGCAGGACGGGCGGGGCCGCGTCGTCGCGGCCCCGGCCGGCGGCCGCCACGTACACGTGGCGCAGGGTCGCGGAGACGTGCCAGGACAGCAGGTGCTCGACCTCGACGTACCGGTCCCCGGAGGACTCCCACTTGCGCCCCACCGCGCGCAGCGTGGGCACCATGACCTCCTCCCACGCCGTGGCCAGGCCGTGCTGGTCCACCGCCGCCGCCAGCTGCCGCTGGACGGCGAAGGCGTCCAGGCGGACCGCCGCCCGGGCGAGACCGCGGCACTCCTGGCGCACGTCACCGAGCGGGAGGCCGGTGGCCGACCGCGAGGCGGTGGCCGCCGGCGGCGGGGGAGCGGCCGCCGGAGTCTCGGCCGGGCGCGCGTCCGCGGGATGCCGGGTCACGAGGACCGCGCCGGCCGGTCCGCCGCCGCGTGCCGCCTCCTTCGCGGCCCGCGCCGCCTCGGCCGGGGGCATGCCGACGGCCGTGAGCCGGCACATCTCCTGGACCATGGCGACGTCGCCGGGCGACCACCGGCGGTGCCGCCCGTCCGGGCGCACCGCGGGTCCGAGGCCGTACCGGCGGTCCCAGGACCGCAGTGTCGTGGGCGACACGCCGAGCTTCCTGGCCAGCGAGCCGGTGGTCACTCCCGCGTCGGCGTTGTCGCGGGCCTCGGCCGGTCCGGTCTCCGCGTTCCCGCGGGCGGTCAGTCCCATGCGCCGCCCCCTCTCGCACCGGTGGTCCGGGTCCCGTGCGCGGAGCCGGAGGCGGACGTGGTGGCGGCGACGGCGGCAGGCGGTGGGGCGCCGGGCTCCGGCGCACGACGGGAGCAGGTCATGGCAGGGGCTCGCCTCGCTTCCGAAGCCGGTGCGGCCCGGCGGACGCACCGAGCTCACCCCTCTTTCGGTCCGGGCGAGCCGGTCGGATGCAGTGGGCGCCGACGGACGCGGGTGACGTCCCGGCACGGCGGTCGGGGCAGCCGTCGTCCGCGGTGCCGCGCGCTGACCCGACGTTCCCGGGCGCAGCTCACGCCTCCGCCCCGGAGAGCACCGGGGCCCGCCGGGGAGGAGACATGCCGTGCCGGGTCAGAGTCCGCCGATCCGGGCCACGAAGAACCCGGCGAAGAGCAGCGAGCCGACGACGATCAGCCCGAGCCACAGGTAGGGGTGTTCCCAGATCCCGCCGTCGGCCCGTTCCTGGTGCGCCTCGGCGATGGAGCCTTCGACGGGCGGGGTCTCTCCGGGTGGTACGAGTGGATGTGTCATGTCTCCACGGTCCGCCCGAACCGGCTTCGCCGCATCCGCGGACGGGCGGACCGACGGCCGGCCGGGACGGTGCGGCCCCCTGCCCGGTCAGGACACGGGGCCCGAACGTCCCAGGAGCCCCAGCAGCACCGTCTCGGGGTCCGAGAGCGTCGACCGGAGGAGGGCCTCCTCGTAGCCGTCGTCGCCGAGCAGGGAGCGGGCCGTGCTCTCACAGCGCTCGCGTACCGGTCCCAGCTCGGGTGTGCCGCGCTGCGGGTGGCCGACCGCGCTCCAGTACGTCTCACCGGCGCCGAACGCGGCGACGGCGCGTTCCCCCGCGCCCTGTGCGGCCAGCGCCGCGGCCAGGAGGTCGAGTCCGAGGGCCAGCCCGAAGCTGTCGCCGATGCGCCGCTTGCCGTCCAGCATCGACAGGGCGTGCGCGGTGGCGTCGCCCGCCCGGTCCTCGAACAGGGAGATCAGCGCCAACTGGTAGTCGGCGTAGGAGCGCGTCCACCACTCGCCGCGCTCCACGCAGCCCTGCTTCAGTTCCGTGGCCGTGCGCCGTGCCTCGCCGAGCATGCCCTCCGCCGTGAGGGCGAAGACCCGCACCAGGTGGCACATCAGACGCCCGGCCGAACCGAACGCCGTCCCGCCCGCACCGAGCAGCGCGCCGTCCACGTGATGCCTGGCCACCATGGGGCGGCCCTGGAGGAGATGGGCGAGCCCCAGCAGGTACGTGGCGTGCAGGGCGCCCTCGGCGTCCTCCTGGAGGTCGGCGCGACGCCGGCAGACCTCGGCGAGCTGGAGGGCCGAGGCGTACTCGCCGCGCAGCACGCGGGTCACGCCCAGCGCCCACAGCGCCAGCGTGCGTTCGGGGCCGGAGGCGTCCGACAGGGCCAGCGCGTCCTCCAGGTAGGTGGACGCCTCCCGCAGATGGCCGCAGCAGCTCCACGGGAAGCCGAGCAGGCCGACCAGGTCGAGCGCCGTGTCGGGGCGGTCGTCGAGGAGGTGGTCGAGCGCCGCGCACAGATCGGTGTGGGCCGAGCCGAGCAGGCCGTAGAAGTGGGCCTGCCGTTCACCGAGCCAGCCGTCCCGGGAGCGGCGGGCCAGGGTCAGGAAGTGGTCGGCGTGGCGTCGTGCGACCGCGGTGCTCTCGCCGAGCTGCTCCAGCCACATGGCGCCGTACTCCCGGACCGTGTCGAGCATCCGGTGGGAGCCGCCCTCACGGGTCAGGACGGACTTCCTGACCAGGCCGTCGAGGGCGTGCTCGACGGCCTCGGCCGACAGCGGGCCGCCCGCGCAGACGGTACGCGCCGTCGCCGTGTCCACACCGTCCCGGAACACCGACATCCTGGCCCACAGCAACCGCTCGGCGGGGGTGCACAGTTCGTGGCTCCAGCCGATCGTGGTGCGGACGGCGCGGTGCCGCGGAGGCCCCGCGGGGGCGGCGCCGGCCGCGATGTCCAGGCGCAGCCCCATCTCCAGGTCGACCTCCTCGACCGTACGCTGCGCCAGCTGACCCGTGATCAGTTCCACCGCCAGCGGCATGCCTTCGAGCCGTCGGCAGAGCCGGGCCACGGCCACCATGTCGGCCGGTGCGCTCACCGGGGTGCCGGCCGCCGCCGCGCGCCGGCAGAACAGTTCCACGGCGTCCGTCGCGGGCGGCAGCGGATCGAGCGCGACGAGGTGCTCGCCGGGTATGCCGAGCGGTTCCCTGCTTGTGGCGAGCACCGTCAACCCGGGGCAGGAGGAGAGCAGTTGCGCGACCATGCGGCGGCAGGGCCCGATCAGGTGCTCGCAGGAGTCCAGGACGAGCAGGACGTCCTTGCCGGACAGCCAGCCGGCCAGCGAGTCCAGCGCCGTCTGCGTGGTGTGGTCGGAGAAGTCCACCGCGTCCGCCACCGTGGCGACGAGCAGCCGGTCGTCCTGGAGCGGCCAGAGGTCCGCCCAGGCCACCCCGCCCCCGTCCGCGCCGAGGACGCGGTCCGCGGCCTGGAGGGCCAGCCGGCTCTTGCCGACACCACCGGCCCCGGTCAGTGTCACGATCCGATGTTCGTGCAACGCCTTGGCCAGATGGGCGAGTTCGTCCCCGCGCCCGACGAAGTCGGGTGGCAGGGCGGGCAGGTTTCTCAACACGTGGACAGTCTCCCGGCAGGAGGGCCCGTGCGGCACGCACTTCGCCGACTCCGTCTCCCCGGTCGGTCGGGAAGGGGCCGGCGGTCCGCGGCGCGCGCCGGGCGGTCGGTCACACCGCGGACGCGGGGGCGGCGGGGCCGGCCGGCCGCGGCGGAGCCATCGCCCAGCGGACGACGGAGGTAACGGCGCCGCCGAGCGGTCGGACGCACATCGTGTCGACCAATGGCAGCCGGATCAGGCGCAGTTGGGTAGCGGCCCAGGACGGCAGCAGGGACACCGCGTTCGCCGCGAGCACGCCGTACGGGAGGCGGGCCGCCAGCGGCACCGGTGGGTTCAGCAGAAGAAAGCGCGCCGCCTCGCGGGCCTCGGGGGTGGCGCGCGTCTCGTCACGGTAGGAGTCGAGCCGTTCGGCGAGCTGGGCGCGGTCGGTCGGGGGGTCCGCGACGCCGAGCGCCGTGGCCACGCGGGCGGTGTCGGCGACGTACCCGTCGCAGTCCGCGGCGGACAGCGGACTGCGGCCGTAGCGCTGGTGCGCACGCAGGAAGCTGTCGACCTCGGCGACGTGCACCCAGGCCAGCAGGTGCGGGTCCGCCGCGTGGTACGGCACACCCCGCGGGGTGACCCCGCGGACCCGCTCGTGGACGGCGCGGACCCGCTCGCACGCCTCCCGTGCGCTCTCGGCGGTTCCGTAGGTCGTCACGGCCAGGAAGGTGCTCGTGCGCTGAAGCCGCCCCCAGGGGTCCCCGCGGAAGCCCGAGTGCGCGGACACGGCGGCCATGGCGAGCGGATGCAGGGACTGCAGGAGCAGGGCGGAGAGGCCGCCGATGAACATGGACGCGTCCCCGTGCACGGTGCGGATGGGCCGGTCCGGTCCGAACCAGCGGGGTCCGGGCGTGTCGTGGATGAGGGCGCGGTTCCTCGGTCCCTCGGGGCCGGCGACCCGGGCGAACAGCGCGCTGCCCAGCCGCTCGCGTACTCCGGCGGTGTCCGGTCCGGTGAGTCTCATGGGTCGGGCGGCCTCCCAACGTGTCGTCCTCCGGGCGGGAGCGCGGCGGCCCCCGCTGCATTCGCCGGCCCGGGACCGGCCGGATGCAGCCCGCACAAGCGGATTCCGGCCCGCCCGGCGCACCGGCCGAGGTGGCTCCAGCATGGCCGAATGCGCCGGGAAAGCCTAGATTGATGCCTACCTCTGCCGGGTCGGGCGGTGCCGAGCGCACCGCGGAGACGACCTTGCCCGCGAAGGCGCGGCGACCGACGGAGGGCCCGACGAGCCATGGACTGGCGTGATGCGGCGGCCTGTCGCACGGAGGATCCGGAACTCTTCTTCCCGCTCGGTGACGACGGCCTGTCCCGACGGCAGATCGACCAGGCGCGCGCGGTCTGCCACCGCTGCCCGGTGCTGAACGCGTGCGCGAGCTGGGCCGTGGTCAACGCGGAGTACGACGGGGTGTGGGGCGGCATGACGGCCGCCGAGCGCCGCGTGCTGCGGTTGCGGCGCCTCGCGGACGGCCCCAGGAGATGAGCGCGCCTCCGCCCCGGGCGCTCGGGGAGCCCGCACGCCGCCGCTCCGGCCCGGTCCGGGTGCCCGCGCGGGCGGATCGGCGGCAGAGCGCGGGCTCCGCGGCGGCGCGCCGCCGCGGAGCGGGCCGGTCAGCGGCTTTCCGCCCCGACATCCGGGCGGACGCATCCGAGCGCCGATCGCGGTCCGAAGAGGCTGAGGAACGCGGACGATGCGGAGGTATCGGGCGTGCGAGGTGCGACATGGTGACCCGGAGCGGCCCGAGGGGGCGCGGGAGCGGCGAGCACCCGGCCCGCGCCCGGCGGATGTCCCGGTCGCGCGGACCGGGAGCGGCGGCGTCCGTCGTCCCGCGCCGCGCCGGGCCGGCGGTGGGCGCCGGAGCGGCGTCCGGCGCGGCGCCGGGCCGGACGGGAGGCGCGGCATGACCGTGTCCGGGCAGGGTGTGTCCCGGCCGTACCACCGCGCGGCGCGGCCCGTGGAGCCGGTCACCCCGCTCGCCCCGAGGCGGGTTCGGCGCACGCTGTTCGGCCAGAACTGGCGGGACCTCGTGTTCCTGCACTGGCCGGCGGACCCCTTCCAGGTGGCCGGGCTGCTCCCGCCCGGCACCGTCCCCGATCTGCTCAACGGCCGCACCTACGTCGGTCTGGTGTTCTTCCGCATGCGCGACCTGACGCTCGGCGCGTCCCCCGCAGTCCCGTACCTCGGTTCGTTCAACGAGGTCAACGTCCGGCTGTACAGCCGGGACGCCCAGGGGCGGCGTGGCGTGGTGTTCCGCTCGCTGGAGTGCGACCGGCTGCTCCCGGTTCTGGCCGCCGACGCGTCCTTCCGCCTGCCCTACCGGTGGGCGCGCATCCGCAGCCAGTGGTTCGACACCCGGCTGATGTACCGCAGCCGCCGGCGCGGGATGCCGGGCGCGCAGGCCAGGGTCTGGGTCGACGTGGGCTCCGAGCCGGTGGCGCCGGACCCGGTCGAGGAGTTCCTGACCTACCGCTGGGGACTGCACGGACGAGCGCTGGGGCGTTCGTTCTACCTGCCGAACACCCATCCGGCGTGGACGTTCCGCCGCTGCACGCTGCTGGACTGGGACGACTCGCTGATCGCGGCGGCCGGCCTCGCCGAGCCGCGGGAGGAGCCGTTCAGCGTGCTGTACGCGCCCGGTGTGCCGGTGCGGTTCGGGCCCCCGGTGGCCCTTCCGGAGGCGTGAGGGCGGACCGCGCAATGCGATGCAGAGTCGATGCAAGTTGCTCCGGTGCATCGATATTGCGGAAGGTGGCAGAGCTGGATCACCGGAGTGCCTCCGCGTGACCGGCACGCCCGGCGCTCCGGGGCGGTGCGGCCGACGAACGGCCGAGACGCCCGGGGCGGGACGCCATCGCAGGTCCGAGGAGCAGTCCCATGACCGCACAGCAGACCACCGAGCAGCCCCTGCACGGCGCTTCGTGGACGGCTCCGGTATCGGAGCCGCTCGACGACGAGGAACTCGCGGCGGCGTTCGTCCGGGGCGACGAGCAGGCGCTCGCCGACGCCTACCATCGCTGGGGCCGCCTGGTGTACACCCTGGCCCGCCGCTCCCTGGGGGACGCGGTCGAGGCTGAGGACGTCACCCAGGTCGTCTTCCTGGCCGCCTGGCGGGGACGCAGCGGCTACGCGCCGGAGCGCGGCGCCCTGGCCGCCTGGTTCGTCGGGATCACCCGGCGCAAGATCGCCGACGCGCTGTCGGCGCGCACCCGCCGGGCCGACCTGGTGGCGGCGGCCGGTGCCGCCCTGGCCCGGCGCACCCAGGACCGCTCCGGGGACCCGGACGCGGTGCTGGACCGCGTGCTGGTGGGCCAGGAACTCGCGAAGCTGCCGCCCGCCCAGCGCAGGGTGCTCAGCCTCGCCTTCTACGACGACCTCACCCAGACCCAGATCGCCCAGGTGACCGGTCTGCCCCTGGGGACGGTCAAGAGCCACGCCCGCCGGGGACTGCACGGGCTGAGCCGCTGCCTCCAGGGCACCCGCGAGGACGGACTGTGCGCGTGAGGTGATCCGCGGCCGGGGGCGGCCGGTGCCCTCCACCCGCCCCTCGGCCATGGATCGGCCGCCGCCGTCCGGGCTCCCGCGACTCGGGCCCGCGGCGGGTGGGTGCATCCGCCGGGACGACGACGTGCGAAGCACGGGCGAAGGACGGATGGCGCGCACCGGTCCCTCCGGTCGGCGCGGCCCCCGACGGCCCGGGTGCGCATCCGTGCGGCGGTTCCCGTGGACGAAGAGGTGGCTCATGCACGATGCCCGCGCGCCGGGACATCCACCGGCCGCCGATCTCGCCCGGCACGCCCTCGACGGATCACGGGCACCCCTGCCGTCCGGGACCCTGGAGCATCTGGGGCGGTGCGCCTCCTGCCGGGACCTGCTGGCGGCCTACGAGCGCGTCGGTGCGGCGGCCCGCGACGGATACCTCCGCGAACCCGAGACCCTCGCGGACCCGCCACCGCGCGTATGGGAGGCGATCCTGCGCGAGGTGCGCGCGGAGCGGTCCGGACGGGCGGCGGGCCCGGGCCCGCCGCCCGGGCCGTCCGACCCGGCCGGGACGGACGCGCCGACCGCTGCCGGCGGCGAGGACCGCCGGCCCCGTGGACCGCACGGCCGGAGCCGCCACGCGGGCTGAGCGCGGTTCACGACGGGCGGCCCGGCGACCCCGGCCCTCGGGGAAGGCCGCCTACAGGGCGACGCGTGTGCCCCAGTCCCGCGCGACCGCGACGGCGTGGGCGGCCTGGGCGGCGGCCACGTCCAGGGCGGCGTGACCGGTCGACTTGAACAGGGTGAGCTCGTCCTCGCGCCGGCGGCCCGGGACCTCGCCCGCGAGGACCGCGCCCAGGAGGGTCACCGAGCGCCCGGCCGGGAGGTCCTGCAACTCGTGCGCGCCGGACGGGGGCGCCGTCGCGGCGGCTCCGGCCCACTCCGCGAAGAGGGCCGCGTCCCGCACGGTCGCGGCGTCCACCTCGGGCCCGTCCGAACCTCCCACCGAGCTGACGTGGGTACCGGGGGCCAGCCACGCGCGGTCGATCACCGGCCGGGCGGCCCCGGTGCAGCAGAACACCGTGCCGGCCCCGCGCACGGCCTCCTCGATGCCGGGGGCGGGACGGCCCGCCGGGTGCAGTGCCGCCGCGCTCGCGGCCCGTCCGGCGTCCCGTCCGGCCACCCGGACGGGTGTCCCCGGGGCGAGGGCCGCGAGCAGGGCCAGCTGAGCCCGCGCCTGCGCGCCGGTTCCGACGACGGCGACCGGGCCGCCGCCCGCACGGGCCAGGGCGCGCGCACCGAGCGTGGCGCTCGCGGCGGTCCGGATCTCGGTGAGCGGCTCCGCGTCCATGAGGGCCAGCGGCCTTCCGTCCTCCGGGTCGAAGAGGACGACCAGCCCCCGGTGACTGCTGCGCCCGGGCCGTTCGGGGTCGGCGAACACGGAGACGAGCTTCGCGGCGAGCCCGATGCCCGGGACATGACCGGGCATCGCCCCGAGCAGGCCGTTCGGGGTGCGGGCCGCGATCCGCGGTGGCGCGGACACCTCGTCCCGGCTGACGCGTATCAGGGCCCGCTCCACCGCCTCCAGCACCCGGCGCGGATCGAGCGCGGCCCGTGTCCGGGCGCCGTCGAGGAAGCGGATCTCGTTCACGCCGGACCCTCCGCGGGCGGTGCGGCCGGGCGACGGGGAGCCGCGGACGACCGGGCGGCCCGAGGCGGCGAGGACGCCGGACCCGGCGGTCGGCCGGAGGGCGGATCCGCGGCGGCGGGGCCGGAACCCTCACCGCCACCGGAGAGCATGCAGGCCAGTTCGTCCGTGGCCCTGCGTAGGGAGGTCCGGAGCGCGTCCAGCCGGCGCTCGTCGAACTCGGCGCCGAGGCCGACCACGGTCACGGCGCACACCGGTGTGCCCGGAGCGGTGAGGACCGCGCGCGCGAGCGAGGCGACGGGCTGCTCGTTGCGTCCGTACTCCACGGCGAATCCGGTGCGCTCGGCGCGCTCGACGTCGGCCAGCAGGCCGTCCGGGCCGTCCAGCGGATGGCCGTCCGCCTCCGCGGCCCGCAGATAGGGCGTCCGCTCGGCGGGGGCGAGGGCCGCCACCAGCGCGAGGGGGCCGGCGAATCGGTGCACCGGCAGCGCCTCGCCCAGCAGCCGGCTGATCATCGCGAGACGGTCGGGCCGCACGGCCTCGATCACCCGGGAACGATCGGCCTCCGGCACCTGGAGGTTGACCATCATGCCGGTCCGTTCCGACAGCGCGTCGAGCACGGGCCGGGCCAGCGCGCCCAGGGAGTTCCTGGCGGCCGACGACGACAGGCGCAGCACGGCCGGACCGGGCAGGTACCGGTCGTCCGAGCGCAGCACCCAGCCGCGCCGGACGAGGTCGGCCAGGACACGGTAGGCCGTCGCCCGGTGCAGTCCCACCTCCTCGGCCAGGTCGGTGAGCCGCGGGGGCCGATCGGCGCGTGCCACGGCCTCGACCAGGTCCAGGGCCTTGTCCACCGCGGTCCGCACCCCGGCGGGCTCTGCTGCTGCGGGCACTGGCGGCCCCTCCTTGTGGTGTCGTCCGACGCGGGCGTACGGTGACGCCTGTTGCGTAGGACGATAAACGTGTTACGCACACCGTAACAAGTGCCGCGAGGCGGCGCCGGGCGGCGGGAAGCGCGGCCGGGGCGGTCCGGGCACCGGAGTCAGGACGAGGTGGAGATGACGAACGAGGTCTCGGGCGCCCCGGTGCCGTACGCGCCGGCGGTGGCGGGAGCCGTGGCGGTGTACCGCGGCGCGACGCTCTTCGACGGGACGGGACGTCCCGCGCGGCCCGGCACGTCGATCGTCGTCGACGGGCAGACCGTCCTCGCGGTCGGCGACGACGCCGTGATCGCCCGCGACCTGCCCGCCGGCGCAGAGGTGTTCGACCTCGCCGGCCGCTTCGTCGTCCCCGGACTCGTCGACGCCCACCAGCACATCGCGACGCCGCCTGACCGGCCCGCGGCCGAAGCGGTGCTGCGCCGCCTCGTGTACAGCGGAGTCACCGCCATCCGCGACATGGCCGACGACCTGCGCCAGGTGGGGGACCTCGCGCGGGCCGCGCTGGTCGGCGAGATCCCCGGGCCGGACATCCGCTACGCCGCGCTGATGGCGGGCCCCGGCTTCTTCGACGACCCGCGGACCCATCAGGTGTCGCAGGGGGAGACGCCCGGCGCCGTGCCGTGGATGCAGGCGATCACCGAGCACACCGATCTGCGCCTGGCCGTCGCCCTCGCCCGCGGCACGCACGCCTGCGCGGTCAAGGTCTACGCGGACCTCGACGCGGCCACGGTCGCCGCCATCACCGCCGAGGCGCACCGGCAGGGGATGCGGGTCTGGGCCCACGCGACCGTCTTCCCGGCCACCCCGGCCCAGATCGTCGAAGCCGGCGCGGACACCGTCTCGCACGTCACCCTGCTCGCCTTCGAGGGCGCCGACGAGCCCCTGACGAGCTACCGGGACAAGCCGCCCGTCGACCACGAGCGGTTCGCGGCCGGCGAGGACCCGGCCGTCGCGGGGCTCCTGTCCCGGATGCGCCGGCACGGCACGGTGCTCGACGCCACCGCCGCGATGTGGTCGAGCGAGGCCCTCGCGGGGGAGGGGCCGCAGGACGCGGCGCGGGCGGCGGCCAACGCGGAACTGGCCGCCGTGCTCACCGCGCAGGCCCACCGGGCAGGGGTGGAGATCGCGACCGGCACGGACTACGAGACCGGCCCCGAAGAGCCCTTCCCGGCCCTCTTCGAGGAACTGTCCTTCCTGGTCCGCCGGTGCGGGATGTCCCCCGCCCAGGTGCTCAGGTCGGCCACCCTGATCGGCGCCCGCAGCGCCGGGTGCGAGGACACCATGGGCAGCGTCGAGGCGGGCAAGCTCGCCAACTTCGCCGTGCTGGCGGAGGACCCCCTGCGGGACGTGGGAAACCTGCGCAGCATCCTCCTGACGGTCAAACGGGGCCGTCGCTTCGAGCGCCGCGACCACGACGGTGCCGCGCCCCCCGCGGCCCGCCCCGCCCCGCCGGCCGGCGACGCCGCGCCCGGACCGCACCGCACCGAGGAGTCCCGATGACCGACCTCCCCCTGATCGTCAACGCGCTCGGGCAGCTCGACAACCCCAACGCCCCTCGCTCCGCCGAGGCCGCCGCCGGGCTGAACCCCTCCAGCGAGCAGGTGACCGTCGACGCCCGCGCCATCGCCGACGCCCGCGCCTCCGGCCTCACGGCCGTCAACGTCACGCTCGGCTACACGATGGGGGACCTGCCTCCCTACGAGCACACCCTGCGCGAGATCGACGTCTGGGACGGCATCATCGACGACCACGCGGCCGACCTCGTCAAGGTCCGTACGGTCGCCGACGTGCACCGCGCCCGGCAGGAGGGGCGGATCGGCGTCGTCTACGGCTTCCAGAACGCCGTCGCCGTGGGGACCGACACCGGTCGCGTCGCCACCTTCGCGGAGCGCGGCGTGCGGGTCGTCCAGCTCACGTACAACCAGGCCAACCACATCGGCGACGGCTCGATGGCGCCGGAGAACCGCGGCCTGAGCGACTTCGGCCACCGCGTCGTCGAGGCACTCGACGCGCACCACCTCATGATCGACCTCTCGCACAGCGGTGAGCGCACCTGCCTGGACGCCGCCCGGACGGCCCGGCGGCCGGTGTCGGTCAACCACACCGGCTGCCGCGCCCTCGCGGACCTGCCCCGCAACAAGACCGACGAGGAACTGCGGCTGGTGGCCTCGCGCGGCGGCTTCGTCGGCATCTACTTCATGCCCTTCCTCAATCCGTCGGGCCACGCGAGCGCGGCCGACGTCGTCGAGCACATCGCGCACGCGGTGAACGTCTGCGGCGAGGACCACGTGGGCATCGGCACCGACGGCACGATCACGTCCGTCGACGACCTCGACGCGTATCGCGCGCGACTCGCCGAACACGTGGCCCTGCGGCGCGAGGCCGGGGTGGGTGCGGCCGGGGAACGCCACGACACCCTGCCGTTCGTGCTCGACCTGCGCGGAGTCGACCAGTTCCGTGATCTGGTCCGGCTGCTGGAACGGCGGGGCTACCGCTCGGGCCGCATCGAGAAGATCCTCGGCACCAACTTCCTGGCCTACGCGGACCGTGTGTGGGCGCCGGCCGCCGCGCCGCACCCTGCTTGAGGGGCCGCCCCGTCGGGGCCGCCCGTTCGAGCGAAGGCGCCGCCCGTCCGTACGGCGTCGGCCCCGTGCCCGTCCCGCCCCGCTCTGTCCCGTCCGTCATGGACGGGACAGAGCGGGGCGGTCTCGTCAGAGGAGCGGCGGGGTGCCTTCCTTATCACCGACGCGTGATTCGATCGTCTCCACGAGCGAATCACGTGCCTGGCCTTGATTCAGTGACGTTTCCCTTCGTAGGATCGGCGTATTCGTTCGCCCGACGGAGGGAATCCCTCGATGGACCGCACCCGCCTGCACCGGCTCCTGGACCGTGAGAGTGCCGAGGCGGCCCGTCGCAATCCGCGGTCCAGGGCGGCCTACGAGCGTGCCGACCATCTCTTCGGCCGCGTCCCGATGACCTGGATGAACAAGACCGCGGGGGCTTTCCCGCGCTACCTCGACACCGCTCGCGGAGCGCGGATCACCGACATCGACGGACACACCTATGTCGACTTCTGCCTCGGCGACACCGGCGCGATGGCCGGTCACTCGCCCGCGGTGGTGGCCGAGGCGGTGCGGAGCCGGTTCGCCGAGAGCGGTGGGGCCACGGCGATGATGCCCACCGAGGACGCCGCGTGGGTCGGCGCCGAGCTGACCCGCCGGTTCGGGCTCGCCCGCTGGAGCTTCTCGCTCACCGCGACGGACGCCAACCGCTGGTCCATCCGGCTCGCGCGCGCCGTCACCGGACGCCCCAAGATCCTGGTCAACAGCTACAGCTACCACGGCAGCGTCGACGAGTCACTGATCGTGGTCGGCCCCGACGGACAGGGCACCGCCCGCCCCGGAAACGTCGGCGCCCCCTGCGACGTCACCCTGACCAGCCGTGTCGCCGAGTTCAACGACCTCCCGCAGCTGGAGCGCGAACTGGCCCACGGCGACGTCGCGGCGGTCCTGATGGAACCCGCGCTCACCAACATCGGCATCGTGCTCCCCGAGCCGGGCTACCTCGACGGCGTCCGCGAGCTGACCCGCCGCCACGGCACGCTCCTGATCATCGACGAGACGCACACCTTCTCCGCCGGCCCGGGCGGCTGCACCGCCGCCTGGGGTCTGGAGCCGGACATGCTGACCATCGGCAAGGCGATCGGCGGCGGCATCCCGGCCGGCGCCTACGGGCTCTCGGCCGGCCTCGCCGAGCGGCTGCTGGCCCGCCCCGACCTCGACCTGATCGACATGGGAGGCGTGGGCGGCACCCTCGCGGGCAACGCCCTCTCCGTCGCGGCGATGCGCGCGACCCTCGAACACGTCCTGACCGACTCCGCGTTCGACCGCATGGCGAAGCTCTCCGAGCGGTTCGAGGCCGGCGTGCGGGCGGGTATCGACCGGTGGAGCCTGCCCTGGTCGGTCAGCCGGCTCGGCGCCCGTACCGAATACCGGTTCGCCGATCCGGCGCCGCGCACCGGAAGCGAGTCGGCCGCCGCCGCGGACGAGGAACTGGAGGACTTCCTCCACCTGTACCTCGCCAACCGGGGCGTCCTCCTCACCCCCTTCCACAACATGGCCCTCATGTGCCCCGACACCACCGAGCAGGACGTCGACCGGCACACCGAGGTGTTCGCCGCCGCGCTGACCGAACTGGTCGGCTGAGCCGCACGGCGATCCGGACGAAGGGGAGGACGGCATGGACGAGATCGACAAGGCCATCCTGCGCGAGTTGCAGATCGACGGCCGCATCGCGTACGCCGAACTCGGCCCGAAGGTCGGCCTGTCCGCCTCGGCCGCCCGCCAGCGGCTGCAGCGGCTGCTCGACTCGCAGGCGGTGCAGGTCGTCGGTGTGACCGACCCGATGGGCATGGGCGGTCAGGCGATGGCCCTGCTGGGCATCGGCGTCGACGGCGATCCGCGCGCCGTCGCCGACACGCTGGCCGAGCGCGCGGAGGTGGTCTACGCGGTCCTGACCTCGGGCGGCTTCGACGTGTTCGCCGAGGTCGTGTGCCCGGGCCCGCGCGAGCTCCTGGACTTCGTCAACGACGTGGTCCGCCCCGTCGAGGGGGTCCGGCAGGTGCAGTCGTTCCCGTACTTCGGCATCCACACCCACCGTTTCCTCTGGAACGTGGGCTGACCGGCTCCGGGGCGCCACCGGCACGGGTTCACGGCGCCCCGTGGTGCGACGGCGTCTTCTCGGGCGTGGAGACCGGCACGCCGAGCGGGCGCGCCAGGCCGATCACCCCCTCGTCCAGCCGCTGGAGATGACGCAGCACCCGCCCGGTGACACGGTCGTGGCGGGGAGAGTCCGGCGCGTCCGGTTCCAGCATCGAGGCGAGGCTCGCGCCCGTCTCGGCCACTCCGTCGGCGCTCTCGTCCTCGACCCGCTCGACGAGGACCCCGATGTTGTGACTGATGCGCCGGCCCGCGAGCTTGAGCCGCGGATCGGCGGCCACCGTCCGGCTGTAGGGCAGGAGTTCGGCCGTGGCGGCCAGCGACCGCGCGTGGTAGGCGCAGGTCTCCAGCAGCGCCACGAGGTAGCGGGCCGTCTGACGGCGGGCCCGGAGCGGCGTGATCGGATGCGTCAGCGGCTGGGTGGAGGACCGCAGGTCCTCCAGCGCCGTGTCGAGATCGCGCGCCTTGTCCAGCAGGTCGAGCGCCACGCCGCCGCTCAGCTGGTCGACGGCGGCGCTGCTGACCTCCCCCAGCCGGGTCAGCACGGTGGCGAGCAGCTCGTCGGTACGGCGGTCCGTGGGCACCGGCAGGATCAGGGCCGCCGCGACCACCCCGCAGGCCGCGCCGAGCGCCGTCTCCTCGATCCGCAGCACCAGCACCGAGGGGCTGTAGGTGTTGAGCAGCGTGTACAGCAGTCCGAGCATCGCCGTCACGAAGAACGACATCAGGGCGTAGGACAGCGGGGCGGTGAAGAACATCGCGAAGATGAACACCAGCACCAGGACGAACGCGAGCCACGTCTGGTTGGCGACCACACCCGCCAGCCCCGCCCCCGCCACCACGCCGAGCATGGTGCCGAGCAGCCGGCGATATCCCTTGACCAGGATCTCCCCGGTCGAGGACGTGTTGAGGAACACGACCCAGCAGGTCAGCACCGCCCAGTACCAGCGCTGACTGGACAGGAACTCCCCGCCGACGATGGCCAGCGCGGAACCGACCGAGACCTGGACCGCCGCCCGCGTCGTCGGCCGCTGCAGCCCGCGGCGCGCCGACGCGTCCGGCTCGGCCTCCTCGGCGCCCGCGATGGCGACGTCCTCCGCGTCCAGCTCCTCGCGGGACCGCGTCGTCTCGGGCGAGTCGTCCGACTCGTCCTGAGGGCCGTCGAGCGCCAGCCGCAGACCGAGGACGGACCGCGCCGCCTCGCCGATACCGCGGAACACGTCCTGCACGGCGGCCGAGGCGCGCGGCAGGTTCTCCTCGTCCCGGTACCCGAGCAGCCGGTTGCGCACCTGGGCGACCCCGGTCCCGCGCTCGCCGGCGACCGGGCGGGCGACGAGCAGCCGCAGCGCCTCGAGGTCGCGCCGGAGGACGGCGGTCGTGTCGTCCTGCGCGCGCAGCCGGTCGCCCGGCGCGGGCAGCGGAGCGTCCGGGAGGTGCAGGGTGAGGGTGTCCGCCCGCTCGGCGCTGCGCGCGGTGAGGATGAGGACGGCGAGCCGCTCCGCGGAGATCTCGGCGTCGGCCACCCTGCGCTGCACCAGCGAGGCGACCGTGCTGTCGCTGGTGCCTTCCTCCAGGCGCCCCTGGATCATCATGGCGGTCTCGTGCAGGCGCGCGGTGTTCTGCCGCACGTCCTCCAGAGCCTTCTCGGCGCGGTCCGGGGGCGCGTCGAGGAGGTCGATCTGGGAGGACACCAACTGGGCCAGCCGCGCGCGGAAGGCCTCGCGCAGCCGCAGCAGGATGCGCTCGGGCGTCTCCACGACGAGCCCGAACCGGACCGCGGCGCTGCACGCGAACGCGACGGCGAGCGTCCCGCACAGTCCGGGGAGCGCGGCGAACGTGGCGCCGACGAAGAGGGAGACGAAGTAGACCTGGAAGCCGATGAGTCCGAGCGCCCATCCGCGGTCCCCGAACCGGCGGCTGTAGACCGCCGTGAAGATCAGCGCGATGAAGAAGAGGTCGCCCGCGACGACATGGCGGTTCAGCCAGGCGCCCAGCGTCATCGCGGCGACGGCCACCGGCAGCCCGAGCAGCAGGGTGCGGGCCTGGTCGCCGCGCTGCTTCTCCTTGATGGCGAACGTGCCGACCATCGCGGCCATCGCCCCGGCCACCATGTGGGTGACGTCGGCGCCGAGCGGACTGAGCACGGCCAGCGTCAGCGCGATGGCACCGACGGTCCGGAGCCCGGCCATCAACCGGAGCAACCCCGGGTCGGAGGCCGCGTACCGGTCCCAGATCCCCGCCCGGCTCGGCTTGGTCACTGTCCTCACGCTGTGCTGTTCCCCGCTCCCGCGTCATGATCCGGAACTCCAGCATGGCACGGGCCGGTGACACGTCCCGAGGGGCCCCGCCGCCGGCCGGCCCCGCGGGCGCCGAGCAGGGTGCCGGCCCGGAGCGTGCGGGCGCTCACGGCGCGGGCCGCAGGAACACCTCGTCCGCGTAGCACCACGCCCAGTCCTCGCCGGGCTCCGCGGAGCGGGCGACCGGGTGCCCGGTGCGCTCGTGGTGGGCGGTGGCGTGCTGCCCCCGCGAACTGTCGCAGCAGCCGACATGACCACAGGTCAGACAGGCCCGCAGATGGACCCACGTGGTGCCGCGGGCGGCGCATTCCGCGCAGCCTGCGGCGCCGGGGAGCCCGGTCCCGGGGGCCGGCTGTTCCAGGTGGGAGCAGTTCCGGCCCTCCGGTCGTCCGCCGTCGGCGGCGACCACCCAGCCGGGCTTCCCGTGCGCGTCGTGTTCCATGGGACGAGTCTCCCCGCCCGGCGCGGGCCGCGCAGTCCGTCGCGGCCCCGACCCGCCGGCATTCCGGAGCAGGTCAGTAGATGACGGTGCACCAGCGGTTGGCGCAGGCGGCGCGGTCGGGCGCGGCCGACGGGCTCCTGCCCGCGCCGGGGGGCCGCGTGGCGGAGGCAGGAGGGCTTCCGGGGCGGGGCCCGGTCCGGCCCGGCGGTACCGCCGGGCGGCGGGCGGTGGCGTGCGGCCCGTTGATCGGATCAGCTGGTGACATGGCCGGTGAACGAGCGGATGCCGGGCGAGGACACGGCGAGGCCCCGGCCGCTCGCCCGGTGACGAAGATCGTCGTGCCGGCGAATCCGTTTGCGTGTGCCATGAACGAGTAAACGACTGTGTGGACATCGCGTGGTACCGGACGCGGGCACGCCCAGAGCAGGCAGAGAGGACGCTTCATGGCAGTCACCGAGACGGACCCGGTCGATCCGGCGGCGGTCAGGCGTCACCGCACCCTGTTCAGAGCGGTGCGGCGGCGCAGGAACCCCCCGTTGCGGCGGACCGACATCACCGTCACGGACGAGGCATCGGTCAAGCGTGCGGTCAAGGCGGCGTCGCTCGGCAACGCCATGGAATGGTTCGACTTCGGCATCTACAGCTACCTCGCCGTCACCATCGGGCACGTCTTCTTCCCCTCCGGCAACGGCACCGTCCAGCTCCTGTCGTCGTTCGCGACGTTCGCGGTGTCCTTCCTCGTCCGCCCGCTCGGCGGCATGGTCTTCGGACCCATGGGCGACCGGATCGGGCGCAAGAAGGTGCTCGCCGTCACCATGATCCTGATGGCGGTCGGCACCTGCGCTATCGGCCTGATCCCGTCGTACGCGACCATCGGCTTCTGGGCTCCGGTGCTGCTGATCCTCTTCCGGCTCGTGCAGGGCTTCTCGACGGGCGGTGAGTACGGCGGCGCCTCCACGTTCATCGCGGAGTACGCGCCCGACCGGCGCCGCGGATTCTTCGGCAGCTTCCTGGAGCTCGGCACGCTCGCCGGGTACGTGGGGGCGGCCGGCCTGGTCACCGTGCTGACCTCCGTACTGGGGAGCGGCGGCATGGAGTCCTGGGGCTGGCGCGTGCCGTTCCTGGTCGCGGGCCCCATCGGACTCGTGGGCCTGTATCTGCGGCTCCGGCTGGACGAGACGCCGGCCTTCCGGAAGCTGGAGGACGAGTCCTCGCACGCGGCGTCCGACGCGGCCACGGCCGTCGAGGCGTCCGCCAAGGGCGACCTCGCGAAGATCTTCCGCGACTACTGGCCGACGCTCATCCTGTGCATCTGCCTGGTCGGCGCCTACAACATCACCGACTACATGCTGCTGTCGTACATGCCGACCTACCTCTCCGACGAGATGGGCTACAGCGAGACGCACGGCCTGCTGGTGCTGATCGCCACCATGGTGGTGCTGATGCTGGTCATCACCCGGGTGGGCCGGCTCTCCGACCGCTTCGGCCGCAAACCGCTGCTCATGACCGGCATGCTCGGCTTCCTGGTGCTGTCCGTCCCGGCCTTCCTGCTCGTCCGGCAGGGCAGCCTGGTGGCGGTGTCGGCGGGCATGCTGATGCTGGGCCTGTCCCTGGTCTGCATGCTCGGCACGATGTCGGCGGCCCTGCCCGCGCTGTTCCCGACCCAGGTGCGCTACGGCTCCCTCTCGGTGGGCTACAACCTCTCCGCCTCCCTCTTCGGCGGCACCACCCCGCTGGTGATCACCGCGCTGATCTCGGTGACCGGCAGCGAGCTGATGCCCGCCTACTACGCCATGGCCGCGGCGCTGGTCGGCGTCGTCGCGGTGGCCTGCATGAAGGAGACCGCGCGCCGGCCGCTGGACGGCTCGCCGCCGTCCGTGGGCACTCCCGAGGAGGCCGCCGAACTGGTGGAGAGCCAGGCGCCGGTTCCGCGCTTCTGACCGCCGGACGGATGCCTCGCGCCGCTCCCGCCCCGCCCCCGTAGCGCCCCTCGTGCCGGGGTCGGCACGGGGGCGGCCTGCTTCCGGGGCGGGCCGCGGCCGTGCACACGGGGCCGCGACCCGCCGGTGCGCTCCGGCACTTCCGTGCCCGCCGTCCGCGACGCCCCTCACGGCGGTCCGCCGACCGGGCGGATCCGCCGGACGCGGCGGCGATCGGCGCCGCTCGCGTGGGCGGGCGCCGTCCCCGCGCCGCGAGTCCCCCGTGTTCACTCCGAAGAGTTGTTTCGGTCGCCGGTCCGTGCGAACGGCGTGTGGGCCGGGGCCCGCGGGGGAGAACCTGGGCCGTACGCGAACGCCGTCGCCGAGGAGCCGCGTGTGTCCGATGTCGTCTTCACCGCGGATTTCACCTCCACCCGTCAGTGGGTGGCGGGCCGTTCGTGGGCCTATCCCGACGGTGGTCCCGTCAACCCGCGGGACGACAAACTCGACCACCTCACCGACGACCCCTCCTATTCCCGCACGGGCGTCTTCCGCGCCACCCGGCGCCCCGACGGCCTGTGGAACGCGGGACTGCTCACCACCGAGGGCAGCGAGGACGGCTTCATGGTCCGGTCCGGAGACGTGCTGGAGGCCCGGGTGCGCCTGCCCGACGCCCGCGGCGCGTGGCCGGCGATCTGGACGTGGCGGGACGGCGGTCAGGAGATCGACGTCTTCGAGTACCACCCCGACAATCCCGACCTGCTCGAACTCTCCAACCACGTCCGCGACTCCCACCACTACCACCACGACGGGTCGGTGCGGCCCGGGGCCTGGGTGGACCTCGTGGTCGAGTTCGGCCCGCACCGCGTGGTGTGGTGGGTGAACGGCGTCCGGGCGTTCGCCGACCGGCGCGGGGTGG
Source organism: Streptomyces sp. NPDC048566 (assembly GCF_043199735.1). Taxonomy (NCBI): domain Bacteria; kingdom Bacillati; phylum Actinomycetota; class Actinomycetes; order Kitasatosporales; family Streptomycetaceae; genus Streptomyces; species Streptomyces sp. NPDC048566. The sequence continues at coordinate 278,046 of NZ_JBICWL010000001.1, forward strand.
GCAGGCACTGGGAGGCCTATCTCATCGTCAACCTGTCGGTGTGCGCGGGGCGTTACCACCCGCCGCCCGATCCGGACGTCTGCGCGATGGACTTCGCCGTCGACACTCTGGTGGTGCGCAGACCGTCGCCGGAGGAGTGGGCCGCGATGGCGCAGGACGTCGGCCTGCTCGACTGATGCGGATCGTGTTCCGGGCGACGGGGCCGCCCGGAACACGATCGGCCGGCTCCGGGTGCATCCGCCGGGGCCCGGCGAACGGAAGTACGGCATCAGTAGCGACGTCGCGCTCGGGGCGCGTCGCGCCGAGGGGTGCCGAGGGCCATGACGAATCCGCAACCGGGTCGAGAGACTCCCGAAGCCGCCTACATCGGCCATGTCGGAGACTGCCGGGTCTGCCAGCGGGAATCGGGCCGCTGTCCGCGCGCCGAACGCCTGTGGCGGGCCTACCAGGAGTGGCGCAGCGGATACGGAACCCGCCCCGGACCGGCGGACTGAGCCGAGCGGCACCGGCCGCCCCGCCCGCGCCCGGCCGACCCGACGACCCGTTCCCCTCGCCCCGTCCCGCGGGCGCTTCCGGCCGGCGGGAGCCGTGCGGGACGCGCCACCGGCCGAGCCGTTCGGACGGCGCCGCGGGCCGGGAACCGAGCAGGCGAGGCCGTGGCTCGACACGGGCACTGCTGCGCGCCCTCGGGTGATCGACGATGATGGGCGCGGTGGCCGTCGCACGACCGGTGACAGGCGCGGCGACCGGGAAGGCGGAGCGGGCCCCGGTCCCTGCGCCACGGCACGGCCAAGCGGCCGTGGCACGCCGCGGAGGCGTGACCAAACCGCGGGCGATCGGGCTACGGATATCCGGTGTCCGGCGACCGTCGTCGGCGGACGAGGCAGCGGCGTCCAGGCGCCCCGACGGTGAAGAGGTGCCATGCGAGGCTCCGCGAGGATGTCCGACCGCGAGGGAACGCGGCCCGGGACGGCCCGGGGCCTCACGGCGCTGGCGCCGCACCGGATGCCCGGCGGGGAGGAGGGACCGGCGCGGGCCGCGGTGCTGATCCTGCACGGCGGACGGGCCGACAGCCTGGCCCCGTCGCGGCCCTGGCACGTCTCCCGGCTCCGCATGCGGCCGTTCGTCCGCTCCGTCCTGCGGTCCGTGCCGGACCCCGGCGTCGTGGTCGCCGAGGTGCGCTACCGCGTCCGCGGCTGGAACGGAAGCGCCGCCGACCCGCTCGCCGACGTGCACCGCGCACTCGCCGAACTCACCGAAATGGTCGGCGAGGTGCCGGTCGTGCTCGTCGGTCACTCGATGGGCGGCCGTGCGGCGCTGCGCGCCGCGGCGGCGCCGCAGGTCCGCTCGGTGGTCGCCCTGGCACCCTGGTGCCCCGAAGGCGAGCCGGTCGCCCACCTGCGCGACACGCGCCTGGTGGTGCTGCACGGGGACCGGGACCGCATCACCGACGCGGCGGCGTCCTTCGCCCTGGTCCGACGGGCGGCGGGGGAGGGCTCCACGGCACGCGCCGTGCGGGTCGCGGGGGGCGACCACGCGATGCTGCGGCGTGCCCGGACCTGGCACCGGGTCACGGCGTCCGCGGTGGCCGCGCTGCTGCCGGGCGCCGACGGCGCGGACGGCGTCCTGCCCGCGGCGGGGCCGGACGGCCGCCCGGGTGTGCTCTGAGCCCCGGTTCGCACCGGGGGACCGGTCCTACGCCGAGTCGAGTCGGTCGGCCGGATCGGGGCCCGGGGAGAAGGGCCGGCGTGTGCCCGCCGGTGTGCGCGGTGCGGAACCGGGCAGTCCCCCCGTGGACGGATCCCAGCTGAGGATCCACTCGAAGTCGCGCTGCAGCCGCCGGGCTTCGCTCCGTACGAGTGTCGGTATGTCACCGCGTTCGGCGACCAACTGGGCGTAGATCGGTGCATCGTGCACGGGGGAATCCTCGACTCGCTCTCGTGGCCGCCGGCGGGCCTCTGCCCTGTCGACGGTAGGGCGGACGCGCGGCCGAGGAGGAGATCCGGCCAGGTCGGCCAAATCCGGTCAGAGCCCGGCCATCGACAGCCGCCGATGCCGAACAAGCTGTCAGGGAACGCCAGTTCTGTGCGCACCTGCGGCGTCCCCGCGGACCAGGGCGGGCGAGCCGCACGCTCCCGGCGGGTGGCCGCGCCGCCGGGTGGGCGGACCGGTCCTCGCCGGCGCCCCGGGGCCTCGCCCCGGAAGTCGCTCCGTCGAACCCGCCCGTGTCGCAGGCCGGTTCGCCGACCGACCGTGCCCCCGACGTCGCGCAGCGCGGCGATGCGATGAAGGTCACGAAAACGTATCGGACATCTGGGACGTGGATCTTCACACGGGGTGCACAACTTGGCTAAGTTGACGTCCGGCCGTCCGATTCCCTCCGGCGACAGCACGCCGGGCGGTGCGGCCTCCGCCGAGTTCGGCCCGTCCCCGCGGCGGCCGGAGCCGGGGACCCACCGAACCCGGGGTGAATCGGCCGGCTGCCGCACGGGCAGCGGCCGTAGGGCACACCTTCCACAGCCGTCCGCCCGAACCCGACAGCTAACCCGGTAGGCGGATGACGGAAGGAGTGCCAACCCCATGGCGCCGGAACGCACCCAGCCCAGCGGCGAAGAAGTCCGCAGGCGGCTCGCATCCCTCTACGACCGGGCCGAGGACGACACCGGGAACTTCAACGCGACCCGGGCGCTTGCGGCCCGTTCCCGCCGGGTCGAGCGCCGCTCCGCCGCCCGCGGGCCCGCCGACCCACGGCCCGCCGCGGCGGAGCCCGCTGCCGCCGATCCGGCCCGGGAGGACCTGATGCGCCAGTGGTTCGACGGCGCGCGGTCCCGGCTCGGGCCCACCGTCGCGGCGGTGCTTCCCGCAAGCCGGGAGCCGCTGCCGCATCCCGCGCCCCCCCGGACGGCGCGGGATGCGGCACTCCCCGCGGAACTCCCGGCCGCGCAGCTGGGGCAAGGTCCCCGTCCGGTGGCGGAGTTGACGGCCGGACCCGGCGCCGAGCCGGCCCCCGCCCCCGGCGCGGAGCTCACCGCCCGCCCCCTTCTCGAACTGACCGCGGCCCCCGCGTCCGCACCGGCGGCCGAGGCCGCCCTCACCGCACCCGACACCGGCGGCACGCCCTGGCCCACTCCCGGGCCGGCCCGGCCCGAGTCCGGGGACCCGTCCTCCCCACGGTTCCGCAAGGACCGTGCCCGGCGCCAACTGGTGGCCGCGCGCGAGATGCTGAGCCGGCACGCCGCGCGGCCCGACGCCGCCCTGCCGGTGGCGTACCCGGCGGCGGAATCCGCTCCGGCCGCTCTGGAGGCCCCGTCGGCCGGCTTCGCGCCGTGGGAGACCGGGTCCCTGCCGGCCGCGCCCGTCGCCCCGGTCTCGGCCGACGGCTTCCCGTGGCCCGCCGCGGACACGGGACGCGCGCCGGTGCAGGGCGCCCCGGAGCCGGGCATCCCGTTCGAGCCCTGGTCGACGACCGTCCCCTGGTCGGACCCGGCCGCGGCGCCGTACGCGGACCCGCGTCCGGTGTGGCCCGCGGCCGCCGAACGGCCCGCGCCGGGCGCTCCCTGGCCGGCCGGCCCGGACGCCGGGTTCGACACCGGCGGTACCGCGGTCCTCGCGGCACCGCCGGTCACCGGCTACGACACCCGGGCCGCGGAGGCCGTGGCCTTCGCCCGGGCCCAGCTCGGCAGGCCGTGTGTCCGGGGAGCGTCGGGACCCGGTTCGTACGATTCCCCGGGGCTCACACGGGCCGCCTGGCGGAGCGCCGGTGTGCTGCTGCCTCGGACGATCCAGGACCAGTCGGGGATCGGGCCGGAGATCGCGCCGGAGGCCATGCTGCCGGGAGACCTGGTCTTCCTCCACGAGGATCTGAGCCACGTGGGCCTGTGCACGGGCGACGGCGTGATGGTGCACGCGCCCAGCCCCGGCGGCCGGATCACCGAGGAGCCGGTGCAGTGGACCGGCCCGGCCGCCGTCCACCGCGTCGTCCGCCCGGTCTGACGAACGGCGCGGCCGGCCACGGAGCACTCCGCCGCCGGCCGCGCCGTCCTGCCGTCCGCTCAGAAATCGCTGTCGATCCCCGTGACGGCGGCCGGGCCCAGCGGGGCGTCGTTCTCGGAGAGGCCGCTCTCGCGCAGGGCACCGGACACGAGCCGGACGGCCTCCGCCTCGGCGGTGCGCCGGTCGGCGGCCTCGACCTCCAGACGGACGGAGAACGTGTGGTTCTCGTCGACGGTGAGCAGGCTCAGTTCCTCGGTCTCGCCCAGGTCCGTGTTCTGCGGGTCCTGAGGGCGCAGCCTGCGCTCGACGTCTGCGCGGGAGGCCTCCGAGACGCCGTGGACGAACGTCCCGGGAACGGTGATGACGTAGGTGGTCACAGGAACTCCTAGCGTGCGTGCCCCGCGGGCCTTGAGGTGCGGTCGGCGATGTGATCGCCCGTATACCCCGCATTGTGACGGTCACCCGCGTCTTCTTCGCGCCGGAACACCCGGCTCCGAACGCCCGGCCGGACACGCGGAGCCGGCTGTTTGCGACCCGACGGCTCACAGCCGCAGGATCACCAGGGCCGTGTCGTCGGTGGCCCCGCCGGGCGGCAGGAGTTCGGTCAGCAGGGCGTCGGCGAGTGCCTCGGGATCGTCGCCCCGGTGAGCGGACACCGCTGCGGCGAGTCGTCCGATGCCGACGTCGATGTCCTCCCGGCGCCGTTCGACCAGCCCGTCCGTGTAGAGCACCAGCGTGTCGCCCACCCGGAAGCCGGTGCCCGCCTCGGGGCGGGCCACGTGTTCCGGCCGGGCGCCCAGCGGTGGATCGGTGGCCCGGTCGAGGAACTCCACCCGCCCGTCGCCGCGGAGCAGCAGCGGCGGGAGGTGCCCCGCACTGCTGTAGGTGACCGTACGCGTCCGCCAGTCCACGGCGACGGCCACCGCGGTGGTGGACTCCGCGCCGGGGACGGAACGCGCGTACAGACCCAGCACCTCCAGGGCGCGGGCGGGACCGCGCGAGGCCCGGCACGCCGCGCTGAGGGCGCTGCGCAACTGGCCCATGACACACGCGGCGGACAGCCCGTGGCCCACCACGTCCCCCACCGCGATCGCCATCCGCCCGTCGGCGAGGTCCACCAGGTCGTACCAGTCCCCACACACGTTGAGCGCCCCGGTGGCCGGCCGGTAGCGCACGGCCGCCCGGTGCGGGCCCGTGTACTGAGCGGCCGGCAGCAGCGCGTCCTGGAGCGCGAGCGCCACCGACCGCTCCCGGGCGTGCGCCTTGCGCAGCCGCTCGTTGATCTCCTGCAGTTCCCGGGCGCGGGTGAACAGGTCCGCCTCCAGGACGCCGGCGCGCTCGACGTCCGTGCGTCGCCCCCGGGCCCGGATCAGTTCGGTGACGTCCTCCACCCGGTGGACCAGGAGGATCACCGAGCCGTCCTCGCCGAGCAACGGCACGTTCACCGGACTCCAGTACCGCTCGTGCCACACCCCCGGCCGCTCCGGCGACTCGACGTCGTAGCGCTGGAGGGCCATCGCGTCGCGCTCCCGGGTCTCCACCACGCGGCGCAGCGACGCCCCGAGGTTGCGTGCGCCGTCGGAGGCGGGGTCGTCCGGCCGGTCCGGGAACACGTCGAACAGGTACCGGCCGACGAGTTGCTCACGCGACCGGCCGGAGGAGCCCAGATACTCGTCGTTGGCGTCGACGAAGACCAGATCGGGTGTGAGCAGGGCGACCATCCCGGGCAGCGCGCGGAAGACGTCCGCGTAGTCGAACTCCGCTCCCGCCACCTGATTCACCCGTCTCCCGCCGCGACCCGGTCGTGCCCACGGTGGATTCGGCGGAGCACCCGACCCTGTCCCACCGTCCGGCCGCGGCAGGACCCGGGGACCAGTCCCTCCATCAGGCCACCTGACGGTGCCCGGTGCAAGCGCTCGGCGGGGCCGCCCGCCCGCACCGGGCGGCGCTTCCCCGGCCGATGCCACGCCGGGACGGCCGGGACGGCCGGGAGCGACTCGGCGCCCGGCGCGCACGAGGGGGCCGAGGCTCCCGGACGCCGGACGGCCGAGTCCTGCGGATGCGTCCCGAGGGGGCTTGCGCCGGGCGCACGCTGGGCACAAGCCCTCTCGACGGCCTCCCGGGAGGCGATCTCGACCGGCGGTGTGCGCCGATTCACAGCATCCTGGGGTGAGACGCGATCATGTCGTCCACATTGGGGAAGGCGAAGCTCCATGGACGCATCAGAGCAGGCACCGGATGACCGGCCCCTCGACCTGTACCTCGAAATGCTCCGCCTGCGCATGGCTCCGGCGGACTACGCGCTCTTGCTGCGCATGGTCGAGCCCGTACTCGAGGCGATCAGGGAGGAGAGGGTCGGATCGATCGAACTGAATCTGGACGGCGAGGAGCCCGACGACGTCCCGCAGGAGGTGCGGGACGAGGCGTCCCTGGTGGTCGCGGTGGCCGTGACGGGCCGCCTGGACAACCGGATCGTGGAGCTGGAGACCGAGGAGATCGGCGTCGTGCGGGTCGTGACGGACTCGGGGACGGCGGACGATCCCGAGCGGTGCAAGGAGATCGCGGACTTCATCGGCGAGCGCCACCGCCAGGACGAGGAACTGCGCGGCATCGCCGAGGTCAGCGGTCTGCCGACCGATGTGTGAGGCGCAGCGGGCCGCTCCCGCCCGGACCGGCCCGCCCGGGACGCGGGAGGCGCTGCGGGCCGGGGCGCCGGGACCACGCTCCCGGCGCCCCGCGAAGCGTCCCGCCTCGCCCTCGTCCGAGGCGGCGAGGCCAGGGGAGCGGACCGTCGCGGCGGCCGTCCCGACGTCCGCCCGCGGCTGACCGTGGTCCGAGGACCGCTCACCATGGCGTAGGGTGGTGTTCACCGACGCGGGGTGGAGCAGCTCGGTAGCTCGCTGGGCTCATAACCCAGAGGTCGCAGGTTCAAATCCTGTCCCCGCTACGAGAAGACGAAGGTCCGGCACCGCGGTGCCGGACCTTCGCCGTTCCCGGGCGCCCGCCGCACGACGTGCTTGCGGTGCCGGCGGCGGTTCGGCAGGGTGCGCCCTGTGGCTACCTTGCTGATCGTCCATCACACCCCCTCGCCCAACTGCCAGGCGCTGTTCGAAGCCGTGGTGTCCGGCGCCACCGCGCCCGAGATCGAGGGGGTACGGGTGGTGCGGCGGGCCGCACTGAGCGCGACCGCCTCGGACGTGCTCGACGCCGACGGCTTCCTGCTCGGCACCCCGGCGAACCTCGGATACATGTCGGGCGCGCTCAAGCACTTCTTCGACCAGGTCTACTACCCGTGCCTGGACACCACGGCCCGGCGGCCGTTCGGGTACTACCTGCACGGCGGCAGCGACGTGACGGGCGCGGCGCGCGGCATCGAGGCGATCACCAAGGGGCTCGGGTGGCGCCGGGCGGCCGAGCCGGTGACGGTGACCGGCGAGCCGGGCCGCGCCGACCTCGACGCCTGCCGGGAACTCGGAGCGGTCCTCGCCGCGGGCCTCGCGGACTGAACGGCTCCGACCGCCGACGGGAGGACGCGGACGCGCCGCCGCCGCGGCGCGCCCGGTGCGGGGCTACGCGTATCCCGGCGGGGAGAAGGGCCGGGCCAGGGCGGCGGTCAGGCCGGACAGGGTCGGGGGGCACAGCCGGGCGGCCAGGTACCCGTCGGGGCGGACGAGGAAGGCCGTCGCCCGGTCCGTCACCCCGTACAGGCGGGCGAACTGGCCGAGCGTGTCGACGTACACCGGCGGGCCGCCGGCGTCGGGCCGGGCCTCGGCCGGGAGGATCACGCAGGTGTCGACCCGGTTGCGGCTGAGGTCGCGGGCGAGGTCGACGAGCTGGCCCGCGTCGTCGCCGTCCCGGTCGGTGTCCCCGTACAGCAGGAGCACGTACTCGCGGTCCCGCAGGACGTCGTAGAGCCGCAGCGGGTAGGTCGCGACGGGCGCGGCGAGGCCGGCGCAGTCCGGGGCCCGGTCGCCCGGCTGCGGGTCCGGTCCGGCGGTCTCCGGGTCCACCATGGGGCTGCCGCGGTAGCCGACGAGGAGCTGGGCCTCGCGCATCAGGGCCGAGCGGTCGCCCGGGTCGGCCTGGACGCCCCGGGCGGCGTGCCGGACGGTCCGGGCGACGACCTCCTCGCCCACCGGGCGCCGCTCGGCGTCGTAGCTGGCCGCGAGCACGCTGGAGTGCGTTCCGCCCTCGATCGCCAGGGCGAGCTTCCAGGCCAGGTTCCAGGCGTCCTGGATTCCGGTGTTCATGCCCTGGGCGCCGGTCGGCGGATGGATGTGCGCCGCGTCGCCGGCCACGAAGACCCGCCCGTCGCCGTAGCGGTCGACGATCCGGTGGCTGATGCGGAACACGGACGACCAGCGCAGGTCGGACGCGGTGACGGGACGCGGCGAGAGCCGGTCGAGGACCTTCTGGATGTCGGCCAGCCCGGGGCCCGTACTGCCGGAGAGGCCGTGCGCGACACCGTCGGAGGGCTCCGGCCGCCCCGACTCGGCGGACAGTTCGGGCGGCACCGTCATCGACATGCGGTACCGGCCCCGGCCCGGAAGCGGGATGCAGACGAGCAGGTCGTCCACGGCGCCCGCCTCGTCGCGGTGCGTGGCCCGTACGCCGTAGCCCGGGGGGAGGTCCCAGTCGACCCGCACGTCCCCGAGCATGTACTCCTCGGGGAAGGCGCTGCCCTCGAACGTCAGCCCCATCTGCTTGCGGACCGTGCTGTGCGCGCCGTCGCAGCCCACCAGGTAGTGCGCCCTGACCTCGTCCTCGGCCCCGGACGCCGACCGCAGCGCGACGGTCACGCCGTCGGTGTCCTGCTCGAACGACACCACCTCGGTGCCCCGTTCGACCCTCGTGCCGAACCGCTGGAGGAACTCGTCGAGCATGCGCTCGGTCTCGTACTGCGGGATCGCGGCGAATCCGTAGGGCACCTCGGGCGGCAGTGCGAGGTCGATGCGGGGCTGCTCGACCCCGTCGACGTACGACAGTTGCCCGTACATGGGGACGGCCGCCTCCAGGGCGGTGCGCGCGAGCCCGATGCGGTCCCAGATCTCCAGGGTGCGCGGCTGGATGCCCACGGCCTTGGCGTACGGGAGGCGGGCCGGGAGCGGATCGACGATGCGGCAGCGCACACCGCGCCGGCGCAGTTCCACGGCCGCGGTGAGGCCCACCGGCCCCGCGCCGGCGACGACGACATCGGTTACCGAGGTGTGCGCCACGGTGCCTCCCTGCGTTGGCCCCCGCCGCCGAGCAGATGCCCTTCCATCGTGGCCCCGGGGCGTCCGGCACCGCCACTCGTCAGCGGCGCGCCGGGTCCGCGCCGCCGCCCGGCACCGCCGAGCCCGGACGGGCCGGCGGTTCTCCGGCGGTGCGCGCCCGCCGGTCCTCGCCGGACCGCGTGGCCGCGCGGTGCGGGAGGCGGAGATGGTGTGCGGCGGTCCGCTCCAGGACCAGGAGCGCGGCGTCGTCCGCGGGCTCGGCGCCGACGTGCCGCACCAGGTCGTCGTGGATGTGGCGCACCAGGGCGTCGGGCCCGGAGGCGGAGAACGTCGCGAGCCGCTCGGCCAGCGGGTAGAAGGCTCCGCTCGGCGAGCGGGCCTCGATCACCCCGTCGGTGTACAGCAGCAACAGGTCCCCGGCCGCGAAGGTGAACGGGTCGCTGACCTGGCTCGCCGCGGGCAGCCCGCACATCCCCAGCGGCGGGGCGGGGTGCCGAGCGTGCAGGACGGTGACCTCCCGGCCGCGGAGCAGCAGGGGCGGGGGATGACCGCAGTTGAGCATGGCGGCCTCGGTCCCGTCGTCGGGGATGTCGAGCACGAGGGCCGTGACGAAGTGCTCACCGGGGTCGTCGTCGGTGTCGGCCACCTCGTCCAGGTCCCGGCACACGCTGACCTCCAGGGCGGCCGTCAGGTCGGGGAGCGTGGCACACCGGTGCGCGCCCTCGCGGAAGGCGCCGAGCACCACCGAGGCCTCGCCGATGGCGGCCAGTCCCTTGCCCCGGACGTCTCCGATGATCACGCGGGTGGACGCGGCGGCGGAGCGGGTCACGGCGAACAGGTCGCCGCCGATGCGGGTGTCGTCCTCGGCCGCGAGGTAGAGCCAGGCCGTGCGCAGCGGGCCGATCCGGTGCGCCGGCGGGCGCAGCAGCACCCGCTGGGCGGTCTCCGCCACCGATCTGGCCCGCTCCAGTTCCCGTGCCCGCCGCTCCCGGACGTGGCACACGAGGACCACCAGGGCGGTGAGCAGGATCAGCGCGAGGATCTGCGCCACGTGATTGGTGGTCGTCAGGCCGCCGTGCAACACGGCGATGACCACCTGGGCGGCCACCGCCAACACCCCGACCAGCGCCGTCGGCAGCGGGCCGGCGAGCGAGGCGGTGAGGGTGGGCGCGATGACCAGCAGGGGGCCCAGGTGGACGTCGGCGGGGGAGCGGACGTCGACCACCGTGATCACGATGATCAGCGCCAGCGGGATCGCCACCAGGCCGCGGCCCGACGGGTGCTCCACGAGGCGGCCCACTGACCTGCGTCGGTTGCCCACGGGGATCAGTCTGCCCTGGTTCGTCCGTCCATGGGGTGTCTGGCGGGCCGGGGGCGCCCTGTGTCCGGCGCGACGCCCGTCTCCGGCCGTGCGCCCGGTGGCCGGGAGGCCCGCGGCCACCGGGCCGCCGCGGTCAGTTCCACAGCGGGTAGGTGACCGTGCGGTCGAACCCCTGGGGGCGGCCGTCGGGGTAGACCAGCGTCATCCGGGTGTAGTGGCGCTGGTGCGGCTTCTTCTTCCAGGGCTGCGGGTGGTCCAGCTTCACCACCACGGGGTATGCGTGGAACCGGCCGGCCGCGCAGTACGGCTTGCAGTCGTTCACCATGTTGACGCCCTTGGCGGTCGCCGACGTCCCGTTCCAGTGCGACCAGTGCAGCGAGACGAGTCGGCTGTTCCCGTCGCCGCAGGCCAGGATGAAGTTCGTCGGGCGGACGTCCGGGTGCCACAGGCAGTCGACGAGAACGGGAGGGGCCTGCCGGGGCCGGGGAGCCGCGGCGGCCCGGGCGGGCTGCGGGGCCGCCGAGGCGGCACCTGTGGCGGCGGCGAGCGCCGCGGCCGCGCAGAGGATGAGGGCTGTTCTCGCTGTGCTGCTGCGCATAGGTGTGCTCCGTGCGGGAGGGACGGTGGTTCGGTCGCCGGCGGGTGGCCGCCGGGTTCCGTCTCTGCCACGACGCTACGGCCCCGATGTGTGATGCACCACTCATCCGGATGAACGACACCATTTCGTGAGAATCGCTCCGGAGGGCTTCACACCCGGCCATTTCGGCGGCCGTCGTCGTGGCGAGGCGGCCCGGGGCCCCATGGGACCGGTCCGACGATTCCCGCCCACCTCGCGCCGCCCGCACGCGCTCTCGCCGCACCGGGCGCAGAGCAGAGCCCCTCGGGCACGAGGCTCTCCGCCCGGCACGCCGAGAGCACGCGCCCCGGCGCCGCAGGGCCGCCCTCCGGGCGGCGCGACGACGGGAACGGTGGGACAGGCCCTGGCTAGAATCCGTCCGTGACGAACGGAGCCGCGCCGCAGCGGGGACGCCGGCCGGGCAGCCCGGACACCCGGGCGGCGATCCTGGACGTCGCGCGCCGCCGCTTCCTGGAGGACGGCTACCACGCGGTGACCCTGCGCTCCGTCGCCGGTGAGGCCGGCGTCGATCTCGCCCTGATCAGCTACTACTTCGGGTCGAAGAAGGGCCTTTTCGGCGCCGCCCTGGCGCTCGGCGCGAATCCGGCGGAACTGCTCGCCCAGGTCGCGCGGGACGGCGACCTGAGCACGTTCCCGGAGCGCGTCCTGCGCCAAGTCCTCGCCGTGTGGGACGACCCGGTCTCCGGACCGCCGCTCGTCGCCATGATGAAGAGCGCGATCGCCGACGAGGGCGTCGGGGATCTGGTCAGGGAGGCGGTCGAGCGGGAGATCGTCGAGCGGATCGCCGGGCTGGTACCCGGCCGGTACGCCCGGAGGCGGGCCGCCGCCTTCACCACGGTGATCGCCGGGCTCATCGCGGCGCGTCATCTGCTGCGGCTGGAGCCGATGGCGTCCATGGACGCCGACGAGGTGGTGCGTTTCGTGAGCCCGCAGCTGCGGCAGGCCCTGCGGGGGCCGGGCCGCCAGGAGGCCCGCCCCCGCCCGCCGAGGCCACCGGCCGTCCGCCCCTGACGCGCACCCGCCCGCCGTGACGCGGACGGCGCCCCGCCGCGTCGCCGCGAGGCGCCGGTCCGGGTGGTGCGCGTGCCCGGCGCGGGCACCCCGAGTGCTCAGCGGTAGGCGGGCTGCTCCGGCTGCCGGCCCGCCGCGGCCGGTCCCGCCGCCTCGGACTCGTCGTCGAACCGCCGCGCCGGCGGGGCGAAACGCAGCAGCACGGCCACGGCCACCGCCGCGAGCAGCGCGGCACCGGCGGCGCCCAGCAGGGCGACGTGCATGCCGTCGACGAACGCGGTCGTCGCGCGGTCCGCGACCGGGCCGCCCACGGTGTGGGCCGCGGCGAGGGAGGAACGGGCGGCCTCCGCCACGCGGTCCGGCAGGCCCGGCAGGCTCAGATGGTCACGGTAGGTGGCGCTGAGCAGGCTGCCGAGGACCGCGATGCCGAGGGCGCCGCCCAGTTCGCGTGCCAGGTCGTTCATCGCGGAGCCGACGTTCTGCAGCGAGCGCGGCAGGGCGTCGGTGATGGCCGTGGTGCCCGGCGTCATGGCCAGCCCCATCCCGGCGCCCAGCGGGACGAGACCGGACGCCACGAACCAGTACGGGCTGGACGCGTCGAGCCGGGAGAGCAGCCCCATCCCGGCGCCCACGGCGACGAGACCGGCCACCCAGGGGCCGCGCAGGCCGAACCGGGCCACCAGGTGCGGCGTCGCACGCGAGACCGGCACCATGGTCAGGGCCATCGGCAGCATCGCGGTCGCCGACATCAGGGCGCTGTCCCCGCGCACCAGTTGGAGGTACTGCATCATCACGAAGACGAAGCCGAAGAAGACGAAGAACTGAAGCATGATCGACAGCGAGCCCGCGGCGAAGTGGTGGTCGCGGAACAGCCGGGGGTCCAGCAGCGGGTTGGTACGGCGCAGTTCGAAGAGCACGAAGCCGGCCAGCACGACGAGGCCCAGCCCGATGCCGCCGAGCGTGGCCGGGTCGGCCCAGCCGCGGGTGGGTGCCTCGATGACCGAGTAGACCAGCGCGACCAGGCCGCCCACGGAGAGGAGGGCGCCGCCCACGTCGAGCCGGGGCTGCCGGGGCTCGGCGGACTCGGGCACGAACAGCAGGGTCCCGACGAGCGCGACCAGGGCCAGGGCCACGTTCAGCAGGAACACCGAGCGCCACGACCAGCCCTCCAGCAGGGCGCCGGTGGCGAACAGGCCGACCAGCGCAGCGGCGCCCGCCACCCCCGCCCAGACGCTGACCGCCCGCGTCCGCTGCGCCCCCGGGAACGTGCTGGTGATGGTGGACAGGGTGGCCGGCATGACCAGCGCGGCCCCCACGCCCAGCACCCCGCGCAGGGCGATCAGGGTCGCGGGGTCGGTCGTCAGGGACGCGGCGCCGGATCCGGCGCCGAAGATCGCCAGCCCCGCGAGAAGGGCCCGCCGGCGGCCGAAGCGGTCGCCGAGGGCGCCGGCCGGCAGGAGCAGCGAGGCGAAGACGAGGCTGTAGGAGTCGATGATCCAGGAGAGTTGCGTCTGCGTTGCGTGCGTCTCGCGGGCGAGATCGGGAAGGGCCACGTTCAGTGAGGCCATGGCGGCGACCACGGTGCCCAGGGCGAGGCACGTGACCACCAGGATCAGGTTGTGGCGTGCGGCCGGCGCTGAGCCGGCGGCTGGGGCGCGCAGAGAAGGCATGGGCTCTGTCCTTGGTCCGAGCGGCCCGGGCGGTTCCCGGTGCCTGGCATCAGACTCGGTGCCGGCGTCGTCCGTTTCCATGTCGATGAATTGCCCCGTCGCCGGTCGGGCGCCGATACGGCCTCGCGCCCGGGTGGCGGGATACGCGGTCGGAGCTATTGAATATGCAGTTCAGAGTGTTCCCGGCGAGTCTGCTGCGATCCTTCCGGGGGGTGGTCGACAGGGTCGGACGTCCCCGATCCGGGTGACGGGGCGCCTTCTGTTGAATTAACCGAAGCCCGGCGCGCGCGGTCCGGCGCGCGGTCCGGCCGGGCGGTTCAGGAGCCGTCGGGGAAGACCGTCTCCCTGGTCAGGAAGGCCAGCCGCGCCCGCTTCTCTGGGAGCCGTGCGGCCGGCAGGACGACCTCGGGCAGGACCACTTCGGGGCCGGGGGTGAATCCCTGTTCGCGCAGTCTGCCGATCGCCTTGAGATTGCGGACGTCGGGATCGGCCACGACCCGGCGCCGGTCCGGTCCCCGCAGTACGTACGAGGCGATCACCGCGGACAGCGCCGCCGTCCAGCCCCGCCGACCGCCGCGCGGGCCGGCCGGCGCGAGGAGCAGGTGGATGCCGATGTCCCCGGGGCGCACCTCGTAGCACGCGCCGACGCGGTCCGCCGCCGGATCGTAGGTCTGCAGCAGGGCCACGGGTTCGCCGTCCCTCTCCACCAGGTACGCGTGGTGGGTGGTGAGCCCGTCCAACTCGGCGTAGACGTCCGTGAGCTGTTGCAGCGTCAGATCGCCCATGCCCCAGAAGGCGGCGCGCTCCTCACGTACCCAGCCGTGGACGGTCGCGCAGTCCGCGGCGGGATCGAGGGGGCGGATCCGGAAGGTGCCGTGCCCCGGGACGTGCTCCTCGTGGACGCGGGGCCGGATGGGGGTGCGCGGATCGGACATCGGTCTCCTCGGGTGGGGCGGCCGTGACGGCCGGAGACCATTTCTATTAGGTTAGGCTCACCTAAGTAAAAGTGGTCGTTCCGGAGGGGAGAGAGTCGATGGGGCAGCGGCGCGGCTGGGAGGGTGCGGTCCTCAGACTGCTGGGGGCCAGGGACTTCGTCCTCACCGTGACGGACGCCGAGGACGTCACGCCGCGTTACCGGCGCCTGCGGGTCGACGACGGCGGTCTGCTCGCCGCCACGGGCATCCACCCGGCCATGTGGGTCCGCCTGTGGTTCGCCGACGACGGCCGCCCCCACCAGCGCGCCTACACCCTGGTCGACCCGGACCCCGCC
The DNA here is from genome assembly GCF_043199735.1 of Streptomyces sp. NPDC048566. Lineage (NCBI taxonomy): Bacteria > Bacillati > Actinomycetota > Actinomycetes > Kitasatosporales > Streptomycetaceae > Streptomyces > Streptomyces sp. NPDC048566. The sequence continues at coordinate 293,164 of NZ_JBICWL010000001.1, forward strand.
ACCGGCGCCTTCTCCCTGGAGTTCGCCCTGCACGAAGGGCGCGCGAGCGACTGGGCGCGGGCGGCCCGGCCCGGCGACACCGTCGAGGCCACGGTGCAGGGCACGGCGTTCGACGCACCCGTGCCCGCGCCGTCCCACGTGTACGCGGTCGTCGACCCGGCGGCGCTCCCCGCCCTCAACTCCCTTCTCGGCGCTCTGGGATCGGCACCCGCGACGATCTGGTTCGAGGGCGACCCCGCGGGGCTCCCGAGTTCCGCCGACCCGTCCCGGCACGAGATGCGCCCGGTGCCCCGCCGCGACGGCGGGGCCCACCTCGTGGAACGGGTGCGGGCCGAACTCCCCGCCCTGCTGGCCGGCGAGCGCGACCCCTACGTCTGGATCACCTGCGACACCACCGTCACCCGGACGCTCTCCTCCTACGTCCGCAAGGAGTTGCACGTGCCCCGCAAGCGGGTGCACGCCCTCGGCTACTGGCGTCCCGCCCCGGCTCCCGCCGCCGTCGGCGGGCCGTAGGAGCGGGACGGCCCCGGCCCGCGGCGGCGCAGGCAGGCCCGCGTGCGCGCCCGTGCGGGGCGGTCCGGAGGGGGAGCGGTCGGGGCGTGTCGCCAAAGTCCCCTCGTCCGCCCGCAGGGCGGGCCGCGCGGAATCGGGCGCGTGCTCTCGGCGTGCCGGACGGAAGTCCTCGTGGACGTACGGGACTTCAGCCCGGTGCGGCGAGCGTGCGCGGCAGGCTGTCGCGCGGTGGAGGGCGGATTCGGCCCCACACCCCGACCGGACCCGGTGGCCCGGCGGCCGGTCGTGCTCCGTGCGGCGGGCGCCGGAAGCGGCGCCCGCGGGCGTCCGCCGGGCCGGGCCGCGGCATCCCCGCCTCACCCCACAGGACGCGAGAAAAGTTCGCCGACCCGGTCGTGCACGATGTCCCACGCGGCGGACGGCAGCCGGCCGAACTCCCCGCTGCGCAGGGCGGCGAGCGAGCCGGGCGGGTCGGTCCGGCATTCGACGGCGGCGGTGAGCACCTCGTACCCGTCGCGGACCGCGACGCGCAGCAGGCGCCGGCCGCCGCCGACGGGGTGCAGGGCGGCGGCCACGACGAGCGGCGGCGCACCGCCCGCCGCGCCCTGCGCCTTGTGGTGACAACTCGCGAGGGGCGCCGTCCAGCGCAGCCCGAGCAGCAACGGGCGCTTGGCCAGGACCTCGGCGAGGTCGGTCTCGCGGACCCCTTCGGGCTCCAGGACCACCGCGCGGGCGTTCAGGACCAGGGCCGCCGGCAGCAGGCAGCGCAGCGAGCTGCCCACGAGATTGCCGCCGACGGTCGCCGCGCGGCGCACCGCCCCGGTCCCCACGGCGGCTGCGGCCCGGCACAGCGCCTCCGGCACCCGGTCGTCGACACGGCCCAGCACCACGGCGGCGCCCAGGGTCTCGGCGCCGACCGCGTTGGCCTCCGGGAGGTGGCGCAGCGACATCGCCAGAGCGGGGAAACCGTCCCGCAGCCAGCCGGCCCACACCAGAGTCGCGCCGCCGACCGGCACCGCCCCCTCGGCCAGGCACTCCTGTGCTTCGGACACGGACGTGGGCAGACGCAACAGCACGGCAGCCGACCTGCTTTCCTGGCGACGTCACGGCGGAACGGCGCCCCGGCCGGTGTCCCGGCCGCGGCGCCTCGGCAGACGCATCCTCGCCGCCCGACCGGGGGCGCGTACAGGGCTCATCCCGGCCTTCGGTGCGCCCCGGCCCCCGCAGACGGCGGGAGGCGCGGGACGCGGGCGGCTCACATGTTGATCATGTGGCCGGCCAGGCCGTGCACGGCCTCCTTCACCGCCTCGCCGAGCGTCGGGTGCCCGTGCACGTTGCGGGCGACCTCGTGCACCGTCAGGTCCCACTGCTGGGCGAGCGTCAGCTCCGGCAGCAGTTCCGTCGCTTCGGGGCCGATGATGTGGGCGCCGAGGAGTTCGCCGTGGCGCGCGTCCGAGAGGATCTTGACGAATCCCGCCGTCTCGCCGAGCCCGTGGGCCTTGCCGTTGGCGGTGAACGGGAACTTGGCGACCTGGACGTCGAAGCCCCGCTCACGGGCCTGGGCCTCGGTCCACCCGAAACTCGCGATCTGCGGCTGGCAGTAGGTCGCCCGCGGGATCATCGCGTAGTCGAGTTCCATGGTCTCGGCGTCCGCGATGGTCTCGGCCGCCACGACGCCCATCGCCTCGGCGGCGTGCGCGAGCATCAGCTTCGCCGTCACGTCGCCGATGGCGAAGATGTGCGGGACGTTGGTCCGGCCCCTGCCGTCGATGTCGATCGCCCCGCGCTCGGTCAGCTTCACGCCGGTGTTCTCCAGGCCGTAGCCCTCGACGCGGGGCCGGAACCCGATCGCCTGGAGCACCTTGCCCGCCTCCAGCGTCTGCCGCTGGCCCCCGGTGGTCACCATGACCTTCACGGCGTCCCCCGAGTCGTCGATCGCCTCGACCCGGGTGGACGTCAGCACGTTGATGCCGAGCCGCTTGTAGCGCCGGGCCAGTTCGGCGGAGACCTCCTCGTCCTCCAGGGGGACGATCCGGTCGAGGAACTCGACCAGGGTGACCTCGACGCCGTAGTTGTGGAGGACGTAGGCGAACTCCACGCCGATGGCGCCCGCCCCCGCGATGACGATGCTCTCCGGGAGCGTGTCCGACAGGATCTGCTCCTCGTAGGTCACCACCCGCTCGCTGAGCGAGGTGCCGGGGAGCAGCCGGGTGGTGGCGCCGGCCGCGATCACGCAGTGGTCGAAGGTGACCGTCTGCGAACCGCCGTCGGCGAGGGCCACCTGGAGGGTGTGGTCGTCGGAGAACGTGCCGCGCCCGTCGAACTGGGTGATCTTGTTCTTCTTCATCAGGTAGTGGACGCCCTTGACCCGGCCGTCCGCCACCTTGCGGCTGCGGGTGAACGCCTGGCCGTAGTCGAAGCTCACCTCGCCGTCCACGCGGATGCCGAAGGTCTTGGCCTCCCGCGTGAAGATGTGCGCCAGCTCCGCGTTGCGCAGCAGCGCCTTGGACGGGATGCACCCGACGTTCAGGCAGACACCGCCCCAGTACTTCTCCTCGACGACCGCCGTGCGCAGACCGAGCTGGGACGCCCGGATCGCCGCGACATATCCACCCGGGCCGGCGCCCAGGACCACCACGTCAAAGTGTGCGCTCATGGCAGTCAGCCTATGGGGTGTGGCCCGTCCCACGCCCGGTCGGCCGACCGGGCGGGCCCGCCCGTGGCCGGACACGCGCCGGGGCCGGACACGCGCCGGGGCCGGCTCCCCGGGAGGGAGCCGGCCCCGGCGGCCGTCGTCCGGGCCACCGTGTCCCGCACGGTGGCCCGCACCACGGACCGCTCGGCCGGACGGCGGCGTGCCCGTCCGGCACGGATGTCAGACCAGGTCGAACCGGTCCAGGTTCATGACCTTGTCCCACGCGGCGACGAAGTCCTCGACGAACTTCTCCTTCGCGTCGTCGCTCGCGTAGACCTCGGCGAGCGCGCGCAGCTCGGAGTTCGAGCCGAAGACCAGGTCGGCCCGCGTCCCGGTCCACTTGACCTGGCCGGTCGCGTCGTCGCGGCCCTCGAAGGTGGTGGCGTCCTCGGACGTGGCCGACCACGTCGTGCCCAGGTCGAGCAGGTTGACGAAGAAGTCGTTCGTCAGCCGGCCGGGGGTCTCGGTGAGGACGCCGTGCGTCGAACCTCCGTGGGTGGCGCCCAGCGCGCGCAGACCGCCGACGAGGACCGTCAGCTCCGGGGCGCTCAGCGTCAGCAGGTTCGCGCGGTCGAGCAGCAGGTACTCGGCCGGCAGGCGGTTGCCCTTGCCGAGGTAGTTGCGGAACCCGTCGGCGGACGGCTCCAGCGCGGCGAACGACTCCGCGTCGGTGTGCTCGTCCGTCGCGTCGACGCGGCCGGGGGTGAAGGGCACCACGACGTCGTGACCGGCGTCCTTGGCGGCCTTCTCGACGGCCGCGGAGCCGCCGAGGACGATCAGGTCGGCCAGCGAGACGTGCTTGCCGCCCGCGGTGAATTCGCGCTGGACGCCCTCCAGCGCGCGCAGCACGGAGGCCAGCCGGTCGGGGTCGTTGGCGGCCCAGCCGCGCTGCGGCTCCAGGCGGATGCGGGCGCCGTTGGCCCCGCCGCGCTTGTCGCTGCCGCGGAAGGTCGACGCCGACGCCCACGCGGTGAACACCAGGTCCGACACGGAAACACCGGAGTCGAGGATCTTGGCCTTGAGGGCCGTGACGTCCTCGGCGCCGATGGCCGGGCCCTCCGCCTCGGGCAGCGGGTCCTGCCACAGCAGCGTCTCCTGCGGCACCTCGGCCCCGAGGTAGAGCGACTTGGGGCCCATGTCGCGGTGGGTCAGCTTGTACCAGGCGCGCGCGAAGGCGTCGGCGAACTCCGCCGGGTTCTCGTGGAAGCGGCGCGCGATCGGCTCGTAGATCGGGTCGAAGCGCAGCGACAGGTCCGTGGTGAGCATCGAGGGGGCGATCTTCTTCGACGGGTCGTGCGCGGCCGGGACGGTGCCCTCGCCCGCGCCGTCCTTCGGCTTCCACTGGTTGGCCCCGGCGGGGCTCTGCGTCAGCTCCCACTCGTACCCGAAGAGGTTGTCGAAGAAGTTGTTGCTCCACTGCGTGGGCGTGGTGGTCCAGGTGACCTCCAGGCCGGAGGTGATGGCGTCCGCGCCCTTGCCGGTGCCGTAGGTGTTCTTCCAGCCGAGGCCCTGCGCCTCGATCGGGGCGGCCTCGGGGTCGGCGCCGACGTGGTCCGCCGGGCCCGCGCCGTGGGTCTTGCCGAAGGTGTGGCCGCCCGCGATCAGGGCGACCGTCTCCTCGTCGTTCATCGCCATGCGGCGGAACGTCTCGCGGATGTCGCGCGCCGCGGCGATCGGGTCCGGGTTGCCGTTGGGGCCCTCGGGGTTGACGTAGATCAGGCCCATCTGCACGGCGCCGAGGGGGTTCTCCAGCTCCCGGTCGCCCGTGTAGCGCTCGTCGCCGAGCCAGGTGGTCTCCGGGCCCCAGTACACGTCCTCCTCGGACTCCCAGACGTCCTCGCGGCCGCCGGCGAAGCCGAAGGTGTCGAAGCCCATCTGCTCCAGCGCGACGTTGCCCGTGAGGATCATGAGGTCGGCCCAGGAGAGGCTCTGGCCGTACTTCTTCTTCACCGGCCACAGCAGGCGGCGCGCCTTGTCCAGGTTGCCGTTGTCCGGCCAGCTGTTGAGCGGCGCGAAGCGCTGCTGGCCGGCGCCGGCCCCGCCGCGGCCGTCACTGATGCGGTAGGTGCCCGCACTGTGCCACGCCATCCGGATCATGAACGGGCCGTAGTTTCCGAAGTCGGCGGGCCACCAGTCCTGCGAGGTGGTGAGCACCTCGGCGATGTCCTGCTTCACGGCCGCCAGGTCCAGGGACCGGAAGGCGGCGGCGTAGTCGAACTCCTCGCCGAGCGGATTGGCCACGGCCGGGTTCTTGGCCAGGATCTTCAGGTTCAGCCGCTCCGGCCACCACTGGCGGTTGCCGCCGCCCTGGGTGGGGTGCGGGGCCCGCCCGTGCGCGACCGGGCAGCCGCCTCCGGCCTCCTGCGATTTCGGGTCGGTGACGATCGCGTCGTGGTTCTCAGACATGGGAATCCTTCCGGACGGGGCGGATCTCGGTGCTCGGGAACCGAGGGGGGTGAAGCGTCGGGTGCGCGGGCCAGGGGACACGGAGGAACCGTCCGCGGCACTGTCGGAGGGGCCGTCGCGGCCGGCCGGTCGCCGCCGGTGCGGCCCGAGCGCCGTGCGGCGCGCGGCCTGCCGCGCCTTCCAGGGTGGGCCGGCGGGGCCGGGTCGCCCCCGGGGGGGGGGCCCCCCCCCGCGGGGGGGGGCCCCCCGGGGCGCCCCCCCCCCGGGCCCCCCGCGGGGGGGGGCCGGCCCGGGGGGGGGGGGGCGCCCCCCCCCCCACCG
>NZ_JBICWL010000001.1:299105-411616 GCF_043199735.1 Streptomyces sp. NPDC048566
CGGGGGGGGGGGGGGGGGGGGGGGGGGGGGGGGCGGGGGGGGGGGGGGGGGGGGGGGGCGGGGCGCCCGGGGGGGCCCCCCCCCCGGGGGGGGGGCCCCCCCCCCCGGGGCGCGCCACGAGGCGGCTCCACGCCGTGGCCGGCCGTGACGGGCAGGGCGGCGCCACACAGTCCCACCTGCGGTGGTCCCGGCATGTCCGTGTCTCCTTGCCCGTACCGGAGTATTCCTGTCCCTTGGCTTGCGCCGAATCCGATCCTACGATGGACAGAGTCCAAGTCAAGAAGGACGCCAAACCCGTATCGGATCGGACCCCGGATCCGGACCGATAAACTGCGAGCGTCCCCACGAACCCGGAAAGGTGAACCGACATGAGCGACCTGCTGGAACGACTGCGCGGCCGCGGCTGGCGGATGACCTCCCAGCGGCGTGTCGTGGCGCAGGTCCTCGACGGTGACCACGTGCATCTCACGGCCGACGAGGTGCACGCCCGTGCCGCGGAACTCCTGCCGGAGATCTCCCGGGCGACGGTCTACAACGCCCTGGGGGAACTGGTCTCCCTGGGCGAGGTCATCGAGGTCACCACCGACGGCCGAGCCAAGCGCTACGACCCCAACGCCCACCGCCCGCACCATCACCTGGTCTGCTCGGGCTGCGGCGCCGTGCGTGACGTCCACCCGGCCGGGAACCCGCTGGCCGACCTCCCGTCGGCCGAGCGCTTCGGCTTCACGGTGGCCGACGTCGAGGTCACCTACCGCGGCCTGTGCCCGTCGTGCGCCTGAGCCGGCGCCTCGCGGCGCGCCCTTCGGCTCGCCGCCCGTGACGGACGACGGCGGCGCGCCCGGCGGCCTGCGCATCCGGCCCGGTGGTCCGCGGGACGCTCCCGCGATCCTGGGCATGCTCGACGCCGCGGTGGCGTGGATGAACGCGCGCGGCAACACCGGGCAATGGGGCACCGTCCCGTACTCGCGCACCGCGGGCGGGGTGGAGAGGGTGCGCCGGTACACCACCGAGTGCGCCCCGTACATCGCCGAACTCGACGGCGGCCCGGCCGGGACCCTGGTGCTGCACACCGGGCCCAGCCCGCAGATGCCGATGATCGCGCCGGCGGACGAGCCCGAGCGGTACGTCCGCCTGCTGGTGTCCGACCGCCGCCACGCCGGCCGGGGCGTCGGGGCGGCGCTGCTCGCCCACGCGGTCCGGGAGACCCGGCGGGCCGGTGTCGGCCTGCTGCGGGTCGACTGCTGGGCGGGCGGCGGCGGTGACCTGGTCGCCTACTACGAGCGCAACGGCTTCACCCGCACCGAGAGCTTCCTCGCCGGGGCCTGGCCGGGACAGGTCCTGGCCCGACGCGTCGACTGAGGACCGCCACCGTCGTCCCGGCGGGCGGTCCCGCGCCCGCCCGTCCTCCGTGTCCTCGGCCCCCTCCGCACCCGAGGCCGGGCCCCTCCGGCTCCGCGGCGCCGTCCGCCGCGACAGGGGTGCCGCCGGGCTTCCCGATGCGCCTGCGCCCGGGCCGCGGCGCCCACGATCACCCCCCCCGTGCGCTCTCACGCCGGTCATCCTGCCCGCCACCGGGGACGCCCCGCGAGCGGCTTCCCGGCGACCGCTCTCGCCCTCCAGGCACCTACTAGGTACCATCGGGGTATGCCGTCACTGAACGTGTCCTTCACCGAGGCCGAACTCGAGGGTGTGCGGGTGGCCGCCGCTGCCGAGGGCAAGAGCCTCAAGCAGTACCTGCACGACCTGGGCGTGCGCGAGATGCAGCGCCGCCAGTTCGTCGCGGGCGCCACCGCGTGGGCCGACCGGCTCCGCGAGGAGTTCGACGAGGCGTTTCCCGACGAGGTGCCCCCTCCGCGCCACGACGGCGCCGCGGCCGCCTGATGGCCCTCTACATCGACGTCGCCTGGCTGCTCGACGTCCAGGAGGCGGCCCTCGACGACGAGGACATGTCCGTGTCCGACTACTCGGCGCTCGTCGCCGCCGTGGCGCGCCACCGGACCAAGCTGCCGACGCTCGCCGCCGCCGACCCGGACGCCGCGTGGCGTGCCGCCGCGCTCATGCACACCGTCGTCCGTCTGGAGCCCCTCCCGCACCGCAACAGCCTGTTCGCCGCCTTCGTGGCCGCGCAGTACATGGACCAGTCCGGCGAGGGCATCGACCCGCCCTACGGCGCGCTCTCCGATCTCGTGCGCGCGATCCGCGACAAGCGCCTGTCGCTCGGAACGGTTGCCGAACACATCCGTTCCTGGAAGGTCTGAGCCCCGCCGACGGCCTTCGGCGCCTCTCGGGCGCGGCCCCGGTCAGTGTCCTCGGAATGCGGAGGCGGGCCGGGACGGCGGAGTGGTCACCAGCGTCTGCGGGTCCGGCGGCACTCCCGCGGGCCCGTCCGCCTGGCGCAGCTCGGCCAGCAGCTCGGTCTGCCCGGAGAGCAGCTCGGTGAGGATGCGGCGGGCCGCGCGCAGCAGCTCCGCGACGTCGCCGCCGGCCAGCGCGTAGCTGACCGTGGAGCCCTCGCGGATGGACACGACGATTCCCGAACGGCGCAGTACCGCCAACTGCTGGGAGAGGTTGGACGGTTCGATCTCTATCTCGCTCAGCAGGTCGCGCACCGAGACCGGACCGGTCTGGAGCAGTTCCAGGACCCGGATGCGCACGGGATGTCCGAGCATGCGGAAGAACTCGGCCTTGGCCTGGTAAAGGGGCACCTGCCTGGTCAATCGCTCGCTCCCTGCGGCCTCGGACGGAGGTTGCTGCTCCCGCCGCGCCGGGCGCCGTCCACGCGCCGCCGCAAAGCGGTGAGTCATGAACCGATCCTCGCGGCTTCGCCTCCGCACCCCCAGGGGAATGACCTCATCTGGATGTACCCAATTGAAGAAGTCTTCAAGTCGCGGGCGTGCGAAGGCGAAGGTCGGGCGGCTCTCTAGACCTCCAGTTCGGCCTCGATGCGTGCCAGTTTGTGGCGGGCCATGGCCAGATTGGAGGTGGCCTTGTTGAGGACCAGGTAGAGGAACAGGCCGTTGCCTTCCCGGCCCTTGACCGGCCGGAGCACGTGGTACTGGGTCTCCAGCGTGATCAGCATGTCCTCGATGTCGCTCTTGAGGCCCAGGTGCTCCATGGTCCGCATTTTGGCCCGGATCACGTCGGTGTTGCCGGCCGCCGCGATGTTCAGGTCCAGGTCCTTGCCGCCCCCCAGCATTCCCAGCGCCATGCCGCTCGTGTAGTCCACGAGAGCGGCCCCCAGCGCGCCTTCGATCGACGTCATCGTCTCCTTGAGGGAGACCTCCGCGTTCGCCATGTTGATGTCCCCTTCTGGTCACCGCGCGGCCTGGGGATGTCCGGCCCGTCGGCGCTCCGGACACTACGGACCGGCCTCCGCCGCCGGTCGCGTTCCTTCGGGACTGGCGGAAGGAGTACGGAAGCGCCCGATCCACCCCGATCTTCTGATCGTTGTTGGCCGATCGGTGGCTGTGGATGGTCGGATGGCGGTCCTGCGCTGCACCGGGATTCGCCGGGCGTGCCCCGCCCCCGGGTCTCGGTCGCGCCCTGGGTCACGGGCGCTCCGCCTCCGCGGCGGACGCCGAGGACGCCCCCCGCCGGGGGCCCGCGAGGATCAGGCTCTCGACCCCCTCGTACACCCGGCGTTCGCGGTCCGCGGCGCGACGGCCGGAGAGCAGACTGCCCAGCCAGCCGCACGCGAAGCCCACCGGGATGGACACCGGCGCGGTGGTGGTGAAGGGGAACCAGTCGACGTCGGCCGTGGGGAAGGCCGCGGTGGGCGAGCCCGACACCAGGCGCGTGCCGGGCATCAGGACCAGGACGCAGAGCGTTCCGCCGAGCAGCGCGCCGAGCAGGCCGGCGCGGGTGAAGCGGCGCCAGAAGAGGCTGTAGACCAGAGCGGGGGCGATCGCCGAGGCGCCGACGCAGAACGACAGGGTGGCGAGCGGCTGGAGGCTCCGGTGCTGGACGAGGACGGCGAGCGCGATCACCGGGGCGCCCACCACCAGCGCGGAGCCGCGGGCGAGGGCGGTCTCGCGCCGCGGCGACAGCGGCTTCCTCCGGCCGGCGAAGACGTCGTGGGCCAGTGAGTTGGCGCAGGCGAGCGTCATGCCGGCGACCGACGCGAGCAGGGTCAGGAAGATCGCGGTCGTGACCGTCGTGAACACCAGGGTCTCGGCCCGGGACACCACCGGACCGAGCGCGGCGCGCGAGCCCAGGAGGTACGCGGTGTGCCCGCGCGGGTCGGCGGCGGCGATGTGGGACCGGCCGATCAGCGCGGTTGCGCCGATCCCGATGACGCAGGCGACCATCACGAACAGGGCGACCGACGACACCGCCCAGGACATGGAACGCCGCACCTGGCGCGCGCTGCCGGCGGTGAACATGCGCATGGTCACGTGCGGAAGGCAGGCACCGCCCATGACGATGGCGCACTGCGTGGTGATCATGTCGAGGCGGGGGTGCGGACCGCCGGCGAACTGGAGTCCGCCGTGCAGGAACGCGTGGGGCGCTCCGCTGCGCCGGGCCGCGGTGTCGAACAGCTCGCCCGGACTCCAGTGGAACCGGGCGAGGACCAGTACCGCGACGGCGATCCCGGAACCGAGGAGCACGACCATCTTCAGGAGCTGGATCAGCGCGGTGCCGCGCATGCCGCCGATCGCCGCGTAGGTGATCATCAGGGTGCCGACGCCGACGATGCAGCCGGTCTTCATGGAGCTGTCGGAGAAGCCGAGGATGAAGGCGAGCAACTGCCCGGTGCTGGCGAGCTGGACGAGCATCATCGGGACCAGGGCCGCGATCGTGACACCGCACGCGGCGATGCGCACGCCCCGGCCGGGCATCCGCCGGGCCAGGACGTCGCCCATGGTGAACGTGCCGGTGTTCCGCAGGGGTTCGGCGAGCAGGAACATCAGCACCAGCAGGGACAGCAGGGTGCTGAGGGCGAGCACGACCCCGTCGTACCCGCACAGGGCGATCACCCCGCCGACGGTCAGCACGGTCGCCGCCGAGATGTAGTCACCGGCGATGGCGAGTCCGTTGCGCAGGGGCGACAGCGAGCGGTACCCGGTGTAGAACTCGGCGAGGTCGTCGCTGTCGGGCCCGGTGAGCACGCACAGCAGCAGGGTCACGGTGACGGCGATGCTGAAGGCGACGAGGGACCAGGACTGGGTGGCTCCGGTGAACGGGTTCACCGCTCCCGCTCCTGCTCGCCGCCGGCCCAGGGGACGCTGCGGTTCACCCGGCGGGCGAGCGGATCGACGTAGCGGCGGGCGGTGCCTTCGTACAGCAGCACGGCGAGCCAGGTGGCGGGGATCTGGGAGAGGGCGAGGAGCAGGCCGACGGAGAGCCCGCCGGCCGCCGGCCGGTCCATGAACGCGGGGGCGCCCGCGGAGAGCGCGAGGAAGAGGGCGAAGTAGCCGAGGACGGCGGCGGTGGTCACGCGCCGCTGCCGGCGGTAGGCGCGGCGCAGGACGCGCAGATCGCGGTGGTGGCCTGTCCCGGCCCGGGGTAACGCCGCGTGGCGCAGGGGCTGTTCGCCGGCGGCGGGGACGAGGCGGACGGGCAGGGTGGCGTCGTCGCGCCGTTCGGGGAGCCGCCGTGCGGAACGGGCGTCGGAGTCGTCGTGGGACATGCCGGTCTCCTCGTGGGGTGTGGGCCCGGCGTGCGGGGACCGCGGGGCGGGGTGGGGCGCGGCTCGGGTCCTCGCACGCTATTCGGCCCGTCGGTCGATGCGAAGGGCTTTCCCGCAAGTGGCTGGTCGGGCCGAGGCCGAGCCGCTGACCTCGTGCGTTGTCGCTGAAACCACCGTTGTTCGAGGGCTGTGAGTGAGACCTGTGACGCCTCGGCGGCGTTCCGGGACGCACCGCCCGCCGCGGCGCGGGGAGCCTCCGGCGGGAGGCACCGGGGCGGTCCGGGGGAGCGGCGGCGGTCCCGCGGGCGGGCCGCGCGGCGGACGGCGGCGGCGCCGGCGCGCGATCACGGGGACTCGCCCAGACGGTCCAGCGGGGTGCCGCGGGCCCACCGGACGAGGGCGGGGCCGTCGATGAGCCGGACGTCGCCCTGCCGGCGCGCCCAGTGCGCGTCGCGGAGGCTGAAGGTGCCCCGGTGCACCACGAGGCGGAGCGGCGGATCGGCGGTGGACGCGCGGCCCGGCCCGGCCGGCGGGCGCGGGTCCTCGTCCGGCAGCGGTTCGGCCACGGGCCGGAACGCCACCTCCACGCGCTGTCCGAGCCCGTTGCGCGCCCGGACGCGCGGACGGTCCTGGAGCAGCTTCGAGGGCGGGAGCACCCGCCAGCCGTCGCGGCGCAGCATCCGCGACACCGCGAGGGCCAGCCCCGGAGCGTCCAGGCCGGCGAGTTCGTCCGCGGTGTAGAGGCCGAGCCGCCGCCGGGCGGACGGCCGGTGCCGCCGGATCAGGGCGGGGCCGGCGACGAGGGCCAGGGCCATCTCCCCGAGCGGCACGGCGATGCCGGCGGCGCGGTACCCGGCGGCCAGGCCGGCGACCGTCGCGCACAGGACGAGGACCACGCCGGTGAGCGCCGGCAGGACCTCCCGCAGCGTGGGGCCGGAGCGGCCCTGCTCGCGCAACCGGCGCGCGGCGGAGCGTCGTCGCGCCCGTGCCGACGGCGTCCTCGCCGCCGTTCGCCCCCTCGATGTCACTCGGGCCAGCCCCCCAACCCTCGCGCGCCTCGGCGTCCGGCTAGAGCTACCCAGTGCGAAGGGCCGGATCGTGCGGGAGGCGGTATCCGGCCACGAATCAGGCCGAACTCTTTCCGGCGCGCGGGAGCATGTGGGCGTGCGGTCGGCCGCCGGGCCGAGGGCATCCGCTCCGGCGTGCGCCGGAGGGCGCGGGGGAGGGAGGGCGCGCCGCTCAGGGGGCCGGGTCGGCCGCGCCGGCGGTGACGCCCGGCCGTCCGGCGCAGGGGCGGGACGGGGGCCGGATTCGACGGCTCGGCGGGAGCGTGCCGGGCCGGCGTGTCAAAGGTTCGGGTCCGGCAGGGCCGGCCGGCGTGCCCGGCGGGGTGGCGGTCGCGACCGCCGCCCCCGCCGGGGACCTCCGGGCCGGACCCGTGTCGCCGAACGGCTCAGACGGTGCCGCAGTCGGAGACGACGATCTTCTTCTTCGTGTCGCCGGAGCGGCTGCCGAGGGCCTCGATCGCCTTCACGACGTCCATGCCCGAGACGACCTCGCCGAACACGACGTGCTTGTTGTCCAGCCAGTCGGTCACGATCGTGGTGATGAAGAACTGCGAGCCGTTGGTGTTCGGGCCCGCGTTGGCCATCGACAGCTGACCCGGCTTGGTGTGCTTCAGCGTGAAGTTCTCGTCGGCGAACTTCTCGCCGTAGATGCTCTTGCCGCCGGTGCCGTTCTGACGGGTGAAGTCGCCGCCCTGGAGCATGAAGTCCGGGATGACCCGGTGGAACGGCGAACCCTTGTAGCCGTACCCGTGTACGCCGGTGGCCAGCTCACGGAAGTTCTGGGCCGTCTTCGGGACGACGTCGTCGAAGAGTTTGAACTCGATGCGGCCCATCGGCTCGCCGTCGGCCGTGACCTCGAAATAGACGTTCTCGCTCATAGCTCTGCTCCTTTGGATGCAAATGGTCGCCCCCGAGCATAGAGAGCCCGCGGCGGTGGGGAGGTGACCGGGGGTGATCATCCGGTGCGGGCCCTGCGCCGTCCGCGCACGGCGGAGGCCCCGGAGGCGGCGGGGGCGCGGCGTGAGCCGGTGCAGCGTTCAGCCCCCGGCATGCGACGCGCCGGGGGCTGAACCTCGCGACCCTCGCCATGGTCGCTGCCGACCGGGGGGCCTATTCGACCTTCGCCCAGTCGAGTGTGCGTTCCACCGCCTTCTTCCAGTCGGCGTATCCCTGCTGGCGCCGGTCCTCCGACCACTGGGGTTCCCAGCGCTTGGACTCCTGCCAGTGGGTGCGCAGTTCGTCGGTGTCGGCCCAGAAGCCGGTGGCCAGGCCCGCCGCGTACGCGGCGCCGAGCGCGGTGGTCTCGGCGACGACCGGACGGCTGACCGGTACGCCGAGCACGTCGGCCTGGATCTGCATGCACAGGTCGTTGGCGGTCACGCCGCCGTCGACCTTCAGCACGTCGAGGTGGACTCCGGAGTCCTGCTCCATGGCCTCGACGACGTCGCGGCTCTGGTAGCAGATCGCCTCCAGGGTGGCCCGGGCCAGGTGGCCGCTGTCGTTGTACCGGGCCAGGCCCACGATCGCTCCGCGGGCGTCGGAGCGCCAGTAGGGGGCGAACAGGCCGGAGAACGCCGGGACGAAGTACATCCCTCCGTTGTCCTCGACGGTGCGTGCCAGCGTCTCGCTCTCCGCCGCGTCGCTGATGATCTTCATCTGGTCGCGCAGCCACTGCACCGCGGAGCCGGTGACCGCGATCGAACCCTCCAGGGCGTAGACCGCGGGACTGTCACCGAACTGGTACGCGACGGTGGTCAGCAGTCCGTGCTCCGAACGGACCAGCTCGGTCCCGGTGTTGAGGACCAGGAAGTTGCCCGTGCCGTAGGTGTTCTTGGCTTCGCCGGGGGCGTAGCAGACCTGTCCGACGGTGGCCGCCTGCTGGTCGCCCAGCACTCCGGCGATGGGGATGGGGGCCCGCAGCGGGCGTGACGTCCGCGTCGTGCCGTACGCGTCCCGGGAGGAGGACGGGTTGATGGTGGGCAGCATGGCCCGGGGGATTCCGAAGAAGCCCAGCAACTCGTCGTCCCAGTCGAGCGTTTCCAGGTCCATCAGCATGGTGCGGCTGGCGTTGGTCACGTCGGTGGCGTGGATGCCGCCGTCGGGGCCGCCCGTCAGGTTCCACAGGACCCAGGCGTCGGTGTTGCCGAAGATGGCGTTGCCCTGCTCCGCCGCCTCGCGGACACCGTCGACGTTCTCCAGGATCCACTGGATCTTGCCGCCGGAGAAGTACGTCGCCGGTGGCAGTCCCGCCTTGCGCCGGATGACGTCGCCCTTGCCGGAGCGGTCGAGGGCGGCGGCTATGGAGTCGGTGCGGGTGTCCTGCCAGACGATGGCGTTGTAGTAGGGACGGCCGTTGCGCGGATCCCACACGACGGAGGTCTCGCGCTGGTTGGTGATGCCGATCGCGGCCAGGTCCTCGGCGGCCAGGCCGCCGTGCCGCAGGGCGTTCTGGATCACCGAGTTGGTGCGCTCCCAGATCTCCACCGGGTCGTGTTCGACCCAGCCGGAGCGCGGGAGGATCTGGGCGTGTTCCAGTTGATGCTTCGCCACCTCGTTGCCGGCGTGGTCGAAGATCATGAATCGGGTGCTGGTGGTGCCTTGGTCCACCGCGCCCACGAAGTCAGCCATGGGTTGCCGCCTCTGCTGTCGGTGTCAGTCCTCGGGCGCCGGGACACGTCCCGGAGGCTCGGGCTCCGCCCCCGGCAGGAAGCGCCCGATGAAGAGCTTGTAGATGGCCGCTCCGATCAGGCCGCCGATCAGGGGGCCGACGATGGGCACCCAGAAGTAGAGGTTCCCGTACTGATCTCGCCACGCTCCGCCGTAGCCCGTGATGAAGCTGGCGAGCCGCGGACCGAAGTCACGCGCCGGGTTGATCGCGTAGCCCGCGAGCGTGCCCCACGCCATGCCGATGCCCACCACGACCAGGCCGATGATGAACGGGGCCAGGTTCGCGCCGGGCGGCGTGTTGAGCAGGTCGGTGATGGCCAGGATCAGCAGCAGCAGCAGCGCGGTGCCGATGACCTGGTCGCGGAACGCACCCCACTCGTGGACCGGCAGGTTGGTGTTGCCGTTGGCGGGAAGGGTGGAGAAGACGCCCTGCGTCTTGATGGTGTGTCCGGGGTCGGCCTTGGCCAGCGCGTCCGTGTAGTTCCAGCGCACGATGAGGGCTGCCACGAAGGCGCCGAGCGTCTGCGCCACCACGTAGGGGGCCACCTTCTTCCAGGGGAACCCCTTGAAGGTGGCCAGGGCGAGCGTCACGGCGGGGTTGATGTGGGCGCCGCTGAGGCGAGCCGCGACGTACACACCCATGGTGACACCGATACCCCAGGCCCAGGCGATGCTGTCGTGGTTGCCCAGACCGCCCGGTGGGGTGGTGAGCGCGCCGCCGGCGACCACCTGGGCCACCACGCCGCACCCGAAGAGGATGAGAACCATCGTGCCGAGGAACTCGGCGGACACTTCGCCGATTATCCCCAGCCTTTTGAACCGCTCAGCCATGGAAGCCCACTTCCCGCCGGTCCGGGACCGGCCGACTACTGCCACCTGAGCCCTCCCTGCCAACAGCATAGGGTGATCAACAGCCAATCGCATCAAAAGGGAAATCTCGCCTTCTGATGGTCCGTGTGGTGGTCCGAGGGGGCCCAGGTGGGAGGGGTGGCGCGGCCGCGCGGACCGGCCCGGGAGACCCGGCGGCACCCGGGGTGGCGGAGGGTCAGGCCGGCACCGTGACGATGCCGAGCGGCTCGCTGGTCGGCTGTTCCGAGCCGCCCGCCGGTTCGGTCGTGATGCCCACGGCCGCGGCGCCCTCCAGCGGGCCCTGCAGCACCCGCGTGTGCCCGCCGCCCGAGCCGGGCAGCAGGCCCGCCGGGCGCAGGTCGCCCGTCGTGGCCGCGTACCAGAGTTCGTAGACCCTGCCGTCCGTCAGGCGCGGCAGGTCCGCCGTGACGACCGCCGCCCGGCCCTGCGCCCGGGACGCCACCACGCTGATGCTGCCGCCGTCGGTCAGCTTGCGCGTGCCGACGGTGGCGTCGCCGGCGCCGAGGACGCCGGCGACGGCCGACGCCCTGGCCTGCTGCCGCGCGGCCTGCGTCCGGGCCTCGTCGGCCTGCTGGTGCTGCCACGCCGCGACCCCGCCGAGCGCGGCGGCCACGGCGAGGCAGGCGGCGAGCGCCACGCTGAGGACCCACCGGCGGGCCGAGGCCGGCGCCGGGGGCGGCGCGGCCCCGGGGTCCTGCCGGGTGCGGGCGATCCGGTCGAGGATGCGCCCGCGCAGCTCGGGGGAGGGTTCCGCCTCGTGGGCGGAGGCGAGTTCGAGGGTGACGGCGGACAGCTCGGCCACCTCGTCCCGGCACGCGGCGCAGCCGGCCAGGTGGTTGTCGAACGCCGCCTCCTCGGCCGGGGGCAGGGCGTGCAGCACGTACGGGCCGACGAGCTGGTGGAGGTCCTCGGCGGTCATGGCCCGACCTCCAGGCATGCGCGGAGCCGGCGCAGTCCGGAACGCATCCTGGACTTCACGGTGCCCGCCGGGGTGGCGAGGCAGGCGGCCACCTCCAGGTACGTCATGCCCTGGTAGTAGGCGAGCACCAGCGGGACGCGCTGGTGCCGCTCCAGGGCGGCGAGGCAGTGGCGGACGCGCCGGCGGTCCTCGTGGCGTTCCACGGCCTCGGCGACCTCGTCGAAGGGCGGGTCCTCGGCGAGCAGGGCGCTGCGCTGTTCGCGCGCCGAGCTGGCCTGGGCGTGCCGGACGCGGTCCACGGCCCGCCGGTGGGCGAGGGCGAGGACCCATGCGCGGGCGGCGCCGAGTTCGGGACGGTAGCGGCCTGCGGTCCGCCAGATCTCCACCATCACGTCCTGCGTCACCTCCTCCGCCTGGGCCTCGTCCCGCAGGACGCGGCAGATCAGGCCCTTCACCGGCCGGGCCAGCGTGTCGTACACGTCGGCGAAGGCGTCGTGGTCGCCTGTCGCGGCCCGCTCCAGCCGGGCGTCCAGCCATGCCTCCGCAGAGGATCGCCGTGGCGAACCGCGCCCGTCCTCGCCGGTCTTGGACATCGCTTCCAGAATCCGTCCGTAGCTTCCGTCTCGTCCGGTTCGACTCTCCTGCCCCGCGGGCGTTTCCGCAGCCCGAGGGGGTCGGTGCGCGGCGGTGGATCCGCCGCGGCGGCACCGCGGCAGCGCCACCCGGTATTCGTAGCCGCGCCGCCGCCGGATGACCTGCGGGCTTGCGGTGTCCGTCGGGCGCCGGCCGCGGACCCGCGAGGGCGCGGCATGTGGATTGCGTAAAATTGTCGTGGTCCATCCTCATCCGCGCCTTTCACGGCTCCGAATGGCTTGTGTCCCGCACGGCAGGGGGCACGGCTTCACCGCCGAATCCGGGGTGAACTCCCGTGGCAACGGCTCCTGTTGTGCATACCGATAACGCTTTCGAGGGAGGTGAGTCCGATGACCGCACGCATCAGCCCCCGGCGCCTGCTGGCGGGTGCCGCCGTGACGGGCCTGCTGGCCGGTGGCGCCGCGTTCGGCGCGTCCGGTGTCGCCGCCGCAGCTCCGACACCGACGTCCGCGCCTTCGGCGGTGACCGGAAACCACCACGACCACCACGACCGCTGCCAGTGGAAGAAGGGCCACTGGGAGAAGAAGTGGGTTCCCGGGCACTGGGTCAAGAAGTGGGTGAACCACGACACCTGGCATGCGGGCTACCGTGACGGCCACGGCCACTGGCACAAGGGCCACCACAGTCACGACTGGAGGCACCAGTGGACCTACGTCCCCGGCCACTGGGACCACCACTGGGTCAAGGCGCACTGGGACTGCCACCACCGCTGAGCACTCCCGAACGGGGATGAGGGCCGGGGGCGCCGCCCCCGGCCCTTCCCGTGCGCGGCGGTGTCCCGGGCGGCTCCCCCGGCCGCCTGCCGGTCCGGGGCGCACGCGAGTGTCCCGTCCCGGGACGGGACGCATATCCGCTGGAGCGGTCCCCGCCTGCTCGTTAGGCTGCCCGGATGACCACACGTACTTTCCGGATCACCGTCCGCGGCGTCTTCGAGGGGCTCTCCGCCGCGCAACGCGACGCACTCCTCGCCGAGGCCGCCGAGCACGACGTCCTGCGCGCCGCCTTCACCGCCGAGGGCCACCTCAGCTACGACCTGGCCGCCCGCCCCGCCTTCACCTTCCGCTTCCTGGACGAAGGGGAGGCCGAGGAGGACATCCTGGAAGCGGCCGATCGGGCCCGGGCCGCCGCGGTCGGCTGGCTCACCGGCCGCGGCTACGGATTCACCCGGCTCCGGGTCAGCACCGAGGACCTCTCGCAGGCCCCGCTGGGCAAGCGCAGGCGGCAGGCCGCCGCCCGGGGCGCCGCCACCCCCTGACCCGCAGACCTCCCCGACCGCCGCGCGCCATATGCTTGAGCAGTCAAGGAGGTGTCAATGAACGACGGACTGGACGCGGCCCTGCGCCTGATGCGGGCGCAGGCCGCGCTGGCCAAACGGTTCGACGCGAGCCTCGGCGGGCTGCACGGGGTGAGCCTGTCCGACTTCACGCTCCTGCTCAGGCTGTCGCAGGCTCCGGGCGAGCGGATGCGGCGGGTGGATCTGGCCGAGGCGCTCGGCCTCACCGCCTCCGGTGTCACCCGAGGGCTGGTGCCACTGGAGCGGATCGGACTCGTGCGCCGGGACACCGACGCCCGCGACGCCAGAGTCGCCTACGCCGCCCTCACCCCGACCGGCCGCGAGCGGCTCGCGGAGATGCGCGTCACCGCCGAACACGTCGCGCGCGAGGTGTTCGGCGCACCCGCCTGGAGCCCGGAGGAGACCACCCGGCTCGCCCACCTCCTCGCCCGGCTCGGCGGCGCCGGCCCGGCCCGGCACCAGGCCGGAGGGCCCTGAGCCCGCAAACCTCACGGCGCACCGGCCTCCGCGCCTTGCCGGTCCGCCGACCTCGGCGCACCCTGGTCCCATGGGAGCGCGTGACGGGCCGACGCTCATCACCTCCGTACAGCGGGCCTTCCGCCTGATGGAGGCGGTCGGCGCGCACGAGAACGGCGCGCCCGCGAAGCAGCTGGCGCGCGAGACCGGACTGGCGCAGGCCACGGCCTACCACCTGCTGCGGACCCTCGTGCACGACGGATACGTGCGCAAGCTCGACGACGGCGGGTTCATCCTCGGGGACAAGGTCCGCACCCTGTCCACCCGGAGCCGCGGACAGGAACTGCTCGGCCGCATCCGCCCCACCCTCGCCGCCCTGCGCGACGAACTCTCCGGGGCCGCCTACCTCACGTTCTACGAGGACGGCGAGATCCGCGTCGCCGAGATCGTCGACGGCCCCCGGGCCCCGCGCGTCGACCTCTGGGTCGGCTTCGAGGACGCGGGGCACGCGACGGCGCTGGGAAAGTCGGTCCTGCGCGAGCTCGACGAGGAGTCCCGCAACGACTACCTCGCCCGGCACACCCTCGCCGACCTGACGCCCCGCACCATCACGAGCAGGCCGGAACTGCTGCGCCGGCTCGCCTCCTCGCCGGTGGCCCCGGCCGTCACGGACCTGGAGGAGTACTCCCTCGGGACCGTCTGCGTCGCGGTCCCCGTCTACAGTGGCGACACGCTCGGCTCGCTCGGCGTCTCGCTGCCCGCCGACCGGCTGCCCGCGATCGAGCAGGTGCTGACGCGCCTCATCCCGACCGCGGACCGGGTCACGCGGGGACTGTCGCTCACTATCTGAAATCCCGCTCCTTGCGGCACGCGCCGCGAACCTCTTTCCTGGATGAAACGGACATTTCTTCAAGAATCTAGGTGAGGACTGCGCCCGGGTATGAGCCAGGACCGAGAACACGGACGCGACCACGGACGGAAGGGGACGGGCGGGAACGGCAGCCTCGGACTCAGGGCGGCGGCGAGCGGTCGGGGCGCCGCCGTCCGCGTCGCCCTCACGACGCCGCTCGTTCCGCTGCTCGCCGTCGCCGCGGTCGTGCTCGTCGACCTGACCTGCGGGACCAGCGTGATCTGGCTGTCGCTGCTCGCCGCGGGCCCCGCCCTGGCCGCCGCGACCAGCCGGCCCTGCGGGGTGCTCTGCGTGGGCCTGGCCGCCGCGTCCGCCGGCGCGCTGCTCGGTGTCCGGGGCGACGTTCCGGCCGGTGAGACCGCCGCGGTCCTCTCCGCCCTGGCGGCCGTCACCCTGGCCAGCGTCCTGGCCGCCGCGCTCCGGTGGCGCCGGGAACGGGTGCTCGCCGCCGTCCGGTCGGTCGCCGAGGCGGCACAGCACGCCGTCCTCGCTCCCATCCCCTCCCGCGTGGGGCCGTTCCAGGTCGCGGTCCGCTACAGCGCCGCCGCGGCCGAGGCCCGCATCGGCGGGGACCTCTACGCCCTGGTTCCCACCCCGTACGGCGTCCGGATGATCATCGGGGACGTCCGGGGCAAGGGGCTGCCCGCCGTGGGCACGGCCGCCCTCGTCCTCGGCGTGTTCCGCGAGGCCGCCTACGACGAGCCCGACCTTCTCGCCGTCGTCGGCCGGATCGAGCGGAGCCTGGCCCGCAACCTCGGATACGACGACTTCGTCACCGCCGTCGTCGCCGGCTACCCGGAGACGGGCCGTCTGGAAGTCGTCAACTGCGGACACGCGCCGCCCCTGCACGTCCGCGCCGACGGGCGCGTCTCCTCGGCGGACCCCGACCACCCGGCGCCGCCGCTCGGGCTGCGCGCCCTCACCGGGGAGTTGCCGAGTCTCCAGGTCCTGGCGCTGGCCGACGGCGAGCAACTCCTGCTCTACACCGACGGCGTCACCGAGGCCCGCGACCACGGCCGGTCGTTCTACCGCCTCACCGAGGGCCTGGCCCGCCATGTCTGCGACGAGCCGACGGCCACCCTCGCCGCGCTCGAC
This sequence comes from Streptomyces sp. NPDC048566, assembly GCF_043199735.1. NCBI lineage: Bacteria > Bacillati > Actinomycetota > Actinomycetes > Kitasatosporales > Streptomycetaceae > Streptomyces > Streptomyces sp. NPDC048566. Next base: position 314,667 of record NZ_JBICWL010000001.1, read on the forward strand.
GCCGAACTGCAGGCCCACGTCGGTGGGCGCCTGCACGACGACGCGGCCCTGCTGCTGCTCCGCAAGCCGACCGAGCCGGACCCCGTGTCCGCCGGCCCGGCCGGCGGTGGCGCGCCGGCCGCCGTGCCCCGCGCCGGAGCCCCGGCGCCGGACGCCGGGGTCGGCTGCGGCCCCCTCCCACGGTGACGGCAGCCCGTCGGCGGACCGGACCAGGCCCGCCGACGGGCTCGTGCCCACCTGCCGGGCGGAGCGCTCCGCCCGGTGAACGCCGCGCCCCCGGCGCCGCCGCGGAGCCGCCCGTCTCCGCGCGGTGCCGACTCCTCCGCTCCCGCTTGGTTCGCGCGGCGGCCCCGCACGCCCCCAGGTCTCGCCGTGGTCGCCGGTGTGCTTCCTCCCGGAACGATCGGGAACCCGGACCGGATGCCGCGCACCCGGCGGACGCGGATGCCGCCGGGGCCGGCGGCACTGAGAGGATCGTCCGCGAGCTGCGTCCCCGACGCTGGAAGGAACGAACGCGAACATGCACGACATCGTGGTCCACGGCCCGACGGAGGTACTCGGATGAACGGCACCGGGCAGCAGGCGGACGCCCCCTCGGTGCTGGTGCGCACCGAGGGCCGGACCGGCCGCATCGTCCTCAACCGGCCGCAGGCCCTCAACGCCCTGAACCACGACATGGTGCGCCTGATCGACCGGGCGCTCACGGCCTGGGAGCACGATCCGGCCGTCGAGACCGTCGTCGTCACCGGTGCCGGGGACCGGGGCCTGTGCGCGGGCGGCGACATCCGCGTCGTCCACGACGACGCCCGCGACGGGGACGGCACCGCCTCCGCCGCCTTCTGGCGCGACGAGTACCACCTCAACGCCCGCATCGCCCGCTACCCCAAGCCGTACGTGGCCGTCATGGACGGGATCGTGATGGGCGGCGGTGTCGGCATCTCGGCCCACGGCAGCGTCCGCGTCGTCACCGAACGCTCCCGGATCGCGATGCCGGAGACCGGCATCGGCTTCGTGCCCGACGTCGGGGGCACCCGTCTGCTGGCCCACGCGCCCGGCGAACTCGGCACCCACCTCGCCCTCACGGGCGCCCCGGTCGGGGCCGGCGACGCCCTGCTGTGCGGCCTCGCCGACCACTTCGTCCCGTCCGACGCCCTCGGGACCTTCCTCGCCGACCTCGCGGACCTGCCGGTGCGGGAGGCGGTGGCCCGGCACTCCCGGCCCGCCCCGCCCGCGGCACTCGCCGGCCACCGGGACTGGATCGACGCCTGCTGTTCGGCCGACACCGTCGAGGAGATCCTGCACCGGCTGGAGACCTACGGGGAACCCGCCGCCAAGGACGCGGCGCAGACCCTCCTGCGCCGGTCGCCCACCGCCCTGAAGGTCACCCTCGCCTCCCTGCGCCGGGCCCGGCTGCTCGGTCCGCTGGAACGCGTCCTGGACCAGGAGTACCGCGTCTCCTGCGCGTTCCTGGCCGCCCCGGACCTCGTGGAGGGTGTCCGGGCCCAGATCGTCGACAAGGACCGGAACCCGCGGTGGACCCCGGCCACCCTGGCCGAGGTGACCGTGACGGACGTCGAACGCTTCTTCGCCCCGCTCGGAGCACGCGAACTCGGACTGGCCGGGCTGGGCATCGCCGGCGGACCGGACGGCCCGGCCGCCTGACCGCCTCGCGCACCGCGAGCCCGAACGGGCCGCCGCGAAACGGTGCGCGGACCGCCGCCCGGCAGGGAGACCGGCATCACGCCGGGCGGCGCGGTCTTGGCCGGGGGTCCGGCAGACGGTACCTTCAATGCGATATCGATGACGTCACGACGGAAGCCGGTGGGAATCCGGCACGGTCGCGCCACTGTGAACGGGACTTCCCGGCAGGGAAGTTCCGCAAGTCAGACCCGTGGACGTCATCCAGTGCACCACCGATATGGGACGCGAACTCCCGAGGAGGTCCTGCCATGGCGCAGACCGTCGCCCAGCCGACAGCCACCACCCCTGTCGTTCCCGCCAAGCTGCCGCTCAAGGCGATCGCCCCCTGGGCGCTCTTCTTCGGCGTCCTGATGCTGGTCCTGCTCTACTTCGTCGGCGCCGAACAGGGCGCGACCACGGTCGTCTCGGGCTCGGACGTCCACGAGTGGGTGCACGACGCCCGCCACCTGCTCGGCTTCCCCTGCCACTGACCCGGGGGACAGAGCACACCCATGAACTCCGCAACGGTAAGAAACCTGCTCGTGCGCGGCATGCTCGCCGGACTCGCCGCCGGTCTGCTCGCCCTGGTGGTCGCCTACTTCCTCGGTGAACCGAGCGTCGCCCGCGCCATCGACCTGGAGGAGGCCCACGCCCACGCACACGAGCACGAGGCCGAACTCGTCTCCCGCAGCCTCCAGTCCACCGCCGGCCTGGCCACCGGCGTGCTGCTCTACGGCGTCGCCTTCGGCGGGATCGCCGCTCTCGCCTACTGCTTCGCCCTCGGTCGGGTGGGGCGCGTCGGCGCGCGGGCAACGGCGCTGCTGCTGTCGGGCGGCGCTCTGATCGCCGTGTACGTCGTCCCGTTCCTGAAGTACCCGGCGAACCCGCCGGCGGTCGGAGAGGCCGACACCATCGGCCGGCGGACGGCCCTGTACTTCCTCATGATGGTCCTCGGCGTGCTGCTGGCCGTCGCCGCCACCCTGCTGGGCAGACGTCTCGCCCCGCGCACCGGCACTTGGTACGCCACGGTCGCCGCGGTGAGCGCCTTCGTCGTCCTGGTCGGTCTGGCGTACGCGTTCCTGCCGGTGGTCGACGAGGTGCCCGAGGGCTTCCCCGCCGGTCTGCTGTGGCGGTTCCGGCTCTCCGCGCTGGCCATCCAGGGCACGCTGTGGGCGGGATTCGGTTTGGTCTTCGGCGAGTTGGCCGAGCGCCTGCTCCATCCGAAGCCGGCATCCGCGGACGCGCGGCGTCCGGCAGCGGCCGCCGGCTGAGGCGGACACGGAGAAGGGCTCCCCGGACCGGGGAGCCCTTCTCCGTGTCCGGGGGCGGCAGCGCGCCCCGTGCTCCGGCGCTCAGCGGCCGTCGGACCCCGCCGCGTCCGCGCCCCGGAAGGCGTGCAGGATCCGTTCGGCGGCCAGAGTCGCCGTCAACGACCCCTCACGCACCCGCCGTTCGAGGTCCGGGGCGAGCGCGCGGACGTCCGGGTCGGCGTGCAGCCGGCCCAGCAGTTCGTCCCGGACCATCGTCCAGGTCCAGTCGACCTGCTGGTCACGGCGCTTGTCGGCGAGCCGGCCGGAGGAGTCCAGCAGCGTGCGGTGCTGCTCCAGGCGGTCCCAGAGCGTGTCCAGCCCGGAGCCTTCGCGGGCGCTGCAACTGAGCACCGGAGGTGTCCACGCCGCGTCCCTGCCGTGCATGAGCCGCAGCGCGCCGGCCAGTTCACGGGCCGCGGCCTGCGCGTCACGGGCGTGCGGTCCGTCCGCCTTGTTCACGGCGATCACGTCGGCCAGCTCCAGGACACCCTTCTTGATGCCCTGCAACTGGTCGCCGGTGCGTGCCAGCGTCAGCAGGAGGAAGGAGTCGACCATGTTGGCGACGGCGGTCTCCGACTGCCCCACGCCGACCGTCTCCACGAGCACCACGTCGTAGCCGGCCGCCTCCATCACCACGATCGACTCGCGGGTCGCCTTCGCCACCCCGCCGAGGGTGCCGGCCGTGGGGGAGGGGCGGATGAACGCGGCCGGGTCGACCGCCAGCCGCTCCATCCGCGTCTTGTCGCCGAGGATGGAGCCGCCGGTACGGCTGGAGGACGGGTCGACGGCGAGCACCGCGACCCGGTGGCCGAGGCCGGTCAGCATCGTGCCGAAGGCGTCGATGAACGTCGACTTGCCGACCCCGGGAACCCCGCTGATCCCGATCCGCCGGGCCGTGCCGCTGTGCGGCAGCAGCTCGGTCAGCAGCTCCTGGGCCAGCGCGCGGTGCTGCGGGCGCGTGGACTCGACGAGGGTGATGGCGCGCGCGACGAGCGCACGCCTCCCCTCCAGCACGCCCTCGACGTAGGTGTCGAGTCCGATCACAGCGTGTGCCCGAGGTCCGCCCCGAGCCGCCGGACGAGGTCGTGGGCCGCGTCGGGGATCACCGTCCCGGGCGGGAACACGGCCGCCGCGCCCATCTCCAGCAGCGTCGGGACGTCCTGCGGCGGAATGACACCGCCGACCACGATCATGATGTCCTCCCGGCCCTCCGCGGCCAGCTCCTCGCGGAGCGCCGGCACGAGCGTGAGGTGCCCCGCGGCCAGCGAGGAGACGCCCACGATGTGCACGTCCGCCTCCACCGCCTGGCGCGCCACCTCACCCGGGGTCTGGAACAGCGGGCCGACGTCCACGTCGAAGCCGAGGTCGGCGAACGCGGTGGCGATGACCTTCTGGCCGCGGTCGTGCCCGTCCTGGCCCATCTTGGCCACGAGGATGCGCGGGCGGCGGCCCTCCGCCTCCTCGAACGCGTCCACCAGGGCGCGCGTGCGGTCCACCGACGGCGACTGACCTGCTTCGTTGCGGTACACCCCGGAGATCGTACGGATCTGGCCCGCGTGCCGCCCGTAGACCTTCTCCAGGGCGTCGGAGATCTCCCCGACCGTCGCCTTGGCTCGGGCGGCGCGCACCGCCAGTTCCAGGAGGTTGCCCTGGCCGCCGGCGGCGCGGGTCAGCGCGTCGAGCGCGTCGCGGCAGGCCCCCTCGTCGCGCTCGGCCCGCAGCCGCCGCAGCTTCTCGATCTGCTGGGCGCGCACGGAGGAGTTGTCGACCTTGAGGACGTCGATCTTCTCGTCCGTCTCCACCCGGTACTTGTTGACGCCGATCACCGGCTGCCGGCCGGAGTCGATGCGGGCCTGCGTGCGCGCCGCCGCCTCCTCCACCCGCAGCTTGGGGATGCCGGCGTCGATGGCCTGCGCCATGCCGCCCGCCGCCTCGACCTCCTCGATGTGCTGCCACGCCCGGCGGGCCAGGTCGTACGTCAGCTTCTCCAGGTAGGCGCTGCCGCCCCACGGGTCGATGACCCGTGTGGTGCCGGACTCCTGCTGGAGCAGCAACTGCGTGTTGCGCGCGATGCGCGCGGAGAAGTCGGTCGGCAGGGCGAGCGCCTCGTCGAGGGCGTTGGTGTGCAGCGACTGGGTGTGCCCCTGGGTGGCGGCCATCGCCTCCACACAGGTGCGGGTGACGTTGTTGAAGACGTCCTGAGCCGTGAGCGACCAGCCGGAGGTCTGCGAATGCGTGCGCAGCGACAGCGACTTGGAGTTCTTCGGGTCGAACTGCCTGACCAGCTTGGCCCAGAGCAGGCGGGCCGCCCGCAGCTTGGCGACCTCCATGAAGAAGTTCATGCCGATCGCCCAGAAGAAGGACAGCCGCGGGGCGAACGCGTCGACGTCGAGACCGGCCTCCCGGCCCGCGCGGATGTACTCCACGCCGTCCGCGAGCGTGTACGCCAGCTCCAGATCGGCCGTCGCGCCCGCCTCCTGGATGTGGTACCCGGAGATGGAGATGGAGTTGTAGCGCGGCATCCGCTGCGAGGTGAAGGCGAAGATGTCGGAGATGATCCGCATCGACGGCTTCGGCGGATAGATGTAGGTGTTGCGGACCATGAACTCTTTGAGGATGTCGTTCTGGATGGTCCCCGCGAGCTTCTCCGGCGGCACGCCCTGCTCCTCGGCCGCCACGATGTAGAGCGCGAGGACCGGCAGCACGGCACCGTTCATGGTCATCGACACCGTCATCCGGTCGAGCGGGATGCCGTCGAAGAGCTGGCGCATGTCGTACAGGGAGTCGATGGCCACGCCCGCCATGCCGACGTCGCCCGTCACGCGCGGGTGGTCGCTGTCGTAGCCGCGGTGGGTGGGCAGGTCGAAGGCGACCGACAGGCCCTTCTGGCCGGCCGCGAGATTGCGGCGGTAGAAGGCGTTCGACTCCTCGGCCGTGGAGAAGCCCGCGTACTGCCGGATCGTCCAGGGCTGGTTGACGTACATCGTCGGGTAGGGGCCGCGGAGGTAGGGCGCGATGCCCGGGTAGGTGCCGAGGAAGTCCAGGCCCTCGGTGTCCCGCCCCGTGTACAGCTGCTTGACCGCGATGCCCTCAGGGGTCTCCCACGGAGCCGCGGCTCCGCCCGCGGCCTTCGCCGCGGCGGCGCTCCACTCCTCGATGCCGGCGTCGGAGGCGGGGGTCCCCAGGTCGATCCCGGAGAAGTCGGGGATTCCCATCAGGACACTCCCATGCGGTCGAGGGTGGCGGAGAGGACGGCGACGGCGTCGCAGCCCGCGAAGACGTAGGAGTCGACACCCGGGTACGCCCCGGGGCGGCCGGCGAGGAACACGTGCCGCGCGCCCGCCGCGGCCAGGGCCCCGGCCGTGCTCGCGGCCTGCTCCTCGTACAGCGTGTCACTGGAGCAGAGGCATGCCTCGGTGGCACCGCTGTCCTCGAAGCTGCCGTCCGCGACGGGCTCGATGCCGCCGGCCTGGAAGAGGTTCGACACGAACGTGGACCGGGCGGAGTGCGCGGCGGCCGGGCCGATGGCGGCCAGGTAGATCCGGGGCCGGGACCCGGTGCGGGCGAGATGGGCGTCCGACCGGGCGCGCAGCGCCTCGAACGCCTCGTCCCGCCGGACCCGGGGCAGTCCGCCCGACGGGGGCGCCGGCGCCGCCGTGCGCTCCACCGGGCGCTCGGCGAGGTGCGGGAACTCGCTGACGCCGGTGATGGGTTCGCGCCGCTCGGCGAGCTTCGCCGAGCGGGCCGCCCAGGTCTCGGCGAGCCGGTCCTTCAGCCGGCCCGAGCGCAGTACCGCCGCCTGGCCGCCGTCCCGCTCGATGGACTGGAAGAACTCCCATGCCGCCACGGCGAGTTCGTCGGTGAGTCGCTCCACGTACCAGGAGCCGCCCGCTGGGTCGATGACCCGGGAGAGGTGCGATTCCTCGATGAGGATGGTGGAGGTGTTGCGAGCGATGCGGCGGGCGAACGCGTCGGGCAGTCCGAGGGCGTGGTCGAAGGGGAGCACGGTGACGGAGTCGGCGCCGCCGACACCGGCTGCCAGCGTGGCGATCGTCGTCCGCAGCATGTTCACCCACGGGTCGCGGCGCGACATCATCACCGGCGACGTCACGGCGTGCTGCACCTGCGCACCCGCGTCGGGCGCCCCGCTCGCCTCGGCCACCCGCGCCCACAGCCGGCGTGCCGCCCGGAGCTTGGCGATGGTCAGGAACTGGTCGGCGGTCGCCGCGTAACGGAACTCCAGCTGCCCGCACGCCTGCTCCACGCCGAGCCCGGCCCGGGTCAGCTCCCGCAGGTAGGCGACGGCGGTGGCCAGCGAGGCGCCCAGCTCCTGGGCCGCCGATCCGCCGGCCTCGTGGTACGGCAGGGCGTCCACGGTCAGTGCGCGCAGTCCCGGGTACTCCTCGGCGCAGCGTCGGGCGAGGGCGGCGGCGGGGGCGAAGTCCGAGGCGGTGGCGGTGCGGGCCTCGTGGCCGAGCGGATCGGCGCCGAGGTTGCCCCGGGCGGCACCCGGCGCGACGCCTCGCTCCGCGTAGAGCCGCAGCAGTTCCTCGGCCGCCGCCTCGACGTCGCTCCCGGCGTCCAAGGCGATGGGCGCCAGGTCGAGGTAGACGCCTTCCAGGACGCGGCCCAGCGAGCCGAGCGGCACGCCGCCCTCGCCGACGGTCAGCCAGAGGGAGGTGACGCCGTTCTCCAGGTCGCCGAGCACGAGGGCGTTGTCGGCGGCGACGTGTCGCTGGCGTACGTCCCAGCCGCCCGCGGTGCCGCCCTCGGGGCGGGCCGCCCGGACGAAGGGCGGGAATCCGGGCAGACCGGGGTCGGGGGCCGCGTCGTGGGCGGTGTAGAGGGGCTTGGTGCGCAGCCCGTCCTCCAAGGAGGTCGACAGCGCGTCCTCGGCCGACGCGCCCGAGACCTCCTTGCCCGACTTGCGCAGCACACCCTCCACCAGGAGCTGCCACTGGTCATGGGTCGCGGAAGGGAACTCGGCGGCCAGCGCGAGCCCGTCATGGGGCGGGACTGTCATGCTCGGATGCTAGGCCAGACTTCTGGAGCGGCAGCAGAGGCGGCGCCTGTGACCTTGGCCTCCCGCTCTCGGTGATCCAGATCTCAGGGTCCGCCGGCGTGCCGGCCGGCGGCCCGTCCCGGGTCCGGGACGGGCCGCACACCGCGTCGTGAGGGGAGGCCGGGCCGGGCGGATGCGTCCGTGCGCGGGGTCGCCGGGCGCGCCGACGCCCGGTCGAGCGCGGCTCCGCGCGCCCCCTGCCCGGCCGGGGCGGGTCAGGCGTCGCCGGTCCATCGGCGCGCGCTCCCGTACGCGGCCATGAACATGTCCAGCAGGCCGTCGACCGCGGACTCGTCGATGGGCCGGGTGGACAGCAGGCTCCGGTAGTAGAGGGTGCCGCACAGGACCTCCGCGGCGAACTCCAGGTCGGCGTCCGGGGTGAGCTCGCCCGTGCGCTGCGCTCGGGTGATCCGCTCCAGCGTGCTGCGCTCGACAGTGGCCAGGAAGCGTTCGTGCAGGGTCCGCCGCAGGTCGGCGTCGCCCTGCGCCTCGGCGATGACCGCGCGGTACACCGGGCCGATCGGCGGGGTGGACAGGGAGTGCCCGGAGCGCAGGAACTGCTCGCGCAGGTCGGCGCGGACGTCCCCCGTGTCGTGGTAGTCGAGGTCGGTGGTCCAGACCCTGCTGAGGGCGTCGAGCAGCAGGGCGGCCTTGGAGGGCCAGCGCCGGTAGATCGTGTGCTTGCCGACCCCGGCCCGGCGGCCCACCGCCTCGATGCTCAGCCCCGCGTAACCGACCTCGGCGGCCAGGTCGAGGGTCGCCTGGAGGAGTTCCTCGGTACGGACGGAGCCGCGGCGCCGTGGTGCGGCGGGCGTGTCGGTCATGGGAGAACTCTATCGGCACGATGTGTGCCGTTGACGACTCCGCTCGCGTCGGCCAGTATTCGGTTCTGATCAGCACGCAGCGTGCCGATATCCGGGCCATGGCGCGCCGCCTTCGCGGGTGCCCGCCGGCCCGTGTCGCCGGATCTTGAGGGGAGCCCCGTCATGAGTGGTGCCGCGAGCGGACAGTACGAGGGATTCACGGCCGAGGAGCGGGCCGCGATGAAGGACCACGCCCAGGAGCAGAAGAAGGCCGCCCGGCGCACTTCCCCTGCCGAGAAGGCGGCGGAGGCGCTGCGGGACGTGCAGGCCAAGATCGCCGAGATGCAGGACCGCGACCGGGTCATGGCCGAGCGCGTCCACGCCGTCGTCACCCGGACTGCGCCCGACCTGGCCCCGAAGCTCTGGTACGGCATGCCGGCCTACGCGCGGGACGGCAAGGTCGTGTGCTTCTTCCAGAGCGGGGAGAAGTTCAAGACCCGGTACGCGACGCTCGGATTCAGCGATCTCGCCCGGCTCGACGACGGGCCGATGTGGGCGTCGGCCTTCGCCCTCACGGAGGTGACGGACGCCGTCGAGCAGCGCATCGAGGCCCTCGTGCGGCAGGCGGCCGGCTGAGAGGGCGTGCCGGCTCCCGGTTGGGCCGGGCCTGATCGGCCCGGCGCCGTTACCCACTTTCGGGTGACGTGCCGGGCCGCGACGGGGCGGGGGTGAATGCCGTGGTGTGTGGAGGGCGTGAGGCGAAGGGGAGTTGACGTCCGAAGTGGGGTCTTTAGGAGCTTTCGGGACGTAAATTGACGCTGCATCCTTCTGTCACCGAAATGTGCGCAATCGGTAACAGGGGTCTGGTGTCGCCGGGTATGGCCGCGCCCGAGGAGCAAGGTGTGGGTCCTCGGCCAAAGGGGCCGGGGTTCACACGGGCTTCGCCCCCTCGCCTCTCCTCCGGGAGGGCGCCGCGGGCGCGGCCGGCTCTCGAAATCCAGGAGCGTTCATGTCTGTTTCCTCGTCTGTCGCGGTCCGCCGGCTGGTGGCCGCGGCACTCGCCGCCGGTACCCTGGTCGGCTCGGCGGCGGTGTCGGCCTCCGCCGCCCCGGGACCGCGCGCCGAGCGGTCGTCCGTCGCCATCACCCGGGTGCAGAGCGACGCGCCCGGCGTCGACGGCCGCTCCAACCGTTCGCTGAACGGGGAGTGGGTCGAGGTCACCAACTCCGCCCGCCGCGCCGTCGCCCTGAACGGCTGGACGCTGTCGGACAGGGACGGCAACCGCTACACGTTCCGGCACTACCGCCTGGCGGCCCGCTCCACCGTCCGCGTCCACACCGGAATCGGCCGCGACACCTTCAGGGACCTGTACCAGGACCGCCGCCGCGAGGTGTGGGACAACCGGTCCGACGTCGCGACGCTCCGCAACGACCGCGGCCGGATCGTCGACGTCGTCTCCTGGGGCCGGCCGATGGACCGTGACCACGGCCGCACCGCCGGCCGCGGTCACGACCACGGTCGCGACCAGGGCCGGGACCACGGCCGCGACCACGACCGTCGTCACGACGGTCGCTGAACGTCCCCTGGGGACGGCACCGCCCGCGGGGCCGGCGCCGGTCGCGGCGTTCCGGGCTCTGCCAGGCCCGCGCCCACCGCGCCGGGACCCCGCGCGGCGGGCCCGTCCGGGGAAGACCCGCACCACCCGGTGCGGGTCTTCCCCGGACGGGCGAACGGGAGCGGTCCCACCCTCCCGTGGCCGCTCGCGCCGAAATGTCCGTAACCCCGGGCAACCCTGTTTCACCTGAGGGTCCTTGCTCTCTGGTGACGGGTGAAGTCTGCGTGTAACGTCTCCGGCAGATGTCGTGGTTCGCAGTCCTCGCCCGCGCTTTGGTGCGGGCGTTTTGCTGTGCAGTGCCCGAGGACCAGGACGACCACCTCCGGGTCCGCGTGGTGCGGATCCGTCCTTGAATCGAGAGGCATTGTCATGGCCAGCGGAACCGTCAAGTGGTTCAACGCCGAAAAGGGCTTCGGTTTCATCGCGCAGGACGGGGGCGGCCCCGACGTCTTCGCCCACTACTCCAACATCAACGCCACCGGCTTCCGTGAGCTCCAGGAGGGCCAGGCCGTGACGTTCGACATCACGCAGGGCCAGAAGGGCCCGCAGGCGGAGAACATCACCCCCGCCTGATCGCCGCTCACCGGCGGCACGGTGTCTCGGAGCGATCCGCCCCGAGACACCGTGCCGTATCCGTGGCCGCGCGGCCACGGATCTGCCCGCCGCAGGCCCTGAGCACCGCGGGCCCGGCACGGCGTCCGGCCGCGGGCGCCCTGCCCGCGGCGTAGAGTCGGCCGCCGGAGCGCTGCCGTGCCAGGAGCCGGGGTCCGAGCCGGCCGCGGCAGCGGTGGAAGGTCGCCCCATGGCCGGACTGCCCCCACCGGACGGCACCGCATCCGCGGACCTCGCACGGCGGATGGACGAGCTGTACGCCGTCCGGCCGCCGTGGGACATCGGCCGCCCCCAGCCCGCCTTCCTCGACCTCGCCCGGTCCGGCGCCCTGCGCGGACGGGTGCTCGACGTCGGCTGCGGCACCGGCGAACACGCCCTCATGTGCGCGGACCTCGGCCTCGACGTCACCGGTGTCGACCTCGCCGGCACCGCGCTGCGCACCGCCGAGGACAAGGCGCGCCGGAAGGGAGCCGCCGTCCGCTTCCTGCGTCACGACGCCCTGCGCATCACCGGTCTGGGCGAACGGTTCGACACGGTCCTCGACTCCGGGCTGTTCCACCTCCTCGACCCGGCCGACCGGCCCGCCTACACCGCGCAACTGCACGCCGTCCTGCGGCCGGGCGGGCGCTACTTCCTCCTCTGCTTCAGCGACCGGGAACCGGAGAGCGGCCGGAAGGGGCCGTACCGGCTGTCCCGGGCCGATCTGACGACGGCGTTCGCGGGCACGCTGCGCATCGACGCCGTCGAACCGGTGACGATCGACATCACGCTGGACGACACCGGCATCCGCGCCTGGCGCGCGTCCATGACCCGGGAGTGAGGCGGCCGGCCGCGGCGCCTCGCGCCGCACGCCGCCTCCGCGCAACCGCCCGCCGTACCTCCGCACCCGTGCGGCGCGCGCCGCGGCGCCGGGCATAGGGCCGGCCGGGTTCTCACAGCACCCGGCGCCGGCGCCCCAGCCAGGTCTGCGCGATCACCACGACCGCCAGGAACGCGCCGCTGACCACCTGCTGGTAGGCCGAGTCCAGCGAGCCGATCTGGTTGATGACGTTCTGGATGACCTTCAGCAGCAGCACCCCCACCAGCGAGCCGCTGAGGTAGCCGAAGCCGCCGGTGAGCAGGGTGCCCCCGATGACGACCGCGGAGATCGCCTCCAGTTCCATGCCCGACCCGAGGATGGTCACGCCCGACACCAGCCAGGCCGCGTTGAGCGCCCCGGCGAGTCCCGCGCACAGCCCGGACAACGTGTAGACGGAGATCTTCGTACGGGCCACGGGTGCGCCCATCAGGGCCGCCGCGTCCTCGTTCCCGCCGACCGCGTAGACGAACTGCCCGAACCGGGTGCGCCGGAGCACCACCGCGCCGAGCACGAACAGCGCGAGGGTGATCCACACCGGGACGCCGACGCCGAGGAGGGTTCCCTGACCGAGTGCGGCGAAGACGGAGTCCTTGTCCACCAGGTAGGTCTTCGAGCCCTCGTCGGTCACCGCGAGCAGCAGGCCCCGGGCGCCCAGCATGGACGCCAGCGTGACGATGAACGGGGCGAGCCGTGACCAGGCGATGAGCACGCCGTTGACCAGGCCGATCAGTGCGCAGACCGCCGACGGGAGCAGCAGCGCGACCACTGTTCCGTACCGCGATCCCCACGCCGCGAGCACCCCGCCGAGGGCGAAGAGGGAGCCCACCGACAGGTCGATGCCGCCGGTGACGATGACGAAGGTCATCCCCAGCGCCACCACGGCGAGGAACGCCGAGGACAGCGCCATGTTCTCCAGGTTGTCCGCCGTCAGGAAGGTGTCGAAGCCGATGCTCGCCGCGGCCATCGCCACGATCAGCGTGACCAGCGCGCCGTGCTGCTGGGCGAGCGCGCTGAGCCGTTCGGAACGGCCGGCGCCGAGGGGTTCCCCACCGCCCGCGGCCAGAGTGCTCGCCGGAGTGTCCACGTCGGTCGTCATCGCTTCCCTCGTTCCCGTGCCGCGTAGACGGCGAGGACGATCACCACGGCCTGGGCGATCCGGGTCCACGACGGCGGCAGATCGTGCTTGATCAGCGTCGTGGTCAGCAGCTGGATCAGGGCGGCGCCGGCGACCGTGCCGCCGATCCGCACCCGCCCGCCGCTCAGGGGCGTTCCACCGACGACGACCGCGGTGATCGCGGAGAGTTCCATCAGGTTCCCCAGGGACGTCGGGTCGCTCGCCGTGAGACGCGCCGTGGCCAGCACGCCCGCGACCGCCGCCAGGACGCCCGAACTGACGTACACCAGGATCAACACGCGCCGCACCGGGAGCCCGGCGAGCCGTGCCGCCGGCCGGCTGTCCCCGATGGCCAAAAGCCGGCGGCCGAAGGTGGTGCGGCGCACGAGGAACGCGATCAGCACCAGGTAGGGAACCGACGAGGCCCTGGCCCACGACCTCAGGATGCACAAGCGCATGGGCTTCAACGCGGTTCGCAAGCACATCAAGGTGGAACCCGACCGCTGGTTCTACTGGGCCGACCGGCTCGGCCTGATGGTCTGGCAGGACATGCCCGCCATGACCGCCGGGGTCACTCCGGACGCCGCGTCTCGCGCCGAGTACGAGCGCGAGATGAAGCAGATGATCGACGAGCACGTCAGCAGCCCGTCCGTCGTCATGTGGGTCACCTTCAACGAGGGCTGGGGACAGTACGACGAGGCCCGGATCGCGGACCAGGCCAAGGCGTGGGACCCGACCCGCCTCGTCAACTCCATGTCGGGCATCAATCTCGGCGTCGACGGCGGGACCGGCGACGTCATCGACGAGCACGGCTACCCGAGCCCCGTACTGCCCCCCGCCCCGGACGGCGAACGGGCCCTGGTCAGCGGCGAGTACGGCGGACTGGGCCTCGCGGTCCCCGGACACGCCTGGTCCGTCCAGCAGTCCTACGTGGACGTCGACCCCTCGGCGTACACGGACGACTACCTGGCCCGGCTGGACGAGGTGCACCGGCTCGCCTGCAAGGGAGGAAACGCCGCCGTCTACACCCAGATATCCGACGTCGAGGGCGAGCTGAACGGACTCGTCACCTACGACCGCAAGGTCGTCAAGCCCGACGTGAAACGGCTGCACGCCGCGCACACCGCGCTGATCCGCGACGCGTCGCGGCCCGTACCGGCCGGCTGCTCCTGACGGACGGGGCGCATCGGCCTCCCCGGTCCCCTGCGCCCCGCCCCGGCCCGACGAGGGCCGGCGCGAAGCGGTCCGCCTCCCGTACGGGGGGAGGCGGACCGCCCGCGCACGCCCCGCCCGGACACCGGTGGTGCGAGGTTCGCCGGAACCCGCGCACGTCGGGCGGGTCCGTCACCGGCCCGTCCGGTTAAGGTCGGCGGCATGGAAGGTGCAGATCACCGAGGGTGGCGGGCGTGCCTGCTCGCCGGTGCCGTGTTCGCCGTCTGCATGGCCGGCACCACCCTGCCGACCCCGCTGTACGGGCTCTACCAGGACAAGTTCGGCTTCTCCGAGCTGACGGTCACCGTGGTGTACGCGGTGTACGCCTTCGGGGTGATCGGCGTGCTGCTCCTGGCCGGCAACGCCTCGGACTCGGTCGGGCGGCGGCCCGTCCTGCTGTGGGGCCTCGGCTTCGCCGCGGCGAGCGCCGTCTGCTTCCTGAGCGCCGACGGCCTGGGCTGGCTGTACGCCGGACGCCTGATGTCGGGTCTGTCCGCCGGCCTGTTCACCGGCGCCGCCACGGCCTACGTCATGGAACTGGCCCCCCGCGGCGGCACGGCCCGGGCCACCTTCGTGGCGACGGCCGCCAACATGGGAGGGCTCGGCTGCGGGCCGCTGCTCGCCGGGCTGCTGGCGGAGTTCGCCCCCTGGCCGCTGTACCTGCCGTTCATCGTGCACCTCGCGCTCGTCGCCTGTTCGGTCGCCGCGGTCCTATGGCTGCGCGAGACCGTCCGGGAACGCGGGCCGCTGACCGGCGTCCGGCCCCACCGGCCCCGGCTGCCCCGCGAGGTCCGGGCGGTGTTCGGCCCTTCCGCCGTCGCCGCCTTCGTGGGCTTCGCCCTCTTCGGCGTGTTCACCTCGGTCAGCCCCGCCTTCCTCGCCGAGTCCCTGGGCGTGAGCGACCACGCGGTCACCGGGCTGGTCGTGGCCCTGGCCTTCTTCGCCTCGACCGGGGGGCAGCTGGCCGTGGGCCGGGTGGGGCCGGCCCGGTCGCTCCCGCTGGGCTGCGCCGCACTGCTCGCGGGGCTCGCCCTGCTGGCCGGCGCACTCGTCTGGGAGGCGCTGGCCCTCGTGGTGCTCAGCGCGCTGGTCGGCGGGGCCGGGCAGGGCCTCGCCTTCCGCGGTGCGCTGGCGACCGTGGCCGCGGCGTCGCCGGCCGACCACCGCGCGGAGGTGATCTCCACCCTGTTCGTGGTCGCCTACACGGGCATCTCGCTGCCGGTGATCGGAGTGGGCCTGCTCGTCGGCCCCATCGGCCTGGAGGGAGCGGGCCTGGTGTTCATCGCCTGCATGGGCGTCCTGGTCTCGGTCGCGGGCGCCTACCTGGTCCGGCGCCCCGTGCCGGCGCACACCTGAGGGCCCGGCCCCGCGTCCGCCCGACGGGCGTCCCGCCGGATGTCAGGCCTGGAACTCGGTCAGGTCGATGGCGTGGACGTGGAGGGGGAAACCGTACCGGGGATCTTCCGCCTCGCGCTCCCGGGTCATCCCGAGCTTGCGGGCGATGTTCTCCGACGCCGTGTCTCCCACCCGGTTGATGCTGACCACCCGGTCGAGGTTGCGGTCCTGGACGGCGAACTCCAAGGTGGCGTGGGCCGCTTCGGACGCGTAGCCCTGTCCCCAGAAGGCCGGGCCGAGCCGCCATCCGATCGCCACCTCGGAAGCCGCCTCCGGGAGGAAGTCCGGGACGAACAGCCCCGTGAAACCGGCGAGTTCACCCGAGGCGAGGAGTTCGACCGCGAAGAGGCCGAAGCCCTCGTCGTCCCACGTGTCCTCCCAGCCTTCGATCGCCTCGGCCGTGGCGTCGAGGCCGAGCACCGAGCCGTCGTCGACCCAGCGCATGACCCGCGGGTCGGCGTTGATGTCCGCCATGGGGGCGAGGTCGTCGTCGTACCAGCGACGCAGCAGCAGGCGAGGGGTGCGGATCTCGGTCATGCCCCCATCCTGCCGCACGGCGACCGCTCCGGAACGCCACGTCCCCGGCCCGGACGCGGTCGCCGAACGGGCACGCCCCGCACGCGGCCGGCGGCGCCCTGGCATGCTGTTCCCCCGGACCGGTCGGGAGGGACAGCATGCCGAAATCCGCCGAGACGGCGTTCGCGGCGGGACCGTGGTGGTTCACCGCCAACGAAGTCCTCGCCTTCCTGCTGGAACTCGTGGCGTTCGCCGTGCTGGGCTGGTGGGGGGTGGGCACCGGCGACGGTGCGGCGGCACGGATCGCCCTCGGGGCGGGTGTGCCGGTGGCGGCGATGGTCCTCTGGGCCCTCTTCGCCGCGCCGAAGGCCCGGCTCCGGCCGGCCCTGCCCGGTGTGCTGCTCGTGAAGGCGCTGGTGTTCTGCGGCGCCGCGGCGGCGGTGTACGACCTCGGGCACCCTGTCGGCGGGATCGTCCTCGCGGTCGTGGCCGGCGCGAACACGGCGCTGGCGGAGGTCTTCCGCCCCCGCTTCGTCCCGCACCGCGCGCGCCCGGCATCCCCGTGAACCGGGTCCGCCGCCAAGTCCCCCTCTCCCCATGACCGTTGAGTGAGGGGAGGCCGGGGCGGCGACGCCCGGACGGCGGATGACCGGAGGGCGGGCGGTGGGCGCGAGCGCCGCGCGCGGGGCGGCGGCAGCGGCGGCGGCCCGTAGTTTCGGACCCCCGGGCGGGGGCAACCGGCCGTCATGGAGACGAAGAACGAGGGTACGCAGGAAGCGGTCGAGACCCAGGGCGACGAGCACCACGTCCTTCTCAGCGCCGACACCAACGGCGACGGCCGGACCGACGTCTGGATGACCGACACCACGGGCGACGGCAAGGCCGACCTCTACCAGTTCGACACCACCGGGGACGGCGAGATCGACGTCACCATGGTGGAGCGTGCCGACGAGCCGGGCGTGGACCGGGTCGTCGTCGAGGGCGACGGCGGGCACCCGCTGGAGGCCTGAACCGCCGGCGGCACGTGCGCCGGCCACCCTCTCGCTGCCCGTGCCACCGGTCCGTCGGCGCCGCCCGATTGCTGCGGCAGCGGCCCGCCGGACGCGGGCCGGCCGGCGAGCGTCCCTAGCGGACCCGCCGGCCGTGTCCGCTGCGCCGGGCGGTCCGGGAGACGGGCCGCGCGGGAGCCGTCGTGCGGCGGGACGGCTGTCAGGCCGTGCCGCCGAGCGGGCGCAGTACCGCCGCGCCCACGCGCAGCAGAGCCGACACGGGCGGCCCGGCCCAGCGCGTCACCTCGCGGGCCAGGGCGGGGTCCAGTTCGATCGTCACCCGGACGTAGCGCAGATCGAGGTGGGTGACCGGCGGCTGCCGTGGCGGCGGGGTGGTGTTCGGCTCCCGCCGCAGAGCGGCCCGGTAGGTGTCCCGGCGCTGGTTCACCGCGCCTCCTCACGCTGGATGAGTTCGTCCGCGAGATCCATGTACGCCGAGCCCTTGACGTCCACCGGGCTGCCGAAGGACTGGGCGTACAGGTCGAGCCGCGGGATGTGGGTGGACAGCACGTCGAAGCCCCGCTCGGTGAGCGCGTCGCGGGCGTCGGCGTCGGGTCCCGTCCGGGTGGCGTCCGGCCGGTTCGTACGGTTCAGCAGCACGGCGGAGCGGGCCGGCCGGACCCGCAGGGACTGCACGTCGCCCATCTCGCCGCCGATCGGCGCCATCCGGTCCAGCTCGATCGGGGAGGGGGTGACCGGCACGATCCACTCGTCCGCGTACCGCATGATGCTCCGGGCGATGTGCGCGTGGTCCTCCAGCTGCGGAGCGTCGAAGACCACGGCGTGCCGGTCGCCGAGGAAGTCGTCGACCCGGCGGTGCACGTCGCCCACGGGCAGCGAGCACACCGGGAACGGGAAGCCGCCCGCGAGTTCGCTCCACCGCAGCGCCGACGACGCCGGGTCGCTGTCCACCAGCAGGGGGGAGCGGCCCGACTCGTGCAGCGCGTGGGTCAGCCACACCGCGCTGGTCGTCTTGCCCACTCCGGGTTTCAGGTTCACGAAGGCATAGCTCATCGACACGGAGGCGACGCTAGTGAGTGCGGCGCCCCGCGCCGCCGAGGCTGGCAGTGCCGCCCCGCCGTTCACCCTGCGGAGCCCCCGAATCATTCCGATGGATCAACGCCCGGCGTGCGGGCGGGGCGCGGCGGGGCGGCGGACCGGCAGAGAGGGGACCGGCAGGGAGGGGACCGGCACCGCGGCGGACCCGCCGCATGGTGCGACGACGGGCGGGGCCCTCGCCCTGCGGCCCATCGGGCCCGATGGGCCGCAGGAGGCCCGGTGGGCTCAGTGGAACCGCCCCGGCCGGTAGGCCCCGGCCGGCTGCCGGGTGATGACGTTGAGCCGGTTCGCCGCGTTCATCAGGGAGACCAGGACCACCAGCGCGGTGAGCTGATCCTCGTCGTAGTGCCGCGCCGCCGTCTCCCAAACCGTGTCGGCGACCCCGGGGCGCCCGTCCGCGATCCGCGTCCCCTGCTCCGCCAGCTCCAGCGCGGCCCGCTCCGCCTCGGTGAAGACCGTCGCCTCCCGCCACACCGCCACGAGATGCAGCCGGTCGGCGCTCTCTCCGGCCGCCGTCGCGTCCTTGGTGTGCATGTCGACGCAGACGGCGCAGCCGTTGATCTGGCTCACGCGCAGGGCCACCAGTTCCTGCGTCGCCGACGGCAGCGGGGATTCCTTGAGCGCTCGGCCCGCCGACATCAGGAACCGGAGCGGCTCGTCCGCGCTCGGCCGGGCGAAGCAGTTCAGTCGTGCGTCCATGTCCTGTCTCCGATCGTCGATGCGTCCGCACCCGAGACGAGACACCGGCCCCTCCCGTGACATCGCGCGATGTGACCTGAGTCTCCCGCCCGCGCGACGGGACGCACCCGCCCGCCGCCTCCGCGCCGACGGTCCCGCGCGCACCTCGCCGTCCGCCCCGACGCACGGTGAGCGCCCCGCTGTGCCCCGGCACACCCCCGCGGGAATCCGGCTGTGCGGCGGCCTCGTGAACGCCCCGCCCCCTGTACCGGGTCCCGGCGCACTGATCCCATGCCGCGCATGCCTACCCCATCCACCTCGCCGTCTCCCTCACCTCGCCCGCCCGGCACGGTCCGCCGCCCGAGCGCCGTCACCGGACGGGGGCGCGGCGCGTGAGCGGCGGCGGGCAGTCGCTGGCGGTCGTGGTCTTCCTGGGGTTCGTCGCCGTGTCCCTCCTGCTGTGCGGGCTCGCGGCGGCCGACCTGGACGATCCCGAGCACTTCTACGCCGGTGGCGGCGCGGCGTTCGGCCCGGTCGGCGGCGGGCTGGCCATCGCCGGTGACTACATCTCGGCCGCCACGCTCCTCAGCACCACCGGCTCCGTCGCCCTCGACGGCACCGACGGCATCCTCTTCGCCGCCGCCACGGTGGTCTCGCTCGGCCTCGTCCTGCGCCTCCTCGGCGAACCGCTGCGCCGGAGCGGGGTGTTCACCCTCGGGGACTTCGTCGCCGACCGGCTGGGGGACCCCGGTGTGCGGCGCGCGCTGGGAGTGGCGAGCCTCGTCGTCCTCACTCCGCTGCTGCTGGTCCAGCTGGGCACGGCCGGGCACATCATGGCGGCCATGTTCGGGCTTCCCGACGGAGCACTCACCGGATGCACCGTGGCCGGGGGAGCCCTGATGGTCTGCTACGCGGCGTTCGGCGGAATGCGCGGTACGGGCTACGTGCAGATCCTCAAGGTCGGTGTCACCGTGACCGCGGTGGCGCTGGTCGCCGCGATCGTCCTCGCCCGGTTCGGCTGGTCGCCGCCGGCGCTCCTCGCCGCGGCCCGGGACAACTCCGGGGCCGGGGCCGCCTACACACGGCCCGGACTCCACTTCGGGCCTTCCACGGCCGGACGGTTGGACCTGATCAGCTTTCAGGCGACCCTGCTGGTGGGCGCCGCCTGCCTGCCGCACATCACCATGCGTCTGCACCCGGTCCGCGACGCGCGGACCGCGCGGCGGGCCGTCGGCTGGGCGGTGGGCCCGGTCGCGGTGGTCTGCGCGGGAGTCGTCGTGGCGGGCCTGGGGGCGTGCGCCCTCGTCGGCCGGGAAGCGCTGCGGGCGGCGGACCCGGCGGGGGCCACGGCGTTGCTCATGGTGACCGGCGTGCTCGACCCCGCCGACGGGGTGGCCCGGCACAGCATGCTCTTCGCCATCGTGGCCTGTGCCGTGTTCGCGACGACGCTCGCGGCGGTCGCGGGTATCACGCTGGCCGCCGCGTCCAGCCTCGCCCGTGACTTCCGAGGTCCGAGGGTATCCCGGGCCGCGCACGGTTCGCGGGCCGGCGAGATCCGGCGTGCGCGGGCGGGCATCGTCCTGGTGGGGGCGGTGGCGGTCGTGCTCTCGGCCGCGCTGGCCGACCGGGGAAGGCTGACGCTGCTCTCCCTGTCGTTCACCGCCGCCGCGTCGGTACTCGTCCCGGTCTTGGCGTACGCCCTCTTCCTGCCGGGCCACTCGGCGACCGGGGTGCGCTGGACGGTCTACGGGACCCTGCCGCTGATCGTGCTGCTGCTGACGGGCTCCCCCGCCTTCACCGGAACGCCGACGGCCGTCTTCCCCGGGCACGACGTCCACTGGTTCCCGCTCCAGACGCCGGGGATCGTCACCGTGCCCGCCGGTTTCCTGCTCGGGCTCGCGGGCCGTCGCCGCGCCCGCGCGGTACCCCGGCAGCCGGCCGGGCGAGGGCGGTTCAGCCGGTGAGGCCGAGCGCGGGGGAGGGGCGGCGGGACGTCAGCGGTCCGCGGACTCGACCAGCCGCGCCAGGTTGTCCAGCGCCATGCGCGTCCCGGTCTCGTTGTCGGCGGGCGGGACCGCGTCCGGGACCCCCTCGTGCACGATCACGACCTCGGTGCCGCCGTCCACGTCCGTGAGCCGCGTGGTGAGCACCATCTCGCCGGCCGGCGCGGGGTCGTCCGCCTCGAACGCGATGACCTCCACCACCCGCTCGTCCTGCACGAGTTCGACGAAGTGGCCGTGGTAGGTGTCGGTGCGCCCGGCCGACTTGCCGGCGGCGTCCGCTGCGTCGTGGGTGAGCGACACCCGGAACACGCCTCCCTCGCGGGCGTCGAAGGCGTGCACCTCGGCGCGCATGCCCTCGGGAGAACGCCATCGCGCGATCGCCTCCGCGTCCAGCAGTGCCCGGTAGACCGCACTGCGGGGGGCGTTCACCCGTCTCGCCACGCGCGTCGTGTACACGAGGTCCATGCTAGAGGCCGGCGCCCGGTCGGGCGCGGCGCCCGGGGACGACGGCCGTCGGCATCCGTCCGGTCGTCGCCCGCCCGCCGGGCGCGTGCACCCGGCCGACACGGCCGGCCCCCCGAGCCGGCGGGCCGGGACGAAGGGCGCCCGGGCGATCCCTGCTCGCCGTGCCGCCCTGTGCCCTGGCCGGCCGAGCGGGCCCGGCCACCTGCCCCCGCCGCATCTCTCCCGGACTCAGCCGGGCAGGCGCAGGCCGTCGATCAGGAGCGCCGCCAGCCGGCGGGCGTCGTACCGCGGGTCGTCGCCCGCCCCGATGCACAGGTTCCCGACCCCGCGCATCAGTTCGTAGGCCGTCAGGTCGGGGCGGATCTCACCGGCCTCGGTCGCTGCGTCGAGGAGCTGGGTGCACACCGGCAGCAGCCGGTCCAGGAAGTAGCCGTGCAGCCCGTCGAAGGCGGTGTTGCCGGGCTGGAGGACGGCGGCGAGGCCGTGCTTGGTGACGAGGAAGTCGACGAAGAGGTCGATCCAGCGCACCAGCGCCGCGTGCGGTGACGGTCCGGCGTCCAGGAGGGCCGGACCGGCCTCGGCGCATGCCTCCACCTGGTGCCGGTAGACCGCGATGACGAGATCCGCCCGGGTGGGGAAGTGCCGGTAGATGGTCGCCGTGCCGACGCCGGCCCGCGCGGCGACATCGCGTACCGGCGCCTCCACGCCGGACTCGGCGAAGATCGCCGCGGCCGCGTCGAGCAGGGACTCCTGGTTGCGCCGCGCGTCGGCCCGCTTGGCCCGGGGCGCCCGCCCCGCACTCTCGCCGCTGTCGTTCATGGTCGCCTTCCTCCGCTGCCGGCCGACGGAACGGGACGTCGTTCCGGATCGAACTTGATAAGCGGAACACTGTCCCGTATCGTCAAACGGGACGGGGTTCCGTTTGACCATCATGGCAGAGCGCGGCCTGTCCACCAAGCCGCGCCGTGCCCCACCCTCACCAGGGACAGAGGAGTCAGGCTCATGCAGTACCGCACGTTGGGCCGTACCGGTGTGCAGGTGAGTTCGCTCGCGCTCGGCGCGATGAACTTCGGCAGCATCGGACGCACCACCCAGGCCGAGGCCACCGCCCTCGTCGACGCCGCTCTGGAGGCCGGTGTCAACCTGATCGACACGGCGGACATGTACGGCGGGGGCGAGTCGGAGGAGATGGTCGGCCGGGCCGTCGCCGGCCGCCGGGACGACATCGTGCTCGCGACGAAGGCCGGGCTGCCCATGGGGGAGGAGCCGAACCGCCGTGGCAGCTCGCGGCGGTGGCTGGTCGCCGAGCTGGACGCCAGCCTGCGCCGGCTCGGCGTCGACCACGTCGACCTCTACCAGATCCACCGCTGGGACCCGCGGACCGCCGACGACGAGACGCTGTCGGCGCTGACCGACCTGCAACGTGCGGGGAAAATAAGGTACTTCGGCTCCTCCACGTTTCCCGCCCACCGGATCGTCCAGGCGCAGTGGGCCGCCCGCGAGCACCGGCTGAGCCGGTACGTCACCGAGCAGCCCAGCTATTCGGTGCTCCAGCGCGGCGTGGAGGCGCACGTCCTGCCGGTCGCCGAGGAGTACGGACTCGGTGTCCTGGTGTGGAGCCCGCTGGCCTCGGGATGGCTGTCGGGCGCGGTCCGGGCCGGCCGGGAAATCACCACCAGCCGGTCGGCGGCCATGCCGCAGCGGTTCGACCTGTCCGTGCCCGCGAACCGGGCGCGCCTGGACGCCGTGGAACGGCTCGCGGCCGTCGCCGAGGAGGCGGGGCTGTCGATGATCCAGCTCGCGCTCGGTTTCGTGACCGCGCACCCCGCCGTGACGAGCGCGCTTCTCGGCCCGCGCACGCCCGAGCATCTGCGCGCCCAGCTCGCCGCCGCCGACACCGTGCTGGACGCGGACGTCCTCGACGCGATCGACGCGATCGTGGCTCCCGGGACGGACCTCGCTGCGCACGAGAAGTTCGACACCCCGCCCGCGCTGATCGATCCGGCGCTACGGCGCCGCTGAGTCACCGGTGACGGGCCTGGCGGCCCCGCCCCGGGTCAGGTTCGGGGCGGGGCCGCCAGGAATCGGTGGGCGGACGGAGGATCTCAGCCGGTGTAGGCCTCCAGTTCGGAGAGTTGCCCCGCCGGCCAGCCGGTGTTGCCGGTGAAGGTCAGCCGGAGGTAGCGGGTCGCCGTGCCGGTCAGGCCGATGGTCACCGTGTTGCCGCTCGACGGGTTGAACGTGTAGCCCGCCGACGGCTTCAGCGTGGTGAACGCGGAGTTGTCGGTGCTCCCGAGGACGGCGAGGGTCTGGGTGCGTGTGGCCCACGCCGTCGCCGGCGGCAGTTTGAGCACGACGCGCTTGACCGCCCGGGCGGAGCCGAGATCGACGGTGACGGACTGCGGGAAGGCGTTGTTGGCGCTCTCCCAGTAGGTGTCCGCGTTGCTGTCCACGGCCTTGGACGCGGGATAGACGTCCGTGTGGCTCGTCTCGGTGACGGGACGGTTCCTGGCGAGGTTGACGGTCGGGTCGGTCGGCGGGTCCGTCGGAGGGTCGGTGGGCGGGTCGGCCGGGGGCGTGGTGCCTCCGCCGGGTACGCCGCCGTTGGTCCACTGCGGCGCCGGCCAGTTCCCGGTGCAGGCCGGCGGATCGGCGTACCAGCCGCTGTTGCCGGATCCGCGGGTGATCACGAAGCCGGGGCCGACGCAGTTGTGGATCGGGTTGGACTGGGCGATGTGGGTGGCCGTGACGTTGGTGAAGGAGGCCGTGCCCGTCGCCTGTATTTGGAGCGCGTAGGTGCCGGCACCGTCGATCCGGACGTTCTCGAAGTGCAGTCCCTTCGTGGCGCCCTCGATGTTCATGATGGCGGCGTAGGAGCTGTCGAGGATCTCGCTGTCCGTGATGTCGATCGTCGCGTCCAGGGGTTCGTTGAGCCCGCTGAACCACACCGCGCCGACACCGAACTGCCAGTTGTAGTCGCTGTTGCCGGTGCGGATCAGGGTGTTGCGGGCCGCGGTGGTGGTTCCGGAGACGGCCGTGCCCTGGCCGGAGTTGACCCCGGGATAGCGGTTCGCGACGTGCAGGCCGCCGCCGTTGGTGACGGTGTCCGCCATCACGTTGTCGGAAAGGGTGATGTCCTTGCCGCCGTAGGTGACGATGTTGTTGGCGAGGATCGGCAGGATCACCGTGTTGAAGGTGAACTTGTTCCTGACGTTGGGGATGTTCTCCGCCCACATCGCGAGGCCGTCGTCCCCCGTGTTCCGTACGAACGTGTTGGTGACCGTCGAGTTGGTCACGCCCATGTGGAAGTTCACGCCGTCGGCCGTCTGGTCCAGGATGCGGCTGTTCTTGATGGTGAAGTTGTCCATGGGCCCGTCCATCCAGGCCCCGCACTTGGTGTGCTGCATCCACACGTTGTCGACCGTGGAGTCCGACAGCGCGCCTCCGATGGCGTTGACCTGGTCGTCGTCGACGCGCTCGCGGATGTCCCCGAGGATCGCGAAGTTCTTGAGGGTGACGTTCCTGCTGCCGCCCTGGCTCGCGTACTTTCCGTAGACGCCCACGGCCTTGGACCGGTTCACCGGGTCGCGCCCGGTCAGCACGCTGTACCAGGGACCCGCTCCGGCCAGCGTCACCTGGTCGACGACGATGTGGTCGCGGACCTGGAAGGTGCCCTGGGGTATGTACACGGTCCTGCCCTGGGCCTTGCCCGCGTCGACGGCGGCCTGGATCTTGGCGGTCGAGTCCGCCGCGCCGGTCGGATCGGCCCCGAAGTCGCCGACGACGTCGAGGGCTCCGGAGGGCTTGCCGACGGGCACGCCCACCTGCTCGAAGTCGGCGAGGTCGATGGTGAACGACGGTGAGGCGCTCGTGGACGACACCTGGAGCCGCACCTTGGTCCCGGCCGGCAGGGTCGAGCCGAGCAGGGTGCGGGTCTCGTCGTAGAAGTGGTGGGGGTTGGTGTCGCCCGGGTTGTTGTTGAAGGGGTAACCGCCGTAGTACCAGCCGTACTTGGAGGTGACCGGCACCGACTTCAGCTGCGTGCCGTTGATCTTCAGGTCCAGGCTCGCGTCGCGGCCGGTGCCCGCGGAGTTGTCGGGCAGGGAATAGCGGAACGACATGGCGTTCGCCGGCGCGGTCAGGGTGAACTCGACGTATTCGCCCGTCGCGTCCAGCGTCACCGCCTGCCGTCCGGATGCCTCCGAGGGGAGATGGCCGTAGAGGCGGTCCGGTCCGATCAGGGTGCCGTTGGTGGCGGCGTATTCGGCCTCCTGCTCCTTGAACGGGACGGTGGCACCGCGGCCGGATATGCCGACCGGGGAAGGGGCGGGCACCCCGGCCGCCGCGGCGGCGGGTGCGAAGGCGACGGCCACGACCGTGCCGGCCGCGGCGAGAGCCAGCGACACGGTCGCCGCCAGGCCTCGGCGCAGGGGTCTGCGGTTGGGGGATGGATTCACAGGCGTGCGTCCTCAGGGCTCGTGGGGTGAGCGGACGCAAGAAGGCTAGGAGCGGCGGCAAGAGAAGTCCAAGAACGTGCGCAAGATTGATACAGGGACCTGCAAATAATGAACTGACAAACGAGGTGCCGGACCTGACGCTCCGTTGCTAGCATCCCCGCCATGATCACGCCTTCGCCTCAGCGCCGGATGATGCCCCGCACACGGGGCTGCTGAGCACGGATGCGTACCGCACACCGAGGCCCCGGGAGGGGCCCCGGCGTGCACCGCGGATCGGCTCCACCCCGGCAGGAGGACCGATGACCGCACCACGCCACTTCGTCACCACGACCCTTCCCTACGTCAACTCCGCCCCGCACCTGGGCTTCGCCCTGGAACTCGTCCAGGCGGACACCCTGGCCCGCCACTGGCGCCGCAGGGGCAGCGACGTGCGCCTGCTCGGCGGCACGGACGACAACTCGCTCAAGAACGTGCTGGCGGCCGAGGCCGAAGGCCTGCAGGTACGGGAGCTGGTCGACCGCAACGCCGATGCGTTCGCCGCCCTGCGCGGTCCGCTGGACCTCTCGCTCGACGACTTCGTCCGCACCGGCAGCGACCCCCGCCACCGGGCCGGCGTCGAGGCGCTGTGGCGCCGCTGCGCCGCCGCGGGCGACCTCTACCGCCAGCGGTACGAGGGTCTCTACTGCGTCGGCTGCGAGCAGTTCTACTCCCCGGACGAGCTGATCGGGGGGCGCTGCGCCGAGCACGGCACCGAGCCGCGGCCGGTCGCCGAGGAGAACTGGTTCTTCCGCCTGTCGCGGCACGCCGGCCGGCTGCGTGAGCTGATCGCCGACGGGCGGCTGCGCATCGAGCCGGCCGCCCGTCGCAACGAGGTACTCGCGCTGATCGACGGCGGTCTGCGCGACTTCTCCGTCTCCCGCTCCCAGGACCGCGCCCGCGGCTGGGGCATCCCCGTGCCCGGCGACCCCGGCCAGGTGATCTACGTGTGGTGGGACGCGCTCGCCGCCTACGTCACCAGCCTCGGCTACGGCACCGACGGAGCCGCGTTCGAGCGATGGTGGGCGGGCGACGGCCGCCGCGTCCACCTGGCCGGCAAGGGAGTGGTCCGCTTCCACGCCGTGTACTGGCCGGCGATCCTGCTGTCGGCCGGACTCCCGCTGCCCACCGACGTCCTGGTCCACGACTACCTGACCGTCGACGGCCGCAAGATCAGCAAGTCGGGTCCCGCCACCGTCGACCCGGTCGCGCTCGTCGGCGCCGTCGGAGCCGACGCCGTCCGCTGGTGGCTGCTGCGGGACGTACCCCGGGTCGGAGACGCCGACTTCGGCGTCGAGCGGCTGACGGCGCGGGCCGACCGGGACTTCGCCGGCGGCCTGGGCAACCTCGTCCACCGGGTGGTGACCGTCGTCCACCGCTACCGGGCCGGTGCCGTGCCCGCGCCGTCCGGGGCCGAGCCCGCCGCGGCGCCGCTGCGCGCGGTCTGCCGCACCGCTCCCGAGAGGATCGACGCGGCCCTGGAGGACCACGACTTCCGCCGGGCCATCGCCGCCGCCTGGCGGATCGTGGAGGCCGCCGACCGGTGTGTCGAGACCACCCGCCCCTGGGAACTGGCGCGCGCCGAGGGGCGCGGGGACCTCGCGGCCGGTGCGCGCCTCGACGACGTGCTCGCCGCGCTCGTGCATGCCTGCCGGCTGCTCGCCGAGGAACTCGCGCCGTTCGTCCCGGGAGCCGTCGCGCGGATCTCCGCACAGCTTCGCACCACCGGGAACGGAACACTGCCGGCGCCCGTGCCGCTCTTTCCCCGGCTCCGGGAGGGCAGGTGAGCCGGCCCGGGCACCGCTGTCCGCGGCAGAGCGGCAGCCGGCCGGGCGCACCTCCCTGACGGGAGCCGTCGTGGACCGGGTCGGAGCCGGCCTCTCGGCGACCCGGTCCGCGGCCGGCCCGGCGCGGACCGTGCGTCAGCGGCTCTTGCGGACCCGGGCCGCCGCGCGCGCCTCCGCGGCCTTGCGGGCGTCCGCCGCTTTGCGGGACTCCTTGCCCGGACGCCCCGGCCGGGTGCCCATGCCGCGGAACGGGGCGTTGCCCGTCTTCTTCGTCTCCGTCGGAGGCCGCCGGGCACCGGTGATCGCGGTGAGCGCCGCCTCCCCGGAGCGCACCTGGGTCACCGTCGGACGGATCCCCGCATCCGACATCATCCGGTTCACCTCGCGCCGCTGGCCGGCGGTGACGAGGGTGACCACCCGGCCGGACTCACCGGCGCGGGCGGTACGCCCGCCCCGGTGGAGGTAGTCCTTGGAGTCGGCCGGAGGGTCGACGTTGACCACGAGGTCCAGATCGTCGATGTGGATGCCGCGCGCGGCGACGTTCGTCGCCACCAGCACGGTGAGCTCACCGCTCTTGAACCGGCCCAGCGTGTGCGTGCGCTGCGGCTGGGACTTCCCGCTGTGCAGCGCCGCGGCCTGGACCCCGCTCGCCCGCAGGTGGCGGGTGAACTGGTCCACCCCCGCCTTGGTGTCCAGGAACATCAGTACCCGGCCGTCCCGCGCGGCGATCTCGGTCGCCGTCGCGTACTTGTCGGCGCCGTGCACGGTCAGCACGTGGTGCTCCATCGTGGTCACCGAGGCCGCCGCCCGGTCGACCGACGCCAGGACCGGATCGTGCAGGTGATCGCGGACGAGCTGGTCGACACCCTGGTCCAGCGTGGCCGAGAACAGCAGGCGCTGCCCGTCGGCGCGCACCTGGTCCAGGATCTGCGACACCTGCGGCAGGAAGCCCAGGTCGCACATCTGGTCGGCCTCGTCGAGCACCGTGATCCGCACGTGGTTCAGGTGGCACTCGCGGCGGGAGACCAGATCGGTCAGCCGGCCCGGGGTCGCGACGAGGACCTCGACGCCGGTGCGCAGCAGCGCGGTCTGCCGGTTCATGGAGACGCCGCCGACCACGGTCCCCAGCCGCAGGTCGAGGGCCCGGGCGTAGGGCGCCAGGGCGTCGCCCACCTGCTGGGCGAGTTCCCGGGTCGGGACCAGGACCAGGGCCAGGGGGCGCTTGGACTCCGCGCGACGTCCGGCGGTCCGGGCGAGGAGGGCCAGTCCGAACGCGAGCGTCTTGCCGGAACCGGTGCGGGCCCGTCCGAGCACGTCACGCCCGGCGAGGGCGTTCGGCAGCGTCGCCGCCTGGACGGGGAACGGCTCCGTGACCCCGAGGCCGGTGAGCTCGGTCAGCAGCTCGGGCGGGAGTCCGAGTTCACCGAAGGACGCCGCCGGCGGCAGACCCGCGGCGGCGTCCCGCGGTACCTCGGTCTCAGCCCGCGGCGCCGTCGTCGGCCGGTACTCGCCCGTGCGGGGGCGTCCAGAAGCCGGAGGCTTCGCGTTCATGGGGAACCTTCCTGAGTCCGACGCCCGCAACGCGCCGGGGCCCGTACCGCTTGGTACGGGCCCCGGCGACGACGAAGCGTTCCGCCATTTTACCAGCGGAGGCCGGGACGCCGTCCGGGCCGGTACGGGCCCGGCCCCCGGGTCGCCTGCCGGGAGCGTCCCGGAGCCCGGTCCGGGGCCGGTCCTCCCGGGCGCAGCACTGCTCCGGCCGGGACACCACGGGGCGCGCCGCGCCTCCACGCCGTGGTGCAATCCCGGCAAGGGGGCCATATCCGTCCGCTTGTTCGTGCTCGGGCCGCCGGATGTGACGTCGTCCATTGCGGGCGGGCGCCGGGGCGGCGAGTGTCTGCCGGAACACGTGGTGCGAAGAACTGTTATCCGGGGCCCTGGGGGCGGTCTCCCATACGACGGCAGCATCGTTCGGAGTCGAGGACAGGGAAGATTTCATGAGGAGACAGCACGACGCGGACCCGGCGGCACTGGTCACAGCCGCCCGAGCGGGCGACTCGGCGGCCCAGGACGCCCTGGTCGGCGCCTATCTCCCCCTGGTCTACAACGTCGTGGGGCGGGCGCTGAACGGCTCGGTCGACGTGGACGACGTCGTGCAGAACACCATGCTCCGCGCCCTGGACGGCCTCGACGGGCTGCGGGCTCCGGAGAACTTCCGCTCCTGGCTCGTGGCGATCGCGATGAACCAGGTGCGCGCGCACTGGCAGGAACGGCAGCCCGCCCCGGGCGGTGTCGAGGAGGCCGAACACCTCGCCGACCCGGGCGCGGACTTCGTGGACCTGACGATGTGGCAGCTCCAGCTGTCCGGCCAGCGCCAGGAGACGGCGCGCGCCACCCGCTGGCTCGAACCGGACGACCGCGCCGTGCTCTCCCTGTGGTGGCTGGAGTGCGCGGGCGAGCTGACCCGGGCCGAGGTGGCCGCGGCACTGGAACTGTCCCCGCAGCACACGGCGGTCCAGGTGCAGCGGATGAAGGCACAGCTGGAGACGGCGCGGGTGGTCGTACGCGCCCTGGACGCGCAACCGCCCTGCGCCGAGCTGCACGACCTGACCGCCTCCTGGAACGGCCGCCCCTCCGCGCTGTGGCGCAAGCGAATAGCCCGCCACGCGCGCGGCTGCGTGCGCTGCTCGGGCCTGTGGAACGGGCTGGTGCCCGCGGAGGGTCTGCTGGCCGGACTGGCGCTGATCGCGGTCTCGCCCGGCCTCCTGGCGGCACTGGCTCCGGACGCCATGACGGCCACCGGGTCGGCGTCGCTGCTGCGCGAGTCCGGTGACCCGGGCGGCGCTTCGGCTTCCGCGGCCGGGCACCGCGCCCCGCGCGGCGGAGCCGCCTCACGCCTCGAGGCCCGCCGCCGGCGGCGCGTCCGGCGCCGGGCCGTCGGCGGCGCCGTCGTCGCCGCGTGCCTGGCCGGCGGCAGCCTGTGGTACTTCGCCATCGACTCCGGGGAATCGGGCGGGGGCGCGACCGCGGCGCGCACCGCGGGCGACCCGGTCGAGGACCTGTCGGCATCCGGCGCCGACGGCGTCCCGGCCTCGCCGTCGCACACCGCCTCCCCGTCCCCCTCGGCGTCCGCGTCGCCGTCGAAGTCCGCGAAGCCCAAGGCGTCCCCGACGCCGCGGCCGGCGAAGCCCTCCACGTCCGCCGCCCCGTCCTCCAAGGCCCCGCCCCGCACGGCCTCAGCGGCACCGCGCGCCCAGGCCGCCCCGGCCGGCACCGTGGCCCAGGTCGTCGCCCTCGTGAACAAGGAGCGCGCCGCCGCCGGATGCGGCCCGGTCACCGAGGACGCGCAGCTGGAGAAGGCGGCGCTGGACCACTCGGTGGACATGGACGCCCGGAACTTCTTCGACCACGGCAACCCCGACGGCGAGGACCCCGGCGAGCGGATCACGGCCGCGGGCTACCGCTGGTCCACCTACGGCGAGAACATCGCCATGGGCCAGCAGACCCCGGAGTCGGTGATGGACTCCTGGATGAACAGCCCCGGCCACCGCGCGAACATCCTGAACTGCTCGTTCAAGAACATCGGTGTCGGCGTGCACAAGGGCTCGGGCGGCCCCTGGTGGACACAGGACTTCGGCACCAGGATGTGACAGCGCGGGCGCAGCCCGCCGGGGCGCCGTCAGGCGCCCCGCCAGCCGGGCTCCAGCCGGTCCAGCAGGGTGCGGAAGGCCGCGTCGGCGCGGTCCCAGCGGCCGTCGGCGAGCGGCGCGACGAGCAGTCCGAGGCACGCGTCCACCAGGACGTCGGCCTCCGCCGCGGCCCGCGCCTCGGCCATGCCGAGGTCCCGGAAGGCTTGCCTGAGCAGGGCGGTCCACTCGGCGAGGATGGTGCGCATGACCGGCCCGTACCGGTCGGAGCGGAGCAGGCCGGCCGCCAGGATCTCCAGGTACAGGGGGAGGGCCGCCCGCAGGTCGGGCCGGTCGAATCCCTGCCAGACGAGTTCCAGGAAGCGCCGGATCCGCGCCGGGTCGCGGGGGCTGCCCGCGCGCGCGAGCAGGTCGCGCGCGTGCCGCAGGGGCCGCCGTTCGTCCAGCGCGAGGACCTCGGTCACCATGCGCTCCTTGGTGCCGAAGTAGTAGAGCAGCATCCGGTCGCTGGTGCCGAGAGCCCTTGCCAGCGGGCGCAGGGAGAGGTCGGCCAGACCGTTGTGGATCATGTACTCCCGGACGCCGTCCACCAGGGCGCGGCGTTTTGCCAGGTCAGCGGGGCGAGGCATGCCACTTCCCGGAGAGTTCGACGGAGAATCTGACACTTTCCGTATGTCTGGTTAAATACAGTTGATGCGAATATTTACCGTAGCGGGCGCTCCATGTATATCCGCAAACGTGGCGCGCGCCACGTGACGAACCTCTCCGCGCCATCCCGGCCGCACAGAACGGTGGAGTACCGTGAGTGCGGGCGGTTCCGGCCGCCCGCAGTTCAGAAGGGACTGATTCTCATGGCCCCCTGGGCCATCGGCCCCGCGACGGTCTCCCGTCGCGGACGTTTCGGCCGGTTCTCCCGACTCCGATCCCAGGAGACGGCCGGTGAGGGCGGGGCGATACCCGTTCAGGAACCGGAACGGCCCGCGAAGGCGCGGCCGGCGTCGTGGCTCAGCAGGAACCAGGCACTCTGGTCCCGTACCCTGCAGCCGCTGCGCCCGCTCGACGCCCCGCGCGGCTGCGCCACCGTCTGGGACGCCTCCTGGCCGCTGCCGCGCGAACTGACCTCCGCGGGCCGGGCGCGCCGCCTGGTGACCGCCCAGCTGGCCGAGTGGAAGCTGGACGACCTCACCGACACCGCCGAACTCCTCGTGAGCGAGCTTGTCACCAACGCCCTCTGCCACACCCGCGGACCGCTGCGGCTGAACCTGTGCGCCCGAGCGCCGCATCTGCGCTGCGAGGTCGAGGACACCGATCCCGCCGGGCCCGTGCGCCGCGTCGTGGACGCGGACGCGGAAGGCGGCCGCGGCACCGAACTGCTCGACCTCCTCGCCGAGTCCTGGGGCAGCACGCTCACGGCCACCGGCAAGACCATGTGGTTCCGGATGCCGATGCCGCAGCGGAACGCCTGACCTCGCGGCTCCGCCGGACCGCACACCCCTGCTCCGCGGACCACCCCTCACCCGGCTCCGCCGGACCGCCCCACCCGGGACCGCTGCTCCCCGGCCCCCGCCGCATCGCCGCACCCCGGCTTCTCCGGACCCGCGCACCCCCGGCTCCGACGCACGGATGCCCCACCCCTTGGCTCCGCCGGACCGCCGCCCCACGCTTCCGAAGAAGAGCCCGTACCCCCGGCTCCTCTCGACGCGCGGACCGCCGACCCCCGTGGGCGAAGCGCACCGCCCTCACCCCCCTGGCCACCGCCGCGCCCCCGGCTCCGCCGGACAGCCGCGCCGCGGGCTCCGCGGGACCGCCGCACCTCCCGGCTCCGCCGGTACGGCCGCGCCCCCGGTCGTACCGGCGGCCCACTCCCGCCGGTGCCCGCTTTCCCGTGCGTCCCGTTCCCGGCCGGCCGGCCTCCGGGCGGTTCACGCCCCGGTGACGGCGACCCGGCCGGCGAGGAACTCCAGCAGCGCCGCGTTGAACAGGCCGGGCTGTTCGGCGCCGGGCAGATGACCCGCACCGGGGATGACGGACAGGACCGCGTGCGGCACGAGGGCGCGCAGGGCCTCGGCGTCCGCGACCGGGGTGAACGAGTCGTCGGCACCGACCAGGACCAGCACGGGACACCGGACCGCGGCGAGCGTGTCGCGGTAGTCGGGCCGTTCCGCCCGCCCCCGCAGGGCCGCCGCCGCGCCCCGCGGATCGGTGCGGCGCATCATCCCCAGAACGTGCTCGGCCACCGCGGGCATGGCGGTGACGTTGTACGGGGCGATCATGCGGCCGATGACCTCCTCGGCGTAGCCGCCCATCCCCTCGGCGAGGAGCCGGTCGGCCATCCTGTGGCGCGCGGCCCTGCCCTCGTCCGTCTCGGCCGGCGCGGAGGTGTCCGACAGGACGAGGGCGCGGACCCGTTCCCCGTGTCCCCGCTGCATCTCCATGGCGATCTGCCCGCCCATCGACACCCCGCCGACCACGGCACGGCCGATGCCCAGATGGTCGAGCAGGGCCACGAGGTCGTCGGCGAAGTCACCGAGCCGCACGACGCCCTCGCGCACGCCGCTGCCGCCGTAGCCGCGCAGGTCCGGCGTCACGACGCGGTATCCGGCCGTGACGAGCGCCGCCACCTGCGGTGCCCACAGGGTCCGGTCGAAGGGGTGCCCGTGGATCAGCAGCACGGGCAGTCCGGCCGCCGGGCCGGAGTCGTCGTAACGGATCTCGGTGTCGCCCAGCGCCAGTGAGGTCATGGCGGCACCCTAGGGCCGGGCCGCCCGTGCCCCGCAGCCGGGTCCGGCGGGGCAGGGCGCGGCGGGCGGCGACCGGCCGGCCGAAGGGGCGAGAGCGTGCCGGTTCCGGCATCGCCGCCCCGGGGGCGAGTTCGGGGCGGGAATTTCGGCAGCGCTCGCGGCCTTGTGGGAAACGGTGGCCGTGCCGCCGTGGGGAGCGGGGGAGAGGCACCGCGGGAAGCGGGTGCGGCGGTCTCCGTGTGCGAGCCTGTTGGCCGGAACGAGGAAGGGTGTGTGCGATGAGCCGGAACGAGGAGAAGGCGCTGCTGGCGGGCGGCTGCTTCTGGGGTGTGCAGGAACTGATCAGGACGTTCCCCGGGGTCCTGGATACGCGGGTGGGGTACAGCGGCGGCGACGTCCCGAACGCGACGTACCGGAACCACGGCACGCACGCCGAGGCGATCGAGATCACCTTCGATCCCGCCCGGACCGACTACCGGACGATCCTGGAGTACTTCTTCCAGATCCACGACCCGTCGACGAAGAACCGTCAGGGCAACGACATCGGGATGAGCTACCGGTCCGCGATCTTCTACTTCGACGACGAGCAGAAGCGCGTCGCCGAGGACACCATCGCCGACGTCGACGCCTCCGGACTGTGGCCGGGGAAGGTCGTGACGGAGGTCGCGCCGGCCGGTCCCTTCTGGGAGGCCGAACCGGAGCACCAGGACTACCTTCAGCGCTATCCGGACGGGTACACCTGCCACTTCGTGCGCCCCGGGTGGCGGCTCCCGAAGCGCGCCGAGGCCTGACCCCGGTCCTCCGGCCCCCCGCAGCGGCCTTCACCGGCGCTGCGGGGGGCCGTCGCGTCAGCGGAGACCCGGGCTCGGCCCCGCCCCTGGACGGCGGCGCGGCCCGCCGTGGCGCGCACGCCTGTGCGACCACTCCTTCCGTGGAGCGGTCGCGGCGGGCCCTCGCGAGCGCCCGCCGCGCCCCGAGAGGTACGGTGCGGGTCCGCGGCGTGCCCCCGCACGCGTGGCGGACGGCATCCGACGACGGGAGCAGGCCACCGGATGAGCGCACGTTTCCAGGAACTTGACTGGCAGCCCACCCCGATGGGCGAGATCAGCCTGCGCCGCCGCCGTGATCCCGTGTCGGGCCAGGACGTCCACGAGGTGAAGCTCGGCGACGAGTACCTCATGTCCAGCCTGTTCACCGAGGGCGAGGTCGAACTGGCCCGGCTCGGCCTCAAGGAGTCGGCCGAGGGCCCCCTGGACGTCGTCGTGGGAGGTCTCGGCCTCGGCTACACAGCCCGGGCCGCGCTCGACGACCCCCGGGTGCGGTCCCTGGTCGTCGTCGACGCCCTGCCCCAGGTGATCGACTGGCACCGCCGCGGTCTCGTGCCGCTGGGCACCGGGCTGGCGTCCGACCCGCGCTGCCGCTTCGTGCGCGGGGACTTCTTCGCCATGGTCACGGGTTCCACCTCGGCCACCGGCCGGCCGGTGCCGGCGGACGGTGCGGTGCCCGGCCCCTGCGAACCGGGGGAAGGCGCCGCCGCGCGGACCGCCCCCGCCCCGACCGGCCTGGACCCGGAGAGCCCGGGCCGCCGGTTCGACGCGATCCTGCTCGACGTCGACCACTCCCCGCGCCATGTGCTGCACCCCGGCCACGCCGCGCTCTACACCGCCTCGGGGCTGGCCGCCCTGGCCGACCTGCTGCTCCCGGGAGGCGTGTTCGCGCTGTGGTCGAACGATCCGCCGGACGCGGAGTTCTCCGCCGTGCTCGCCCGGGTCTTCCCGGTGACCGCCGCGCACGTGGTCGACTTCGACAATCCCCTCCAGGGCGGAACGGCCTCCAACACCGTCTACGTCGCGCGCCGCGGCGCCTGATCCGCCCCGCGGACGGCGGCCGTGCTCAGGTCCGGAGGTCCGCGTCGAGCAGCCGCAGCAGCGCGCCGACGGGGCCGCCTCCCGGGGGCGCGGGAGGCAGTCGGCGGAGCACCGCGCGCACCGCGGGCGGGGCGTGACGGCGGGCCCACTCCAGCGTCCCCGTCGCGCCGTCCTCCACCGGTCGCTCGCCGGACTCCGGGGCGCGACCGGCGGAAAGTTCCTCCGCCCGCGCCGCGTGCGCCGCGGCACCCAGGACGTGCTTGACCTGATGGGCGCTCGCCCGGGGGTGCAGGTAGGCGGCCGCGGCCGCGTGGCTCGCGGCCCGCGCGGCGTCGGCCGCCGCGGCTGCGTCCCGCGTGTCACGGCCCGCGGTGAAAGCCGCCCACGCGCACTGCCGGAGGGCGCGCGTGCGCCGTCCGCCCGAGGCGAAGGCGTCGGCCGCGTCGACCGCGTCCCGGGGCCGGGCGTCGGCGGGCCGCTCCCGCTCGAAGAGCGGCAGGACACGGCGCGCGCATCCTGCCGCGAACCCCGTGACCGCCCGGAGTTCGTCCTCGGTCAGTTCGATGATCCCCGGGGTGTCCGCCGCGTCCTGCACGGGCTCCACCCTGCCTCATGGACGGGGCCCGTGCCTCCCCTTCACGCCCGGACCTGCTCCACGTCGGCGACCACGCAGCTGATGTTGTCGGGGCCGCCCGCCCGGTTGGCGCGTGCGACGAGTTCCCGGACCGCCTGCTCCGGGTCGCGGAACTCGACCAGGACACGGCGCAGTTCGACGGGATCGACCACTCGGGAGAGCCCGTCGGAGCAGAGCAGATAGCGGTCGCCCGCCCGGGCGTCGTGCAGCCGCAGGTCGGGCCTGCCGTGGCCGCCGCCCAGCGCCCGCATCAGCAGCATGCGCTGAGGGTGCGAGACGGCCTCCTCGGCGCGGATGCGTCCCTCGTCGATCATCGACTGCACCACGGTGTGGTCGTGGGTGATCTGGAACAGCTCGCCCTGGCGCAGGAGATGGGCGCGCGAGTCGCCGATGTGGACGAGGGCCAGCTGCGAACCCGTCCAGAGCATCGCGGTGAGCGTGGTGCCGGAATCCGCGGGCGCCGAACCGGTGCGGGAGAGGCGGCCGACGGCCGACTCGGCCTGCTCCACGGCGTCTTCGAGGACGTTGAGCAGATCACCCGCGGCGAACCCCGCCGATTCGAGCGGTTTGAGCGCCTCGACGGCCGCCGCGCCCGCGGGAGCGCCGGCGCGGCCGAAACCGTCCGCGACGGCCAGCAGCCGGGACGCGGCGTACGCGGTGTCCTGGTTGCTCTCGCGGACGAGTCCGGTGTCGGACAGGGCGGCGTACCGGATGCCCAGGGAGGGAGTCTCGACGGTCATGGCGGGGTCCTTCCGTGACAGGTGGTCGACGAGGAAGGTGGCGAGGTCACGCCGGGCCGCGGTCTCGGCCTCGACCTCGGCCCAGAACCGGCGGATCTCCGGTACCGCCTCCTGCGGAGCGAGCGCGCAGACCCGCTGGATACGGGCCAGCGGCATGCCCAGCCGCCGCAGCCACGCCACCAGTCGCGCCCGGTCCAGCTGGTGCGGTGCGTAGAGCCGGTACCCGGTGACCGGGTCGACGCGCTCCGGCGACAGCAGGCCGAGTTCGTCGTAGAGACGCAACGCCTTCGGCGACAGCCGGGACGCCCTGGCGAACGCCCCGATGGTCAGCAGCCCCATGCCTGTTCCTCCTCGAACCGGGCGCCTCGCCCGGCCCCACCGATGCTGCGGGCTCACCCAAGGGGAAGGTCAACCGGCGCCCCGGTGCCCCGGTGCCCTGGTCGAACAGGCGGTTGCCGCTCCGCGGCGGGAACGTTGCGCGCCCGTGCGTCCTCGGCCCGCCCGGGTCGCGGTCACGGAGCGTGCAGCCAGATCCGCAGCGGCCCGATCGCCCGGCATCCGTGGCGGAGTGCGGCGTCCAGATCCTCGCCGTGCTCGTAGCCGACCACCGGCAGCTCGGGGAGCAGGCGGTGCGCGGCCGTGAGGGCGAAGGCCCAGGCGGCGTCGGGGCCGCCCTCCCGGGCGAACACGTTGGAGAGGCCGACCACCCCGGCACCGAGGGTGGCGACCGCACCGGCCGCCACCCGCCCGTCGCCCGAGCGTCCGACGAGGACCGAGGTGGCGGGATCGTCGAGCAACCGTGGAACGAAGAGGTCGCTGTCACCCTGCTCCTCCCGTGCGAGCGCCCAGCCGCGGAGTGCGGCGGGATCGGCCGCCACCCCGGGGAGGAGATCCGTCGGCACCGCCGGGGGGCCGGGCGGCCGATGGATCCACCGGGCCTCGAACAGGACACGGAACCCGGCCGGCGCGAGATCGAGATCGGCGAAGCTGTCCTTGACGGACGCGCCGGGGGTGAGGGTGTCGACGCCCGCCAGCACCGCGTCCGCATCGGCACCCGGTCCGAGGGTCACCGCGTCGGGGTAGAAGGGCGGCGTTCGCGCAGGAGCCGTCCAGGCGAGCGTGCCGAACACGCCGCGCAGGCCGTGCGCGCGGCACATGGCCGCGCACCACTCGGCGTTGTTGCGGGCCGCGGCCCCGACAGGGAACTGTTCGTCATGCGTCACGGCTGCCGATCATGGCCGCTGCCGGGCCCTCGCGTCGAGCGGATTCGCGCACGCCGGACGGCCCGTCCCGGTGACGGGGACCGGCATCCGGGACGGGCCGGTTGCCCTGGAGTCCGCTCCAGGGTGTTGGCTGGTGGGGGGAACATCCCGGCCGACGACTGTCGCCGGTGACGGGTTTCCTTTAGGGAGCACACCATGACGCATAAAATCTGGTTCATCACCGGTGCCTCGCGCGGCTTCGGCAGGGAGTGGGCGGTCGCCGCTCTGGAACGCGGCGACTCGGTGGCCGCCACCGCACGCGACCTCTCCGCGCTCGCGGACCTTGCGGAGACGTACGGCGAACGACTGCTGCCGCTGCGCCTCGACGTGACGGACCGCGACGCCGACTTCGCCGCCGTACGACAGGCGCACGAACACTTCGGGCGGCTCGACGTGGTGGTGAACAACGCCGGCTACGGCCACTTCGGCATGGTGGAGGAACTCACCGAGGCGGAGGCCCGCGCGCAGTTGGAGACCAACCTCTTCGGAGCGCTGTGGATCACTCAGGCGGCGCTGCCCTACCTGCGGGAGCAGGGCGGCGGCCACATCCTCCAGGTGTCCTCCATCGGCGGCATCAGCGCCTTCCCGCTGGTCGGCATCTACCACGCGTCGAAGTGGGCCCTGGAGGGCATGAGCCAGTCGCTGGCCCAGGAAGTGGCCCCGTTCGGCATCAAGGTCACGCTCATCGAGCCCGGTGGCTTCGCCACCGACTGGGCGGGTTCCTCGTCGAGCACCTCCGAGCCGCTCCCCGCGTACGCGGCGTTCCACCAGGAGGTCCAGGAGCAGCGCCGCAAGCGCGCCGGAACGCCCGGCGACCCGGCCGCCTCCGCGGCGGCGGTGCTGGAACTCGTCGACGCCGACGAGCCGCCGCTGCGCTGCTTCTTCGGCTCCGCGCCGCTCGGGATCGCCAAGGCCGACTACGAGCAGCGTCTGGCCGTCTGGGACAAGTGGCAGCCCCTCGCCGAGCTGGCGCAGGGCTGAACGGCGCGAGGGGCCGACCGGAGACGTCTCCGGCCGGCCCCTCGCGGGGTGCGCCCTCGGGTCAGGAGCGGTGGCCCTGGTAGTAGTCGCCGATCTGCTGGTGGTACCCGGCGTCGCCGACGTGCTTGTCCTTGTCGAACTCCGGGGAGTCCTTGATCTGCTCCTTGGTGAGGTCGACGTGGATCTTCCGCTCGGCGGTGTCGACCGTCCGCACGGTTCCGGCGGGCAGGAGCACGTGCTTCCCGAAGATCCAGACGCCGGTGTCGACGACGAGGTACGAGGAGTTGACGTCGTCCGAGTGCTTGTCGACCTTGCCGATGCTGCCGTCGGTCGCCTCGACCTTGTAGCCGATCAGGTCGGTGCCCGCGGTGTGGCCGGTGGTCGCCTGGTAGCCCCAGATGTTGTCACTCATAAAACGGCTCCCTCATCAGAATGTCTCGGCGGTCCACAGCCGAACGACTAACGTGGCCATGGATCGGTACAACCGTCATCTTTTCGAGTGATGACGTTTCCTCGGAGCGCCGAGTGCCCGTCCTCCCGGACTCCACACACGGGATTCCGAGAAAATTCTCCGCGCCTTTCCGCGCAGCCGCACCGGGCGTCCGGCGGCCGAAAACGCCAGGTGGGCGCCCCGTGCGTCGCGGATGCCCCACCCGCACCAGCGTCACCGTGGTGACGGCCGGTCGTCTCGGGATCCGTCGGGCGGAACTCGTGCGGAGCGGACCTGGAATCCCTGGCCATTTCCCGTGGGCCGCTCGCCGCCGGCCCCGGAGAAAAGCCGCAGGAGAAATCGCGGGTTTGGATATCTGCCCGCTGGTCACCCAGGAGAGGAATCGACGGACGAGCAGGACGGGAAGTGAATGACGATGGCGGCGGACGAGAAGGCTCAGGCCAAGGGCGAGCAGGCGAAGGGGAAGGCCGAGAAGGCCGTCGGCCGCGCCGTGGGCAACGAGTCCCTCCGGTCCGAGGGGCGCGCCGAGGAGTCCAAGGGAGACCTGCGCGCGGCCAAGGAGAAGGCCAAGGACGCCCTCAAGCCCGAGTCCCGGTAGCGGACGGGAGGCGCGGCGGTCCGCGATCCCGGCGGCGGACGTTCACGGTCCGCCGCCGGGATCGCGGCGTGCCGGGACGGCGTTCGTGCCGGGCGCACGGCCGTGTCCGCGTCCGGTGGGGCCTCGCCGGGAGGGGCGCCGACGGGTGGCCGCACCGCTCGGGGCCGGCCCGCGCCGCGCGTTCGGGACGACCGGTTGCAGGAGCGGGAGCAGGAGCAGGGGGCACGGGGGAGGCGTCAGGCCCGCGCACCGGACGGTCCCCGGGTGTGGCGGACGCACGAGGCGACCACCACGAACGGCCACAGGGACTGAACGCCCGTCACGAAGCGCTCGGCCACGCCGATGTCCCCGTGGCGCTGGGTCTCCACGAGGAACCACGCGGCTCCGGCGACCATCACCGAGGTCGCCGTGATCGACGGGATCCGTCTGAGCGCCCAGGGCGCGGTCGCCCTGGCGTCCGCGGACAGGACGGGCCACAGGGCCAGCAGCGCGAACCCGATCGCGGCCGCCGTGCCGTGGCGCAGGGAACCCCCGCTCATCGGGGCCGGCACCACGGCCACCACCAGCGCCGCCACACCCCCGCCGGCCAGCGCGAGGCGGCCCGGCACGGGGACCGGCCGGAGACCCCATGCGGTGAGGAGGTGGCAGATGCCCAGCGCCAGCAGTGCGCCGGTCATCACCCGGAAGCCCGCCTCGCCGTAGGCGGCCAGGACGCTGATCGTCTGGGTGACGGGGTCGTAGGTGGGTCCCACCAGGTGGGCGGCGAGGACCCAGCCTGCGGTGAACAGGACAGGCGCGCATCCCGACGAGAGAAGAACCCATCTCGGTACATGTGCCACCAATCCACGATATAAGGTTCAAACCGGTCGTGGCGGCTCGAGGGTGCGACGAGGTGTGCGCCTCGGCGGCGGCGCGGTGAGTGGCCGCGCCTGGATGTGGCGAAGGGCGGCGGTGAACGGAATCGGGAGCCGAAGCAGGTGATGTGGAGCGTGCGGATCGGATCGGTCGTCCGCACAGCTCCCGCCCACGCCGGCGCCCATAGCCGTGCCGGGGCGGTCGGAGCGTCGGCGTCCGCCGTAACCCGCCGCTGGGGATCTCGACGTGTCCTGGTCACCTGCTGGTGGTCGTCCGACCCCCGGCGATCTCTATGTTCACGGTCAGGCAAAGGGAAAGAACAGTAACGGAGGACGTTGTGTCGCTGGATGTCCGCAGGGCTCGCCGGTTCGCCGCCCCCTCAGCCGCGGCGGTCGCGGCCGCGGTGGTGACGATGGTGGTCAACCCCACGCCGGGTGCGTCGGCTTCCGTGCCGCAGGGCGCGGCCGAGGCCAAGACCCGGGTCGCGAAGAACGTCATCTTCATCAACGGGGACGGCATGGGCGCCGCGACCCGCCAGGCAGCCCGCCTGCACCTGGCCGGGCTGGGCGGACAGCTCGCCATGGACCGGCTGCCCGTCTCGGGACAGCTGACCACCGATCCGGACGACCCCAAGGCCGTCGTCACCGACTCGGCCGCCGCTGCGAGCGCGTGGGCGACCGGCGAGAAGACGTACAACGGCGCGATCAGCGTCGACGTGGACGGCAACCCGCTCGCCACGCTCGGCTCGCAGGCGAAGGCCGCCGGCAAGGCGACCGGCCTGGTCACCACCGCGCAGGTCACCGACGCCTCGCCCGCGGCGTTCTTCGCGAACACCGCCAACCGGTCGGCGCAGGACGAGATCGCGCGCCAGTACATCGAGGTCTCCAAGCCCGACGTGATCCTCGGCGGCGGCGAGGACTGGTGGCTGCCCGCGGGCAAGGCCGGAGCCTTCCGGGACAAGCCGGCCGAGGACCCCTCGGAGGGCAGCAAGGGCACCAAGGGCGACCTCGTCAAGAAGGCCAGGAAGGCCGGCTACTCCTACGTCAACAGCGCCGACCAGTTGCGCCGTGCCGGGAGCGGCAAGCTCCTCGGCCTGTTCGCCAACGAGGAGATGTTCCAGCAGCGCCCCGAGGGCCAGGGCGACGTCTACGACCCGGTGGTCGGCCTGTCGACCATGACGACCAAGGCGCTCGGCACGCTGGACAGGAAC
This sequence comes from Streptomyces sp. NPDC048566, assembly GCF_043199735.1. Classification (NCBI taxonomy): domain Bacteria; kingdom Bacillati; phylum Actinomycetota; class Actinomycetes; order Kitasatosporales; family Streptomycetaceae; genus Streptomyces; species Streptomyces sp. NPDC048566. The sequence goes on from NZ_JBICWL010000001.1 coordinate 357,366, forward strand.
AAGAAGGGCTTCTTCCTCATGGTCGAGGAGGAGGGCGTGGACGAGTTCGCCCACGCCAACAACGGCGCCCGGGTCCTGCAGTCCATGCAGGAACTGGAGAAGACGGTCGCGGTGGCCCGCGCGTACGTCGCCACGCACCCCGACACCCTGCTGGTCGTCACCGGCGACCACGAGACCGGCGGTCTGGCCGTCGAGGAGCCGGACACCGGCGACGAGTCCGGCACCGGCATCTCCGCCGAGGACGGGCCGTTCACCGTCCGCGGCAGCCGGAAGACCTTCTTCATCGACTGGACCACGTCGGGCCACACCGGCGTCGACGTCCCGGTGACGGCGGTCGGCCCGCTCTCGGACCGCTTCACCGGCAAGCACCCCAACACCCACGTGTACGACGTGCTGCGCCAGGCCCTCACCCGCCGCTGACCGGCGGCAGGCCGACGCCACGGGGGACGCCCGCCTTGCGCGGCGTCCCCCGCGGCGTCGTTGCGGGCAAGCGCACCGGTCACCGTCTCGGCCACCGGTGCCCGGCTCCGGTGGCGGGTCCGCGGTTCCCGGTGCCCGGCACGACCGAGGGCCGCGTCCGCGCGTGCGCCGGCGTCGACCCGGCGCGGAGAGTCGCCGCAGGCGCGTCAGGCAGGGGAGGAGAGCCGTTCGCGCAGCCAGGCGGGATCCGGGTTCACGTGCGGGCTGCCCGCCATGAACACGGTCGGGACGGTCTCGTTGCCCTGGTTCACCGCCCGCACCCGGGCGGCGCCCGCCGGGTCCCGCCAGATGTTCACCCAGTACGCCCCGCGTGCGTGCCGGCCCAGTCGCCATCGCAGGCGCAGGCAGTACACGCATCCCGGCCGCCAGTAGACGACCGGCCGGCCGTCGGCCGCGCTCCGGCGCAGCGCTTCCTCCGCGTCGACGGACCGGGGGAAGACCAGCGGCGACTGGACAGCCGCGAGCGCGAGGAACACCAGCAGCAGGAAGGCGGCCGGGCCGGCGTTCCCGCCCAGCGTCCATCCGCCCGCGACGAACACGCCGCAGACCACGAGCAACAGGGGCGGCAACCAGGAACGCACCATGGCGATCCAGGCTACAGCCCCCACGAGACGTCGCGACAGGTACCGGGTCCGGGGCCTGTGGCGCCCCGGACATCGGGCGGTGGGGCGCCGGACCGAGGGCCGGTCGTCAGGACATGGTGAGCACCATGCGGAACCTGGCGTCGCCCGACAGCATCCGCCGGTAGGCGTCGCCGACGGCGTCCAGGGGCACGATCTCGGTCATCGGCCGGATTCCGTACAGCGCGCTGAACCCCATCGCGTCCTCGACGTCCTGCGAGGTGCCGGACGGATGTCCGCGCACCACCCTGCCGGAGATGAGCAGTTGGGTGGGGGCGATCTCCAGGGGCGACATGTCGGCGCCCACCACGATGAGTTCACCGCGAGCCAGCAGACCGTCGACGACGGCGGAGATGGCCTGCGCGTTCGCGGCGGTGGCCAGTACGGCGCGGGCGCCGCCCAGCGACCGCAGCGCCTCGGCGGGATCGCGGGCGGTGCTGTCGATGTAGTGGTGCGCCCCGAGCCGCTCGGCCAGCTCGGCCTTCGCGCCGCCGCGCGCGACGACCACGGTCTCGAAGCCCATGGCCACCGCGTACTGCACACCGAGGTGACCGAGGCCGCCCAGCCCCAGCACGGCGACCAGGTCACCCGGGCGGGCCGGGCTGCGCCGCAGGCCGTTGTAGACGGTTACTCCCGCGCAGCCGAGCGGCGCCGCCTCCGTGAAGGTCAGGCCGTCCGGTATCCGCGCCAGTGCGTCCTCGGGGACGACCACCGCTTCGGCGAATCCGCCGTCGTAGCTCCAGCCGGGGACCTTGAGGTTCTCGCAGACGACGAAGTCGCCCTGACGGCAGGGCCGGCAGTGGTGGCAGCTTCCGCCGAACCACCCCACGCCCACGCGGTCGCCGGGCTTCCAGCCGTCGTGGACGCCCTCGCCGACGGCGTCGATCCGTCCGGCGATCTCGTGGCCCGCGACCAGCGGGAAGGTCACGCCCGGCAGGCCCGCTCCCACGAAGAAGGCGTCGCTGTGGCAGATCCCGCAGGCTTCGACGCGGATGCGCACGTGCCCGGGGCCGGGTTCGGGTACTTCCCGCTCGGTGATCTCGAAGGGACCGTTCGCGGCCCGGACCTCCGCGACTCGAAAGGTGCTCATGGCAACTCCTCGCGCGTGCGTGGGATGCCCCCCGTCCAGCGAACCAGCTCCGCGGGGATCGCGCACGCCGGGGCGGCGGGCCCTTCTCGGTTATCTGCGTCACTCGCCTCTCGTCCACGCGAGGAAGCGGCTGAAGAGTCCCCCCTTGTGCTGCGGCGCGGCGTGGGCGGCCGGCCCGCCGGCGGGCTGCTGCGGCGCCGGAGCCACTGGCGTCCGGTCGGGCAGGGTGTGCGCCTGCGGCGTGGCGGCGAAGGGGACCTGGCGCGGGGTGAAACGGACCGGGACGGTCACCAGGGAGCGACTCCAGGGTGCGGGCACCCAGGACAGGTCCTTGAAGGGCACCCGCAGTTCCACGTCGGGCAGCCGGTTGAGGAGGGACTCCACCGCCGTCACCGCGATCATGAACGCCGGGTCCTTGGCCGGGCAGGCGTGCGGTCCCGCGCCGAAGGCCAGATGGGCCTTGCCGCTGAGCTGCTCGCGGTGCTCGGTCAGCTTCGGGTCGGTGTTGGCCGCGGCGAAGGAGATGAGGACCGGGTCGTTGGCCCGGAGCGTCCGTCCGCCCAACTCCACGTCGTGCGTCGGGTAGTGGGCCGCGTAGTTGGCGATCGGCGCGTAGTTCCAGAGCGTCTGGACCACCGCGTCCTCGATGGGCAGACCGGCCTGCCAGTCCTCGCCCAGGTACAGGGCGCTGCTGGTGCCGATGGCCGCCGCCAGCGGTGCGGTGCCGCCCGAGAGGAGGGTCACCAACTGGTGCAGGACCTCCTCGTCCGTCAGGCCCGCCGGGTGGGCCATCAGCCGCGTCGTCACGTCCTCCCCGGGGCGGCTGCGCTTGAGCGCGATCAGTTCGGCCAGCGCGCCCCCCAGTACCTCGTCCGCACCCGGGGTGCCCTCGAAGAGGCCGCTGATCCCGACGATGACGCGGTCGCCGATCTCCGGCGGGCAGCCGAACAGGTCACTGAAGACGAGCAGCGGGAGCGGCTGGGCGTACTCCGCCATCAGCTCGGCCTGGCCGCGGAGTTCGGAACCGAACCGGCTGATCAGGTAGTCGGCGGACTGCTGCACCTGCCGGATGAGGTGCAGCTCGTTGACGGTGGCCAGACTGTCGGTGACGGCCTGGCGCAGCCGGGCGTGGGCGGCGCCGTCGCTGAACAGGGCGTTGGGCCGGTAGCACAGCATCGGCAGGGCGGGACTGTCCGCGGGTACGCGTCCCTCGTTCAGCGCGTTCCAGCGTCGCGAGTCGCGCACGAACCAGGCGGGGTTCTGCAGGATGTACAGGCTCGCGTCGTAGCTGGTGACGAGTTCGACCTCGACGCCCGGCGCGATGTCGACGGGCGCGCTGGGACCGGCCGCGCGCAGCTCGGCGTAGCGGGCCTCGGGGTCGGAGCCGAACTCCGGGCCGAACAACCGGACGTTGCCGTGCGCGGGGCAACCAGGCGGTGTCCCCGGCGTGTTGAAGGGCTGCTGCATGGGGTGTCTCCTAGCCGAGGACGGTCATGAGGTGGGTGACGAGGGCGATGAGCGCCTGCGCGGAGGACTGTTCGTCGCGGACGTCGCAGTGCACGATGGGCGTTTCCTCGGAGAGGTTGAGGGCCTCGCGAACTTCGTCGAGCGGGTAGTCGGGGGTGTTGTCGAAGCGGTTGACGCCGACGGCGTACGTCAGGCCGAACCGCTCGACCAGGTCGAGGATGGCGAAGCTCTCGTGGAGGCGCGTGGGGTCGACCAGTACCAGGGCGCCCAGCGCGCCCCGGGACAGCTCTTCCCACATCTCCTTGAAGCGCTCCTGGCCGGGGGTGCCGAAGAGGTAGAGGACGAGTTCCTCGCTGAGCGTCAGCCGGCCGAAGTCCATGGCGACCGTGGTGGTCGTCTTGTCCGGGGTCCCCGTCAGATCGTCGAAGCCCTCGCTGGCCTCGGTGATCTCCTCCTCCGTCTGCAGCGGCTCGATCTCGGAGATGCTGCCGATGCACGTGGTCTTGCCCACGCCGAAGTGCCCGACGATGAGTATCTTCACGGAGGTGGAGACGGCTGGATCCAGGTACACGGGTCACGCTCCGAATCGGGTGCGCAGGCCGTCGAGTACGGCGCTGAGCAGTTCGCGGTCGACACGCTCGGCGCGGGGCACGGGCTTCCTCACCACGATGAGGCCGTTCTCCTCCAACTGCGCCAGCAGGATGCGCACGATGCCGAGCGGCAGGTGCGTGTGGCCGGACACCTCCGCCACGGACAGGAACCCGTCGGCGACGAGGTCCAGCACCCTGCGGGCCTCGGGGGACAGCACGGGTGCCGCGCCGGGCACCCCCTCGTGGGCGGTGACCAGGGTGGTGTGTCCGTACTCGTGCTCCGCGGGAAGCTCACGTCCTCCCGTGATCACGAACAGCGGTACTAAGGGCGCCGTCAGTTCCAGCTCGTCGTCCGGTCCGTCATGCATCGTCGGCCTTCTCTCCCTTGGGCGCCCGGTGGGCGAGCAGTGTGGGAACGGCGTCCTCGAGACGCGCGGTGAACTCCTCGATGTCGCAGTCGTGGTCGGCGGACGCGGCGAGGAACGCGCCGTCCCCGGCCGAGATGAGGAAGATCCAGCCGTGTTCGAACTCGATGACCGTCTGGCGCCACTCGGCGTCCTCCAGGCCGCCGGCGAACTGCGAGGTGACGCGGCTGTAGGCGTGGATGCCCGTCATCGCCGCGGAGATGGTGTCCGCGAGGTCCTTGCCCATCCCGGAGGTGGCGCCGCGGGGGAGTCCGTCCGAGCCGAGGAGCACCGCGTGCCGGGCCCCGGGGACCTCGGCGATGACGTCGTCGAGCCCGCCGAGCACGAACCCCGGTGAGCCGTTGCCCTCGCGGGCGTCGGCCGCGCCCTCGGTCCGCGCCTCACCGGCGCTCACCCGCGGCGGCGAGGTGAGGTTGTCGCCCAGCCGGGCGACGAGGCGGTGCATGCGGAAGGAGATCTGCTGGAGGTCGACGTCCGGCTCCGCGGCGGCGGCCAGGTAGGCGCCCTGCCCCGCGCCGATCAGGAAGATCCACCCGTGCGAGAACTCGATGACCGTCTGGTTCCAGCGCCGTTCCTCGGCCGGACCGGCGAAGTGCGCGGTGGCCCGGCTCAGCGACTGCATGCCGGCCATCGCGGCGGAGATGGTCCGGACGTCCTTCGGGGTGAGGCCGTCCGTGGACCCCCGGGGGATGCCGTCCGCGGACAGCACCACGGCGTGCCGGGCCCGGGGGACGTTGTCCACGATGTCCCGGACCATCCACGACATGTCAGTGGTCATGCGTCTTCGGACCCTTCGGGCGAGGGGACTGCGAGGTCGCGGCCGGAGAGCGTGCCACGCTGGAGGGCGCCGAGACCGCCGGAGCCGCGGGCGGTGCGCCGGGGCGTGCGGGCGACGGGCGCCTCCGCGTCGTCGGTGCGGGAGGCGACCGGCTCCTGACGGTCGGCGCGCTTCGGCAGGCCGTGCAGCGTCCGGGGCGCGGGCTGCTCCTCCCGGTTCTCGATCCGCCTGATCCTGGTGACGGGAGCCTCCTTGGGGGCCGGCGGGGTCTCGTCCACGGTCCACAGCTCCTCGGGCAGCAGGACGACGGCCCGGACGCCGCCGTACCGGGAGACCCCGGTGACGTCCACCTTGAAGCCGTACTGACGGGCGATCAGGCCGATCACCGGGAAGCCGAACTTCGGCTGGGTGCCCAGCTCCGACAGGCGCGGAACGGACTCGCCGGCCAGCAGCGTGGTCGCCTTCTGGCGGTCCTCGTCGCTCATGCTGACGCCGGCGTCGTCGATGACGATGCACAGGTTGCTCTGGACCCGCTGGAACGTCACCTCGATCGGTGCGTCGTGCTGCGAGAAGCTGGCAGCGTTGTCGAGCAGCTCGGCCACGGCGAGCGCGACGGGCGCCACCGCGGACGCCTTCAGCGCGATGCCGCTCTGCTGCATGATCTGGACCCGGTGGAAGTTGCGGATCTGGCCCTGTGCGCTCCGCACCACGTCGTAGACGCTGGCGGGCTGGTTGCGGCGGCCGAGCGGCGCCCCGCACATGACCGCGATGCCCTGGGCCTTGCGTGCCATCTGGGCGTTGGCGTGGTTGACGTCCAGCAGGTCGGAGAGGACCGCGTGCCCGCCGTACTTGCGCTGGATGCCGTCGAGGAGCGTCGTCTGCTCGGCGGCGAGGCTCTGCAGGAAGCGGGCCGCGCCCTTGAGGACGGCCTTGGTGCTCTCCTCCGCCGACCGCTCGGCTTCCTGGATGACGGCGGCCTGCTCGTCCGTGAACTTCTGCAGCTCGGCCCGGGAGTGGCCCAGCCGGCCCTCGGACTCGCTCAACCGGGCGGTCAGAGCCGCCTCGACCTGCTTCCTCCTGGCCCCGAGGGCCTTGTTCCGTATGACGAGGACCACGACTGCGCCGACGGCCACCGCCGTGGCCGCGGCCAGACACCATAGAAGCGTGTCTTGATTCATGGAAACCTTTCCTGGTGCGTGGCATGCAGGCATCACCAGATACACCCCGAAAGGACCCGCGACACATCCGTTAACTGCATGACCGCTGTTACACGAAGAGCAGGCCGACCTCGGACCACCACGCGAGCCGAGTTGATCAAGGTCGAAGACGCGGGAATGCTATCACTCCGAAGGGGCTTCCGGATCGTGCCCCCTTTGACCGGATTGGACGTCAACGAGGCTGCTGCACAGGGTTGTTGACGCACCGTCGGAGGTGGTCCGGGGCGGTTCCGGTTCGCCTTTCCGCAAGCCCGCGGATCATGCGCGTTCTCTTCGTCCGCCCGGTCCGTCACGGAACCTTCACACGACGGGTCCCGCGGAGCCGCGCCGGGGACGGGGACGGCGGTCGCCGCCGGCGGGACGGGCAGGAGCCGTGCGCGGCCCCCGTCGGGGTGAGGTGCGGGCGGTCCCGGTCGGCCCCGCTCGGGTGTCGGGTGCGCCCGGTCCCCGCCGGTGGGGGAGGATGCGCGGGAACGATCGGCTCAATCGGAGGTGCAGGCCCGTGGGGGATGACTGGCTGTCGCGGCGGGCGCAGGCGGCGGAGGAGGCGGTGCCGGGCGGCTTCGACCTGTCGGAATGCGTACGGGAGCCGATCCACCTGCTGGGCGGCGTCCAGTCGTACGGCACCCTGCTGGCCGTCGACGCGGCGACCGGCGTGGTCGACACGGCGGCGGCCAACACCGGCGTGCTGCTCGGCGTGCCGGCCGAGGAACTCGTCGGCGGGCCGGTCACCGCGGTCATGGATGCCGGGGACTGGGCCGAGGTGCTGGAGTCCACGGGCGGTGACGAGGCGTCCTCCGCCGCGCTGCCGGTGACGGCGGGCGCCGCGGGGACGCGGGGCCCCTTCGACCTGTCCGCCCACCGCAGCGGCCCGCTGCTGTTGCTGGAGTTCGAGCCCCGCGACGAACAGCAGGCGTTCCTCTTCTCCGGCTTCTACCAGGGCGTCCGGCGAGCCCTGGCCCGGCTGCGGTCGGCGGCCACGGTCGCCGACTGCTGCCGGACGGCCGTGCGGGAGATCCGGGCCCTGACGGGCTTCGACCGCGTCGTGGCCTACCGCTTCGACGGTCCCGACGGCCCCGGCGAGGTGGTGGCCGAGGAGGTCACCGAGTCCTGGGAGCCGTGGCTGGGCCTGTGGTTCCCGGCCACCGACATCCCCCCGCAGGCGCGCCGGCTCTACCAGGACAACTGGATCCGCGTCATCACGGACGTCGACGACCCCACCGTCCGCCTCCACCCGGCGATCCGGCCGGCCACGGGCGAGCCCCTGGACCTGTCCGGCGCGGCGCTGCGTACGGTCTCGGGGTTCCATCTGGAGTACCTGCGCAACATCCGGGTCCGCTCGTCCATGTCCGTCTCGGTGCTGCGCGAGGGGAACCTGTGGGGCCTCATCGCCTGTCACGGGGCGGCGCCCAAGGTGCTGGCACCGGAACTCCGCTCAGCCTGCGAACTGTTCGGCGCCGCCTTCTCCCTGCAACTGGCGGCCATCGAGGAGCGTGAGCGGGCCGACGGCTTCGCCCGCTCCGGGGCCCGCGCCGGCGCCGTCGCCGAACTCCTCGACGCCGACGTGGAGGCGTCGCTGCTGCGCCACGAGGAGGCGTTCCGCGAACTGACGAACGCCGACGGGATCGCCCTGGCCCGCTCCGGGCGCGTGGTCGCCGCCGGACTGCCGCTCTCCGACCGCCTGGCGTCCGAACTCGGCCGCAGGGCGGCCTCGATGACGCCCGGCACGGTATGGGCGACGGACCGGCTGCCGGAACTCCCGGCCGGGGAGGCGGCCGGCGGCGCGGACGGTGATCCGGCCGGACCCGCCGGCGTGCTGATGGTCTCGCTCGGACGGTCGGGCGAGTTCCTCGCCTGGACCCGCGCGGAGCGGCCGATGCCCCGCGAGTGGGCCGCCGACCCGGCCACGCCGGTCCGTGTCGGCCCCCGCGGGGAACGCCTGACCCCGCGCGGCTCCGGCGCGGTCTTCCGGTCGGTCATGCGGGGGCGCAGCCTGCCGTGGTCCGCCCAGGATCAGTCGGCCGCACTGGAGATGTGGCGCATGCTCACCGGTCTCGTCCTGCGCCACGCGAGCGAACTCGGCCGCCTCAACGACGAGTTGCGTCTGATCAACATGGACCTGGACTCCTTCGCCCACGCGGCCGCCCACGACCTGAAGGAACCGCTGCGCGGCATCTCCAACGCCGCCACCTTCACCCTGGAGGACGCCGCCGACGCCCTGGACGCCACCAGCGTGCGGCGCCTGGAGACGATGCGGCGGCTGGCCGGTCGGATGGACGAGCTCCTCAACTCCCTGCTGCACTACGCCCGGCTGGGCCGAGGCGGCCTGCGGCGCGCGGAGCTGGATCTGGACACGGTCGTGGACGCCGCCCTGGAGGTGGCCGGGCCGCGCCTCGCCGACGAGCACGTCACGGTCGTCCGCCCGGCCGCGCTGGGCCCGATCGAGGCCGACCCCGACCGGCTCTACGAGATCCTCGTCAACCTGCTCGTCAACGCCGCCAAGTACGCCGCCGACCGTCCCGACCGCACCGTGGAGATCGCCGTGTGCGGCGTCCCCGCGCCGGACGGGACCGCCCGCGAGCGGGCCGTGCTCGTCCGGGACAACGGGATCGGCATCCCGACCGGCCGGCAGGGCGAGGTCTTCGACCTGTTCCGGCGGCTGCACGGACCGGCCGAGTTCGGCGGCGGGACCGGAGTGGGTCTCGCCGTGGTGAAGCGGATCGTCGAGCGGCACGGCGGACGCATCTGGCTGGAGAGCGAGCCGGGCCGGGGAACGACGTTCTACTTCACGCTCGGAGCCCCCGGCGCGGTGGAGCCCGAGCCGTCCTGACCCTTCGTCTGCTGCCAGTAGTCGATGGCGCCCTTCAGCACGGTACGGAAGAGGGCGAAGTTCACCGGCTTGTAGATGTAGCTGTCGGCGCCTGCCGCGTAGCAGGCGTCGACCTCGGCGGGCGCCGTCGACGAGGTGAACACGATCAGGGTCACCTCGGCGAGCTGCGGGTGGCTGCGGATCGCGCCGAGCACCGCGTGCCCGCTCAGTCCCGGCATGTTGAGGTCGAGCAGCACCAGGCCCGGCAGGTCGGCCGAGTCCAGGAGCCGCTCGGCGATCCCCTCGCCGTGGTCGGTGAACTCCAGCCGCAGGTCCGGATGCGTGCGGGTCAGCGCCCGCTCGATGGCCTCGGCGTCCTCTGCGGAGTCCTCCACGACCAGGATCCGACCGTTGTCGACCCGTCGGCTGCCCTCGTTCGCGCCCTGCACGGTCACGTCCTCACCTCGGCGATCAGTACGGCGGTGTCGTCGTCGCCTGCCGCGCGGAACTCCGCTGCCAGGGAGATCAGCCGTTCGGACGCGGACGATCCCCCGCCGCTGCGGCGGACCGCGGCCGCGAGGTGCTCTTCGAAGAAGGTACCGTCCCCGCCCCGGGCTTCGAGCAGGCCGTCGGTGAACAGCACGAGGGACTCGCCCTCGCCAAGCCTCAGCGCGCTGGGCGTGTAGGCGGATTCGGGGAGGACGCCGAGGAGTATGCCGCCGGCCTTCACCTCCTCCACGCTCACGCCGTCGGCGCCGCGTACGAGCGGCCTGGGGTGGCCGGCGTTGGCCAGCTCCACCTCCCAGCCGTCGGACACCGGCGTGAACAGCGCGACGAGCGCGGTGACGAAACGGGTGCTGCGCTCCCCGACGAGCGCGCGGTTCAACCGGGACAGGGCCTGCCCCGGCGGGGTCCCGTCCTCCAGCAGCGTGCGCAGCGTGTGCCGCGCCAGGCCGGTCAGCGCGGCGGCCTCCGCCCCGCGTCCGCACACGTCCCCGATGATCAGGGCGAGCCGGCCGTCACCGGCGAGGACCGCGTCGTAGAAGTCGCCGCCGACCTCCAGCGACGCGTCGGCCACCTCGTAGGCGCTGCTGAGGACGAGCCCGGGCACCTCGGGCAGATCCCGCGGCAGCAGGTGCCGCTGGAGGATCTCCACATGCCGCCGGCGCTGCTCGTACAGCGTGCTCGTGTCGATGGCGAGGGCCGCCCGGCCGGCGAGATCGCCGAGCATGCGCAGGCTCTCGACGCCGTCCGCGTTGTGGTGCAGGAACGTGAGGGTGCCCAGCGCGCGTCCCCGGGCGCGCAGCGGACTGATGCTCACGGCCCGGACGGCCGCCCCGTGCCCTCGCGCGTCGGCGCCGAACGGCCCCCCGGCCAGGTCGGGACCGCGCAGCAACGCCCCCTCGACCTGCTCCGAGGCCCCGCGCAGCGCCTTGCCCAGCCAGCCGTCGTTCAGCGACACCTCCGCCAGCCAGTCCTGGGCGGGGGCGGCCACGTGGGCCGAGGCCACCGGCGTGAGCCGGCCGTCGGCTCCGAAGAGATGCACGACACAGCCCTCGGCCACCGCCGGGACGGCCAGGCGCGCGACCCGGCGCAGGGTCTCCTCGACGTCCAGGCTGGAGTCCACCTGAAGCGAGGCCTCGGCGAGGAACGCGTCCTCCACCTGACGGCGTTCGTGGGCCCGGTGGACCAGCAAGCGGTGGTTGCTCGACATCAGGATCTCGGACACCTGCTTCAGCCGGGTCCGCAGCACCGGCAGATGGTCCGACGGCGCGTCCAGGCCCACCCACATCGCCGCCCGGTCGGTGCCGAGCGGGAAGACGCACTCCAGCACCACCGCGGCGTCGGCGAACGCGCGCATCACGTCGTCCGGCCAGAGCGCGGTGTCGCGTGCCAGGGCGTCGTGCTCGACGACCACGGGGCCGTCCGCGGCGGCGGCTCCGCGCCGCCGGAGCGCGTCGGCGAGGGGGCCGTTCCGTCCGGCCGGGGGGCGGCGGGTGTCCGGGGCGGCCATGGACCGCGTCAGGGTGCGCGAGTAGATCAGTCCGTGGTCGCTCCAGCGGGCTCCGGCCGTCACGAAAGCGCCGGGCTCGGTCAGCAGCGCCTCGTACACCAGGTGCGCGAGATCGGTGACGTCCTGGATGTCGTTCGCCGCCAGCCACAGGCCGTGCAGCGCCTTGGACCACCCGTCGCCCGCGGCGGGACGGGCCGCGTCGCCCACGGCCCGTCCTTCCCGCTCGGGTTTCTCTGGCATGGCCCCGCTTCTTCCTCCGCGCCGTGCGGGCGCGGATGTGGACCCGCCCGACCTGAATTTGTTGTCATGAGGAAACTACCTGCTCCGGGAACCCTACGGCCTCCCCGTGTCCGAACCGCGATGCGCCCGCTCCCGTCCGGTTTCCCCCGAAGCGGCGGTCCGTCGTCCCACGGCGCGGAGCGGGGGCCGGATGCCGGGCTGCGCTGGGCTGTCGGTGGGGGAGGGGACGCCACACGGCCCGGGCGGTCCGGGACGGAGGCACCGGGCTGTTAGCTTCACGATCGTTGGGTGCCGCCCGGCCCGCCGGCCGGTACCGGATCTGGGCGAGCGCGGAGGCTGCGGTGGCGGAGACGGGACGAACCCCCGGAGGGACAGGGGCGGCGCCGCTCGGGCGCCGCGGCTTCCTGGCGTCGGCCGCTCTCGCGGCAGCCGGGCCGATGGCGGCCCCGTCGGCCGCCGCCGCGGAGCGCCCGGCCTCGGGGCGGTCGTCCGCCGCCGGGCGCGGGACGGTGGAGCGCCTCCTCGCCGTGCCGCGCCGGAGCCGCCGCGACGACTGGCTCCGCTCCGCCCTCCAGGTGGCCGTGGAGATCGAGTTCAGCACGATCCCGCCGTACCTGTGCGGCTGGTGGTCCGTCAGGGACCGCAGGAGTGAGGCCGCCCAGCTGATCCGGCGCGTGGTGCTCGACGAGATGTACCACTTCGGCGTGGTCTGCAACCTGCTGGCGGCCGTGGGCGGCAGGCCGCGCATCCGGGCGGCGGCGCCCGTCTACCCGGGACCGCTGCCGGGCGGCGTCCATCCCGGGCTCACCGTTCACCTGTCGGGCCTCACGAAGCCGTTCGTGCGCGACGTGATGATGGCCATCGAGGCCCCGGCGGCCCCCCTCGCCGGCACCGGCGACGGCTCGCTCAGCATCGGGGCCTTCTACGAGGAACTGCTGCGGACCTTCCGGTCGGCCGCGCCCGAGCTGTCCGCGGCCCGCCAGCTGCGGCAGCGCATCGGCGAGGACGACCTGGTCGTGATCCGGACGACCGACGACGTGGAGCACGCCATCGGCGTCATCCGGGAGCAGGGGGAGGGCACGTCCGCCTCGCCCGCCGACGCCCCCGGCGACGACCACGTCGCCCACTACTACGCCTTCGCCGAGATCTACCACGGTCGGCGGCTGAACGAGGACGGCGGCTGGCGGTACACCGGAAGCGCCGTCCCGTTTCCCGACGCCCGGCCCATGGCCACGGTTCCGGCGGGCGGCTGGGACGCCCCGCCCGACGAGGCGCGGAGGCTCCTCGACGCCTTCGACAGCGCCTATGCGAGCGTGCTGGACTCGCTCGACGCGGCGTGGGCGGACGGCGACACGGGCAGCCTGATGACGGCCGTGCGCGGCATGGGCCGGCTGGAGTCTCCCGCCGTGGAACTGATGGAGATGCCGATCCCGGGCACCCCGTACACGTACGGTCCGCAGTTCCGGCCCGCCTGAGCGCGTCGCCTCCCGGCTCCGCCGGACCTCGGCCGCGCGGCGCCCGCCGCCCTCACTCGACCGGGTTCTCGATCAGGGTGACCCGGTTGCCGTCGGGGTCGTGCAGGGCGGCGAACCGCACCCGCCCCGCTCCGGGCCGGACCTCCCCGGCCGTCAGCCCCCGGGACGACAGAGCGGCGAGCTCCCGGTCGAGGTCGTCCACCGCCAGGTTGAGGAGCGTGGAGCCGGCGTGCTCCGGGTCCTGGAACACCTGGACCCAGCCGGCGGACGTGAGATGCCAGTCCGCCAGCCCGGGCATCGGCCTGCGGTCGGCCGGCCGGCCCAGCAGCCGTTCGTACCAGGCGACGGCCTTCTCGATGTCGCGCACCGGGGCGACCGCGAGAACGCGGTTGACGTTCATGACGTGAACCTCTCTTCCGGCTCTCCGGCGTCCGCGGCGCCGGGTGCGTTCGGGGGGAATGCGCTCCGCCCCGCGGCGCGGGCGGGTCCACGGCCGCACCCGGCTGCCGGCGGCGAGGCGCCGCCGCCTGCGCCGCGCGCAGGGTCCGCAGGGGCGGCCCCGGCCCGCGCGGGACGGCCGCTCACGGCCGCCGTCCCCATGCCATCGCCATCCCCGGACCGAACACGGCGAGGTCGGGCGAGGCGAGACGCGCGAGCGCCGCGTCGACGGCGGTGGCGTCCACCAGCCCCGTCTCCTCCAACTGCGGCCGCATCCTGCTCCACGTCTCGGACCAGAAGCGGGCCAGGGGACCGCCGGCGGTGAGCGGCGGGCAGACGACCTCCCCGGCGACGTCCAGCAGCCCCTCCTCGCGGAGGAAGCGCGGATACGCGGGCACGGTGGAGATGTCCGTGCCGATCGTCGTCGCCAGCGCCCGCCACATGGCGTCCATGGTGCGCCGGTACGCCGACGCCGTGTCGTGGCCGTCGGGCAGCTCCACGGCGTCGGCGAGCACCAGCCAGCCGCCGGGGTTCAGCCGGCGCGCCAGCCGGGAGACGAGGCGGCGGCGTTCGGGCAGGTGCATGAGGACGAACCGGGCGTGGATCACGTCGAAGCGCCCCAGGTCCAGGTCCTCGTCCCGGAGGTCGGCGGCCACCACACTGATCCGGGGTCCGGCGAGGGTCTCCAGGCCCGAGGTGTCCCGGTCCAGGGCGACCACCTCGGCCGCGCCCGCCTCGTCCAGCAGCCAGCGGGCCACCGTGCCCGTGCCCGCCCCGACCTCCAGGCACCGGCCGCCCGCCCCCGCGCCCAGTGCCCGCAGGCGCCGGAACGTCACCGGGTCGTACACGAGCGCCGCCGCGTCGATCCGCCCGGCCTCCTCCGGGTGTTCGGGCGCGAACAGGTCCCTCCCGTAGCCGCCCTGGGGCGCCGGAGCGTCGCTCATGACCGCCGCACCCGCCCCCGGCCACCCGCGGCTGCCGTGTCCGTCCGTGCCATGGGGCCTCCCTCAGGGGTGCCGGCCGGTCCTCACCAGCCTGACAGTTGTCCGCCCGCGCCGCAGGGCGCCGGGCTCCGCGCGGCCGGGTCGTGCGCGCCCGACGGACCACGAAACCTGCTTGACCCCCTCCGATAACATCATCGGACTCACGGTGATCGCCTGATCGCCCGGCTTTTCCTGCGGCATCCTGCCGTCCAGCGAGAAGGGTGAGCCCGGATGACCACCACCTGACACATCGGCCGGACAGTTGATATCTGAGACTTCGCGCAAGACCCCGCGGCCGGACGACGACACCGCGTCCGCCCGGCGATCTCGTCACCGGGCCGTGCTGTGGGCCGCCGCGGGCGTGGCGACCGCCGGATTCCTCGTCGCGCTGGAGATCGTCGCGCGCGGGTACGGCGAAGCGGGCCCCCTCGCCAACCTCGGGCGGGAGATGGTCCTCGCCCCGCATTCGGGGCCGCTGCTGTACGCCGGTCTCGCCCTGATGATGGTGGTGCTCACCTGGCGGCAGCGGTTCGCCGCGGCCGGCGCCGCGATCGCCATCGACGTGGTCCTCACCCTGGTGCGCTGGGCGGCCGGCGCCGACCTCAACTTCGGCAGCGGCGCGCTGTGGGTGATGCTCGGCTGCGCGGTGCTCGCCGTCACCCGGCGCACCGGCCGCGAGCGCGCCCTGCTGCTCAAGGGAGTCGGGCTCGGCCTGCTCCTGGTGGGCGGCCACAAGACGGGCGACACCTGGCTGCTGATCACCTCGAAGACCCGCCACGCGGTGCTCGACCCGTACGTGTCCGCCGCCGACCACGCGCTCGGCAACCCCTCGTGGGTCGTGGGCCGCCTGGTCGCGGCCACCGATCCGGTCGGCACTCATCTACTCGGCGCCGTCTACGGCCAGCTCCCGCTCGCGGCGGCCCTCTTCGGCCTGTACCAACTGCGCAACGTCGCGGCCGAGCGGGGCTTCCCGGGCCACCACCTGGTGCGGACGTTCCTGGTCATCGGCCTGCTCGGCCCGGCCATCTACATGATCTTCCCCGTGGTCGGCCCGGTCTTCGCCTACGGACCCGACGGCGGGCACTGGGCGGTCGCCGACCTGTGGCCGAACACGGCGCCGCCGGCGGTCGCCCCGCACGCGGTCCCGTTCGACGCGGTCACCCCCCGCAACTGCATGCCGAGCCTGCACACGGCCTGGGCCACCACCCTCTTCGTCCACTCGCGCAGAGCCCCGCGCGCGATGCGCTGGGCCGGTGCCTTCTGGCTGGTCGGCACGCTCACCGCGACCCTCGGATTCGGCTACCACTACGGCGCCGATCTGCTGGCGGGCGTGGTGTTCGCGCTCACCATCGAGGCCGCGATGCGTCTGTTCGACCGCGGCTGGGACCGCGCGGGGACCCGCCTGGTCGTCCTCGGCGCGACGGTGTTCACCGCGCTGCTGGTGTCCTACCGGCTGCTGCCCCTGGAGATGGCGCGGCATCCCTGGGTGTACGGCCCGCTCCTGCTGCTCGCGACGGGATCGGTGATCCACCGCTACGTGCGCACCACCGGCCGCTGGGACGCCGAACCCGGAGGGAAGACAACCGCCGCCGGGCAGCTGGAGCCCGCTCTCCAGCAGGCGTGAGCCCGGGCGGGGCCGGCGATCTTCGGGCGCGGGCGGACCGCGCGGTCAGACCGGGATGTCCTCGGGCCGGTCCTCGTCGAGTTCGAACCAGACCGTCTTGCCCTCGGGCTCCGGGCGCACGTTCCACTGGTGGGCCAGCAGGTCCAGCAGGACCAGGCCGCGGCCCGAGGAGGACATCTCGCCGGGGGCCCGCCGGTGGGGTACGTCGTCGCTGCGGTCGGTGACCTCCACCCGCAGCCGGCGGTGCTCGGGCGTGCCGCTGATCTCGGCCCGCAGGACCGCCGCCTGGTCGGTGTGCACCAGCACGTTGCCGAGCAGCTCCGAGGTGAGCAGCACCGCCGTGTCCACCTGGCCGGGGCCGGCCCAGTCGTGCAGCAGGCCCTGGAGCTCGCGCCGGGCGTCGGACAGCCCGCGGGCCTGATCCTGTTCGAGCGTGAGGACGAGCCGCCGCTCGGGCGGGACGGCGGCCGGGCCGCCCACGTCCCGGCGGAGCAGAAGCAGCGCGACGTCGTCCTCGGTGAGCGGGGCGGGCCGCGACCGGTCACCCGGCTCCCGCGGCGTGACGACCGCGTTCAGCAGCCGGTCCGCCATGGCGTCGAGGTTCTCGGACGTCCCCGGCGACAGGGCGCCCCGCACCCGCAGCCACCCCGAGTACATGTCGTGGCCGCCGCTCTCGATCAGACCGTCGGTGCACAGCATGAGCACCTCGCCCTCGTTCAGGGTGAGCACGTTGACCGGGTAGTCGTCCTCGCCGAGTCCGAGCCCCAGCGGCAGCCCCCCGTCGAGGTGTTTGAGCAGGCAGGTGCCGTCCGGCAGGCGCAGCACGGGATGGGGGTGGCCGGCGCGGGCGACGCGCAGCGTCCCGGTGGCCGGGTCCGCCTCCAGGTAGATGCAGGTGGCGAAGCGGTCCTCGTCCAGCGCCGCGAGGAACTGCGAGGCCCTCACCAGAACGGCGTCCGGCCCGTGCCCCTCGGCCGCGTAGGCGTGGATCGCCGTGCGCAGCCGGGACATCAGCCCGGCCGCGTGCAGGTCGTGGCCCTGCACGTCGCCGATCACCAGGCCCAGCCGGCCGCTGGGGAGGGTGAGGCTGTCGAACCAGTCGCCGCCGACCATGAGCCCGCCGCCGGTGGGGACGTACCGGGCGGCCACCGTGAGGCCGTCGACGCCCGGACCCACACGGCTCATACTGCTGCGCAGGCTCTGCGAGAGCGCCAGATCCGCCTCGTCGGTGTATGTGCGCTCGATGGTCTGCCCGAGCAGGCGCGCCACCGTGGCCAGCAGCGCGCGGACCCCCTCGGTCATCTCCGTCGGAGCGCCGAATCCGGCCACCCACACGCCCGTGACCTGCCCGTAGGTGGTCAGCGGCAGATAGGCCCACGCCTCCTG
The DNA here is from genome assembly GCF_043199735.1 of Streptomyces sp. NPDC048566. Lineage (NCBI taxonomy): Bacteria > Bacillati > Actinomycetota > Actinomycetes > Kitasatosporales > Streptomycetaceae > Streptomyces > Streptomyces sp. NPDC048566. The sequence continues at coordinate 375,002 of NZ_JBICWL010000001.1, forward strand.
CGTGTCCCCGCCGCGGGGTGTCCCCGCGGCGGGGAACCGGTCGGCGAACTCCTCGGCCGAGGGCAGGAACACGGCCCTGCCGGTGCGGAGCGCCTGCGCCGCCGGATGGCCGGCCGTCAGCGGGACCGCGAGGTCGTCGACCCCGCGGTCCTCGAACCCGAGCCGGGCCACGCAGTGCAGCCGCTCACGGTCCGAGCGGAGCACCACCTGGCCGTCCAGCGGCAGCGAGCCGTCGGCCAGCCGCGGGACGAGCGCCAGCGCCTCGCGCAGCGTGTCCGCGCGGGCGAGCGCGTGCCCGACCAGAAGGTCGGTCTCCCGGCCGCGCATCCGGTCGGCGAGGTCACCGGAGCCGTCCCCGGCCGGGCCCGCCATCCGGTTGAGCGCCGCGATCTGGCGCGCCCCGGCGTCCTCCTCGAAGCTGCGGTCCTCCCGCCCACCACCCACCCGTGCCCTCCCGTCCGCGCGCCACCGTCCTGTGATCTCCCCATGCTCCGTCCCGCCCGCGTGCGCCGCCTCCCCAGCTCGGCAGGGCCCCGCCGCCGCCCCGTCCCGGCCGCACCCGTTCGGGTCACCGGGCGCGCGCTCCCGGAGACCCGGCGGCACGGTGTTAGTGCCGATCGCGTCCACCGGTCGGCGGCGTGATGCAGCAGTCGCGGCACCACCGGTCACGGTGCCCGGCCGGCCGGTTCCCGGGAGCGTTCACCAGGAGGTCTCGTGCACGACAAGCCGCTCCTCAAGAGCGTGGGTGAGCTGCTGCGCCGGCGGCACGGCGTCTCCACGCGCGCCGCCCGCGCGACCCGGGACGGTTTCGTCCTCGACAACGCCAAGATCGCGGAGTTCGTCTCCGGGGAGATCGGCACCGAGGACGAGACGGCACTCGCCGACGAGGTCGCCCGGATGATCCCGCACCACTGGGACCTGCCCACGAAGTCGGTCGAGGCGCTGACGCCGCTCGTCGACCATCTCGGCGGCCAGCCGCAGCTGATGGTCTGGCTCGACCACCATCCGGGCCTGCCCCGCCTGACGGCACGGATCTACGTCCTGCTCGGCCACCTCGACCAGTACAGCGAGGACCGCGAGGTGCTCGACGCGGTGCGGCACGCCAGGTCCCGCACCCCCGAACCCGCCGGTCTCCGCGGCTACCTGATCCCCGAGACCAACGACGAAACGCTCGGCGGGCTCGCCTTCCGCGTCGAGGAACTGCTCGGCGACAACCGGCAGCAGGACGCGACCGCGCTCGCGCTCACCACCGCGGACTGGCTGCGCCGCGCGGCGCGCGACGCCGAGAACCCGACGGCCGACGTCCGGGAAATGGGCGAGCTGATGGGGCACATGCACCAGGACATCGCCGAGGCCGCACCGGCCACGTGACCCGCGGGCGCGGGCAGCGGCGTCGTCCGAGGAGCCCGGCCCGGCCGACTCCGCTCCCGCCGCGGACCGGCATCGGGCAGGATGGCCCCATGGCACCTCTCAGCGCACCCACGGCCGGCCGGGACGCGTCCGGTTCGGTGCTCTCGCTGTGGTCGCGGGACTCCGTCCTGTCGATCGGGTCCGCGGGTTCGGTGCTGTCGGTCGGCTCCGTCGGTTCGGTGCTGTCGGTGGGATCGGTCGGCAGCGCGCTCTCCCTCGGGTCGATCGGCTCCTCACTGTCGCTGATCTCCGCGGGATCGTGGCTGAGCACGGGATCGGTCCTGTCCGCGCAGTCCCGGTGGTCGGTGCTGTCCTGGCGCTCCTCCCGGGGCCTCCTCGCGGCCGGGGTCGTCGGCGCGGTGCTGCTGCTGTCCCGCCCGCCGCGCGCGCCCCGTACCGGCTGATCGGTCCACGGGCCGGCCCGACCCGCCGACAGCCGCGCGGAGAGGCGCGACGGTGGGCCACGGCGTGGCGCGGGCGGCCCGCGAAGGCATCCGCCCGCCGGGTCGCACGCCGCGCGGCCCGCGGATCGGGCCGCTCACACCGCCCGGTCGTGCTCCAGCTCGCGCTTGAGATTGCGCAGCGTGATCGCGATGTTGCGTTCCTGGAACTGCGCGAACGTCTTCCCCGACGTCACGATCCAGTCGAAGGCGCGGGCCGCGAACGCCGGCCAGGCCCGGCGGTCGTCCGTCCACGTCTCCGTGACCCGTGTGCCGCCCTCGACGGCCTCGAAGCGGTACTCCCACGTCGCGATCGGGGCCCGCAGACGAGGACGGCCCACTCCGATCGCGCGGACACGGAAGGCGAAGCGGACCCCGGGATCGGCCGCGACGACCCGGCACCGGGTGACCCAGCGGAAGACACCCCGCTTGTTGCGCCCGACGAAGGTGCTGCCCTCGACCGCCGGACCGGCCGGGCCGTCATCCGTCGTCCCCCGGTTCTCCGGACTCCAGCGGCCCATGTCGGCCGGGCTGCTCACCGCCCGGAAGGCGGTCTCCGGGGACACGCCGACGACGATGCTGCCGCTCACGGTGAACACACGGGTCATGGCGATCCTCCCGACGGGACACGGAACTACCGACGAGTAGGGATCATGGCACGCACCGCGCCGCGCACCGAGGGCAGGGTCGTCGCGCGACGGCCGGTCCCGGAATGCGGGACCCCTCGGCGCCGTTCCCCCTCCCGGGGGCTCACACTGGTCGGGAAGGTGCTCCGGGCAACGGCGCTCGGCACGACCGGACACGGGAGGCGCGGGCGGACCGCGGCCCCGCCTCTCCCGCGTCCCCTGCCCGCTGTCCCCGAAAGGTTCCCCCGCACCATGCCCTTGGCTCTCCTGGCCCTTGCCGTCGTCGCGTTCGGCATCGGCACGACCGAGTTCGCCACGATGGGGCTGCTGCCCCAGATCGCCGACGGGATCGACGTGTCGGTACCGCAGGCCGGCAACGTCGTGTCGGCGTACGCGCTCGGCGTCGTCGTCGGCGCGCCCGTGCTGACCGGCATCGGCGCCCGGGTGCCGCACAAGAAGCTGCTGCTGCTCCTGACCGGGCTGTTCGTGGTCGGCAACGTCGCGTCCGCGCTCGCACCGGGCTTCGGCACCCTCTTCGCCGCCCGTTTCCTGGCGGGGCTCCCGCACGGCGCCCTGTTCGGCGTGGGCGCCGTCGTCGCCTCGCGCCTCGTCGCCCCCGAGCGCGCCGCCCGAGCGGTCTCCAGGATGTTCCTCGGTCTCACCGTCGCCAACATCGTCGGCGTTCCCCTGTGCACCGCCCTCGGCCAGCACCTGGGCTGGCGCGCCGCCTACGGCGCGGTGGCCGTCATCGGACTGACCGCCCTCGCGGCGCTGGCCGCCTTCGTCCCGCACCAGCCGCGCGGCGCGCAGTCCGGCATCCGCCACGAACTGCGCGCCATGGGCAACCGGCAGGTCGTGATGGGCCTGGCCACCGCGGTCGTCGGCTTCGGCGGATTCTTCGCCGTGTACAGCTACCTCGTCCCCATGCTCACGCACCTGACCGGAGTCTCCGGCACGTCGGTCACCTGGATCCTCGCCCTGTACGGCGTCGGCATGACGCTCGGCACGCTGCTCGCCGGACCGCTCACCGACCGGGCCCTGCGCCCGACGCTCTACGCGGGGCTGGTCCTGCTCGCAGTGGGCCTGGTGACCTTCTACTTCTCGGTCCACAGCACCGTGCCCGCCCTGCTGACCATCGTCTTCATCGGCGCGATGGGCTCCCTGATCACCACGCCCGTCCAGATGCTCCTCATGGCCAAGGCGCGGAACGCGCCCACCATGGCGGCGGCCTCCAACCACTCCGCGTTCAACCTGGCCAACGCCGGCGGTGCCTGGCTCGGCGGCCTGGTCATCTCCGCCGGCTGGGGCTGGGCCTCGCCCAACCTGGTCGGCGCGGCGCTCGCCCTGGCGGGACTGGGCCTCGCGTTCACGGGCGGGCTGATGGACCGGGGGCAGCGGCGGTCCGCGATCGTCTCCGAGGGGATGCCGGCCGCGGAACGCGAGATATCCGCCCCCACCGTCTGAGCGATCGGGCCCACGTCGTCGGTGCCCCGGCTACTCGGCCCCGGTCGCACCCTCGGCCGCCGGAGCCGCCGGAGCCGCCGGAGCCGCCGGAGCCGCCGGAGCCGCCGGAGCCGCCGGAGCCGCCGGAGCCGCCGGAGCCGCGCGTGGCGTCCGTCGGATGTCGCCGTTCGCGTCCTGCGGGGCGCCCGTCGGCGCTCCGGAGGACGGCGGCCCGCAGGCCGCCCCGGGACCCCACGCCTCCGGCGGGCGCAGCGCGACCCCGTTGCTCCGCAGCACGTCGCGCAGGTCGAGGATGAGCGGGAACACCTCGTGGTTGCGGTCCTCGCCCTGCTCGTCCCAGGCGCGCTGCTCCGCCTCCACCGCGGTCCTGTCCTGCGCGAACACCCGCTCGGTGAAGCGGCGGATGAGGGGCCAGGCGAGATGGATGGCCCCCGGGACCGACGGCTTCGCGATCGTGAGCAGGCCGTAGGCGTGGTTCCGGCGCTGCTCCGCGTCCTCGGGCACATAGGCGGCCCAGAGCGAGAACGCCGGGAGGTCGCCGCCCTCGGGGACGCCCCGCAGCGTCTGGTACGGGTACTCGGTGCGGATGGTGATGACGTCGGGGGTGTCCCGCCCGCCGACGCCCTCCGAGGAGAGCAGCCCGGCGCCCCGGTCCTTGCGGCCTCCGGCGGGGACGAAGCGGTAGCGCGCCTCGACGTGACGGGTCCCGGCCTCGTAGCCGAGCAGTTCGGGACGGATCCTGCCGAGCACGCTCCGGTGCAGGAACTGGTGGTTCATGTCGAGCAGGTTCTCGTGCATGAACGAGTAGTGGCAGTGGACCGTGCGCGAGAACGTCATCGTCCGGTGGGCGGGCGAGTGGTACTCGGGCAGCCGGGGGAAGGCCGCGGCCTCGGCCCGGCCGGCGTCCCCGGGGAAGACGAACACCAGGCCGTACGCCTCGCGGACGGGGTAGGAGCGCACCCCGCGCGGCGGTCGCTCGCAGCCCTTGGGCAGATACGGGATCTGCGAGATGCGCCCGTCGCCCCGGTAGGCCCAGGCGTGGTAGCAGCACCGCAGGATGTCGCCCTCGACGACGCCCATGCTCAGCGGCACCTGCCGGTGCGCGCAGCGGTCCTCCAGGGCGTGGACGACGCCGCCGCGTCCCCGGTACAGCGCGATCCGACGGCCGGCGAAGGCCGTCGCGAAGGTGCGTTCGCGCCGAACGCTCCGTGAGGTCGCGACCGGATACCAGTGGTCCGGCGCGATCCCGGTCCGCCGGAGATCGGGCACCGGGCCGCCGGACGTCCGCGGGCGTCCGTCCGCGCCGGGCCGGGGTGCGGCGGTGACGGCTCGGTCCGGCCGGTCTGCTCCGGGTCGGTCGGGGCGGGCCTGGGTCATGGTCTGGGGTCCCTTGCGTTCGGGCGGAACATCCTGACGTGCGTCGGGCCGTCTCTCGCGGGCGCGGCGTCCCGCCCGGCGGCACCGCGCCGGAGACCCGCGACCCGCGGGGTGCGCCGTCGCCGTCTCGCGGGGGGCCTCCCGCCCACGGTCGCCGGGGCTCCGCCTCACGGCAACCGTGGGGGTGCGTTGGTGTGGCAGCGGCGCGTCCGGCGGGGTGGGGGCGCGGCGCGGACCGGAGCCGTTCGAGGAGCTCGCGGACGAATTCCGCGTGCCCGGGGAGGGGACGTCGCTCCGCGGGGCACCCCCGCTGCCGTCCAGGACGCGCAATCGGTTGCGTGAGGTGAGCGCCGGTATCGGAGGGGCGAGCACCCCCGGGCTTTGCAAGAATTTGCGTGACCTGCGTTCAGGTGTGAGGGTCCGGCGCGGTGCTGCATCGGGTGCCCGCGGTGAGCGTCGGCGCAGGGGCCGGGGGAGTGGCGGGTCGGGCCGCGAGCGGGCGTGGTACGGCGCTGTCTCCACGGCTTGGCGGGCTGAGGCGGTGAGTGTCGATCCCCTGTCCCGGTCGCTCGCTCCGTGTTCGGGACGTGACGGGAGGTGCCCTCCCAGACGGGTCGGCTCCTGCACCGGGTACTTCCGGTTCGTCGGGGTCCGGACGGACGTGAAACTTGTGGCGCACGGACCGTAGACGCCTGTGCATTGCTCTGCAATATTGCGATGAATCATTGCAAGAAGCTGCGCGCGCTCACGTGAGGCGTGCAGTCGTCCGGGGACGACGACACCGTGCCGTCCCGCATACCGGACCGCGCCACCGCTCTGCCAGGAACGAGCCGACCTCGCCGCCCCTCCGGCGCGCGAGCCTCCGCAGGGAGTGACCCCGCATGACTGACCACCAGCCGAGATCGTGGAGACGCCGCGCAGCGACCGCTGTGCTCGCCTCCGCCGTCATGGTTCTGGGCCTGCCCGCCGTGGGCGCCAACGCCGCCGGCGGCCCCGACGCCGCCGCGGACAGCGCGACCAGGGCCGGAAGCGCCCGCGAGGCCCACCAGGCCGCCAACGTCACCGACGGCGACCGCGACACCTACTGGCAGGCCGGAAGGAAGTCCGCCCAGTGGGTGCAGACCGACCTCGGGCGCACCCGGCGCGTCCGCCAGGTGGTGCTGCGCCTGCCCGAGCACTGGCAGACCCGCAGGCAGACGCTGGCGATCCAGGGCAGCGCCGACGGCAAGAGCTTCGCCACCCTCAGGTCGTCCGCCCGGTACGTCTTCAGCCCCGGCAACGGCAACACCGTGAAGGTCTCCTTCCCCGCGACCCTCGCCCGCTACGTCCGCGCCGACTTCAGCGACAACTCCGCCGCCCCCACCGCGCAACTCGCCGAGATGCAGGTGCTCACGAGCGCCGCCTCGACGCCCAACCTCGCCCAGGGGAAGCCGTTCACCGAGAGCGGGCACGCCGACGTGTACGGCGCCGCGAACGCCGGTGACGGGAACCGGGCGACCTACTGGGAGAGCAGGAACAACGCCTTCCCGCAGTGGATACAGGTCGACCTCGGCTCCTCCGTCAAGGTGAACCAGGTGGCCCTGCGGCTGCCCGCGGGATGGCCGAGCCGGACCCAGACCCTCAAGATCCAGGGTTCCACCGACAACCAGAACTTCACCGACCTGACGGCCTCCAAGGCGTACACCTTCGACAGCGGCAACGACCAGTCGGCGACCATCGGCCTCGACACCACCACGACGCGCTACGTCCGCGTGCTGATCACCGCCAACACCGGCTGGCCGGCCGGCCAGGTGTCCGAACTGGAGGTCTACGGCCCCGCCACCGGCGACACCCAGGCCCCGACCGCGCCGACGAACCTCGCCTACACCGAACCCGCCACCGGGCAGATCAAACTGACCTGGAGCGCGGCCACCGACGACACGGCCGTCACCGGGTACGACGTCTACGCGGACGGCCAACTGCGCGCCGGCGTGGCCGGAAACGTCCTGACGTACACCGACACCCAGCCCGCCGGCGCCGACGTCACCTACTACGTGCGGGCCAGGGACGCGGCGGGCAACGCCTCCGCGAACAGCAACAGCGTCACCCGCAAGGGGGCGACCGGCGACACCACGGCCCCCACCGCCCCGGGCAACCTCGCCTTCACCCAGTCCGGCAACGACGTCAAGCTGACCTGGCAGGCGTCGAGCGACAACGTCAAGGTCACCGGCTACGACGTCTACGCCAACGACCGGATCGTCACCTCCGTGGCGGGCGACGTCCTGACGTACACCGACACCCCCTCCCCGACGGCCACCGTCACCTACGCCGTGAAGGCGAAGGACGCCGCCGGGAACGTCTCCACGGCGAGCAACAGCGTCACCCGCACCGGCTCCACCGGAGGCGGGTCCAACCTGGCCCAGGGCAAGCCCATCGACGCCTCGTCCTCCACCTTCACCTACGTCGCGGCCAACGCCAACGACGGTTCGACGAGCACCTACTGGGAGAGTGCGGGCGGCGCCTACCCGGCGACCCTCACCACCCGGCTGGGCGCCAACGCCGACCTCGGCCAGGTCGTGGTCAAGCTGAGTCCGGACGCCGCGTGGGCGACGCGCACGCAGAACATCCAGGTGCTCGGCCGGGACCAGGACGCCACGACGTTCACCTCCCTCGCCGCGGCGAAGGACTACACGTTCTCGCCCGCGAGCGGCAACACGGTGACCATCCCGGTCTCCGGCACCGCCGCCGACGTCCGGCTCACGTTCACCTCCAACACCGGCGCGCCCGGCGCGCAGGTCGCCGAGTTCCAGGTCGTCGGCACCCCGGCGGCGAACCCCGACCTCAGGGTCACGGGTATCACCAGCACCCCCGCGGCCCCCGTCGAGTCGGACGCGATCAGCCTGACCGCGACCGTCACCAACAGCGGAACCAAGGCGTCCAAGGCCACCGACCTGAACTTCACCCTCGGGGGAACGAAGGTCGCCACGGCGGACGTCCCCGCCCTCGCCGCCGGCGAGAGCGAAACGGTCTCCGCGAGCATCGGCGCCCGCGACGCGGGCAGCTACTCCGTCGGGGCCGAGGTGGACCCGGCCGGCAAGGTCATCGAGCAGAACGAGGCGAACAACACCTTCACCCGCTCCGACGCCCTCGTCGTCAAGCCCGTCTCCAGTTCCGACCTGGTGGCCGCGCCCGTCGCGTGGTCGCCGTCCAGCCCCTCCGCCGGGGACGACGTCAAGTTCACCGTCGCCCTCAAGAACCAGGGAACCGTCGCCTCCGCCGCGGGCTCGCACGGCGTGACCCTGACGGTCCAGGACTCCAAGGGCGCCACCGTCAAGACGCTCACCGGCTCCTACAGCGGCGCCATCGCCGCCGGCCAGACCACCGCTCCGGTCAGCCTCGGCACGTGGACCGCCGGCAACGGCAAGTACACCGTCAAGACGGTCATCGCCGACGACGCCAACGAACTCCCGGTCAAGCGCGCCAACAACACCACCAGCCAGCCCCTGTTCGTCGGGCGCGGCGCCGACATGCCGTACGACATGTACGAGGCGGAGGACGGCACGGTCGGCGGCGGCGCCAAGGTCGTCGGCCCGAACCGGACCGTCGGCGACATCGCCGGAGAGGCGAGCGGCCGCAAGGCGGTCACGCTCAGCGGCACCGGCCAGTACGTCGAGTGGACCACCCGGGCGGCCACCAACACCCTGGTCACCCGCTTCTCGATCCCGGACGGCACCAACACCACCCTCAACGTCTACGTGGACGGCCAGTTCCTCAAGGCCATCGACCTGACCTCGCAGTACGCCTGGCTCTACGGGAGCGAGACCGCGCCCGGCAACTCGCCCGGCTCCGGAGCACCGCGCCACATCTACGACGAGGCGAACCTGCTCCTCGGCAAGACCGTGCCGGCGGGCTCGAAGATCCGTCTCCAGAAGGACGCCGCCAACACTTCCACCTACGCCATCGACTTCGTCAACACCGAACAGGCGACCGCCGCCGCGAACCCGGACCCGGCCGCCTACGCGGTCCCCGCGGGCTTCTCCCACCAGGACGTGCAGAACGCGCTCGACAAGGTCCGGATGGACACCACGGGCAAGCTCGTCGGCGTCTACCTGCCCGCGGGCGACTACGAGACCGCGAGCAAGTTCCAGGTCTACGGCAAGGCCGTCAAGGTCGTCGGAGCCGGCCCGTGGTTCACCCGCTTCCACGCCCCGTCCTCCCAGGAGAACACCGACATCGGCTTCCGGGCCGAGGCGACCGCGAAGGGCTCGACGTTCGCCGGCTTCGCCTACTTCGGCAACTACACCTCCCGGATCGACGGTCCGGGCAAGGTGTTCGACTTCTCCAACGTCTCCGACATCACGATCGACAACGTCTGGGTCGAACACATGGTGTGCCTCTACTGGGGCGCGAACACCGACAACATGACGATCAAGAACTCCCGCATCCGTGACACGTTCGCCGACGGCGTCAACATGACGAACGGCTCCACGGACAACCACGTCGTCAACAACGACGCCCGCGCGACGGGCGACGACAGCTTCGCGCTCTTCTCGGCCATCGACTCCGGAGGCGCCGACGAGAAGAACAACCTCTACGAGAACCTGACGTCCACCCTGACCTGGAGAGCGGCCGGGATCGCCGTCTACGGCGGCTACCACAACACCTTCCGCAACATCCGGGTCGCGGACACCCTGGTGTACTCCGGCATCACGATCTCCTCGCTGGACTTCGGCTACCCGATGAACGGCTTCGGGACCGATCCCACGACGATCGAGAACGTCTCGCTGGAGAGAACGGGCGGCCACTTCTGGGGCTCCCAGGTCTTCCCCGCCATCTGGGCCTTCTCCGCGTCGAAGGTGTTCCAGGGCATCCGGGTCAACGACGTCGACATCGACGACTCCACCTACGGAGGCGTCATGTTCCAGACCAACTATGTCGGCGGGCAGCCGCAGTTCCCGGTCAAGGACACCGTCTTCACCGACATCTCGATCACCAACTCCAAGAAGAGCGGCGACGCCTTCGACGCCAAGTCCGGGTTCGGCATCTGGGCCAACGAACTCCCCGAGCCCGGCCAGGGTCCGGCGGTCGGCGAGGCCACCTTCCGCAACCTGCGGATGAGCGGCAACGCCCGGGACATCCGCAACACCACCAGCACGTTCAAGATCAACGTCGAGTGACCCGCGAGGTGGACTGACACACCGACGGCGCGGGGCCGCCCTCCGAGGAGGACGGCCCCGCGCCCGTGTCCGCCGCCGGCCGGGGAGGGCGCCGCCGAACGGCCCCGTCCCCGGTCCGATCCGGAGCGGCTCCCGCTCAGCGCGGGATGTCGATGTGCCGGGCCAGAGCGGTCACGCTGAGGTCCCCGTGGTCGACCCATTCGGGGAAGGCGAGGGTCTTGTGACGGGTCGAGGCGGGCGGGGTGATCTCGAGGTAGGACGCGTGCACGGCGTCGTCGGTGCCCGCGTTGGCGTGCGTCCAGGCCACGACGGCCTCCGCGCTCTCGCCGTCCTCCAGGACCAGGGTCCGCTTCCCCGGGTTCGCCGCGTACCAGGTGTCGCCCCAGTGGGTGTGCGAGGTGAGCGTCCTGTGCGCGGAGTCCTCCAGGCCCAGGCCGGGGAAGCCGCGCAGCGCGCACGTGGTGCCGCTGAGATTGCGCAGCCTCACCACGACGCCCTCGTGGTTCATGCCTCCGGCGAGCTTCTCGCCGAAGGTCGCCTTGAGGGCTGCGGCGGCACAGGTCGGGGTGGCCGTGCCGGTCCGCGCGCCGCCCCCCGCGGCGTTGGCGACGCCCGCTCCGGTCAGGCCCAGGGCGGCGGCCACGGTCGCGGCGAGCGCGGCGCGGCGCAGCCGGCGGTCCCTGCGGCCGTCGCCCGGGGCGGTGACGGCGTTCTGGTCGGCGGTGCTGTGGCGGTCGCTCATGAGCATGCTCTCCACTCCTGTTCACCGGCGCGGGCAGAGGTGCGCCCGCGCCGTCGGTCGGTGCCGTACACAAGGTCCGATGAGCGGCGGGCGGGAAAAGTTCGCGAGAGAGCGAAGAAATCTTCGTCCGGCTGACCGGGCGCGGCCGGACCGCGTCAGCGCGGGGGGTCGGTTCGGGCGAGATCGACGTCGTCGAACAACTCCAGCATCCGGCCGAGGACGTGCAGACACGTGTCGACGTCGGCGCCGGTGAGATCGCCGCGGGCCCCTCGCAGCAGAGCGTGCTCGCGCTGCGTCACGGCGGTGATGGCGTCCCGTCCCGTGCCGGTCAGCCGGATCAGCGAGGACCGCCGGTGCGCGGGGTTGGGGACGATCTCGACGAGACCTCCGGCCGCGGCCTCGTTGACCATCCGCTGGACGAACTGCCGGCTGAGCGACTGGGCCCGGCCCATCTGGGGGACCGTCAGGGGCCCGTGTTCGCGCAGCAGGTCCAGCACCGCCCGGACGCCGGCGGGCAGATCCGGCGAGGCGTCCTGCTCGATCTTGCGCTGGACGCGCCGGTAGAGGGGCCCCACGACCGCGAACACCTCCATGAGGCGTCCGGGCAGTTCGTCGGGGGTGAGGGGGCGGGAAGCGTCGGCCATACGGCCATCATGACACTCGGGTTGTCATGATGGCCGCGTTATGACACCTTGGTTGTCATGACCGAGATCGCGCGGCCCGACCAGGCCGTCCAGCCCACCCCCGTGTTCGACGTCTTCGCCTCCGGCGACGGCCCCCTGGCCTATCGCGACGAGGGGCCCCGCTCGGGGCGCCCGGTCGTCCTGCTGCACGCGGGTTTCGCGGACCACACGGAGTTCGACGACCTGTTCCCGCTGCTGGCCGGCCGGGGATACCGGGTCATCGCCCCGGACGCCCGCGGCCACGGCTGGTCCGCGAACGCGAGTCGGCCGTTCCGCCAGACCGACGACCTCGCCGCCCTGCTCGGCCATCTCGGCCTCGCGGGCCCGGCGACGCTCGCGGGCGTCTCCATGGGGGCGCTCATCGCCCTCGACACCGCACTCGAACACCCCTCCCTGGTCGAGGCGCTGGTGGTGAGCGGCCGGGGTCTGGGCGAACCGGAGGCGGACGATCCCTGGTCGGCGGCGCTCGGCCGGGCCCAGGCGGAAGCGCTGGCCGCCGGGGACGTCGCCGCATGGTCGCTCGCGAGGGCCGGCTGGGCGGCGGGACCCACCCGCACCCTGGACGATCTCGACCCGGACGTGGTGCGCCGGCTGCGGGAGATGGCCGTGCGCACCCTCTCCAAGCACACCCCCGACGAGCCGGACCTGTGTGTTCCGGTGACCGACGTGGCCGCGCGTGCCCGGGACGTCGCCGTGCCGGTCCTGGCCGTCAACGGCCGCCTGGACGCGCCGGGCTGCCTGGCGACCGTGGCCGCGCTGATGGCGGCCGTGCCCCGCGGGCGGGTCGTCGACGTCGAGGACGCCGGTCACCACGTCCCGCTGGAGCGGCCGGAGCGCTTCGCCCGCGCTCTCGTCGACTTCCTGTCGGAGGGGCGCGAGGAAGCGGCCGGTGCGTGACGGGGCCGGCTGGGTCGCGGTGCCCGCGGCTCCAGGGCGGATGCCGCCGGGGCTGTGCACCCTGGACGGTGAGTGCTAGAGTCGATCTTGAGCCGGGCGGTGCGAAACCCGGTTCATGCTTGCGTCGGTGGTCCAAGGAAAGACGCCCCGCTTCCTGCGGGGAAATGCAGGTGCAAGGCCTGCCCGGCGCTCTGTGAAGACCCTGCCCCATGTCCGGGGCGGGGTCTTCTTCGTTGTCCCGGCGAGTCTCCGACCGGGTCCTGGTGCGGCGGCTGTTACCCACTTTCGGGTGACGGGGCGGCGGCGCCCGGGGTGGCGTGGCCTGGCGAAAGGGCTCCCGCAGGCAGTGGCGGCAAGGGTTCACCCCCGGCGCGGGCGTCAACTTCGTGCCTACATCACCTAGATGGACACTGCAATCAAGGGTCACCGAAATGTAGGCGAACGGCTACGCGACGCACGTCTCGTTCACATCGTGGCGCCGGCGTGGGCAAGGTGTGAATGCGCGGCCGACCGGCCGCCACCCGCACGCCGCACAACACGGCCGGAACGTCCGCCGGTTGTGCCCGCACCGAGCAGGGGGAACCTGTGACCGTATCGATGACCGCCCGTCGTCTGACCGCCGCCGCGATGACCACCGCCGCCGTGACCGCGGCGATCGCGGTGCCGGCGTCCGCGGCCGACCACCGTCCGCACCGGCAGAGCGTCGAGATCAGCCGGGTGCAGTACGACTCCCCGGGCCCGGAGAACCGCTCCAACCGCTCCCTGAACCACGAGTGGGTGGAGATCACCAACAACACCCGCCACGCCGTCAACCTGAGCGGCTGGACGCTCTCCTCCCGCGACGGCCGCACCTACACCTTCCACCACTACCGCCTCGGTGGGCGCTCGACCGTCCGCGTCCACACCGGAGTCGGCCGCGACACCCGCCGCGACGTCTACCAGGACCGCCGCAACTACGTGTGGGACAACCACGCCGACACCGCCACCCTGCGCAACGACCACCGCCGCCTCGTCGACGAGGTGTCGTGGGGGCGCCACCACCACCAGGGCCGCCGGTAACCGGATCTGACCGCCGGTCGCCGGACGTGGACCACCCGGTCCCCGTCCCGCGGCGGGCGCGAGGGAGACCGTGACGGAACGGGGTGGAGCGGGCGCGGCCGCGCCCGCTCCACCCCGCGACGCCGTCGCCGGGACCACCGCTCGGAGCCGTCCCCGCTCACGGGTGGGTGTCCCGGCCGTGCGGCTCCGGCCGGGCACCGGTCCGCGGGCACGGCCCGGATCGTCACCGCGGAGAGGGCGGTCCCGGAGACCGCTCGATCGAAGGCCCAGGCGGCCGGCCGCCTGGGCCTTCGACCGTGGGGGAGCGGCGGCCGGAACCGATGCCGGGTGTCGGTGCCGGGTGCGAGACTGCCCGGCATGAAGGATCAAGCGGCCAAGGCCGATCTGCTCCGCTACCTCCAGCAGGCGCGGGACTCCCTGCTGTGGAAGCTGGACGGGCTGGGCGAGTACGACATCCGTCGTCCCCTCACCCCGACGGGGACGAACCTGCTGGGACTGGTGAAGCACCTGTCCGGCGTGGAGCTGGGGTACTTCGGCGACACCTTCGGCCGGCCCCGCTTTCACCGGGAGCCGCCGCCCGCCTGGTGGTACACGCGGGACCCCGAACCCAACGCGGACATGTGGGCCACTGAGCAGGAGTCGCGCGAGCGGATCGTGGGCCTGTACCGCGAGGCGTGGAGTCACGCGAACGCCACGATCGACTCCCTCGCTCTGGACGCCGTGGGCCGGGTGCCCTGGTGGCCGGCGGAACGAAGCGAGGTGACGCTGCATCACGTCATCGTGCGGGTCCTGGCCGAGACGCACCGGCACGCCGGCCACGCCGACATCGTGCGCGAACTCGTGGACGGCTCCGCCGGCGAGTCGGAGGGACGCGGCAACCTCCCGGACGGCGGCCGGGAGGACTGGGAGCGCCACCGGGACCGACTGGAGCGGGCGGCCCGGCAGGCCGGCGACGGCTGATCGCCGCCCCCGTCCGACCGGGACGAGCGGGCCCAGGCCAACTCCCCTACAACCCCTGCCCCTTCTCGGTGGTCACACCCATGTCGCCCGTGTTCACCACCGAGATGGAGCCCCCGTGCGCATTCGGACGTACGCCGCAGCACTGACGGTCGCCGCCACCGCCGGGCTGAGCCTGGCCCCGCCGGCGACCGCCGCGATTCCCGCGCCGCTCGTCAGCGACGTCGACGGCGACGGATTCGCCGATCTCGCCGTGGGGGTGCCGGACGGTGCCGTCGGCGGCAAGGCGAAGGCCGGATACGTCGACCTCGTCTGGGGCGGGCCGAAGGGCCTCGGCCATCGGGGCGGCATGCGGATCACCCAGGCGACACCCGGGGTCCCCGGCACCCCCGAGAAGGGCGACCGCTTCGGCGCGGCGGTGTCCGTCGCCGACGTGAACGGGGACGGTACGGCCGACCTGGTCGTCGGCGCCCCCGGCGAGGACGTCCGGACGACCGGTGCCGACGCGGGCACGGTCGCCGTCGTGTACGGCGCACGGGGAGGTCCGCGCACCGGCGCGACGATCCTGAACGGCCCCCGGCGCTCCGCCGGGTACGGACGGTCCCTGGCGGCGGCCGACTTCACCGGCGACGGCGTCACGGACGTGGCCGTCGGCGCGACGGACGCCGTCGTGCTGAAACGGCGCGGCGCTCCCGCGACCACCGTGTTCACCGGGGCCATGGGCGGGCGCGCCCCGGTCCTGGCGGCCGGCGACTTCGACGGCAGCGACGACGGGACGGCCGACCTCGCCACGGCGTACTGGTCCACGACCCCCTTCACCCAGTCGCACGTGCGCCTGTGGACCTGGTCGGCGCAGGAGACGTCGCTCGCCAACTTCTGGAACACCGACAACGCCGGCGTCTCCTCGCTGGCCGCCGGCGACTTCGACGGCGACGGCCACGACGACCTGGCTCTCGGCGAATGCCGGGAGATCGCGGACGAGAACATCGACGACCCCTGCGGTCCCGAGGAACTCGCCGAGGGCGGCGGCATCCACGTCCACTACGGCGCCGGCGTTCCCTGGAACTTCGGCTACCGCGCGCAGACCCTCAACCAGGACACCCCCGGCGTGCGCGGTGTCGCCGAGAGCGGCGACCGCTTCGGCGCGGCACTCCGCGCGGCGGACGTCGACGGCGACGGCCGCGACGACCTGATCGCCGGGGCGCCCGGCGAGGCGATCGGCAGCCGCACGGGAGCGGGCGCCGCGACCCTGCTGCTGGGCGGCCCGACCGGCCTCGTCGACGCGCACGGCGCGTGCCGGTCGGTGGCCTACCACCAGGACTCCCGTGGCGTGCCCGGCGTCGCGGAAACGGATGACGCTTTCGGAAGCGCCCTGGCCACCGCCGACTTCGACCGCGACGGCTCGATCGACCTGGCCGTCGGCTCGCCCGGTGAGAACGCGGGTTCCGGTGGTGTCTGGGTGCTCCCGGCAGCCTCTTCCGCGGGGTCCGGGGTGCTGACCCCTGCCCGGCTCGGACTGCCCTCCTCCTCGGGCGCGCCGCACTACGGCCGAACGCTGGCGAGCCGCTGAGGCGCTGGACGGCCCGGTCCGCCTGTCGGGCGAGCCGCGTGCGGGACGCCGTGTCCGGTGCCCGCGGCCGGTCCTGTCACCCGACCGAGCCGAGGTCGGCGCCGGTCCAGTGCGCCGGACGCATCCGGACCGGCACGTGGTCGCCGAGCCGGGCCCCGGCCCAGGCGGCGTAGCGGTCGAGCGCCTCGCCGGACAGATAGCGTGCGGCGAGGCCGCGGTGCACGCCCGCGGCGGGTTCGGCGATCTCGGCGACCGGTCCCTCGACCGACACGTACCGCGGGGTGGGTTCGACGCGCTGCACGAGCAGGCTGAAGCGGCTCGCGGCCCTGATCAGACCCATCTTCCGGGAGTCGGCGCCGGTGAGAATCCACGGCGTGTCGCCGGGCTCGTAGCCGTACCGGATCGGGACCAGCAGAGGGCCTCGGTCCCCTCCGGCGGCGACGCCCGGCGTGGTGACGTGCGGCTCGGCCAGGAAGGCTTCGCGTTCTGCGGGTGAGAGGCCGTGCAACCGACTGTAGGGCGGGTCCCGGGCCCTGTCCTCGCGGGCGCACGGCAGGCCCGGTCCTGCGGGCCGAGGGCGGCGGGTGGGACGGTCCCCGGCGTGCGGCCGCGGGCCGCGCGCGACCGGGGTGGTGGCGGCTCGGCCGGCGTGGTGGGGGGGGGGCGCCGCGCCGCGCCCCCCCCCCCCCGGCGGGGGCGGCCCCCCGCCCGGCCCCGGGCCGGGGGGGGGGGGCCCGCCCCGCCCCCCGCCCCGCCCCCCCGGGGGGGGGCCCCGGGGGCCCCCGGGCCGGCGGACGGCGGGGTCCGATCAGCCGGACTGGGCGAGCAGCATCACGAGGATCACGGCCCCGATGCCGCTGACCGTGGTGTTCTTGGCCTTGAGGCCGACGGACAGTGCGATGAACGCGATGATGCCCATCGGCCCGTAGCGCCATTGGACGAGCTGCTCGAATCCGATGGCGATGGCGGCGACGGCGAGGGCGACGAGCGGCATGACGGTCCCTCCTTCGGGACGGGGAGACGGACCCCGTTGAGGACCGTCCGCCCCGGCACCCGACGCTCACGGTGCCCCGTAGGCGGCCAACCCCCGGGAAGCTTGACCATGTTGTTCAAGTTGGCGACCAACTTGCTTTCAGTATCTCCATGTTGGGTCGACTCATAACCATCCATCCGGCAACTGCCCAAAGATGGCCCGAAGTTGTAGTGTTCGGTCGTGGAGCCGGAACATGCCGCCGCCTGCGGGCGGAAGGGGCCGCCGCCGTCGCACCGCGAGGTGGCCGACGAGCTGCGCGGCCGGATCAGGTCCGGTCGGCTGCGGGCCGGTGAGCGCATGCCCACCCAGGCCAGGCTGGCCGAGGAATTCGGCGTCGAGCGCGGCGCGGTGCGCCAGGCGCTGCGCATCCTCCAGGCGGAGCAGTTGCTCGTCAACGTGTCCAAGGGGAGCCCGGCGACCGTCGCGGAACCGCCCGAGAGGGCGCCGACCGGCCCGGAAGCGGTGCCGCAGCCGACCACCGTGGCCCTCGGCGAGCGGGTGGCCGCCGCGTTCGCCGCCCCGCACGTGGAGATCGACGCGCTGTGCCTCACCGCGATCTCGCTGACCCTCGCCCTCGGCGAACCGCTGCGCCGCATCCACGCCGGCGACACCCGGCCGGCCCGGGTGGACGTGCGGGTCCTGCTGCCCAGCAGCGACATCGACCTGGCCTTTCCGGCGCCGGTCGGGGCGCGCTCGGACAGCCGCCTGCACCGCACCTGGCTGGCCAACCGCAACGCGCAGGGGCAGGTGCTGCGGCACAACCTGCTGGCGCTGCGCTCCACGCACGGCGTCGACGTCCGCGTCGCCTTCCGCGCGCTGCCCTTCACCCCGCCGGTGAAGTTGTACCTGCTCAACGGTGCCGAGGCGCTCTTCGCGTACTACACGCTCGCCCGGCGCGAGGAGGAGATCGACCATGAGCGGCTGCAGATGTACGACGCGCAGGGGACCCGCTCCACCCTGTTCCCCTTCGCGCAGGGGGCGGGACGGCGCGACCGGGCGTTCGTGGAGCAGTCCCGCCTGTGGTTCGAGGCGCTGTGGGAGACCATCAGCTCGGAGCTGGTGCTCGCGGGCTGAGGTCCCCCGGACGCGGCTTCCGGCGGGTCACAGAGCCGGCCCCGCGACCATCAGGGCGAGCACGACCGCCCCGACGGAGCTGCACGTGGGGCTCTTGGCCTTGATGCCGACGGCCAGCAGCAGCAGCCCGACGAGGCCGGACGGGCCGTACTGCCACTGGACGAGTTGCTCGAAGCCGACGACGAGGACGGCGGAGAGGAGGGCGATGACGGGCATGGTGGTTCCTCCTGCGGTGGTAGGAGGGCCGGCAGGGGGACCGGCCACGATGGGGAGGCAAAACTTCCGCCAACTTGGCCAGGTTGGTTGCCAACTATGCTTAAGTTGTCCCCACTTGGTGACCCGTCGTAAACAGGTTTCCGACAACTGCCGCCAGGTGCAGGTCAGTTGTAGCGTCTGGTCGTGACCCAGGAGAACGTGGCCGTGAACGACAGCACAAGGCTCCCGCCTCAGCAGATCGCCGACACCCTTCGCGAACGCATCCGCAGCGGCGCGCTGAAGGCGGGCGACCGGCTGCCCACCCAAGCGGAACTCGCCGAGGAGTTCGGCGTGGAACGCGGCACCGTCCGGCAGGCGCTGGGCATGCTCCAGGCGGACGGCCTCCTCAGCAACGTCAGCAAGGGCAGCCCGCCGCGGATCGCCGACATCGTCCCCACCCGGGACGGGCCGCAGCCGACGATGGTGGCCCTCGCTCCCCGCCTGGTGGAGGCGTTCGCCGTCCCCCAGGTGCGCATCGACGCGGTGTGCCTCACCGCGGAGTCCCTGATGCTGGCGCTCAGCGAACCCATCCGGCAGATCCACGACGGCCGGCTCCGCCCCCAGTCCGTCGACGTCCGCATCATGCTGCCCTCGCGGGACATCGCGCTCGCCTTCCCGGTGCCGGTCCCCGGCCAGGGCGAGGACGACGAGGCCGTCCACAGCCGCTGGCTGAGCCAGCGCAACGCCCAGGGGCAGGTGCTGCGGCACAACCTCCGGTCGCTGCGCTCCTCGCACGGCATCGACGTCCGCGTGACCTTCCGCGCCCTGCCCTTCACCCCGCCGGTGAAGCTGTACCTGCTCAACGCGTCGGAGGCGCTGATGGCGTACTACATGGTCGCCCGGCGCGAGGAGACCGTGGACAGCGAGGTCCTGGAGATGTACGACACCATCGGGGCGGCCTCCCTGCTGTTCTCCTTCGAGCGCCGGGCCGGCCGGCGGGACACCGCGTTCGTGGAGGAATCGCAGAAGTGGTTCGACGCCCTCTGGGAAACCATCACCACGGACCTGAAACTCTCCTAGTGACTTCCGAAACGGCGCAGACCGAAGCGACGGCGACCCGGACGGCGAGGGTCAGGACCGTGGTCACCCGCGCCCGCTGCGTGCTCTTCGACTTCGACGGCCCCGTCTTCCGCCTGTACGCGGGCCACTCCGCCGAGCGGGTGGCGCGCGACCTGGTCGACTGGCTGGAGGAACAGGGGATGCGGGGGCTGCTGACCGACGAGGAGCGGGTGCACCCCGATCCCATGGTGGTGCTGCACGCGGTCGACCGGCGCCGTCCGCGCAGCGACCTGGTCTCCGAGCTGGAGGAGCGGTTCGCCCAGCAGGAGCTGACGGCGGTCGCCTCCGCCCGTCCCACCCCCTACGCCGATCCGCTGATCCGCACCTGGAGCGCCGTCGGCGCCCGTCTCGCGGTCACCACCAACAACTCGGCCCAGACCGCGGCTCGTTACCTCGAAGGGCGAGGTCTGGCCGAGTGCTTCGCCCCCAACGTGTACGGCCGCACCCGGGATCTGCACCACCTCAAGCCGGACCCGCACTGCCTCCACCGCGCACTCGACGCGCTCGGCGCCGCCCCGTCCGCCGCCCTCATGATCGGGGACACGCCCTCCGACCTGCACGCGGCCCGGAGCGCGGGAGTGCCCTTCCTCGGCTACGCGCGCAACGAGCGCCAGGAGGGGGCCCTGCGCGGCGCGGGGGCCGACGACGTGGTGACCTCGCTGGAGACGGTGCTGCGCATTTTGCGCGGCACACTCTGATCCGTTCGCGGCGAGGGGCGCACCCGGCCGGGGACCTGCCGGTATCCCCGGGCCAAGGCTCTTCGTGGCTCTGGGACTCCCGGGCTCTTGGACTCCCGGGCTCCCGGGCTCCCGGGCTTCAAGACTTCGGGAGACGGCCGGACTCTCGGGCTCCCGGACTTCGGGACACGGCCGGGCCTCGGGACTCCGGGCCTCGGGACTCCGGGACGCGGCCGGACTCCGGGACACGCGCCCCCGCGGCTCGGCGGCGGCCGGCCCGATGGCCGCCGCGCCCGGCGGTCCGGCTGCCCGGCGGTCCCGGGCGCGGATACGGCGATCCGGACCGCGGCTCCACCGCCTCCGGCGCCGAGGCCGCCGGGGAGCACTCGACCGTGTGAACCTCGGCGGCAGGCGAGCGGCCCCCGCGGCGCCGTTCGCCGCTGCTCAGTGCCGCATCGGGGCCGCGGACGCGACCAACCGTTCGGAAAGAGGAGCGAGGCGGCCGGACGAGAGCTTCTGGCACCATGCGCACGCGAGGGGGAGTAGCGTGCCCCTCCTTCCCCAGGCCGCGGTCCGACGAAGAGACGGTCGATGTCAGCGCAATCGCCTTCCCCCGCCCTGCTGCGGGCCATCGCGGTGAGCGGCGACGCCGACGCGGTCGATGGACCGCTGCGCGGCTACCACCACGAGACGTACGTCGTCCCCCTGCCGGGCTCCGGCGCCGTCCGCTGGAAATGCCGGGAACCGCGCCCGGACCTGCTCTGGTTCGACCGGCGGTGCTTCGCCTCCGAGGAGGAACTGCTCCACTCCCTCGCCGGCCGGATCGAGCAGATCCCCGAGCTGATCCAGGCCGGCTCGACCTCGCTGCAGCGGTTCGTCGAAGGCGACACCCTGGGCCGGCTGTACGGAGCGGGCACGGCCGTCCCCGAACCCCTGGTCGAGCAGATCATCGACCTCTTCCGCCGGTTGGCCGCCGTGCGGCCCGACTCCCTGACGGCCGAGCGCACCTGCCGGCCCGCCGACCGGGCGTGCGAGGGCGACAGCTCCGGCTTCCTGGAACGCCTCGTGGTCTTCACCCAGGAGCGGGTCTACCGGGACAACCTGCCCCGCTTCTCCGGCCTGTTCCACGCCCTCGGACTGGACGACGACTCCTTCGGGAAGCTCCGCAAACACCTGTCGGGGCTGACCGAGCGCCCCTTCTGCCTGCTGCACGCCGATCTCCACCGGGAGAACTTCGTGGTCGACGCGCGGCAACGGCTCTGGACGATCGACTGGGAGCTCGCCCTGTTCGGCGACCCGCTCTACGACCTGGCCACGCACCTGCACCTGATGCGCTATCCGGCGGACCAGGAACGCCGGGTGATCCGGTCGTGGGCCGACGCCGTCGACGGCGTCGACCCGCGTGCCTCGTCCGGGTACCGGGACGACCTGCCCCGGCTGCTCGCCTACAAGCGGGCCCAGTCCGTGTTCACCGACGTCATCCGCACGGCGCTGACCCTGGAGCAGGAAGCGGCGGGCGAGCGGGACCTGCTCCGCGCGGGGCACGGGATCGAGACGCTGCTCGCCGCAGCCCGGGAGCCGCTCCACCTCGACGAGGTGCCGACGGGGAAGGACGTCGCCGGCGCCCTCGAACGGTGGTGCCGCGGGACCTGAGCGAACGCACCGCCGGGCGCGGCGGGGGCCGCCGTGCCGTCCCTCGCCTCACCAGGGCAGCGGGCGCCCGTCGCGGAAGAAGCCGCCGGTCGGGCCGTCGTCCGGGAGGGTGGCCGCCCACAGCACGCTCCGCGCGCCCTCTTCGACGGGACGGCCGCCGGGCCCGCCCATGTCGGTGGCGACCCAGCCGGGGCAGACCGCGTTCACGAGGATGCCGTCGGAACGCAGCTCGGCGGCGAACATCCTGGTCAGTGCGTTGAGCGCGACCTTCGACGTCGCGTAGGCGGGGGTGCCGCCGCCCATGCTGGTGAGCGAGGCGGCTTCGCTGGAGACGTTCACGACGCGCGGGTGCGCGCTCGCGCGCAGTTGCGGCAGCAGGGCGCGGGTCAGCCGCCACGGCCCGTACAGGTTGGTCTCGGCCGCCTCCCGTACGACGTCCAGATCGGCGCTCGTGGCGCGCTGCCAGGTGTCGTAGTTGATCGCCGCGTTGTTGATCAGCACGTCGAGGGCGCCGATGTCCCGGGCCGCCGCCGCGATGTCGCCCTCGTCGGTGACGTCGAGGCGCAGCGGCCGGACGTCCGGCCCGGCCAGGGCGTCGGCGGCGCCGGTGGCCGCCTCGGCGGAGCGGGCGGTCAGGTAGACGGTGTGGCCGCCGGCGGCGAGCAGCCGGGCGGCCTCGCGGCCGATTCCGCGGTTCGCGCCGGTGACGAGCGCGATCACGAGGGTGCTCCGGCGCTGTCCGGGACGGGGATCAACTGCTTCTCCTCCTGCCCGGACGGGCTTCGCGTTCGCCGGTGAGGCGGTCCACCCCGGAGCGTACGCGGGCCGGGCCGCCCCGCTCGGGAACGACGGCGCCGCG
This sequence comes from Streptomyces sp. NPDC048566, assembly GCF_043199735.1. Lineage (NCBI taxonomy): Bacteria > Bacillati > Actinomycetota > Actinomycetes > Kitasatosporales > Streptomycetaceae > Streptomyces > Streptomyces sp. NPDC048566. The sequence goes on from NZ_JBICWL010000001.1 coordinate 397,993, forward strand.
CGGTTCGGCGAGCGGCGGGAGGTCCCGGTGGCCGGCGCGGACCGTGGAAAACCGGTGTCGCCGCCGCCGGGCCGATCCTTACGATCACCGCATGATCGAAGGCTCACTGGTACGACTGCGGGCGCTGCGCGCCGACGACCTCGACGCGCACGTCCGGTGGCGCAACGACCCGGAGGTGGTGCACTGGGCCACCGGCGACAATCCGTACTTCGGTCCCGTCAGCCGGGAGGCGATGGCCGCCTTCCACGAGGCCCGGCTGCGCGACAACCCCGCCCGCGAGCTGACGTTCACCGTGGAGGACCGGGCGGAGGGCCGGGCGATCGGCATGGCCGACTACCGCGACCTGGACCCCTTCGCCGGGCGGGCGACGGTGGGCATCACCATCGGGGAGCGGGACCGCTGGGGCGGCGGCTACGGCTCCGAGGCACTCGGCCTCCTGGTGGGCCACCTGTTCGGAGCCTGCCGGCTGCACCGCGTCGAACTGGACACCTGGAGCGGCAACGAGCGTGCCCTGCGCGCCTTCCGCCGGGCCGGTTTCGTCGAGGAGGGCCGGCGCAGGTCGAGCGTCCGGGTCGGCGACGCCTGGTACGACAGCGTCGAGTTCGGCCTGCTGCGCGAGGAGTGGGCCGCGCGCCACTGAACGGGCCGGACGCCGTGCGTGCCCGCGCGGGCCGAGCGCACCAGTGCCGGACGCGGCTGCATGGGGTCCGGTGGCGGACGCCGGCTACACGGTGTCGGTGGCGAACAGGGCCAGGTGCCCGCACCGGGGACACCGGAACGCCTCGATCCGTCGCCGCGGGCGCCCCATCCGCCGGGCTCCGCCGAAGATGCCCCGTTCCAGCGCACCCTCGATCCAGCGCGCGTACCCCCGCGCGTTGTCACCGCCGTCCTCGATGAAGCCCTCCACCAGGCCGACGGTGCCGCAGTAGGTGCACAGGTAGTTGTTCACCGGGCGAGTCTAGAAAACGTGTCCGAAGGTCCACCCGGCTACGCCCCCTGCGGTCGGACCCGGCACGGAGGGCGCCCGGCGGCACCCACCCCCGAGCCGGGGTCCGGCCGGGTGGGACGTCCCGGGCCCACGAGAGGGGCGTGTCAGGACTGCGCGCCGCGGAAGGCGCGATACCGGGTGAAGGCTTCGTGGCTGTCGGGGGTGAAGCGCCACTCCCGCAGGGCCGAGTCGAGGTCCGGCTCGGTCAGCCAGGTGTACCAGGCGACCTCGTCGGGATCGGGGACCACGGTGTCCGGCACCAGGGCCTCGTGCACCCCCAGCCAGTGAGGACTCACACCACTGCGGTTGAGGAACGTGAACAGCAGACGCGGCCGGCACCGTGCGCCCAGCTCCTCGGCCAGCTCCCGAGCGGCGGCCTGCTCGTAGGACTCGCCCACGTTCACCGCGCCACCGACCACGACCTCGTGGAGTCCGGGGAAGCGCGACAGGTGCTTCGACCGCCGGTGGACGAGGACCCGGCCGCGATCGTCACGGCACAGCGTCACGGCGATCCGGTGCAGCCAACCCCGTCGGACGGCCTCCCGACGGCCGACCACCAGCCCCATTCCACGATCCCGACCGTCGACCCGCTCCACCCGTTCGTCCACGACGTGCACCCTGGCACGGCCCGCCGACAACGCCGCCGCGCGACAGGCGGGCAGGGGCAGGGGCAGGGACAGGGGGTCAGGCCCGGGCGGCCCGGCGGGGCATCCTGCCGCGCAGGCCGTCCGGACCCCGCTCACCGCTCACCGCTCACCACTCACCATTCACACGGCGGGAGATGGGGGTTCATCCGGCCGGTTCCGCGAGGACCTCCGTGACGGCGCGGCGTCCCAGCTCGGCCATGGCGGGGTTGGTGTGGCGGTAGTAGTCGATCCCGCTGACGAAGGTGAGTGCCCACCCTCGTCCCCGGGCCCAGGCGGCGTCGTCGAATCCACCCGCCGTGCGGAAGGTCTTCCGGGTCTCCGCGTCGAGCAGCGTCCAGGCGGCGACGGCATCGCAGGCGGGGTCGCCCACGCCCGCGGTGCCGAAGTCGATCACTGCTCGTAGCCGGCCGCCGTCGAGGAGGATGTTGCCGGGGATGAGATCGCCGTGCGTCCACTGGGGTGGCCCGTCCCAGTCCGGCTGGTCGAGGGCCTGTTCCCAGGCGGACAGCAGAGCGGGAGCGTCGATGTCGTCGGCCGCCTTCGCGGTCCACTCCCGTACGGAGGCGTCGCGGGTGCGCAGGGGCACGCTCCGGTAGCCCGGGCGGGCTCCGGTGGTGTCGGCCGCGCGCATCGCCGTGACGAACGCGCCGAGGTCTCCGGCGAGCCGGTGGCCGTCGGCTGACCCGTCCGGCGTGGTGGCGGGGTGCGAGCCGTCGATCCAGCGGCTGATCGCCCACGGAAAGGGATACCCGTGGCCCGGTTGTCCCACGGCGATCGGCTCGGGCACGGCGACGGGGAGGCGGGGGGCCAGCCGTGGCAGCCATTCCCGCTCGAACTCCACCTGGCCGACAGCGCCCTCCACCCGGGGCAAACGGACCGCGAGTTCGTCGCCCACCCGGTAGATCGCGTTCTCGGTGCCCGCGGAGTCCACGGGGCTGACGGGCAGACCCGCCCAGTGCGGGAACTGGTGGGTGAGCAGCCGCCGCACCAGCGCGCCGTCGGTCGGAGTCTCGTTCTCGTGCATCATCGGTCCGAGACTCTAAGGAAGCGGCCGGCGAGGGGACACCGATTTTTGCCGGGCCCCCGGCGCATGCCGCACCTCCCGGGCGCGGGTCTCGGATCCCGAGTTCCGGGTCTCAGGTCCCGGTCTCGGCGGCGACGGCGCTGACGGCTGCCAGGACGGGCCTGCGCTCTCTCGCTCAGCTCGCCGAGAACCACGACTTGCAGGCTCCTTCGAAGATTCGGTCGTGGGGCGGGCGCCGCATGAACTCCGCTTCGAACCGCACCTACATGCTGCAAGCGGCAGGCATGAGACGGGGACGGCAGGGGAGGCGTCGAGGGCACGGGTTCCGCCCGCAGGTGACCGAGACGGTGTCTCGCCCGGCCGGAGATCGCCGAGACGGCCCGGACAGCCTGAGACAGGGAACCCCGACCCCCTCACCGCATGGCGTGGCGCACTTTTGCAAGCGGCTGCTTGCAAAAGTTAGCGGAGGTGGGGCAAGGTGGAGGCATGGCATCGCTCAACGTCGGCAATCTTGGTGAGTATCTGCGGGAACAGCGGCGCACCGCGCAGCTGTCCCTGCGGCAGCTCGCCGACGCCGCCGGGGTGTCCAATCCGTATCTGAGCCAGATCGAGCGCGGGCTGCGCAAGCCGAGCGCGGAGGTGCTCCAGCAGGTCGCGAAGGCCCTGCGGATCTCCGCCGAGACGCTGTACGTGCGCGCCGGCATCCTCGACGCCGAGCGGGACCGGGACGAGGTGGAGACGCGCGCCGTCATCCTCGCCGATCCCACGCTGAACGAGCGGCAGAAGCAGGTGCTGCTCCAGATCTACGAGTCCTTCCGCAAGGAGAACGGGATCGAGATCGCGGCGGCGGACGAGGCCGACGGGACCGCCGAGGTCCCGGAGGCCCCCGCGGTCGACGAGGACCCCGGCGCCGGTGGGCCCGAGGTTCGGAACATATCGGACGCCCAGCCTGTCCAGGACACCGCCGTCCGCGGCCCCCGCACGGCCGACGGCAGCGATGCCGGTCCGCAGCAGAACGCCGGGTGACCGGCCGCGTGCGGACCACGAAAACCCTCAGCTGACAGCGATTCACGGGAGGACCACCGTCATGGCCATCACCGACGACATCCGCAAGGCCGCCACCGACCCGACCCCGCTGTACTTCCTCGCCGGCACCGCCGACCTGGCCGTGCAGCAGGCCAGGAAGGTCCCCGGCCTGGTGGAGCAGATCCGTGCCGAGGCTCCGGCGCGCATCGACACCGTGAAGAACATCGACCCGAACGCCGTTCAGGAGAAGGCCGCCTCCCGCGCCAAGGAGGCGCAGGAGAACCTTCAGACGAAGGTGACGGAGTTCATCAACTCCCTCGACACCGACCTGAAGAAGCTCGGTGAGTCCGCCCAGGACTTCGCGCTGCGTGGTGTCGGCGTCGCCGCCGAGTACGCCGTCAAGGCCCGGGAGACGTACGAGAAGGTCGCCGAGCACGGCGAGGCGACCGTGCGCACCTGGCGCGGCGAGGCCGCCGAGGAGATCGAGGACTTCGCGATCGCCGTGGAGCCGAACGCCGAGCCGGGCGAGATCAAGACCGAGCCGAAGCCGACCGCCGTCGCCGAGGCCGCGCCCGCCAAGAAGGCTCCCGCGAAGAAGGCTCCGGCCCGCAAGCCGGCGGCCAAGAAGACGACCCCGCCCGCCAAGTAGGCGAGCGGCGGCACCTCCACCGCGTCATCGGCGGGCGGGCCGGGCACTCTCGGAGTTCCCGGCCCGTTCTCCGGGTACGGTGGCGTCAAGACGACTAGACCCGGGCGGTGGACACTGTGCTGATGACGGCATTCGGCGGCCTCATGTGGCTGATCTTCACAGCCATGCTCGTGCTCGCCGTGGTGGCGCTGGTGATGGCCGCGGTCGCCCGCGACGACGCCTATCGCGCCGCCGACAAGCAGAACAAGATGTTCTGGCTGATCATCCTGGGCGTCACGGTCGCCGTGAACCTTCTGGTTCCCATGCTGTTCCTGCAGATCGCGGGCCTGGTCGCCACGATCGTCTTCTTCGTCGACGTCCGGCCCGCCCTCCGTCAGGTCTCCGGAGGAGGCCGCGGCGGCCGTCGCGGCGGCAGCAGCAGCGACGGTCCCTACGGCCCCTACAACGGCGGACGCTAGCCACACGCCGGCCGCGCCGAGAGTCAGGTTGCCTCTCCTCACGGCACCCGCCGCACCAACCGCACGCGCCGCACCGTCGGCACTCGCCCGCGCCTGCCCGCACTCACGGCACTCGCCGGCGCCCGCCACACCGACTGCACCCGCCGCACCGACCGCACCAACAGGCGCCCGCCACATCTGCGGTCGGCGCGCCACATCGACGGCGCCCGTCGCGCCGATCGCACCAACAGGCGCCCGCCGCACCGCCCGTGCCCGTCGCACGGCCCGCGCCCGTCGCGCCGACGGCAGCTTCCGTCGTCTTCCTCGGCGTCGCGGGCCGCCGGTCACCCGCTCGCCGTGCTCCGCCAGGCGGTCACCCGCTCGTTGTGCTCCGCCAGGCGGTCACCCGCTCGTTGTGCTCCTCCGGACGGTCACCGGCCGACTCCCTCGCGCCCCCGGCGGTCATCGCCGCACCCCGCGCACTGTCGGGGCCGCGGGGTACACCCGCTCCCCGGTCTGCGCTGCTCCTCGGTGCGTGCTGCTCCCCGGTCTGCGCCGCTCCTCGGTGCGCGCCGCTCCTCGGTGCGCGCCGTTCCCCGGTCCGCGCGGCTCCGCGGTCCGCGCGGCTCCGCGACCGGGCGGGACTACGGCGTCCGGTCGAGCAGCAGGACGGCGACGTCGTCCGCCAGTTCCCCGCCGTTGAGGTCGCGCACCTCGTTCACCGCCGCGCGCAGCAGTGCCTCGCCCTCCAGGCCCTGGGCGAGCTGCCTGCGGACCATGTCGACCATGCCGTCCTGGCCCAGGCGTTCGTTGCCGACGCCGGTGTGACCCTCGATCAGGCCGTCGGTGTAGAGCATCAGGCTCCACGCGGCCCCCAGCTCCACCTGCATGCGCGGCCAGCGGGCGTTCGGCAGCAGGCCGAGCGCCGGGCCGTTGTTCTCGTACGGCAGCAGTCGCGCGGGCCGGCCCGGGCGGGCGATCAGCGGCGAGGGGTGGCCGGCCAGGCAGAGCCCGGCGCGGCGGCCGTCCGGCGCGATGTCGACCGTGCACAGCGTCGCGAAGATCTCGTCGTTCTCGCGCTCGTGCTCCAGGACCTGCTGGAGTGTCGAGAGCAGTTCGTCGCCGCACAGTCCCGCGAAGGTCAGGGCGCGCCAGGCGATGCGCAGCTCCACGCCGAGCGCCGCCTCGTCGGGGCCGTGGCCGCAGACGTCGCCGATCATGGCGTGCACCGTGCCGTCGGCCGTGCGCACCGTGTCGTAGAAGTCGCCGCCGAGCAGCGCGCGGGAACGGCCCGGGCGGTAGCGGGCGGCGAACCGCAGCGAGGAGCCCTCCAGCAGCGGTGTCGGCAGCAGGCCGCGCTCCAGCCGGGCGTTCTCCTGGGCGCGCAGCCGGGACTCGGTGAGTCGCCGCTCGGCTTTGTCGGAACGTTTCCTCTCGACGGCGTACCGGATCGCGCGGCTCAGCAGCCGGCTGTCCAGCTCGTCCCGGAAGAGGTAGTCCTGGGCGCCGACCCGTACCGCCTCCGCGCCGGTCTCGGTGTCGCCGGACGCGGTGAGCGCGAGGACGGCGTGCCGGGGTGCGAGCTCCAGGACGTGCTGGAGCGTCGTCAGCTCGTCGGCGGTGTCGGCCGACCGGCCGGGGGAGGGCAGCGCGAGGTCGAGCAGGATGCAGTGGACGTCGTCGGTGAGCAGCCGCTCGGCCTCGGTGAGGTTGCGGGCGGTGCGGATACGGATCGGCCTGCCGGTCGCGTCGAGCATGTCGGGCACGCCGAGCGAACCCCCCGGGTCGTCCTCGATGACCAGGAGGGTCAGGTTGGTGGTGCTGTCGGCCGGGGTCGTGGTGGCGCGGGGCGCCGATGCTGTCCCGGCGGGGCCGCCGGTGGTGTCTCCGGAGGGGCCGCCGGGTGAGAGCACGGCGTGAGCCTGACCACTTTCCACGGCCGGGATCGCTCTCTGCCGCGGTACGGGTACGGGCATCGTCTGGGTTCCTTCCCTCCCCCGAGGGCGTGGTGGGGCGAAGGACCTCGACCCACCGACGGGGACCATAGCGTCCGTCGGTGCCGCAGCGGAATGGCGTACGGCGTCCCGGACGGCACGGGGCCCCCGTCATATGCCGCATCCCGTACCGCATTTGGACAGGACGCGGTCCGGCCAGGGATGACGAAGGTCACGTCACCGCCAGCCGGGCTCCGGGACGACGGTGCGGTGGGTCACGTGGGCCCGGTCACGTGGGCCCGGGCGGTCGGCGGAGGTGCGCTGCCCGGAGGCCGCCGCCACCGGCCCGCCGTCCCGTCAGGCGTCCGGTCGCACGACGCCCAGGATCTGCATCGAGCCGGCTCCGGTGATCGTGACGTTCCGTCCGGGGCGGGGCGCGTGGACGATCGAGCCGTCGCCTATGTACATCCCCACGTGGCTCGCGTCATCGAAGTAGATGACGAGGTCGCCGGGGCGCATGTCCTCGACGGCGACGTGCCGGAGCCGGTGCCACTGCTCCTGCGAGGTGCGCGGGATGGGATGTCCGGCGGCGGCCCACGCCTGCGAGGTGAGCCCCGAGCAGTCGAACGAGCCCGGCCCCTCGGCGCCCCACACGTACGGCTTGCCGATCTGGTCCGTCGCGTAGGCGACCGCCTTCCTGCCGCTCGCGGACGCCTTGGCCTTGATGTCGGCGAGGACGCCGGAGCCGAGCCAGACCGACTGCGCCTCCTGCGCGGCCTCCTCCTCCAGCTTCGCCAGCCGCTCCTTCTCCTTCGTCTCCAGCCGGGACTCCAGTTGCTCCGCGGCGGCGATCTTCTTCGTGATCTTCTTCTGCGCCTCGGCCTTCTCCTCGCGGTTGGACTCCAGTTTCTTCCACCGCGCCGAGGCGTCCTTCTCGTACTGCCTCAGGTCCTGCTGGGTGCGCGTCATCTCGTCCAGCAGGCCCTTGGTCGCGTGCTCGCCCGCCCGCACCCGGCCGGTGCCGTCGAGGAAGCGCTGCGGGTCCTCGCTCAGCCACAGCCGGGCCTCGGGTGGCAGGCCGCCGCCGCGGTACTGGGCGCGGGCCGCGGCGCCCGCACGGTCCTTCAGCTTGTCCAGGTTCGCCTGGCCCTTGGCGATCTTTCGCGCCAGGTCGACGATCTCGGCCGACTGCTTGCGGGCCTTCTCCTCCGCGGCGTTGTAGGCGTCCGTGGCGACCGCGGCGTCGTGGTAGAGCGTGTCCAGCTTCTCGCGGACCGCTTCGAGTTCCTTGGTGCTCACGGGCTTCGGGGTGGCGGTGCCCGTCGGTGCCGGTGTCGGACTCCCCTTCGGTGCGGGGGCCGGCGCCGGGGAGCCGGTGGCCGTCGGCTTCGGTGTCGGACTCGCGTACGCCGCGCCCGGTGTCGCCAGCACCACGCAGGCGCACGCGCAGGCCAGGAACAGGGTCGCCGTCGTCAGGCTCCGCTTGCCGGATCGCATTGCTCCGCCCCCCACCTGATTTACCGTCAGTAACTTTCGGACGCTCCGGGGATCGTGCCATGACGGCGCGCAATACGACAGAGCCGGGCGGAAACTCCCTCCCCAAGCCCCGCCGGGCATCACGCCCGTACCCCCGGGCTGTGTGACGTGCGAGGCGGCGGGATCGTTCCCCCCTGTCGTCCACGGACTGGGCGGCTCCCCGGGCACCCGGGGTTCCGGGCCGCGGCCCCGGAACCCGGGCGCTGCCCCCGAAGCCCGGCCGTCACTCCGTGACCCGCCCGCCGCCCCCGGAGCCCGGCCGCCGCTTCTGCGCAGGGCTATGCGACGCGGCCGGCTTGTCGGGCGGCCGGTCCGTCGCGCGGTCGGGCTTCCGTGGGAGGGGGCCCGGTGCGGCCCGCCCGTCCCGCGTCAGCCCCGGGGCGCCAACGCCTGCCAGCGGACCGTCACTTCACCCTGGCGCCAGCGCGCGACCCCGTCCGCGACCGGCCAGTCGGCGGCCAGGTCGCGGACCGCGCGTATCCAGCGCTGCCGGGCGCCGTACGACGCGTACGGTGCGGCGGCCGCCCAGGCGCGGTCGAAGTCGCGCAGGAAGGCGTGCACGGGCTCTCCCGGGACATTGCGGTGGATGAGTGCCTTCGGCAGCCGTTCGGCCAGGTCGGAGGGGCGGTCCAGGGAGCCGAGCCGGGTGGCGAAGGTGACCGTGCGCGGGCCGTCCGGGCCGAGGGCGACCCACACGTGCCGACGGCCGATCTCGTCGCAGGTGCCCTCGACGAGCAGCCCGCCCCGGGACCCCGGACCCGCCGGTGCCAGCCGTGCGCACAGCCCCCGCCAGACCTCGGCGACCCGCTCCTCGTCGTACTGCCGGAGCACGTTCGCCGCGCGGATCAGGACGGGGCGGCCCGGCACCGGCACCTCGAAGCCGCCGTGCCGGAAGGCGAGGCCCTCGCGCTCGTACGGCAGCGCGGCGGCGACGCGGGCCGGCTCGATCTCGACGCCGAACACCCGGGTCCGGGGCGCGGCGGTGCGCAGTCTGGCCAGCAGTTCGACGGCGGTCCACGGCGCGGCCCCGTATCCGAGGTCGACCGCCACGGGCTCCGCCGAGCGGCGCAGCTCCGCGCCGTGCGTCGCGGCGATCCAGCGGTCCATGCGCCGCAGGCGGTTCGGGTTCGTCGTCCCGCGCGTCACCGAACCCACCACGGAGGCCCCGCGGCTCAAGGGGAGCCGGGAGTGGGGGAGGGACGCGGCGCGCGGTGTCATGCGTACGAGAGTAGGCGGCTTCGCCGAGGGCCGTTCCGGCCTGTGGACAACGTCGGGCGGCGCCCCGTCGAGCCTGTGGAGAACCGGGGGTGCCCGCCGGGCTCGGGCGCCTGGCACGGCGGCTGTGGGCGGTCTCCTGGAGCGTATCGATCCGTACGGACCGTATGGATCGACGTATGGATCGACGGGACCGTATCGATCCGCGAACGGTCGCCGAGCGCGTGCCGGAGCCGTGTACGGCGGCCGGCCCCACCGCATCGACCGCCCGGCGCATGGCGCCCGAGGCCCGACGTCCGGCGAGCCTCCCCGGCGTCCGGCCCCCCAGGCCCGGCGTACGGAGACCAGGCCCCCCGCTGCCGGAGGCCGGATCCCCCACCCCCGGCGTCCGGGACCCGCCGTACGGAGACCCGAGGGGCAGACGCACTCTTCGGTCGAACGGTTGAGCGACAGGCGGTAATGATTCGGCAAAGCGGAAATGGAGCAGACTCCTCCGGCGTTGCCCCTGCTGGAGGGCGTGATGGGTCCTCCGACCGGCATGCCCGCAGCGAGGAGGAACGCCAGGTGAGCCAGTACGTCAGCAGGCTCGGGCGTCGCTCGGCGGTGGCCCCGTCGCGGCTCCGGCTGCACCGCAGGCCCCGTCGCGTCGCGATGCTCTCGGTGCACACCTCGCCGCTGCACCAGCCGGGCACGGGCGACGCGGGCGGCATGAACGTCTACATCGTGGAGCTGGCCCAGCGGCTGGCCGCGATCAACATCGAGGTCGAGATCTTCACGCGCGCCACCACGGCGGCGCTGCCGCCCAGCGTGGAACTCGCCCCCGGCGTCCTGGTCCGCCACGTCGACGCGGGCCCCTACGAGGGTCTCGCCAAGGAGGACCTGCCGGCCCAGCTGTGCGCCTTCACGCACGGGGTCATGCAGGCATGGGCGGGCCACCGCCCCGGCTACTACGACCTCGTCCACTCGCACTACTGGCTCTCCGGGCACGTGGGCTGGCTGGCCGCCGAGCGCTGGGGAGCCCCTCTGGTGCATGCCATGCACACCATGGCCAAGGTCAAGAACGCCTCGCTCGCCGAGGGCGACACCCCCGAGCCGCCCGCCCGTGTCATCGGCGAGACCCAGATCGTCCGCGCCGCCGACCGTCTCATCGCCAACACCGCCGAGGAGGCGGACGAACTCGTCCGCCACTACGAGGCCGCGTCCGGGAACGTCGCCGTCGTCCACCCCGGCGTCAACCTCGACCGGTTCCGGCCCGCCGACGGCCGCGCCGCGGCCCGCGCCCGCCTCGGCCTGCCGCAGGACGCCCTGATCCCCCTCTTCGCGGGCCGCATACAGCCCCTGAAGGCCCCGGACGTGCTGCTGCGCGCCGTCGCCGTCCTCCTCGACGAGCGGCCCGAGCTGCGCCGCCGGATCGTCGTCCCCGTGGTCGGCGGGCCCAGCGGCAGCGGGCTGGCCAAGCCCGAGGGGCTCCAGAAACTCGCCGCGCGGCTCGGCATCGCCGACGTCGTGCGGTTCCGCCCGCCCGTCGGCCAGGACCAGCTCGCGGACTGGTTCCGCGCCGCGTCCGTGCTGGTCATGCCCTCCTACAGCGAGTCCTTCGGCCTCGTCGCCATCGAGGCGCAGGCCGCGGGCACGCCGGTGCTCGCCGCCGAGGTCGGCGGCCTGCCGGTCGCGGTCCGGCACCGCGAGACGGGCTTCCTGGTCCCCGGCCACCACCCCGCCGACTACGCGCGCGTGCTCGCCGAGTTCGCCGACGACGCGACCCTCGCGGACCGGATGGGAGCCACCGCGGCCCGCCACGCCGAACGCTTCGGCTGGGACACCGCCGCCGCCGCGACGGCGGACGTCTACGCCGCGGCGGCCCAGGACCACCGCCGCCGGGTGCGCGCCCACCTCGCCTGAGCCGCCGGCCGCACCCGGGGGCCCGGCGCCGGGCGGCGGCGCGCGACGCGGCGCGCGGCCGTCACGTACGCTCGCCTGCATGGCTGACGCAGCGTCGATCATCGAGCAGGTCCTCACCGAGGCCGAGCTGGAGTGGGAGAGTCCCGCGGCGGGCTCGTACGTGGTGAAACTGCCCGGCACCCGCAAGCTCTCCACGACGGTCTCGCTCATCGTCGGCAACCACTCGCTGTCGCTGAACGCCTTCGTGATCCGGCACCCCGACGAGAACCACGCGGCGGTCCACCGCTGGCTCCTGGAGCGCAACCTCAAGCTCTACGGGGTCTCCTACGCGGTCGACTCCCTCGGAGACGTGTACCTGGTCGGCAAGCTCCCGCTCGCCGCCGTCACGCCCGATGAGGTGGACCGGCTGCTCGGCTCGGTCCTGGAAGCCGCGGACGGCTCCTTCAACACCCTCCTGGAGCTGGGTTTCGCCTCGGCGATCCGCAAGGAGTACGAGTGGCGGGTCTCCCGCGGCGAGTCGACCCGCAACCTGGACGCGTTCACGCACCTGACCGAACGCCCCTCCGCCTGACGCCACCCGCGCGGGCCCGACACAGCCGGCGAGGCCACGGCGACCTGCGGGGTCCGCGGCGCGGGTGGGGCGGGCCGTCGTTCGGCGGCTCCGCGGCGGTACCGGGGCGACGGCCCACCGGCGTCACGAGCGGGCGTACCGCCCGGGCGTCACGCCCACCAACCGCCGGAAATGCCGGGTGAGATGGGACTGGTCGTAGAAGCCGGTCGCGGCGGCCACCTCGCCCGGAGGGCACCCGTCGAGCAGCAGTCGGCGGGCGCGGTCCACGCGCCGGGCCATCAGGTACTGGTGCGGGGCGATGCCGAACGCGCCGCTGAACGCCCGTACGAGGTGCGCCGGGTGCGCGTGCACGAGGAGCGCGGCCTCGTCCAAGGCGATCCCCTCGACCCAGCGGGCGTCGAGGAGTTCGCGCAGGCGGTGGGCGAGCGGCCGGTCGGCGCGCGGGATGTCGCGCCGGGCCGAGGGGCGCAGCCGGCCGCGCAGCCGCTCCGCGATCAACGTCAGCCGGCTGTCGGCCTCCAACTCGTCACCGGGACGGGTGAGCGCCGTGTGCAGTTGCCCGACACGGCGGCGCAGCACCGGGTCCACCAGGTCGGGTCCGTCCACGGCCGGCCCGATGAGGTCGTCGCCGAGCCGCGAGCCGTCGAGGTAGAGCACCCGCTTGCGGAAGCCGTCCGCGGTGGCCGGGGCGCCGTTGTGCGGAACGTGCGGCGGCAGCAGGGAGACCGTGTCGTGCGGGGTGCCGTGCTGGTGCCGGTCCAGGTCGTACCGGACGGCTCCGTCGTCGACGATCAGCAGCGTCCAGGCATCGTGCACGTGCATCGGGTACGCGTACTCGGTGTAGTGGGCGTGGAACACCTCCACGACGCCCGGGACGCCCGGACGCCATGCGGAGATCTCCCGCTGCGGGGCCATGCAAAGAACGTACAAGACCGCGGCGGGCAGCGGTCGGCAGTCTCAGGGCATGAGCAGCGAGAACAGCATCAGCGGCACCGGCACCACCGGCGGCACCGGCGTCCCGCCCGCCACCGACGGCACCGACGGCACCGGCGGGCCGGGCGCGGTGACCGACGCGCCGCCGTTCCCACCCGCGAGTGACGCGGGTACGGCGACCGGTTGTGGGGAGGCCGGCGGCGCCGGTGCGGTGCGTGAGACCGGCGGGCACGCCCTCGTCTCCGGCGGCGCCCCCGTCCGCTTCGACACCAAGATCGCCGTCCTCCTGCGCGAGGACCTGGAGCCCTGGCAGCGGCTCAACGTGACCGCCTTCCTGGTCAGCGGCCTCGGCACGACGGTTCCCGAGGTGATCGGCGAGCCCTACGAGGACGCCGACGCGGTCGCCTACCTGCCGATGTTCCGCCAGCCCGTCATGGTCTTCGAGGCGTCCAAGGAGACGCTGACCGCCGCCCACGGCCGCGCGCTCTCCCGGGCGCTGCCCCGGTCCCTCTTCACGTCCGACCTCTTCACCACGGGCAACGACCGCGACAACCGCGCCGCCGTCCGGGCCGTGCCGACCGGCGACCTGGACCTGGTGGGACTGGCGGTGTACGGGCCGCGGAACGCGGTGGACAAGGTGGTGAAGGGGGCCCGGATGCATCCGTGACCCGCGGCGGGCGGTGCCGCACCCCCCGGCCCGCATCCCGGGCCCGCATCCCGGTCCCGCATCCCGGGCCCGCATCCGCGGCCAGCGGCCAGCGG
>NZ_JBICWL010000001.1:411709-654727 GCF_043199735.1 Streptomyces sp. NPDC048566
CGTGCGGCCTGCGGCCTGCGGCCTGCGGCCTGCGGCCTGCGGCCTGCGGCCTGCGGCCTGCGGCCTGCGGCCTGCGGCCTGCGGCCTGCGGCCTGCGGCCTGCGGCATCGCTCGCGCCATGGGCGGCTCCGTGGTGGTCTGGCACCGCCCGAGAAGGCCAGAGCCCCTGGTCAGGCGGGGGTGGTACCCGTGCGGGACGCGGACGTGGACTCGGATGGGGACGTGGCCGCAGACGTGCACGCCGGCGCGGGAAGGGGCGTGGGGGCGGCCTCCGGCGCGGGACCGCAGCCCACCGTGGCCGGCGTGACCTCGACGACCGCCTCCTTTGCCGGGGACGCGGAACGGGGCTCCGGGACGGACGCGCGGACGGGCTCCCGGACCGGGCCCTCCTCGGGGAGCCGGCGCATCAGCAGCGCGTAGCCGAACCCGGCCACGGTGCCGACCAGCGCGCACAGCCCCCACAGGTACGCGGCGCCGAAGCGGTCGATGACCACACCGGACATGACCGGGGCGACCAGCGAGGCGAGCGCCCAGGAGAGGGTGTACATCCCCTGGTAGCGGCCCCGGCCGTGGACCGGGGAGAGGCGGACGACGAGCCCGGTCTGGGTCGGGGCGTTGACGATCTCGGCGAGGGTCCACACGCAGACGGTCAGGGTGAAGACCCCCACCGATCCGGCGAACGCGGTGAGCCCGAACCCGTACCCGGCGAGGACCGACGAGACGATCAGCAGTCGCCGGGGGTCCCGGTGCTCGATGAAACGGGTCACCGGGATCTGGAGCACCACGATCATCACGCCGTTGACCGCGATCGCCGTTCCGTAGTCGGCCGGGGTGAACCCGGCCTCGCCCATGGCGACCGGCAGCCCGACCGAACCCTGCTGGAAGACCAGCGCGACCAGGAACGACAGGCCGACGACGCTCATGAACCGGCCGTCGCGCAGCACGGTCCGCAGCCCGACGGCGGGCACGGTGTCCCTGGCCGCCTGCACGGGCCTGGACTCGGGGAGCTTCGCGAAGACCACCAGCGCGCAGACCAGGGTCATGCCGGCCTCGATCAGGAAGCCCGCGAGGTAGCTGAACTCGGCGACGAAACCGGCGCCCACGGAGGAGACGGCGAAGCCGAGGTTGATGGCCCAGTAGTTCAGGGAGAAGGCCCGGACACGGTCCTCGGGGCGGACGATGTCCGCCATCATCGCCTGCACGGCGGGACGCGAGGCGTTGCTCGTCATGCCCACCAGGAAGGCGACCGCCGCGATGGCCACCGGGTCGTACATGAAGCCGAGCAGCGCGACCGAGCCGGCGGTCGACAGTTGCGCGACGAGGAGGGTGGGGCGGCGCCCGAACCGGTCGGTCATCACCCCTGCCACGAGCGAGGAGACCACGCCGCCGAGACCGTGCAGGGAGGCGACGAGACCGGCGTACGAGGCGGAGTAGCCCCGGTCGAGGGTCAGGTACAGCGCCATGAACGTGGCGACGAAGGCGCCGAGCCGGTTCACGAGCGTGCTGGCCCAGAGCCACCAGAACGCGCGGGGGAGCCCGGAGACGGTCTCGCGGACGGCACGTCCGACGACGGCGACAGGCATGGAGATCCCCCACGGATGTAAGCGGCTCAAGCGGTGAACACAACTTACGAGGGGGTGGCCTCGGAGAGCCACTCGATTAACAGATGCCGTCAACCGACGGGCGCCGGGGCGGGCGCCGGACGGCGCAACGGGTGCACAGGTGTCCGACTGGCGGCCGAGCGCGCGGGCGACCGGGCGGTTCGATTACGCTCGGGGCCATGGCCGACGCACCGTACAAGCTGATCCTCCTCCGCCACGGCGAGAGCGAATGGAACGCGAAGAACCTGTTCACCGGCTGGGTGGACGTCAATCTCAACGAGAAGGGCGAGAAGGAGGCAGTCCGCGGCGGTGAGCTGCTCAAGGACGCCGGCCTGCTGCCCGACGTGGTCCACACCTCGCTCCAGAAGCGCGCGATCCGCACGGCGCAGCTGGCGCTGGAGTCCGCGGACCGCCACTGGATCCCGGTCCACCGCAGCTGGCGCCTGAATGAGCGTCACTACGGAGCCCTCCAGGGCAAGGACAAGGCCCAGACGCTCGCCGAGTTCGGCGAGGAGCAGTTCATGCTCTGGCGCCGCTCCTACGACACCCCGCCGCCGCCGCTCGACCGCGACGCCGAGTACTCGCAGTTCGACGACCCGCGCTACGCGACGCTGCCGCCCGAGCTGCGCCCGCAGACGGAGTGCCTGAAGGACGTCGTCGTCCGCATGCTGCCGTACTGGTTCGACGGCATCGTCCCCGACCTGCTGACCGGCCGCACGGTCCTGGTCGCGGCGCACGGCAACAGCCTGCGCGCCCTGGTCAAGCACCTCGACGGCATCTCCGACGCCGACATCGCGGGCCTGAACATCCCCACCGGCATCCCGCTCTCCTACGAACTGGACGCCGACTTCAAGCCCCTCACCCCGGGCGGCACCTACCTCGACCCGGACGCGGCAGCGGCGGCGATCGAGGCGGTCAAGAACCAGGGCAAGAAGAAGTAAGCGCCCGCGAACAAGCCCCCTACCTGCGGTTTCTCCGCTGGCAGGGGGCTTGTTGTTGCGCCGGGGCCGCCGCTGGGCCGTGGCGCTTAGAGCTAAAACACGATCATGATCGGGCCTTCTTGAGTCGTCTTCAGCAGATGAGGCTGCAGGCGAGGGAAACGATGGGGTCGTGGAGTTCAGTCCGGCGTTCCCAGCGGACTGCGAGGCGTTTGAAGTGGTGGAGCAGGGCGAAGGTCTGCTCGACGACGTAGCGGAGCTTGCCGATGCCCTTGATGTTGGGTGATCCCTTGCGGGAGATGACGGGCAGGATCCGTCGGTGGCGGAGCTCGTCGCGGTTGGGGTTGGAGTCGTAGCTCTTGTCGCCGAGCAGGGCGTCGGGTCGTCGGCGGGGCCTGCCGGGGCGGCCCGCGACGGGTGGGATGCCGTCGACCAGGGCGAGGGTCTGGGTGACGTCGTTGACGTTGGCCGCGGTCGTGATGACTTTGAGCGGGGTGCCGCGTCCGTCGCAGATCGGGTGGTGTTTGCTGCCCGTCTTCCGCCGGTCGACCGGCGACGGACCGGTGTCGGGTCCCCCTTTTTTCGCGCGGATGTGGGAACCGTCCACGCACGCCCGTGACCAGTCGAGCTCGCCGGCCGCGTTCAGTTCGGCGAGCAGGACCCGGTGCAGCTGGTCGAAGACTCCTGCCTTCTGCCACCGGTCCAGCCGGCGCCAGCATGTCCGTCCCGAGCCGAACCCCAGCTTCAAGGGCAGAAGTTGCCAGGCCATGCCGTCGTAGAGGACGAACAGGATGCCTTGCAGGCAGAGCCGGTCCGACACCGGCCTCGGTCCCGGCGACCGATCCGGCCACGGCGGCAGCAACGGCTCACATGCCGCCGGCCTTCACCGCAGGCTCAAGGGCTGGTCCTCGTGGGCGGCCGGTCAGCTGGACGTGGCGGACGTGCCCGCGGCTGAGGTGGTCCGGATCTTGGTGGAGATCCTGACCAGCAATTCAGAGGATGTGGAGATGGCCCGGCCGGTGGTGCGGGCGGTCATGGAGGAGCTGCGGGCCCGGCAGCAGTAGGCACAAACTGCAGCGCCCCCGCCGACTGCCACGG
Source organism: Streptomyces sp. NPDC048566 (assembly GCF_043199735.1). Taxonomy (NCBI): domain Bacteria; kingdom Bacillati; phylum Actinomycetota; class Actinomycetes; order Kitasatosporales; family Streptomycetaceae; genus Streptomyces; species Streptomyces sp. NPDC048566. The sequence goes on from NZ_JBICWL010000001.1 coordinate 415,347, forward strand.
CGGGGGCGCTCGGGTGTCCGGGGGTGGTCAGTGAGCTCCCTCCAACCTGTCCGGCGGGATAGGCAGTTGGGCTGACAGACGGATGAACCCCCTGGTAGAGGGTTCTCGACCAAGAAATCCGTCTCCACCAGAGCTTCGTGCTGCGCCCTCGTCGAGCAGGCCTTGGCCACCCTCAAGTCCTGGCGGCTCCTTCGCAGGCTCCGGTGCTCGACCACCCGGATCACCCGCCTCGTCCAGGCCGTCCTCACCCTGCATTTGGCCAGCTCAGCCCGATGATGGAAAGCCTCACTCTCTCAGTCCAGTCTTTTCCCCATGCGCGCTGAGAACTTCTCTGTGTCCTTTGTGTGCCACCACTCGAATAGGTGGGTTCGCACGAGCATCCCGAGGTAATTCAGGCTCTCTTCGGAGAGGTCTCCGCTTACCAAACTTGCTTCATAACCCTGGTAGTCAAGTGAGACTTCCCAGAGTTGCCCTGAGACGCTGACCCGGATTTCCAGAAGCAATTTAGGGAAGACAGACGTCACCTTCACCTCAAGGATTTCAAGAGAGGTTCCTCCTCCCTCGCTCTGCAGTCCTGAAAGTCTTTGGGCGAGTACTTCCCTTACTTGCTCCGGGGTGGCCATATGGGTCCTCTCAGCACTTTGCCTCTGCACTCGCTGATGCTGCCGCTACGGCCGGGGTTGTGTACTCTACCGTGGCTGTAATGATCCCCTGGGGCGTCAGACCGCCCGGCGTCCCTCCAAGGGGGCCCTTGTTGACGACCACCTTGAAGTTCTTCCTCGGAGGCTTCGAGGAGCAACCAGTGCCCACCTTGTATCGGTAGTACACCCCGGCAGTCCTCTCGTAGCCGTTGAAGAGTGTGTCACTGATCTTGTTCTTGAAGCTGGTGCTCCAGCGTCCACGCTCAACTATGTGGTTGTAGCCCCAAGTTTTCGTTCCGCAGCGCAGAGGCATCTTTCTCGGGCCGATGTAGAAGGTATAGGCGACCTTGGAGTAGTGCTGCGACTTGCAGGGGTTTGACGCGCTCGCCGTGGCTGCTGCGGGCGCCTCGGTGGATGCATTCGCGGGTATCGGTGCGGTTAGCAGGACAGCGGCCCCCGCTGCCGCGATGAACGTCGCGGTGGACCTGCGGAAATACGTAGCGCGCACGTCTTCTCTTTTCGCTGCCGGATGCTTCTGTATGTCTTCCGTGAGCTTCCTTATGCTCCCCTTCTGAGATTTGTATGTGCAAGGAATCACCGCGTGACCATGTTCACGCTCTGGAGTGGAACCGATACGATGAGCTGCTCATCTCGCCTAGAATGCCCGGTGTGCTCAAGACCGTTCCCTACGAGCTCGTAACACGATCTTGCTGAAGTGCGCTGGTGGGGCGTATCCGGTGTGACGATTCGGCCGAGGCGGTCTTCACGGATGACATTTACACTTTCAGTCGCCCATAGTTTCAACGGATGAGCGGCTCGCAGCGTGAGAGAAGGTAGAGGCCACAGCGTTACGGGTACGCTCCCGGCTTGACGGCATGAGGTGCGCGTACACACGGAGCGTCAGGCCAGGGTCCGAGTGGCCGAGGTACTCAGACGTCATCTCATTTGGTTGAGTAGGCTGTCCGCTGTGGTGGGGATCGTTGAGCGGCTGGTGCCGGACGAGTTGTGGGAGTTGTTCCAGCTGGTGGTGCCGGAGGCACCATCACGGCCTCAGGGTGGTGGCCGGCGTCGGCACGGCGACCGTGAGGTGCGCGCAGCGATCGTGTTCGTGGCGACGTCGGGCTGCACGTGGCAGCAGTTGCCAGCCGCCTCGTTCGGGCCGTCCGGCGCGACAGCTCACCGACGCTTCACGGAGTGGACGAAGGCCCGCGTGTGGGCCAAGCTGCACCGCCTGATCCTCGACGAACTCGGCGCCCGCGGCGGCCTGGACTGGTCCCGATGCGCGATCGACTCGGTGAACATGCGGGCCCTGAAAAGGGGGACCTGACAGGTCCGAATCCTGTCGACCGAGGCAAATACGGCTCAAAGATCCACCTGATCACCGAGCGGACCGGTCTGCCCCTGTCTGTCGGCATCTCCGGCGCCAACGTCCACGACAGCCAGGCCCTGATCCCGCTCGTGAAGGGCATACCGCCGATCCGATCCCGGCGAGGCCCCCGTCGGCGCAAGCCCGAGAAGCTGCACGCCGACAAGGGATACAACTACTCCCACCTGCGGCGATGATTATCCCAGCGGCGCGTCCGGCACCGCATAGCCCGAAAAGGAGTCGAGACCTCACAGCGGCTCGGCCGGCACCGATGGACCATCGAACGCTCAATGGCATGGCTCGCTGGATGCCGTCGCCTCCACCGTCGCTACGAGCGCAAAGCCGAGCACTTCCTCGCCTTCAGTAGCATCGCCTGCACTCTCATCTGCTACCGCAGACTCGCCAAATGAGATGACTTCTAAAGCGGTGCTCAGCGGCACCCTCTTCGATACAGACGGTGCGGCTACGCGAAGGACGGAGCGGCTGCGACCAGCAGACTGCCCGTAACCGCAGTGGCTGTGGTGGGGTTGATGCTGCATTCCTCTGCAACCGTCGTGGCCCAGCAATCCCCCCCAGGTCGCCGTCCAGTCGCCCGCCAGGTCAGTGCTGGGGTCGAGATCCTCGGGCTTGCCCGTGATGCCATAAGCGTCGAGGAGCCGCCGCTCGACACCGAACGGTTCGCCCAGGGCGAGCTCAGGCTGCTCACTGATCCACCGCCGGAGGATCCGTCCACCTTCGGCGATCAGCCACGCCTCACCGTCGTTCTGCTCACTGTGGAAGAAGAGGTGGGCTTTGCCGAAGTGGGCGCTCAGGTGTCGGCACAGGTCGGTGACATGCGCAGTTTGTTGTGAGTAGGGCAGCCCGAAGTACGGTCCGACGACCAGAATCCATCCCTGGATGGGTGGAGTGACGACGACGGTGGAGAACGGTTCCTCCTCGTCGTGCGCCACCTCGTCGATGAGTTCCACGCCGTCGGTCCAGGTGGTCTCCCGTATGTCCGCCAAACCGAGAGCCTTGACCACTTCCGCCTGGTCGGCCGACTCAACGGCGAGCCATGAGAGCCAACAAGCGCGTATGAACGGTGCGGAATCAGTTGCCCCCATGGCCTGCATCGTAGACATCGGCAGAACTCACGCTCCTCGCCGATCCCGGGCGTCGGTCAAGCGGGTCGAGGTTGTGCCGTCTCTGGGTCGTCCGAGGTTGCCCGGCAGTGGCCAATGACGACCAACGACGACCAGCGGCCCGGGCCGGGGCGAAGGCGGCGGCCACGGCATTGCGGGTGCGCTCTTGGCTCGTCGGCATCAGACGCGCGTACACGCGGAGCGTCAGCCCTGGGGCCGAGTGGCCGGGGTAGTCGGCGAGGGCCCTGATGTGCTTGCCCGACAGCGCTCCGCCCCTTCTCGGGTCCCGGGCCGCCCTTTCGAGGCCAGGGGCGCCGATCGACGGCCAGGCTCACATTCTCCTCAGGACATCGATCATGCTCTTGTTGCGCAGATGTCGTCCCGTCTAGTGTCCAGACGTTCGATCGCCACGGGGGCGGTCCACCGCGAAGGTGTCACATGGGCATCGGTTCACGGCGCGCATGGGCCGGCGCTGCCACTGCTGCGTCGCTGTTGTTGTGTTGCGTGCTCAGCTCGTGCACGACGTCGGGAAGTGGTGGGGACCGCCCGGCGAAAAGCTCACCGCCATCTCCGGTCGCTCCCCGCACGGCACCTCGGCTGACGGAGAAAAAGCTCACCGCGCGGGCTCAATCGGCCCTCGACGCAGGTCGGGGCGGAACACTGGTCGAGGCCGGCGTGGAACGCGTGACCGACGGTATCCACACCGAGCCCGCGCTCGGCAGAGGAAAGACCTACCGGCTCAACCCGGTGTGTGCGGGGAGCGGGAGCGCGCGGTTGGCGTTCGTGCCCGCGACCGCCGGCTCCAGGACCACGGTGCCCTGCGATGCGTCAGTGGTTCAGCAGCGCATCTCCGCGGACCGGCCGATCCACATCGACGTCGACGGCGCCACAGGGGCAACCGGCGTGATCGCCTGGCGGATCGACGCCCTGTGAGCTGAGCAGACGGCCCCGAATATGCCGTTGCGGCGCGGCGCTTGCCCGGCCATGCTCCTGGCATGAACGACAGACGAAGGGCTCGTGCCGCGTAGGCGCCCCTCCGCCCTGCGGGGCGAGATACCCAGCCGCCGCCCGATGAGGCGCCGGTATCCCTCGATTCACGGACTCTCCGGATCGTGCACGGCTGATCTGCGGCGGCTGGAACGGGCGCGTTTCTGGCCCGAGTCCGTGGAAGAGGCGTTCTGGCACTGGCGGACCCTGGCCCACGGACCGCTCCGGCACCTCCTCGACCAGATGGAGGACTCCGGGTGTTCCGTCCGAGCGTGCGGTTGCTACGGCGTGGACTTCCGTGGGCACCTGGCTGTCGTGCTGCGGGCGTTGCCGCCCCGGAGCGCGCGTGAACTGCGTGCCCTCGTCCTCCCCCTCGACGCGAAGATTCTGGCGAGAGCGAAGGTGGTTCCCGCGCACAGCCTCGACGCCGCGTGGTGGACGGGGAGGTTCTAGGCGTGCTCCGACCCGTCCCGAGCCACACCGAGCCACTCCGGCCCAACCCGCCCCGGCCGTCGCCCGCTCCGGCCCTGCCCGGGCCCCGGCGTCCCGTCCCCGTCTGCGGTCGCGCCGTGTCTGTTCGGGCCTCGGATCGCACGGAAGCCCGGACCGGGCGGCGCTGGACGTGTCGAAGTCGCAACAGCAAGGCTGTAGTTGGCGCGAACGACGCCGCCTGCTCGTGGACTTGGGCCCGAACCGGAGCCGAAGCCCGGACGGAGGAGCCGGAGCCCGAACGGGAGTCGGCGCCCATGACGTGGGAGCCGACGCCCGGACAGGGGAGCCGGCTCCGGTGCCTGGACGCTGGTCCCGAACCGGGCCGGCGCCGCCGGGGCCCGGGGGCTGAACCGGAGGCGGCGCCGGGGTTCGGTCTCGGGGGCCCGTCAGGGGCGGGTCGTTGCGCCCAGGGCCGAGCCGAAGGCGGCCTTGACCGGGGGGTGGTTCAGGTACTCGGGGTTGACGAGGATGGAGTTCGTGCCGGTCGGGCCGGTGGGGGAGCCCGGGATGACGCTGACCGCGCCGGTGCCCAGGTACTTGCCGGGGGCGCCCACCGTGAGGTCGGCCTTGCCGTCCGCGTCGTAGTCGCCCGCCGTCACCGCCGCGCCGAAGAGGTCGTTGCCCTCGCTCGCCCCGGCCACGCCCGGTGTGTTCAGGGTGATGGTCTGCTGGTGCGCCGCGTCGAGGCCCGAGTCGGTGCCCTTCACGACCGTCACCGCGCCCGCGTTGTTGAAGCCGTCCGGGTCGGGTGCGCCGGTGTCGGCGGTGACCAGGTCGGCGTGGCCGTCGCCGTCGAAGTCGGCGAGCCGGGTCGCCCGGCCGGGCTGTGCCGGGCCTCCGTAGGCGACTCCGGCGCCCAGCCCCGTGGCGGTGCCGGGGTACATCCGGAGCAGGAAGTCGTCCGGGCCGTCCGAGAAGCCGGTGTCGATGACGAGGTCGTCCCTGCCGTCGCCGGTGATGTCCCCGGCCACCACGCTGTAGCCGGCGAAGGGGAGCCCCGTCTTGCCGAGCGCCTTGGTGGTGAGGCCCGTCGCGGAACCGGCGAGGACACCGAGGGTGCCCTCGTCCGCCGGGTCGTCGAAGTACGCCACGGTGGCGAGGTCGGTGTACCCGTCGCCGTTCACGTCCGCCGCGGCGATCTGACCCGTGCCGGCGCCGCCACCGGGCGGGGTGAACGCCTTCATCGCGGGCTTGGCCGTGTCGCGCAGCTTGGCGGCGCCCTTGACCACCTGCACCTTGGTGCCGGCCGCGACGGCGATGTCGTCGCGGCCGTCGTGGTCGAAGTCGCCGACGGCGATGCGGTCGCCGAAGCCCTGGCGGGCGGTCGGGGTGGGTGCGTGGAAGGCGATCGCGTCGTTGCCCAGTCCGCCCTTCGCGCCGAAGACGACGGTGACCGAGCCGGCGCCCTTGACCGTGCCGATCGCCTCGCCGCCCGCGCCGATGACCAGGTCCGCATAGCCGTCGCCGTCCACGTCGCCGACGGCCACGGCGGAACCGAACCGGTCGCCCGCCTCGGGCGTCCCCGGGATGCCCGCCGTGCGCTGGGTGATGCCCTTGTGGCGGGTGGTGCGTACGCCCTGTGCGGTGCCGTACATCACCGACACGTAACCCGCCTTCGCGTACCCCGCGATCGTGCCGCTCGGGGAGCCGACCGCGAGGTCACCGAAGCCGTCGCCGTCGAGGTCGCCCGCGCGGGCCGCTGCCGAGCCCGCGGCGGGTGCCGCCTGCGCGGGAACCGTCGCCAGTGCCCCGCCGGTCACCGCCAGCGCCGTCGCGCACGCCGCGAGGATTCGTCGCCGTCCCATGCCGTTCACACTCCCGTGTCGTCCTGCCGTGTCCCCGGGTGGTCCCGCCGCACGCCCGCGGCGGTGCGCACGCAGCCGCGCGCTCCACGCCGTGGCGGCGTCACCCCAACAGACCCTCGGGACACGTGAACGGTTGCCCTCGCATGGTGGGAGAAGAGGTGAACGCCCGCCCGCCCGGCGGGACGTCAGCGGACCGTGGGCAGGAGGCCGGGGGCCGGCAGTCCCGGCAGGGACCCGGCGCCGGAGCACGGAAGGCGCGTTTGCAGCCGTCGCAGGTCTGGAACGGGTGAACCACCCGTGCGGGAACGTCCCCTTCCCCGAGGGGCGGTTCGGGCGTGCGGCGGGGAAGCGGCAGCGGCGTCCGGCGCAGCCGGAAGGCCGGCAGGCCCGACGGCCCGGTTCTCAAGGGGGCCGGCGGGCCACCGGTCCCCCGTGGACGGGGGTCCGGCGATCCCGCACGGCGGCCCGCGACCGGACCCCGGTGACGTCAGAGGCGGTGCGTCCCGCTCCTCAACTCACCGACGAACAGCGCCCAGACGCCCTCGGAGAAGGGGATCGACGGCCCGTGCGGCACCTTGCTGTCACGCACGGGGACGATGCCGGGGACTCCGTCCAGCACCTCCACGCAGTCCCCTCCCGCCTGATTGCTGTAACTGCTCCTGCGCCACTCTGCGTCGTTCCGTTCGAGACGGGATATTCGCGCCACGGTAGGTGCCCTCCATCGCGGACCGGATCATGTCGAGCGACATGAGCGGCGGCAGAGCCGCCGCCCGCAGGCGATCGTAAATCACGGTGTAGCGGCTGACATGGGCCGTTTCCTCGATGAGCTGGCCGTAGTCGGCGCCCTCCGTGTACGCCGCTGATGTTCCGTCCGGAAGCGCCAGGACGGTTAGTGACCCGCCCATTGCCTCGTGTCCGCCCTGATCGAACGGCAGAACCTGCACCTCGACGTGGGGTGTGCCTGCCGCGGCGAGCAGTTGGGCCAGTTGCTCCCGCATCACCTGCGGTCCGCCGATCGGACGTCGCAGGACGGCCTCGTCCAGCACGACCCACAGGACCGGTCGGTCGGCAGAACGCAGACGTTCCTGTCTGCCCAGCCGGGCGGCCACGCGTTCCTCCAACTGCTCCTCGCCGCTGAGGAGTACGTCGAGACTCAGCACCGCACGCGCATATGCCTCCGTCTGCAAGAGTCCCGGGACCACGTGTGCCGCGTACTGACTGATGGAAGCCGCCTGCCCGGACAATTCGATGAACTTCCGCGACCAGTCCGGAAACGCCTCCCGGTACACGTACGGCCACAGCTCGACCAGAAGGTCGTCCGCGCCGAGCGCCGCGTCGAGGGCGCGTGCCAGCTCCAGCGTGGGTTTCGCCCCGGAGGCCCGTTCGACCTGGGTGATCCTGGTGCTCACCACGTGCGTCCTGCGGCCCAGTTCCGCCTGGGTCAGGCCCGCGTCCGTACGGAGTCGGCGTACGCGTGCGCCGAAGAGCGCCGCCATCGACGTACTGGGGTCGATTCCGTTGGCCAAGGCGTCACTTCCGTTCCTTACGAACCGAAAGGTAAGGCTCTGTCACCTGTCGAGCGTAGGGGTGTGCGCCGACCCTTGAGTACGGAACGTGACGACTCGCGTACGGCGCGGGGCGGCTCAGGGGCGACGGCAAGGACGGACACGCTGTGCTGACAGGAACGACCACCTCGGACGAGGAGCCTGCGTCGGGTGCGGGTGCGGGTGCGGGTGCGGGTGCGGACCGTGACCGGGACGGGGACGGGATCGCCGGGGTGCTGGCCGTCCCGTTCGCCTCCTCGGCGCGCGGCGCCCGGTCCGCCCGGCGTCTCGCCGTGCGGTGGATGGGGGAGCGGGGGTATCCGCCGGAGTCCGACGCGTCCTGCGCCGTGGCCCTCGTCGTCGGCGAGCTGACCGCGAACGCCGTGCGGCACGGGCACGTCCCCGGGCGCGGCTGCCGGCTCCTGCTCGGCCTGGACGCGGAGGCGGGCCTCGTGCGGATCGAGGTCTGCGACGCGGCCGGTGCGCGCCGGCCGCCCGCCGCCGCGCCCGCGGCTCACCCCGACGGGGAGTCGGGACGGGGTCTGCTGCTGGTGGACGTCCTGGCCGTGCGCTGGGGCTGGACACCGCGGCACCCGGTGGGCAAGACGGTCTGGGCGGAGGTGCCGACGGAACCGGCCACCTGACACGTCCGGGAGGACGCGCCCGCCCGCCCGGACGCCTCGCCGTCCCGACCCGCCCCCGGGTCCGGGAGTGGCGTGGAGCGGCGAGGCGTCCGGGCGGGCGGCGCGGGCACGTGTGGGGCCCCGCCGGATCGGCGGAGCCCCACACGGCGTACCGGCACGGTCAGCCGCACTGGCACGGATTGCCCGACTGGCAGCCGCAGCCGCAGCCGGAGCCGCACCCGCAGGCGCCGACCAGCGGAAGGCGCCTCGCCTCGGCGGGCTGCCGGGTGTCACGTTCCTGCGTGGGATCGGGCGTGCCGGGCGATTCGGCCATGGGTCCCTCCTTCAGCCACGAAAGACGGGCGGCGGACGGCGTCGCGCGGCCCCTGTTCGCCCCTCTCCTGCCCACGCCGCCCGGCGCACCAACAGCGCACGGGGGCTTGTTGCGCGCCCCGGGCGTGGATCGCGCGCCCCGGCCGGAGGACCTAGACCCCCTCCACGCCCGTGGCCGGCTGGATGTCGGGCTGGATGTCCGGCTGGAGCTCGTTCGCGTGCTCGCCCGTGACCAGGTAGACGACGCGCTTGGCGACGGACACCGCGTGGTCGGCGAAGCGCTCGTAGTAGCGGCCGAGCAGGGTGACGTCGACCGCGGTCTCGATGCCGTGCTTCCACTTGTCGTCCAGCAGGTGCTGGAAGAGCGTGCGGTGCAGCAGGTCCATCTCGTCGTCGTCCTGCTCCAGCTGGAGCGCCAGGTCGACGTCCTTGGTGATGATGACCTCGGCGGCCTTCGCCATCAGGCGCTGGGCGAGCTGGCCCATCTCCAGGATCGTGGCGTGCAGGTCGTGCGGGATCGCCTTCTCCGGGAAGCGCAGCCGCGCCAGCTTGGCCACGTGCTGGGCCAGGTCGCCGGAGCGCTCCAGGTCCGCCGACATCCGCAGCGAGGTGACCACGATGCGCAGGTCGGTGGCGACCGGCTGCTGGCGGGCCAGCAGGGCTATCGCTCGGGCCTCCAGCTCGTGCTGGAGGTCGTCCACCTTCTGGTCGGCCGCGATGACGGTCTCGGCCAGCTTCAGGTCGGAGTCGAGAATGGCAGTCGTGGCGCGCCCGATCGCCGACCCGACGAGCCGGGCCATCTCGACCAGGCCGTCGCCGATCGAGTCCAGTTCCTCGTGATACGCGTCACGCATGTGGGTGTCCCTCTCTTACGTCAGCTTTCCTGGGGGTCCGGGGTCCGGGACCGGCCTGGTCCGGCCGGCTGGCGGACGGCGGACGGGACCCGTGAACCCCACGCTCCCACGTTCCGGCTCGTACGCGTCCGTTTCCGGCACCCCAAATGAACCACTCCTGGCTCCAGGGTGAACTCTGGGCGACGAGTGTTCGAGCTCGCACACGGATGGCTGTGGCCAGGAGCGACGGCGTGCCTAACCTTGATGCATGGACGTGAACGCGGCGGTCGCCGCAGCGGCAGCGATCGCCGGAGTGCTCACCGGTGTCATCGCCATGCTGGCGTTCCGCTGGAGCGAGCGCGACCAGAACCGCCCCACCCGCACCTCCCTGCACACCGACCCGGTGCTTCCGCCGGGCGTCGACACGGTGCTCTCGGTGCTCAGGTCGTCGGCGGTCGTACTCGACGAGGCGGACGCCGTGGTCAAGGCCAGTTCGGCGGCGTACGCGCTCGGACTGGTACGCGGCGGCAAACTCGCCGTCGAACCGATGCTCCACATGGCGCGGGACACCCGGCGCGACGGGGAGATACGCCAGGTCGAACTGGATCTCCCGCGGCGGGGGACCGGCCGGGGCGACGCCCTCGCGGTCTCCGCGCGGGTGGCCCCCCTCGGCTCCCGCCTGGTGCTCCTGCTGGTGGAGGACCTGACGGAGGCCCGGCGCATCGAGGCCGTGCGCCGTGACTTCGTGGCGAACGTCAGCCACGAGCTCAAGACCCCGGTCGGGGCCCTCTCGCTGCTCTCCGAGGCCGTCATGGACGCCTCGGACGACCCGGAGGCCGTGGAGCGCTTCGCCGGCCGCATGCAGATAGAGGCCACCCGGCTCACCAACCTCGTGCAGGAGCTCATCGACCTGTCGCGGGTGCAGAACGACGATCCGCTGGAGGACGCCGAGCCGGTCCGGGTGGACGAACTGGTCGCCGAGGCGATCGACCGCTGCCGGCACCAGGCCGGCGCCAAGCAGATCACCATGGCCGCCGGCGGCACCGCCGACCTCAGCATCTGGGGCAACCGCGGCCAGCTCGCCGCCGCCCTGGGCAACCTCGTGGAGAACGCGGTCAACTACTCGCCCGCCCGCACCCGCGTCGGCATAGCCGCCCGCCGGGTGACCGCGCCCGGCGGGGAGCACGTGGAGATCGCCGTGACGGACCAGGGCATCGGCATCTCGGAGAAGGACAAGGAGCGCGTCTTCGAGCGCTTCTACCGCGTCGATCCCGCCCGCTCCCGCGCCACCGGTGGCACGGGCCTCGGGCTGGCCATCGTCAAGCACGTGGCCGCCTCGCACGGCGGGGAGGTCACGGTGTGGAGCACCGAGGGTCAGGGCTCCACGTTCACCCTGCGGCTGCCGGAGGCGAACGCGGCCCGCGACCGCGCGAACGATCACCCCATGCCCGGCCTCGACGAAGAGGACGAGACCGGACAGCCCGACGGGACGACCACCGTCACTTCCCCGTACGAACCGCTTCCTGCCCCGGAGGTCCTTCCGTGACCCGTGTGCTCGTCGTCGAGGACGAGGAGTCCTTCTCCGACGCCCTGTCGTACATGCTCCGCAAGGAGGGCTTCGAGGTCGCCATCGCGACCACCGGGCCCGACGGACTCGACGAGTTCGAGCGCAACGGCGCCGACCTCGTTCTCCTCGACCTGATGCTGCCGGGCCTGCCCGGCACCGAGGTGTGCCGCCAGCTGCGCGGCCGCTCCAACGTCCCGGTGATCATGGTGACCGCCAAGGACAGCGAGATCGACAAGGTCGTGGGTCTCGAAATAGGAGCCGACGACTACGTCACCAAGCCGTTCTCCTCGCGGGAGCTGGTCGCCCGCATCCGGGCCGTCCTGCGCCGCCGCGGCGAGCCCGAGGAGGTCACCCCGGCCGCCCTGGAGGCCGGTCCCGTGCGCATGGACGTCGACCGTCACGTGGTCACCGTCTCCGGCTCCAAGGTCGACCTGCCGCTGAAGGAGTTCGACCTGCTGGAGATGCTGCTGCGCAACGCCGGCCGGGTGCTGACCCGGATGCAGCTCATCGACCGGGTCTGGGGGGCCGACTACGTCGGTGACACCAAGACGCTCGACGTCCACGTGAAGCGCCTGCGCGCGAAGATCGAGCCGGACCCCGGAGCGCCCCGCTACCTGGTCACGGTGCGCGGTCTCGGCTACAAGTTCGAGCCGTAGGCCGGCCGGGCAGGGACCGCCGGACGGGAGAAGGGCGGGACCCGAGGGGGTCCCGCCCTTCTCCGCTCACGGGTACGGTCCGGTGCCCGCGACCGCCCGCGACCGCCCGCGAGCGACGCGCACCGTGCGGGCCGCCCGGCGTGCGGGTCACCCGGTCCCGCGGACGGTCACTGCCCCGCCGACGCCGAGGAGGTGGCCGTGGCGGACGCCGACGCACCGTCGGCGGGCTGGTCCGACGCGGACGCCGACGGGGAGCCCGTGGCGGAGTCGGACGGCGAGGCGGAGGACTCCGCCGACGCGCCGGGCGCCGCGGGCATGTCGCTCGGGCCCCACTTGGTGAAGTAGCTCTCGGCCGGGACGACGAAGGCGCGCAGGCTCACGTCGCCCGTCGTGCTGAAGCCGAAGGTGACCTTCTGGGCGCTGCCGTTCAGGATGTCGCCGGGGTTGGCCAGCGCCGCGGAGGCGTTGCCCTTGCCGCCGAGCACGACGGAGCCGCCGGCCGGGACGGTCAGCTTGCCCTTGCCGCCGGCGGGCGTGATCTGGGCCGTGCCGCCGCCCTCGACCGCGATCGAGTCGAGGGTCTGGGGCTCGCTGCCGCTGTTGAACACGGTCGCGGAGATGACCGCGGGCCCGGTGGCCTTGACGTCGGGCTGGGTGATGACGAGCGCGTTCTGGATCTTGATCTCGCCCACGGAGGTGGCCGCGTTGTCCGGCTTGACCTCCAACGTCTGGGCGTTGCTGCCCGCACCGCACGCGGCGAGCGAGGCGATCGAGAACGCGAGGACGGCGGCGGCGGAGGCGCCGCGTCGAAGGCTGCTGCTCACGGCGGCGGCAACTCCTTGAACGTGGGCGAAGCAGGGCGACTCCTGTGTAAAGCCGCCCTAAGGGTCTGTCAGCGGCCTTAGGTTACCGATCCGTTCCCGGACGACCGCACCCGACCCTCCCCAAGGGCCCGACTTTGCCCCGCCGGGCGGTGCCCGGCCCGGCCGTACGCGGGCCGTACGCGCCCGCGAGACTTCCCTGCGCCGTGTGTGCGCCCCGTTGCCCCGGGTCCCGCCCGAGCCGGGCGTCGGCTACTTTGATCGCGCTCTCGTCCGTCATTCACATAACGTCCATGCGGCGGGCCCCGCGCATTTAGCGGAGGGAATGCCGGGCCGCCCGGAAAAACGATCACGATGCCGGAACTCCGGCCTTCCCGGTCCGATGATCGCGGCATCCCCCGCCGGATCACCGAAGGTCTTGATCAATTCGGGATTCGGCGCGCATGTGACGTCGGACATCGAACGGAGTAGCGGAAGTCGCGCTCCTGAGGCCGGACAAAACGGGATGTTCAGACCCTGGTCGGCGCTCTCGGACGTGTGTAACGTACGCGTTTCACTCCGCCTGGACAGCCGCTCCCACCTGCGCATACCCTCTTCCGCTCGCCCCTCGCAGCACGTTCGTGTCACCGTTGTCAAGCCCCGAGATATGCCCTGACCTGCGAAAACGTCATTCAGAAGACGCCGTATCCGTGTTACTCTGGATAGCCACGGAAGGGGTACCTGTCACATGACGTTCAAGGTTGGCGACACCGTGGTCTATCCCCATCACGGGGCCGCGCTGATCGAGGCCATCGAAACTCGTCAGATCAAAGGCGTGGACAAGACCTACTTGGTGCTGAAGGTCGCCCAGGGCGACCTGACGGTACGTGTGCCAGCGGACAATGCGGAGTTCGTCGGCGTGCGTGATGTGGTCGGTCAGGACGGGCTGGACCGGGTCTTCGAAGTGCTGCGCGCGCCGTATGCCGAGGAGCCCACGAACTGGTCGCGTCGCTACAAGGCAAATCTGGAGAAGCTCGCCTCCGGCGATGTCATCAAGGTCGCGGAAGTCGTGCGTGACCTGTGGCGTCGTGAGCGCGAGCGCGGTCTGTCCGCCGGCGAGAAGCGCATGCTCGCCAAGGCGCGCCAGATCCTGGTGAGTGAACTCGCCCTCGCGGAGAACACCAACGAGGACAAGGCCGAGGCCCTGCTGGACGAGGTCCTCGCGTCCTGACGCCGGCTCAGTCGCCGAGACGCCCGCCGTCTTGACGCACGCACAAGCCCGCGCAACTGCGCAATGAATGCCGCGGTGCCCGATGACGCCCTTGCTGTCGCCGGGCACTGCGGCATGTCCGTACCCGCGGTCTCCCGCTCCACCGGAACTCACCCGGCATCGGCTTTCCCCCGCTGCACCGGCTTGTCCGATACTCGATGTGCCCGGCAGCCGACTCGACCGGATGTCACGGAAGGGTCCCCGGTCAAGGCGTCGCGCCCGGCACTCCCCCGGCTCGCCGAGCGGGGGTACTCACCAGGCCATACCCATACCGGTCGAGCACACAAACCTGACAGGAACCGATGTCTGACGTTTCGCTCCCCGCGCCGTCGGGGTCCCGTACCGCCGCAGTGATTCCGGCCGCCGGACGCGGTGTACGCCTTGGTCCGGGCGCCCCGAAGGCGCTGCGCGCGCTCAACGGAACGCCCATGCTCATCCACGCGGCCCGCGCGATGGCCGCCTCCCGCGCGGTCTCCCTGGTCGTCGTCGTGGCGCCGCCCGACGGCGCGGCCGAGGTGAAGTCGCTGCTGGACGCGCACGCACTGCCGGACCGCACCGACTTCCTGGTCGTCCCCGGCGGGGAGAGCCGCCAGGAGTCCGTGCGGTGCGGGCTCGACGCGCTGCCGCCCGGCATCGACATCGTCCTCGTGCACGACGCGGCCCGCCCGCTCGTGCCCGTCGACACCGTCGACGCCGTCATCGAGGCCGTACGGGACGGAGCCCCCGCCGTCGTGCCGGCGCTGCCGCTCGCCGACACCGTCAAGGAGGTCGAGCCCGCCGCCGTCGCCGGGGAACCCGAGCCGGTCACGGCCACCCCCGTCCGCGCACGGCTGCGGGCCGTGCAGACGCCCCAGGGCTTCGACCGCGCGACGCTCGTCCGCGCCCACGAGAGCGTCGGCGACGAGGTGACGGACGACGCGAGCATGGTCGAGCGGCTGGGGCTGCGGGTCGTCGTCGTGCCCGGCCACGAGGAGGCGTTCAAGGTGACCCGCCCGCTGGACCTGGTCCTCGCGGAGGCGGTCCTCGCCCGACGGAGGCTGAACGATGGGTTCTGAGGCACCGAGCGAGCGGGCCGCGGCCCCGGCCCCGGTGCTCCCGCTGGTCGGGATCGGCACCGACATCCACGCCTTCGAGGAGGGCCGCGAACTCTGGTGCGCGGGCCTGCGCTGGGAGGGCGAGGGGCCCGGGCTCGCCGGGCACTCGGACGCCGACGTCGTCGCGCACGCCGCCTGCAACGCGCTGTTCTCCGCGGCCGGCCTCGGCGACCTCGGCGCCCACTTCGGCACCGGACGGCCCGAGTGGTCGGGGGCGTCGGGCGTCGTCCTGCTGACGGAGGCGGCCCGGATCGTCCGCGCGGCCGGCTTCACCGTCGGCAACGTCGCGGTCCAGGTCGTCGGGCCCCGCCCGAAGATCGGCAGGAGACGGGACGAGGCGCAGAAGATCCTCTCCGACGCCGTGGGCGCCCCGGTGTCCGTCTCCGGCGCCACGACCGACGGCCTCGGCTTCCCGGGCCGCGACGAGGGGCTGATGGCGGTCGCCACCGCCCTGGTCGTCCGGACGGCCTGACCTCCGGATCGCCCCCGCCGCCCCCTCCCGGCCCCTGGGGCTCCGAGCGCACCGGCCCGAGCGCACCGGCCCGGGCGGGGCGGCCGGCCCCGCCCGGGAGCGGCGACCGCCGGGGCGGAACCGCTCCCGCGGCCGGCCCCGGCGACGGTGTCCCGCCGGGCTCTCGGGGGGAGTGCGGTGCGGCCCGTGCGGGGTGCGCGGCGCACCCCGCACGGGCGACGGCCCCGGTATGTCACGAATCCGCGCCCTTGCGGGGGAAGGGGCGCGGGGCACTGCCCGGCGCCCACTACCCTGGAGTGGTGACCATTCGCCTGTACGACACCAGCGCCCGGCAGATCCGTGACTTCACCCCGCTCGTGCCGGGTTGCGTCTCGATCTACCTCTGCGGCGCCACCGTGCAGGCCGCACCGCACATCGGGCACATCCGCTCCGGCCTCAACTTCGACATCCTGCGCCGCTGGTTCGCCTACCGCGGCCACGACGTGACGTTCATCAGGAACGTCACGGACATCGACGACAAGATCATCGCCAAGTCGGCCGACCAGGGCCGCCCCTGGTGGTCCATCGGCTACGAGAACGAGCGCGCCTTCACCGACGGCTACGCCGCCCTCGGCTGCCTGCCGCCCACCTACGAGCCGCGCGCGACCGGGCACATCCCCGAGATGATCGAGATGATGCGCGGTCTGATCGAGCGCGGCCACGCGTACGCCGCGGAGGGGAACGTCTACTTCGACGTGCGCTCCTTCCCCGGCTACCTCCAGCTCTCCAACCAGGAGCTCGACCACCTGCTCCAGCCCTCGGGCGAGGGCGAGACCGGCAAGCGGGACCCGCGCGACTTCGCGATGTGGAAGGCCGTGAAGCCCGGCGAGCCGAGCTGGGAGACGCCGTGGGGCAGGGGCCGCCCCGGCTGGCACCTGGAGTGCTCCGCCATGGCCCACAAGTACCTCGGCGGCGCCTTCGACATCCACGGCGGCGGGATCGACCTGATCTTCCCGCACCACGAGAACGAGATCGCCCAGGCCAAGGGCTTCGGCGACGCGTTCGCGGCGTACTGGGTGCACAACGCCTGGGTCACCATGAGCGGCGAGAAGATGTCGAAGTCCCTCGGGAACTCGGTCCTCGTCTCCGAGATGGTCAAGGCGTGGCGCCCCATCGTGCTGCGCTACTACCTCGGCACCCCGCACTACCGCTCGATGATCGAGTACAGCGAGGAGGCCCTGCGCGAGGCCGAGTCGGCGTTCGCGCGCATCGAGGGCTTCGTGCAGCGGGTCGTCGAGAAGGCGGGGGGCGTCGTCGAGCCGTCCGCCGAGGTCCCGCCCGCCTTCGCCGAGGCCATGGACGACGACCTCGGCGTTCCGCAGGCCCTCGCCATCGTGCACACGACCGTCCGCCAGGGGAACTCGGCGCTGGCCGCCGACGACAAGGACGCCGCCGTCGCCCGCCTCGCCGAGGTGCGCGCCATGCTCGGCGTCCTCGGGCTCGACCCGCTCGACCCGCACTGGGCCGGCGAGAGCGACCGCGGCGACGACCTGCACGGCGCGGTCGACACCCTCGTGCGCATGGTGCTCGACCAGCGCGAGGCCGCCCGCACCCGCAAGGACTGGGCCACCGCGGACGCCATCCGCGACCAGCTCAACCAGTCCGGCCTGGTCATCGAGGACAGCCCGCAGGGGACCCGGTGGACGCTCGGTCCCCGCTGAGCACGCGCCGGCCGCGCTGAGCGGCACCCGCTCCGCCGGCCCGGCCGGCCACCCTCGACCTTGATCGATTGTGCCGCCCGGGCCTCCGGGCGGCACACTGCATAGACGTACACACGCACGCCTCACACAGACAGGTAGGTCATGGCCGCTAACAACCGCCGCATGTCCGGCAAGAAGGGCGCGCAGGTCGGCAGTGGCGGCCAGCGGCGCCGGGGCCTGGAAGGCAAGGGCCCCACCCCGCCCGCGGAGATGCGCAAGGGCCACAAGAAGAACCGCGTCGCCAACGCCAAGGCCAAGCAGCTCGTCCGCAAGCCGGCCCCCCGGGGCCGCGGCGGCAAGAGCTCCTCCGAGATGGTCGTCGGGCGCAACTCCGTCGTCGAGGCACTGCGCGAGGGCGTCCCCGCCTCGATGCTCTACGTCCAGCAGTTCATCGACAACGACGAGCGCGTCCGCGAGGCGCTCCAGCTGGCGGGCGAGCGCGGCGGCATCCACCTGATGGAGGCCCCGCGGCCCGAGCTGGACCGCATGACCAACGGACTCAACCACCAGGGTCTCGTCCTCCAGGTCCCGCCGTACGAGTACGCGCACCCCGAGGACCTCGCCGCCGCCGCGTACGACGAGGGCCAGGACCCGCTGATCGTCGCCCTCGACGGGGTGACCGACCCGCGCAACCTGGGCGCCGTCGTCCGTTCCGCCTCCGCGTTCGGCGGCCACGGCGTCGTCGTGCCCGAGCGGCGCGCGGCCGGCATGACCGCCGGTGCCTGGAAGACGTCCGCCGGTGCCGCCGCCCGCACGCCCGTCGCCCGCGCCGCCAACCTGACGCGCGCCCTGGAGTCGTACAAGAAGGCCGGGCTCGTCGTCGTCGGGCTCGCCGCGGACGGCGAAGTCGAGGTCGGGGACCTGGAGGCGCTCGGCGGACCCGTCGTCATCGTCGTCGGCAGCGAGGGCAAGGGGCTGTCCCGACTGGTCGGCGAGACCTGCGACTTCCGGGTGCGCATCCCGATGCCCGGCGGCGGCGAGTCGCTGAACGCCGGCGTCGCGGCGGGCGTCGTGCTGTACGAGGCATCCCGGCGGCGCGCCTGAACAAACGTCCCGGGGGTCACCCTCCCGGGACGACCCGGAGGTTCGGGACGACCTTGACGCGGTCCGGACAGATCGGCGCGGTCAAAGCAGTGTCCTAAACACACGTCACTCGGTTAGATGAGTGTGGACACCAGAACACCCCGCACACCCACGGGGGACCGCTCGTCGGGATTCGACGACGCTCCCGCGCTGAGCATGGTGAAGGTGCCGAGCGATCCGGCGCAGGTCATCGTCAATCATGCGAGCTTCCGCGTTCAGCTAGGTGCCGCGTCTCGGGGGCAATCCGCGCGCGTCGCACGGCACTTGAGCTCCGATGCCACCGCGCGGTTCCCCGCCGCCGGTTCGCCGGGCAGAGCGGGCGGGGCCGGCCCCGCCGCCCGCCGCCGCGCCCCCGTCGTCTGGAGCGGGAAGTCCGCGCCGGACGACACCGGCGCGCACCGGCTGCTCCAGGCCGTACGGAGCGCGGGCGTCGGCCACGGCGCCGCGCCGACCGCCGACGCCGGTGCGACCCAGGTCATCCCGCGCATCGGCGAACAGCCGGGCTACGCGGGCGACCTGACCGTCGAGACCGTCGAGACGCCCCTCGTCGGCAGCCAGCGCGCCCCCGTCGGCGAGGAGCAGCGGCTGCTCCCGCAGATGCGCACCGTGACCGGCGCCTACGACGAACCCGCCTTCACGGACACCGACTTCGAGGACGACGACCTCGACGGCACGGGGACCGGCACCCCCGTCCGGCGCGGCGAGTCCGATCCGGCCCGTCACGCCTACCATCCCAACCGCCGGATGAACCTCGGCGTCGTGCTGCTCCCGCTGCGCGTCTTCCTCGGCTTCATCTCCGTCTACGCCGGCATGGGCAAGCTCTGCGACCCGGTGTACTTCGACGGCGGCAAACGCGGCTCCATGGTGAAGTGGCTGAACACGCTGCACCCGTGGGAAGTCGCCGAGCCGCTGCGGCAGTTCGCCCTCCAGCACCCCGTGGGCTCCGGCCTCGTCATCGCCTTCTTCCAGGTCATCGTCGGCGTCCTCACGATCCTCGGGCTCTGGCAGCGGGTGGCCGCCGTCGTGGGCGCCGCGCTGTCGGCCGCGCTCATCGTCACGGTCAGCTGGAAGACGGTCCCCGCCTACGACGCGCCCGACATCATCTACCTCGCCGCCTGGTCCCCGCTGATCATCGCGGGCGCCCCCGTCTACTCCGTCGACGGCCGCCTGGCCGGCGAGGCGTGGCGGACGCTCGGACCGCGCGCGGACATCTGGGACCTGCGCGGCAGGGTGCTGCGCCGCGGCGCGCTGGCCACCGCCATCGTCATCGGCATCACCCTGCTGGTGGGATCGCTGCTCGGCGGCGCCGTCCGCGACTCCGACCGCGTCGTCGTCCCCGGTCCCGGCGAGGCCCCGCGCAACGAACTGCCCGGCTCCCCGCTCCCCGAGACGCCCGGCAAGCGACAGCAGAAGGCCAGCCCGTCGGCCTCCGAGTCGCCCACGCAGCGCAGTTCCTCGACGCCCTCGCAGCCGGCGACGACGCCCGGCGCGACCCGGGACTCCGGAGCGACGGCCGGCACCGCGCAGCAGCCCAGCCAGACCCAGGGCAGCGGCCAGGCGCCGCCGCAGCAGTCCTCGCCCGCGAACCAGGCACCGAGCACCAGCACGGCGGGCCCGACCAGCAGCGGAGGCACGGCGACCGGCGGCACCGGTTCCTCGGGCGGCGCCCCGCCCGGCGACACCTCCTCCACCGGCCAGCCGGGCCTGGTGGGCGGCCTGCTGGGCTGACCCCATCCTCCCCGCCGCGCGCGGCGGGGAGGCCGGCACCGGCACCGGCAGCGGCTCCGGCACCCGCAGCGGCTCCGGCAGCGGCGCCGGCTCCGGCAGCGGCACCGGCAGCGGCTCCGGCACCCGCAGCGGCTCCGGCAGCGGTTCCGGCTCCTGCTCCTGCTCCGGCAGCGGCAGCGGCAGCGGCACCGGCACCGGCACCAGCTCCGGCTCCGGACAGGCGACAGGGCAGGGCCCCGCACCAGACGCGTGCGGGGCCCTGCCTGTCGGGACGGCGTGCAGCGCGCCGGAGGCGGCGGCGACGGCCGACGGGGCCGTCTCCCGGCGGCCCGGGCCGGCGTACGGGCGGACCAGGCCGCGTACGGGCGAACCGGGCTGGCGTACGGGCGAACCGGGTCGGCGTACGGGCGGACCAGGCCGCGTACGGGCGAACCGGGTCGGCGTACGGGCGGACCAGGCCGCGTACGGGCGAACCGGGCCGGCGTACGGGCGGACCAGGCCGCGTACGGGAGTTCAGCGGCCCCCGGTGCCCTCTCCGTGGGCCCCCGTGGCCACTCGTGGCGCTCAGCGGCTCTCCGGCGGGCCCGGGCGGGCAGAGCCGGACGGCGTCGGCAGGACGGGCGCCCAGCGGCTGCGGGGAGGCTCGCGATCGACCGGGTGGCCGGGCGGCCGATCAACCGGGCGGCTGGGCCACCAGGGCACCGGACAGGGCCACCGAGGGGGGCCGGGCGGTCGGGCGGTCGGGCGACCGAGGGGACGGCCGGGTGATCGGGTCATCGAGCGGCTGAGGGCCAGGCCGCTGAGGGGCCGGGCGACGGTGCGCCGTGCCACCGGGCTGCCGTGCCGCCGGGCTGCATGGCGACCGGGCCACTGTGTCACCGGGCCGCCGTGCCCCTCGGGCTGCTGTGTCGCCGTGTCACGAGGGCACCGGGCCACCGGGCTGCTGAGCCGCCGGGCCGTCGGGCCGCCGTGCCCCTCGGGCTGCTGTGTCGCCGTGTCACCAGGCCACCGGGCCGCCGTGCTGCTGTGTGACCGGGCCACCGGGCTGCTGTGCCGCCGTGCCGCTCGGGCCGCCGGGTCACTCGGGCGGGGCTGGGTGCTCAACGGCCCAGGGCCGCAAGCTCCTTCGCCGCCTCCGTGAGGTCCTTGGCCGTGTCGATGGCACGCCAGTAGGCGCCCTGCGGGATCGGGAACCCGGCCAGTCGCCTCTCGCGGGCGAGACGGGGGAACGTGGTCCGCTCGTGGTCGCCGCGCTCGGGGAGCATCCCGGTGAACTCGGGCGAGAAGACGTACACGCCGGCGTTGATCTCGAACGTCGAGGGCGGCGCCTCGATGAAGTCCGTGATGTGCCCGAAGCCGTCGGTCCGGACGGCGCCCCAGGGAATGCGCGGGCGGGCCAGCGCCAGGGTCGCGAGCGCGTCGCGCTCGGCGTGGAAGTCGGCCATGTCGCGCAGCGAGAAGCGGGTCCAGATGTCACCGTTCGTCGCGTACCAGGGGCGATCCGGGTGCGGGAGGTGGGCCGCGGCGTACCGGAGGCCGCCGCCGCGCCCGAGGGGCTCCGTCTCGACCACCGTCGTGACCTCGACCGGGAGTTCCGTCGAGTCCAGCCATGTCTGCAGCACCCCGGCGAGGTGGCCGCAGGAGACGACGACGTCGGTGACGCCCTCCTCGGCGAGCCAGGTCAGCTGGTGCCCGATGATCGGCGTGCCCGTTCCGGGGATCTCGACCATGGGCTTCGGCCGGTCGTCGGTGTAGGGGCGCAGCCGGGAGCCCTGGCCGCCGGCCAGGACGACGGCTTGAACGGGGCGCGACGCGGCGTTCGGATCGGTCATGGCCGAACTGTACGCGGCGGTGTGCGCGCCGCCTTCGACGGATCGGCGGGCGCGGGCGGGGTGCCGTGGGCGCGAGCCCCGTGCGGCGTGCCCGGGGCGACCGGACCGGCATGGGGCCGGCCGCGGGTGCCGTGCCCCTCGGAGGGCGCTCGGTGGCCTCCGAGGGGCACGGCACCGCCCCCGGGGGTGGGGGCGGGTGACCTCAGAAACGGGTGGTCGCGACCCCCGAGGCGAACGACGTGTCGCACACCGGGCGCGCGAACGACTGGGCCCGGGTGGGTCCGTAGGCGCGGACGGCGGCCCGGCCCAGGGCGCGGGCGATGGAGACGCAGTGCTTCGCGAGCGAGGGACGTCCGTTCACCGCCTGCTGGAGATGGGTCAGGGCGACACCGGGGTTCTTCTCCTGGAGCTCCAGGAGGAGTTTGTCGCGCAGGACGTCCTGCGGGGCCGTGCGGGAGACGGCTCGCGAGGAGACGTCCTCGGAGGACGCGGTGAGCACCGAGTTCGAGGGATTCCCCGACCAGTTGACTCGGGTGACCGCGAGAGTCCCGGAGAGCACCAGGACGACAGGCAGGACGAGGGCGAGGGTGCGGCCGATCCGGCGGGCGGGGCCACGGCCACGCCGGGTCGATGGGTTCGTGGTGGAGTGCTTCACGCGAGTGAGGGTAGCGCGGGGTAATGATTTGGCGACATTTAGTCACTGGTTCGGGGGATGGCGAACCGCCGTTTTCGGGGTGCGGTGTTGACGCACAGGTATCGAAATGACCGCTCTGCCGGGGTATTTGTCGACAACGAAGAGGGCCCCGCAGCAGGCTGCGGGGCCCTCTTCGCCAACCTGGGTGAATTCACCCGGTGCGGGGTGCGCGTTCGACCCCCTCGCGGCGGGCCGAGCCGGGCGGCGGCGGCCGGTCCGGCGGGACCGGCCCCCGGGTCAGTCGGTCAGGCGCTCGCCCGTCGAGGTGGAGAACACGTGGATCTCGCCCGCGCGCGGCACGACGTGCACGGTGGCGCCCTTCTCCGGGACGGCGCGACCGCTGACGCGGACGACGAGGTCCTTCAGCTCGTCGCCGACCGTGGCGGAGCCGTAGACGTAACCGTCCGCGCCGAGCTCCTCGACGACGTTCACCGACACGGCCAGGCCGGCCGGGGCGCCCTCGGTGTCCTTCGACAGCGCCGTGGCGGCCTCGCCGTTGTGCTCGACGACGTCGAAGTGCTCCGGGCGGACGCCGACGGTGACCGTGCGGTCGCCCTTGTCGGCGGCGGCCGAGAGGGCCTCGCGGCTGACCGGGACGACGCTGTTGCCGAACTTCACGCCGCCGTCGGTGATCGGGACCTCGACCAGGTTCATGGCCGGGGAGCCGATGAAGCCGGCGACGAAGAGGTTGGCCGGGCGGTCGTACATGTTGCGCGGGGAGTCGACCTGCTGGAGCAGGCCGTCCTTCAGCACGGCCACACGGTCGCCCATGGTCATGGCCTCGACCTGGTCGTGGGTGACGTAGACGGTCGTGATGCCGAGACGGCGCTGGAGCGAGGCGATCTGCGTACGGGTGGAGACGCGGAGCTTGGCGTCGAGGTTCGACAGCGGCTCGTCCATGAGGAAGACCTGGGGCTCGCGCACGATGGCGCGGCCCATGGCGACGCGCTGGCGCTGGCCGCCGGAGAGGGCCTTCGGCTTGCGGCCGAGGTACTCGGTGAGGTCGAGGATCTTCGCCGCGTCCTCGACCTTCTGGCGGATCTCGGCCTTGTTGACGCCGGCGATCTTGAGCGCGAAGCCCATGTTGTCGGCGACGGTCATGTGCGGGTACAGCGCGTAGTTCTGGAACACCATGGCGATGTCCCGGTCCTTGGGCGGCAGGTGCGTGACGTCGCGGTCGCCGATGCGGATGGCTCCGCCGTTCACGTCCTCGAGCCCCGCGAGCATGCGGAGCGAGGTGGACTTGCCGCAGCCGGAGGGACCGACGAGGACGAGGAACTCGCCGTCCGCGATGTCGATCTCCAGAGCGTCGACGGCGGGCTTCTCGGAACCCGGGTAGATCCGGGTCGCCTTGTCGAACGAGACAGTGGCCATGGTGATGGGCCCCCTTCACCGGCAGGAACGTGCCGGACGATCCGTTGTAAAGGTGGTGATCCACGACGAGAGGTCGTCGTGGTGTAGTCCACACGGGTGAACCGTTCCAGGACGCTACCTGTCGTTCACGTGTTCTGTCAGCACTCCGGGACCGGTGAAGTTCGCGGAAACATTCGACAGGGGCTCCTGGCGGGGTGGGTACACTGCTCGGGCACGCGGCCACCGCACGCGCGCGTGCCACGCCTCCTTAGCTCAGCTGGCCAGAGCAACGCACTTGTAATGCGTAGGTCGTCGGTTCGAATCCGACAGGGGGCTCAGCGGAAAGCCCAGCTCAGACCCCGTCTGAGCTGGGCTTTTGTGTTCAGCGGATGCGGCGCCTGGCGCGTGTTCCGGGGGTGGGTGTCAGTCGCCGTCGCCGTCGCGGGTGGCCGTCTTGGAGTAGCCGTCGTGCCAGGCGGCCTTGGCGCCGGAGTCGCCGATCCGGTAGACGTCCACCACCGCGCCGACCGCGACGACGAGCGACAGGGCTATGGCCGCGCCGCGGAACAGGGCGGACGAGGCCCACGCGGCGCCCGTGCCCTGCGTGGTGCGCGTCCCGCCCGTGCCGGTCCCTTCGTCCGTGCCGTCCGTGCCGTCCGTGCCGTCCGTGGTGGTGCCGGTGGCGGTGTGCGCGGTGGCCGGGCGGCGGGCCGCCCACCAGACGAGCGCGGAGACGGCGAACAGACCGAGCGCCCACGGCAGCAGGCCGTCGCCCAGTTCCGCGTGCCTGCGCACCAGCGGATCGCTGTCCACGTGCTGCTCCAGCCACTCGCCGGCGTGGCTGGCCAGCGGCACGCTCGCCAGCGTCACGAGTGCCAGGACCGGCAGCACCAGGCCGAGCCGCCGGGCGCCGGCGGGCCACGCCGCTGACACCACGAGGGCCAGCGCGGTCAGCGGGACGAGCACGATGACGAAGTGGACGAACAGGACATGCGCGGGCAGTCCGTTGACGACGGTCAGGCTCATGAGGGCTCTCTCCATGGGGGGTTGGTCGGAACGCGGCGTGCCAAGAGGCTGGGACCCTCGCACAGCCACCTCTCAGTTGCCTCTGAGTCCCACGCGTTCACCGCTCGGTTCCCGCCGCCGCCGGGACCGTGATCGCGCCGCGGGCGGGGCGTCGGGGCAGGTGGCGGAGGGGGCGGTGCGGTCCGGCCGCGCCGAACGGGCCATGACGGCGGGCCGGCCGGCCGATCCGGCCGGAGCGGGTCAAAACGTATGATGTCGGTGTGCGGGTACTGGTGGTCGAGGACGACCCGGGGATCGCGGCCCCCCTGGTGCGGGGCCTGGAGCGGGCCGGGTACCAGGCGCGCGGCGTGTCCACCGGCCGGGAGGCGCTCGCGGCGGACCCCGAGCCGGACGTGGTGCTCCTGGACCTGGGGCTGCCCGATCTGGACGGCCTCGACGTGTGCCGCCGGATGCGCCGCCGCTCGGCCGCCGCGATCATCGTCGTGACGGCGCGCGGCGAGGAGGCGGACCGGGTCGCGGCGCTCGACGAGGGCGCCGACGACTACCTGGTCAAACCGTTCGGCCTGGCGGAACTGCTCGCGCGCATCCGGGCGGTGCTGCGGCGCGTCCGCCCGGCCGGCTCCGAGGTGCTGCGGCACGGCCCGCTCGCCGTGGACCCGAGGACGCGCAAGGTGACCGTCACGGGCCGCGAAGTCGCCCTCACGCCCAAGGAGTTCGACATCCTGGAGTGCCTGGCCGGCGATCCGGGCCGGGTGGTCACCCGGCAGGAGATCCTCGAACGCGCCTGGGACGCCCACTGGTACGGGCCCACGAAGGTGCTGGACGTGCACATCGCGGCACTGCGCCGGAAACTCGGCGTGGACGGGCTCGTGGAGACCGCGTACGGCCGGGGGTTCCGGCTCGGCGCGGTGGGGGCGGAGCATGAAGGGCTGGAGCAGGAGGGGCCGGAGTCCGGTTCGTCCGGCGAGGAGCGGCGCCCGGACGGGCCCGCGTCGCGCGGCGGCGCACCCGATCCGCCCGGTCACCCCGGTGCGCGATGACCCGGCGTATCGCCCTCGCCGTCCTGTCGCTGATCGTCCTGCTGCTGGTGCTGGCGGTCGTCCCGCTAGGGCTGTCGATGGCGGCCCGTGAGCGGGCCTCGTTCCGGGACGCGACCGACGCCGCTGACCGGACGGTGGCCGCCGCGGCCGAGGAGTACCTGTCGGACCACCGGTCCCCGGCGGCGATGCGCCGCCTCCTGGAACAGGCGGGTCGGGCCGGGGACTGCGCCGCGGTCTTCGACGCGGCGGGCCGGATCGTGGCGGCCACCGGATGCCCGGAACACGCGGCCGGCGGCGACGCGGAGGACACCGGGGACGCCGAGGACGCCGAGGCCGCCGTCGCCTGGGGCGATCTGGCGCGGCGCGTCCTCGCCCACCCGGAGACCGTCGCCCGGGAGCGGGACGACCGGCTGGTCGTCGCGGTGCCCATCGGCGACACCGCGCCGCCGGTCGGGGTGGCGGTGCTGTCCCGGTCGGCGGAGGGCATGGACGACCGGATCACCTCCATGTGGGTCCGGCTCGCGCTGATCGGCGCGGGGGGCCTGGTGGCGGGCGCGCTGGTCGCGGTGGCGCTGGCCCGCTGGGTGGGACGCCCGCTGCGGGCCGTGGACGCCGCGGCGCTGCGGCTCGGCGAGGGCGCGCTGGACGCGCGGGCGCCGGGCGGACGCGGTCCGGCGGAGGTACGCCGGCTCGCCGCGAACTTCAACGCCATGGCGGCCCGGATGGAGACCCTGATCCACGGGCACCGCGCGGTGGTCGCCGACGTCTCGCACCAGTTGCGCACCCCGCTGACGGCGCTGCGGCTGCGGCTCGATCTGCTCGCCGCGGGCACGGGCGCGGACGAGGCCACGGCGGCGGAGTTCGCCGGCGCGCAGGAGGAGATCGCCCGGCTGTCCCGGCTGGTGGACGGCATGCTGGCGGTGGCCCGGGCGGAGGCCGCGACCCCCCGGCCCGTCGCCGTCCGGGTGGACCGGGTGGTGGACGAACGGGTCACGGCCTGGGAGGCGGTGGCGCGCGAGCGGGGGGTGTCCCTGACCGGCCGCTGCGCGTCCGGACTGACCGCCTTCCTCGGCGCCGGAGAACTCGAGCAGATGATCGACAACCTGGTGGCCAACGCCCTGGACGCGGTGGCCGACGGTGCGACCGTCCGGGTCGAGGGCGACGCCGTACGGGACCGGGTGGTGCTGCGGGTGGTGGACGACGGCCCCGGGATGAGCGCGGCGGCACGCGAGGCGGCCTTCCGGCGGTTCGGCAATCCGCACGCCACCGGCAGCGGTCTGGGACTGGCCATCGTGCACCGGCTGGTCACCGCCGCCGGGGGCACGGTCCGGCTGCGGGACACGGCGGGCGGCGGACTGACCGCGGTCCTGGAGCTTCCCGCGCCCCCGGCGGCCCAGGCCCCGCGCGGCGGGGGCGCGGGATCTTAACCGCTTCCGAAGAACTCCTGAACCCGATCCCGACGGGTCACCGGGCAGCCTGGGTGGTGGGACGAACCGACCTCCTGACGAGGGAGTTCCGCCATGCCTTCTCCCGAGCGGCCCACAGCCGACGACCGATCCGTGCGCGACGCCGTGCGCCGCCGCGACCGAGGACTGCGCCGGGTGGGCGTCACCACCCGCTGGGTGGCCGCGGCGGCCGTCGCGGGGACCGCCGTCCTGGGCGCCGGCTACGCGCACACGATCCCCGGTACCGCCCCGCCCGCCGGGACCACCCCGCAGGACGGCGGCACCAGCCCGCGTCCGAGCGGCGGTCTCCAGTCGCCCGGGCAGGCGCCCGCGCCGACGGGGCAGGCCCCGCAGACCCAGTCGGGTGCGTCGTGAGCGCCCGGCCGGGGCACCGCGGCGGCGGAGCGCGGCACGCGGCCGAAACTCCCGCCCCCTCCGCACCCCGCCCCGCCGCCTCCGCGCCCGGCTCCGCCGCCTCCGCGCCCCGCCCCGCCGTCTCAGTGGCCCGCACCGCCCCCTCCGCGGCCCGCCCCGCCGCCCGCGGTGGCCCCACCGAGCCCGCCACCGCCGTCTTCCCCGCGCTGGGCACCACGGCCACGCTGCTCACCGCCGACCCGGCGCGGGCCGGGCTGACGCTGTCGATCCTGCGCGCCGAGCTGGCCGCCGTCGACGCCGCGTGCAGCCGCTTCCGCGCCGATTCCGAGCTGTCCCGCGTCAACGCCGCCGCGGGCACCGGACCGGTACCGGTGGGCGCGCTGCTCGCCGAAGCCGTGGAGGTCGCCCTGCGCGCGGCCGAACTCACCGACGGCGCCGTCGATCCGACCGTGGGGTCCGCCGTCGTCGCCCTCGGCTACGACCGCACCTTCGCGTCCGTGGCCGCCCACGCCGGTCCGGCGCCCGCGCCCCGGCCCGCCGCCGGACGGCGCGCCGTCCGGTGGGACCCGGTGCTGCGCCTGCTCGGTCTGCCCGCCGGGACGGCGCTCGACCTCGGCGCGACGGCCAAGGCGCTGGCCGCGGACCGGGCGGCCCGGCGGGCCGCCGCCGCGGCCCGCTGCGGTGTCCTGGTCAACCTCGGCGGCGACCTGTCGGCGGCCGGGGAGCCGCCGGCGGGCGGCTGGCGCGTCGCGATCGCCGACGACCACGCCCGGCCCGGCCCCGAGCCCGGCGCCGGTCCCGGCCTGCCGGTCGTCTCGGTCCGGTCCGGCGGTCTGGCCACCTCCGGCACGACCGTACGGACCTGGCGGCGCGGCACCCGGACGCTCCACCACATCGTCGACCCGCGCACCGGCGACGTCCCCCCGCCCGTCTGGCGCACCGTCAGCGTCGCCGCGGGCAGCTGCGTGGACGCGAACACCGCCGCCACCGCCGCCGTGGTCCTCGGCGAGCGCGCCCCCGGATGGCTGCGCTCCACCGGGCTCCCGGCCCGGCTGGTCCGCACCGACGGCAGCGTGACGCGCCTCGGAGCGTGGCCCGCCGACGGGAGCGACCGGTGAACGGCGCCGCCCTGCTCGCCGCGGGGACCTCCGGACCCAGCCCGCTCTGGTACGCGACGCGGGCCGGCGGCACGGTCGCGTTCGTCCTGCTGACGGCGACGGTCGTGCTCGGCATCGCCACGGCGGGCCGCTGCGCACCGGTGCGGATCGGCCGGTTCGAGGTGTCCGCGCTGCACCGCAACCTGTCGCTGCTCACGCTCGCGTTCCTGGCGCTGCACATCGTCACCGCGATCGCGGACAGCTACGCCCACCTGACCTGGCCGGCCGCCGTCGTCCCGTTCGCCGCCTCCTACCGCCCCGTGTGGGTGGGCCTCGGCGCGGTGGCCCTGGACCTCCTGCTGGCGGTGGCGGTCACCAGCGCGGTCCGCGGCCGGCTGGGGCGGCGCCGCTGGAAGGCGGTGCACTGGCTGGCCTACGGGGCGTGGCCGGTGGCGCTCTTCCACGCGGCCGGCACCGGCACGGACACCCGGCTGACCCTGCAACTGGCGCTGTACGCGGCCTGCCTGACGGCCGTGGCGGCCGCCCTCCGGTGGCGGGTGCGGGCCGGGACCGCCGCCCGCCGCCCCCGCCGGTGGACCGCGGCGGCCCTGCTGGTGGTGCCCGTGACCCTCGTCGCGTTCCTCGCCGCCGGCCCGCTGCGGCCCGGCTGGGCCCACCGGGCGGGCGGCACGCAACCGCCGGCCGCGCCCACCGCCCCGGCGACCCCGCACCGGTCGCCGGCCCCGCCGCCGCAGCCCGAGCAGGACGACACGCACGAAGGAGACGAGGCCGAATGAACGCCGACACCGGGTCCGTCCTCGCCGGGACCTCCCCGGCACCACCCCTCGGCCCGCACGGGGAACGGCTGCTGCACGGCTGGTACGACACCGGCCGCCCGGCGGACCTGGCGGAGCACCTCGGCCGGTACGGCCCGGCCCCGCTCGCAGCCGCCCGCAGCCGGGGGGCCGCCATGCCCCTGGTACGGGCCGTGGAGGAGGCCGGACTCACGGGCCGCGGCGGGGGCGGCTTCCCCACCGGCCGCAAACTCCGCTCCGTCGCGGGCGCGCGCGGACCCCGGGTGGTCGTCGCCAACGGCATGGAGAGCGAGCCCGCGAGCCGCAAGGACGCGGTGCTGCTCTCCCTCGCCCCGCACCTGGTGCTGGACGGCGCGGTGCTCGCCGCCGTCGCGGTCGGTGCCGACACGGTGCATCTGTGCGTGCCCCGCGACGGGACGGGCTCCGCGGACCGGCTCACCGCCCGTGTCACCGAGCGGTGCCGCGCCGGACTCGACCCGGTGGACGTGCGGGTGCACGCGCTGCCCCACCACTTCGTGTCCAGCGAGGAGACGTCCCTGGTGAGCTGGCTGAACGGCGGCGACGCCCGGCCCCTGGCCACTCCGCCGCGCCCGTTCGAGAGCGGGGTCCGCAGACGGCCCACCCTGATCGGCAACGTGGAGACGCTGGCCCACCTCGCGCTGATCGCCCGCCACGGTCCCGGCTGGTTCCGCGCGGCCGGCAGCCCCCGGGCACCGGGCACCCGCCTGGTCACGGTCGCCGGCGCGGTCCACGAACCGGGCGTGTACGAGATCCCGGCGGACCTGTCGGTGACGGCGGCGCTGCACCGGGCCGGCGGCCCCCGCGAACGGCTCGGCGCGGTGCTCTCCGGCGGCTTCTTCGGCACCTGGCTGCCCCAGCCACCCGACGCCGCGGAGCCGGAACGGGGCGCCGGGGTCCTGGTGGCGCTGCCCGCGAGCGCCTGCGGGCTCGCCGAGACGGCGGCGGTGCTCGGCTACCTGGCCGCGCAGAGCGCCCGGCAGTGCGGGCCGTGCCGGCTCGGCCTGCCGGCCGTCGCGGAGGACTTCGCGGCGCTCGCCCGCGGTACGGGGGACCGGGCGCTGCCGGAGCGGCTGCACCGCCGGCTCGGCCTGCTCCCCGGGCGCGGCGCCTGCGGTCATCCCGACGGAGCCGCCCGGCTCGCCGCCTCCGCCCTGCGGGTCTTCGCCGCCGACGCCGAACGGCACGCGCGGACCGGGCCGTGCGGCGCGGCGCGCCTGCCGCTCGTGCTGCCCGTCCCGCCGGCCCGGCCGCCCGCGAAGGAGGAATGGCGATGAACCGCTCCGCGGGGGCGACCAACGCCCCGACGCACGCCCTGTCCGTCGACTTCGCCGCCTGCGAGGGGTACGGACTCTGCGCCGAACTGCTGCCCGAGCGGATCGACCTCGACGAGTGGGGGTATCCCGTGCTCCGCGATCCCGGCATCCCGCCGGAGCTGGCCCCGCACGCCCGGCGCGCGGTCGCCGCCTGCCCCGTGATGGCGCTGCGGCTGGCGCCGGGCCCCCGACCTCCCGCCGGGCCCCGGCCGTGACGTGAGCCCCGGGGACCGCCCTTGCGTGACGGTGGCGCGGGCGGGCCGAGCGGGGTCCCGCCGTGACGGGTGACGCCGGTTCGCATATGAGGGTGACGGTGCGTCAGGAGCCGTTTTGTGCGCAGCGGTTCCGCTGAAATCGGTGGCGCCTGACCGATCGCGAGCCGGGTTCCGGCGTGACGGTTGGCGCACGTTCGAGCGCGAGGGTGACGTTGCGTCAGGTGGTGTCCAGGGCGGCGGCGCTGTGGAGGCTCGCGCCGGTCCGGCCGTGGGGTCGCGGTGTGTCAGGTGGCGCCGGGGTGTCCGCGGCGGTTCCGCTGTGACGGTTGGCGCCGGTCCGGCCGTGGGGGGCGCTGTGATGGGTGGCGCCCGGCCGATCGTGAGCCGGGTTCCGGCGTGACGGGTGGCGCGCCGGTCCCGCCGTGGGAGGGGCGGTGTGTCAGGTGGCGTCGGGTCGTGCGGGGTGGTTCCGGCGTGACGGGTGACGCCTGGCCGATCCGGCCGGTTCCCGCGTGACATGGGGGCAGGGGCTACCTACGGCCCCGCTCGTCGCGGCGTGATCCCCGTGGCCTTCGCGGACCCGTGGCCCGGCGCCGGTGCGGGGCCCGCCCTTCCGGGGGCGGACGGCGGATGGCCGGGGTCGGTTCCGTCGGTGGACGGCCGCTGCCCGGCCGGGCAGCGGCGAGGGCAGGCGGCGGGGGCCGCGCGGGCACACTGCGGGGCCCCGCGACCCTCGGCGCGGGGCGGGTGTCCGGGGCCGCCTGCCTGGCCCGCCCTCCGGGCAGGGCGCGCCCTCGGGCGCGGTGGCGCCGTGTCCGGGCGACCGCATCCGGGGCCGCCGGTGGCGTCCGGTGTGCCGGCCGTCCGCGCCGGGATCGCCCCGGTTCGGCGGTTCCTCCGGGCCGGGACGGTTCCGGCACCGCGGTCCGCCGTGCGCGTCGGCCGCCGTGCCGGGGCGAGGCGGGCGGCGTCAGATCGTGAACTTCACCGCCTCCAGGTAGCGGTCGTTCTCCAGGGCGCCGCCGAAGACGTAGCCGGGACGGGCGTCCGCGCAGCCCTGGCCTCCCCAGTCGTAGGAGTGGACCTTGGCCATCTGGCAGATCCGGCCGCTGCCGATGTTGATGGCGAAGCCGGACATGTTCGGCGCGCCCTTCTTCGAGCTGCCGATGTAGTTGTTGCGGCCGTCGGGGACGATGGCCGTCCAGCTCGGCAGCCAGCGACCCTTGCCGTCCTTGGAGTCGGGGTTGTGCACGAAGGCGTTGGCGGCCGACCCCTTGCCGCCCGTCACGGCGATGTTGAGCGCCTTGATCGCACGGTTCCGGCCGATGGTGCCGGCCATGGTGCCGTCGCACGCGGGCTTCTGCCAGCCCAGCCCGGAGACGTAGGCGCGGTAGCAGATGTGCCGCCCCGACGGATCGGCCTTCGCGAGCTGCTTCACGGCGGTGGCCGCGGTGTCCTGCGGGGGCTTGGCGGTGACCGTGGCCTGCGGGGGCCGGGCGGTGACGGTGACGGTGACGCCGCCCCCGCTGCGCGGGTCCGTCGCCCCCGCGGTCCCCTCCGCGTCCTTCGACTTCTTCGGCCGGGCCGACGGCGAGGAGGACGGGCTGGGCGGCGGCGGGAGGCTCGGGGACGACGTGGAGATCGGTCCCGACCGCTCCGCCCGCGGGCTCGCGCTCGTCTCACTGCTGGACCGGGCGGCCTCCTTGCGGTGTCCGCCGTCGTCCGACCCGCCGCTGCCCAGGACGACGAGCGGGACGATCACCAGGGCCGCCACGACGAGGGCCACCGGCCCGACCACCAGCGGGCGGTGCAGCAGCCC
Source organism: Streptomyces sp. NPDC048566 (assembly GCF_043199735.1). NCBI lineage: Bacteria > Bacillati > Actinomycetota > Actinomycetes > Kitasatosporales > Streptomycetaceae > Streptomyces > Streptomyces sp. NPDC048566. The sequence continues at coordinate 448,546 of NZ_JBICWL010000001.1, forward strand.
GGGGCCCTGGTACTCGTCGTCCGACTGGCGTGCTCCCGGCCGGCGGACGAGGTTCGGCGCGGACGCGGCGGCGGCTCCGGCGCCGAACCCCGCGGCGGTGCGCGCGTCCGCGCCGTCGCCGGGGTCCGGTGCGTCCTCGTCGGGGCCGCCGAGGCTCCCGGGCGCCTGCGGCCCGTACGCGTACGGGCCGGGATCGTCCTCTTCCCGGTGGCTCCCGTGCTCCGCGTACCGGCCCGGCTCGGCGTGCTCGTGGTACGGGCCGTCCCGGTCGTCGTCGCCCGTGGGGTACGGGTCGTGCTCGTGGTGCGGGGTGTCCCGGTCGTCGTCGCCGGTGGGGTACGGGTCGGGGTGCGCGTCGGCGTACGGGTCGGTGTCCGGGACCGGGAGGGCGGGGGCCGGCGGGCCCGCGGCGGGCTCTGCGGGGCCGGCCGGCGCGACGGCGCCGGTCCCGGCCGGGGCGCCGGCGTCGCCCGAGGGAGCGCCGTCCGCGTACGGGTCGGCGTCGTCCGGTCCTGCGGGGGCCGGGGCCGGGGCCGGGGCCGGGGGCGGCGTGCCGGGGCCGGGGTGCGCGTCCTCGCCGGGACGGTGCCCGGGGTCCTCGGCGGGGAGGTCCGGGGCGGCGGCGGGCGGGGCCGCCAGGTCGCCGGTGCCGTCCGCACCGTCGGGGCCGGTCAGGGCGTCCGGCGGGAGCGGCGGCGCGGCGGCCGGACCCGCGGGCGGCTCCGGTGCCGGCTGCTCGCGCTGGTCCAGCAGGCTGCTCGAACCGTCCGGGGCCACCTCGACGAACGCCACGTACCCCGCCGACGGATCGGAGATCGAGGCCGTCACGGTGGTGCCCAGGTCCCGCGCGTGGCCGTGCAGGGCGTCGAGGATGGCGGCGTCGACCGTGGTCCCCGCCGCCGGTACGGGTTCGCCGTCGATGGCGGCCGAGCCGTCGCCGGAGATGACCACGGCGAAGCGCGCGACCGGCTGCGGTCCCCGCTCCGCGGACTCCGGCCCGCCGAGTTCCCCCGGCGGCCCGGCCGCGGCGGGGTCGCCCCCCGTGGTCGGCTCGTCGCTCTCTTCGCCCCGGCTCATCGCGTTTCCTTCCTGACGGTCCCCGCCGCACGGCTCGGGCGCGGTCCGTCGCGTCGGTCCCCGCCCAGCGCAACGGGAGCCGCACGGCATCGGTTCAATCTCCCGGCGGACCGGAACGGGACCGGACCGCGCGGGCGCCACCGGCCGGCGATTCCTGCCCCCGAGGGCGGCGGCGGACGGACCGGGAGGGCAGCGGGAACCGGCCGCGGACGCCTCACCGACTTGTCGAGCGCCCTTGATGGCAACAGGTGTTCAGTACAGTCCGACGCGTGGACGCCAATGAGGAATGGGTGCGTTTCGCCGTGCTGGGGCAGGTCCGGGCATGGCACGGAGAACAGGAGGTGGACGTCGGTTCCCCGCAGCAGCGTGCGGTGTTGACGGCCCTGCTGCTCCGCCGGGGGCGCCCCGTCATGCTGGGCGAACTCCTCGACGCGGTCTGGGGAGAGGAACCGCCCGCGGCGGCCGTGTCGGTCCTGCGGACCTACGCGTCGCGGCTGCGCAAGGCGCTGGAACCGCGCCGGGACACCACCGGGACACCCCGCGTGCTCGTGTCCGTCGGCGACGGCTACCTGCTCCGGGTCGCCGAAGGCGCCCTGGATCTGGACGTGTTCGAGCAGCGGGTCGCCGCGGCCCGACGGCTGCGCGCCGAGGGCGAACCCGCGGCGGCGGCCGGGCTGCTGCACGCCGCGCTCGCGCTCTGGCAGGGAGCCGCGCTGGGCGGAGTCCCCGGCCCGCTCGCCGAGTCCGAGGCGTCCCGGCTCGACGAACAGCGGCTCGCGGCCCTGGAGATCCGGCTCGACGTCGACGTGGAACTCGGCCGGCACGGCGAGGTCATCGCCGAACTGCTCGCGCTGACCGACCGGTTCCCGCTGCGGGAGGAACTCTGCCGGCTGCTCATGCTCGCGCTGTACCGGGCCGGCCGGCAGGCCGAGGCGCTCGCCGCGTACCGCGGCACGCGCGCCACCCTGGTGGCCGAGCTGGGCATCGAACCCGGGGCGGCGCTCCAGGACCTGCACGACCGCATCCTCGCCGCCGACACCTCCCTCGGCGCCGGCCCGTCCCCGGACCGCGAGTTGCTCCCGCCCGAGCCCTACCGGCCCGCCGGGCCGGGGGACGGGTCCGGGCGGGCGGACCGCGGGGAGGACCCGGCGGCGCCCCGGCCGCCCGACCCGGCCCCGCCCGCCCTGGGCGAACCGGCGCGCCCCGCCCAACTCCCGGCGGATCTGCCGACGTTCGTGGGGCGCTGCGCCGAACTGGATCGGGCGCGGGCCCTGTTGCCCGAGGGCGGCGGCGTGCCCGCCTCCGTGGTGATCAGCGCGATCGGCGGCATGGCCGGCATCGGCAAGACGACCCTCGCCGTGCACTGGGCCCACGAGATCGCCGACCGGTTCGCGGACGGACAGCTCTACGTCAACCTGCGGGGCTTCGACCCGACCGGTGTCGTCGTGACGCCGGAGGAGGCCATCCGCACCTTCCTCGACGCGCTCGGCGTCCCCCCGATGCGGATACCCGCCGGCCTCGACGCCCAGGCGGCGCTGTACCGCAGCCTGCTCGCGCGGCGCCGGGTGCTGGTGCTGCTCGACAACGCGCGGGACACCGAGCAGGTCCGGCCGCTGCTGCCCGGTTCCCCCGGCTGCCTGGTCATCGTGACCAGCCGCAACCAGCTCACCGGGCTGGTCGCCGGGGAGGGCGCGCACCCGCTGACGCTGGACCAGCTCTCGCCCGCCGAGGCCCACGACCTGCTGGCGCGCCGCCTGGGGCCCGAGCGGCTGGCCGCGGAGCCCGACGCGGCGGAGGAGATCATCACCCGGTGCGCCCGGCTGCCGCTCGCGCTGTCCATCGTCGCCGCGCACGCGGCCGCGTATCCGGCCTTCCCGCTCAGCGCGATCGTCGACGAACTGCGCGAGTCCCACGGCAGTCTCGACGCGTTCGCGGGCGGCGACGACATCACCACGGACGTGCGGGCCGTCTTCTCCTGGTCGTACCGGGTGCTGTCCGCCCCGGCGGCACGCCTGTTCCACCTGCTGAGCCTGCACGCGGGGCCCGACATCTCCGCGCCCGCGGCGGCGGCGCTCGCCGGTCTGCCGTCCCGGGAGGCCCGCGGCCTGCTTGTGGAGCTGACCCGGGCGCATCTGCTCACCGAGCACTTCCCCGGCCGCTACACCCTGCACGACCTGCTGCGGGTGTACGCCGCCGAGCGGGTCGGCGTGCAGGAGACGCCGCAGGAGCGGGACCGGGCGGTGGAGCGGCTGCTCTCCTGGTACCTGCACACCGCGGAGGCGGCGTACCCGCACATCACGCCGCACCGGCGCCGGATCGCCCTCGAACCGCTGCCCGAGCCGTGCCGGCCGCTGGAGTTCGCCACCCAGGACGAGGCGGTGCGCTGGTGCGAGCGGGAGCGCGGCAACCTGGTCAGCGCCGTGCACCAGGCCGCGGCGTCCGGGCACCCCGGCATCGCGTGGCGGCTGCCCGCCGTGCTGTGGGGCTTCTTCTACCTGCGCAGCCACACCCACGACTGGCTCGACACCGCACGGGCGGGCCTGGACGCGGCCCGCGCGGCCGGCGACCGCGTGGGCGAGGCGCAGGCGCTCGCCGACCTGGCCGCCGCGCTGCGCGCCTCGGGCCGGCTCGACGAGACGATCGAGCACCTGCACCGGGCGATGGCCGCCCACCGCGATCTCGGCGACCACGACGGCCGGGCCTCGGCGATCGCCAACCTGGGGGACGCCTACCTCCAGGCCGGACAGCTCGACAGGGCCGTCGAGTACACCCGGCGCGGGCTGGCCATCGAGCGGCGCATCGGCGGGGCGTGGGGCGAGGGCATCGCCCTGAGCAACCTGGGCGACGCCTACCAGAAGCTCGGCCGCTTCGACGAGGCGGTGGCCTGCCTGGACCAGGCGCTGACCGTGCTGCGCGCGGGCGGCAACCGCTGGGTCGAGGGGGTCACCCTCGACATCCTCGGCACCGTCCACCGCCGGCTGCGGCGGTACGACGCGGCGGTGGAGTACCACCTCCAGGCCCTCAAGACGCACCGGGACATCGGCAACCGGTGGGGTGAGGGCCACACGCTCGGCAACCTCGGCGACGTCCACCTGGACGCCCGGGAACCGGAGGCCGCGCGGGACAGCTGGCGGCAGGCCCTGGCGATCTTCGTGGAGTTCGACCACCCGGACGCGGAGAAGGTGCGCGAGCGGCTCGGCCGCCTGGACGACGACCCCTCCGGGAACCGGGCCCACGGGGCCGGACCGGAGCGGACCGCCTGACATCTGTCTCCTTCGACGAGGGGCCGGCCGCGGCCCGGGGGAGAGCCGCGGCCGGGTTCCACCCGCACAACGGGCCGCGCGGGCGAACGGTTCAACGGCCGGTCAGCTCGCGTCGTGGTAGACCCGGCCGCTGGCGTTGGCGGTCGTCCCGTCGTACAGACCCGTCGGGCTGGTCACCGTGGAGAGGGTGAACCACGCGTACCGCTCGACGAAGTCCAGGCCGTCCAGCATCCGGGTCGAGGAGCGGATGAAGTCGGTCTGCTCCCCCTGGCTCGGATAGCGGGGGGTGCCGTGGGAGAAGTCGATCAGGCCGTACTCCGTCAGCCAGACCGGCTTGTGGTAGCGGTCGTGCACCGCCTGGAGGTAGCCGCGCAGCTGGTTCGCGGCGTCCGGCCCGAAGTCGGCTCCGTACCAGTGCACCGGGATGAAGTCGACGCGCAGCCCGCGCTGGGCGGCGCCCTGCATGAACCGGTCCAGCCAGCCGCCGGCCACGTCGGCGCCGGTGGCGACGGCGGGAGCGCCGAGCCGCAGGCCGGTGGCCTCCAGCCGGGGCCACTGGTCGAGCGCCTGCTCGGGCGACATGTTCGCCTGGGTGGGGGAGTCCGGCTCGTTGAAGCCGAGCAGTTCCCTGCCTTCCTTGGCGGCCTGGCCGAGTTCGGCGTCGGTGACCGAGCCGGGGCCCCAGATCATCGGCACGAAGTCGACGCCGGCCGGCTTGGTCACCGCGCCGGTCGAGGAGGCCCAGTTGAAGTACCAGGACGCCCCGGAGTCGGCGAGCGCCTGGCCGGCGCCGTCGACGGGGTTGAGGCTGACGCCCTTGCGGCCGGCGGCCGGGGTCTTGTGCTCCGGGGTGTCGCGCGGTCCCGGTTCGGTGGTGGCCGGGTCGGCGGGGGCCGCGGCGCCGGTGCCGAACGCGACGGTCAGACCGGAGCACTTGGTGCACTGGTACATGACCTTGTTGCCCGGTTCGGCGTCCTGCTTCGACCACGCGTAGGCGGTCGGGCACTTCTGGTTGATCATGTCGCTGTAGCCGGTCTTCGCGTCCCGGTTCGGGTTCACGCACACCAGCGGGGCGCCCGTGCCCTGGTCCTTGACGACGTTGTCGGCCGGGCAGGCGGAGAGCAGGTCCTGCGCGCACCCCGCGACCGCGCACGAGCCGCTCGCCGGCGGTGCCACGTCGTTCGGGGTGATGGTGACGGGCACGGCGACGGCGTTGACGTAGCTCACGTCGTACCAGGGGGCGAGCGAGTCGGCCGGGTCGAAGTTGAACTCGGCCAGTCCCGTGGGCTGTTCGCCGGTGGAGCAGTGGTCCGCGTACGGCCCGCAGTCGCCGACGGCGCAGTGGAACGTCGTGCCGTCCTCGCCGCCGCAGCCCTGCCGGGCGAAGAAGGTGCCGCGCCAGTGCCCGGCGCCGGAGCGTTCGGGGACGGTGACCGTGGCGGACTGGCCGGGGTCGAGCACCGGCAGGCCGGTGAGGGCGGTGGAGCCGTCGGCGTTGACCGTGCTGCCGACCCAGATACGGCTGTCCGTCCTGTTCTGGAGGGTGACGGTGTGCTCCGCGACGTCGGCGGCCGGCGTCCCCTGGATGTCCTGGCCTGCGGCTTGGTGCGACCGCATCGCGACGGCGGTGCCGGTCACCCCGACGATCACCAGGAGGAGGGCGAGCAGTAAGGAGGTGCGTCTGCGCATGAAGCGTGCCTCTCGGTCGGGCGTGCGCGGTTGCGGCGGCCGGTTGGCGCCGCCGCAGGCACGACGGATGCCCGCCGCGGATGGTTCACCGGCGGCGGATCTCGTTCCCGGGCGCCTTCGGCGCGCCGCCGGCGTGGTGCCGGGCCGCCGCGGGGCTGTTCGGCCGGGTGGGCGAGGAGCCGTCAAAGGAGGCCGGGCTCCGGGCGAAGAGGGCCTCCGCGTCGAGGACGGACCGGCGGCCCTCGGCCCCGAGCAGCGGCGTGACCGGTGCGGGCAGCGGCGAGAGGGCGGTGTGCCGGTCGGGCGTGAGGGGCACCGGCAGGGCCGCGGTCTGCAACGGGGAGACCGGGTAGGGCTCGCTCGGCGACCGGGAGTCCGTGACCGCCTCGCCCGTGGGTGACCGGAGCGGGGCCGCGGGCAGGGGCATCGGGGACGGCGGTGCCTCCAGGTCCGAGGCGCTGAGGGAGGGGGAGGGGAAGGGGGAGGCGAGCAGGTCCGCGTCCGCCGGTTCGCGCGGGGCGGCCGCTTCCGCCGCGAGGAAGCCCTGCCCGGTGAACGCGTCGCTCTCCCGGGGCGCGAGGGTGGCGCCGGTGGTCCGTTCGGCCAGGCCGGCGCGGGCCGCCTCCAGGAAGCCGTGGCCGTCGCTCATGTCGTCCGACCCGGGCGCCGAGAAGCTGCCGCGCGGGGAGCCGGTGGCGCTCGGTGCCGGGACCTCGCGGTCGCGGGCGGGGCGCTCCCATCGACGGCGCAGGGCGTCGTCCCTTCCCGGGGCGTCCTGCCCATGCCCGGTCCCGTCCGATCGGGGGGCGCCGTCCCGGCGGGCGTTCGGGTCCTGCCGGGCGGGGTCCCGCAGCCCGTTCCCGCCCCGATCCCGCGCGGACTCCGCGGCGGCGAGGTCCGGCGCGACCTCTCTCAGGTGCGCGTCCACCGCGTAGCGCGCGACGAGCGGCATGCTCTCCGGGGAGGACTCGAACGCCTTGCGGTACTTCCGGTCGCCGCGCACGAGGTCGAGCACGGCGTCCTCGAAGACCCGGCGTTCGGCGGCCGTGAGCCGGCCGATCATCTCCTGGAACTGTTCCCGCCCGTGCCGCACCGCCTCCTCGAACGGGACCGGCCGGCCCGGGCCCGCGGCCGGAGCGCCGTCCGGGCCGCCCTGCCCGACGGCGACGGGTGTGCCGTGGTCGGGGCCGCCGGGAGCCGCCACCGGCCCGCCGCCCGCGGAGCGCCGGCGTCCGGTGATGCGGTCCATGAGGCGGTTCAGTTCCTTGGCCAGCTCCTCCCAGAAGCTCTCCTCCCGGCGGGGGCGCCGTCCGTCCCGGAGGGCGAACTCGGTCCGGAGCAGGTGCCGCGCCAGCAGGGCCTCGGGGCGGTCCTGCTGCTTCGGCTGCTTCCTCAGCCGCCTCCGGCCCGCGGAGGCGGCCGCGCTGTCGACGGCCACGGTGCCCCTTCTCTCCGGTGAGGTGGTGGGTGGTGGTGGGCGGTGTCGTCACGGGCGGCGGCGGCCCTGGGCGTCACCGGTCCGGCGGGGCACGGTCGCCGCGCGCGGGCGGTCAGGAGAGCGGTGCGCGCAGCGTGAACCCCGGGGGCAGCGGCAGCAGGCCGGGCGGCAGCGCGCGGAGCGCAGGGCGGGCGGCGGAGGGGGCGGGCGCCGGCGGTGCGGGCCGGTGCGCGTAAGCGTCTCCCGGGGCCGCTCCCGGACGGCGCCGCCGCATCAGCCCGCGGGGTGCGAACAGCCCGCCGCCGGGGGACGGCCGGGCCGGCGCCTCGGGGCCGGGCCCGGCGGCCGGGACGGAGCCCGCGCGGTGCGGGCCGGCACCCGCACGCACCGGCGGCGAAGCCGGTCGCGTGCGGGTGCACGGGGTGCGGGCGGCGTGGTCCCGGCCGTACGCGGTGCGGAACATGGGTGGTCCTCCCTGGCCTGCCGGCCGGCCGCGGGGGCCGGCCGGACACCGGTTCGCTGACACAACGGACCGCGCACCCCGCCGGGTTCAGCCCGCGGCCGGCCTCATGCCCGGTGCGGTGGGGGTGGCGGCGGCGCGAACGGGTCGTTGGCGTCGACGGTGGGCGTGTCCTTGGGGCGGTGCGTGCCCGTCTTGCATCCGGCGAACGGGCCCGACGGGTCGCGCAGGGTGCCCATCACCGGCCCGAGGTGGTCGCGGTGCCAGATCGCCGGCCCCGACGGGCCGCCCTCGGGCCCGGTCAGCTCGCCCCACGCCAGCCACAGGCCGTGCAGTTGGGCGACCGCCTCCGGGTGCTCCCACCAGCGGGGGCACCAGGGGGCCGAGGAGGTGACCTCGCGTCCGTAGACCGGCAGCAGCACGTGGTGCGTCCACAGGGTCAGCTGACGCAGCGCCTGGGCGTATTCGAGGCCGTCCAGGTAGAGGATGAACTTCGGTGGGGGCGGCGGCGGCGCGGGCGCGGCGGCGAGGGCGGCGGCCTCCTCCGGTGTCACGGAGGTGTCGACGGTCACGGCAGCTCCCGTCGTGCGGCGGGTGCCGCCTGGATCGACGGGCGGCCGGTCATGGGTGGTGGTGCCACGGTGGTCCTTCCTGGATGGGGGCGAGGGCGGCGTCGGGGCGGCCGGTCCGGTGGAGCGGGGCACCCGCCGGCGCGCGGAGAGCGGAAGCGACGGCCGTCCCGGAGCCGGGCGGCCGGCGCCGGGACGGTCCGGCGGCGGGACCGATACGTGTCGCGAACGTCCCGTCGGTCGCCCGGCGGCGGGCCGCGCGGCGTCGGATGGGTGCTCTGGGCGTGCGGGGCGGGAGCCCTCGTACCGGAACGGACGGGGGCTTTCGGCCCGGTGCGGTGAGCGTGCGTGCAGGGCGTCGCGCGGCCGACGGGCGGTTAGGGCGTACGCCCTAGCCGCGTCCGCGCCGCTTGGTGCCGTTCTGGTCGGCGGCGTTGCGGAACGTGTTGCCGCTGCTCGACTCCGCGGCCTGGCCGCGGCCCTGGCCCCTGCCCTGCCCCCGGCCCGCGGCGTCCCTGCCCTGCGCGGTGGAGGACTCCGGGTACGAGGGGGTCTGCGTGGTGGGGTTCCGCGGCAGCGCGGACGAGGTCGACGAGCGGGACGGCGGCTGTGCGGGCGGCTGGTTGAACTGGGAGGCCGCCCGGTTGCCCGCGTCCATGATCGGGGTGACCGACAGCGAGCTGAAGTTGTCGTTCAGGGTCAGCGGCGTCGGTGCCGGGACCGGGGTCGGCTGGGCGGGCTGCGCCGACTGCCGCTGGAGGTAGGTCTCCGCCCCGGTCCCGAGGCCCTGGAGGATCGCGCCGGTGGCCTGCACCGCCGGGGTCTTGCCCCAGCCGTACATGGCCGCGCCGGTGAACTTGACCGCGCCGGCGCCGGCCGCGAAGACGTTGGGCGGGTCGTTGGGGTGGGGCTTGAGCGCCTTCGTGCCCTGGAGGAAGACCGTCCGCGCGCCGTCGGCGCCGTTGAGGAAGACACCCCAGTCGTAGAACGAGTTGGCACCCTGGCCGACATCCTTGCGGGCCGTGCCGATGCCCTGCGCCACCACGGAGGCCGGTGCGAGCGCGTCGACGGCGCGGTCGATGACCCAGGGGGACTTCTCCGCCACCCATCGGCCGGTGTCGGCGGCGTACGTGGCCAGCTGGGAGCCGGCGATCATGTGGTACGCCTTGGTGACGGGGCTGTACCAGCTGTCCGACGCGAAGGTCTCCGGAGGCGGGGACGGCGAGCGGGACACTCCCCGTTCCTCGTCCCTCGATCCGCCACCCGACTGTGGAGGGGTTCCCATGATGAGCTCTCCGTCCCTGCGATGAGGTGTGCCCCCACACGACGGTGCGGGGCGGCCATCGGTTCAACGCCGGCGCGGCGCCGGCCCGTCCGCGGCGGCTCAGGCGTCCGGCCGGACCACCCCGAGGATCTCCATCGACGCGACCGGTGAGACGTACACCCAGCGACCGGGCCGCGGGGCCTGGATGATCCTGCCGTCGCCGATGTAGATCGCGACGTGGCTGGCGTCGGCGAAGTAGATGACGAGATCACCGGGGCGCATGGAGTCGACCGGGACGTGCCGGAGCCGGCGCCACTGCTCCTCCGAGGTGCGCGGGATGACGCGGCCGGCCGCCAGCCATGCCTGCGAGGTGAGGCCGGAGCAGTCGAAGGAGTCCGGGCCCTCGGCGCCCCACACGTAGGGCTTGCCGAGCTGGCGGGTGGCGAACGCGATGGCCTTCCGGCCGGCCGGGGTCGCGGTGGTGCCGACCTTGTCCAGGACGCCGGTCTCCACCCACTTCGCCTGGGCGTCGTCGGCCTCCTTCTTCTCCAGGGCGGCGAGCTGCTCCACCTGCTCCTTCTCCAGCCGGGACTCCACCTCCTCGGCGGCCGCGATGTGCTTCTCCACCGACCGGCGCTCGGTGTCCTTGGCCTTGCGGCTCTCCCGCAGGCTCTTCAGGGTGGCGGTGGCCTCCTCGTTCTGCGTGCCCAGCTTCTCGCGGGTGGCCGTCAGCGCGGTCAGCACCCCTTGCGTCGCCTGCTGCGCCTGCCGGGCCAGCGAGGCGTTGTCCAGGGCGTGTTCGGGGTTGTCGGCGAGCGCGAACTGCATCTCCGCGGGCAGGCTGTCGCCCCGGTACTGCGCGCGGGCCGCCGCTCCCGCCAGCCGGGTCAGCCGCCCCAGCTTCGTCTCGGCCGCCCCGATCCGCGCGTGCAGGGTGCGGACGCGCTTCTGCTGTGCCGTCACCTTCTCGTCGGCGGCGTTGTACTTGTCGGTGGCCACTTCCGCGTCGTGGTACAGGTCGTCCAGCTCGGCGCGCACCTCGGCGAGCGTGCGGGGCCGGGGGTCGGGCGCGGCCCGGGACGGCTGCTGGACCGTCGCCGTCATCGCGAGGGCCAGCGTGAGGGTCGCGGCCGTCCGGCGGCCGGGCGCGCGCAGGGTCCGTCTCATCTGGGCCGAAGCTCCTTTCGTAGGCGCCGCGTGGGGGAGGGGGCCGGGGCGTCGTCCGCACAACGGGGCCGCGGTGCGCGGTGGTTCAACGCGGGGTGTGAACCGGTCGGCGGTCACCGGCCGTTGTGCGTTTCCAGGGCGGCTGCGGACGAAGGGATCGTGATGGGCGCGGAGTTGGTGCTGCTGGCACTGTGCACGGGGTTCGGCCTCGGGTTTCTGACGCTGGCGGCGCGGTCGGTGCTGGGAGCCCTGCGGCTGTGGCTGCGCGGACTGCGGGTGATGGGCCGGGTCACGCCCCGCAAGGCCGCCGACCGGCGGCGGGGCGGGCTGGTGGTGTTCTCCGACCACCTCGGGCGCGGCCTCGTCTTCGACCCGGGATGGCGGGGGCCGCTGTGCGGGCTGCCGCCGGTCGGCTCCGCGGTGCCCGTGGTCTACGCGCAGAACCGGCCCGCCACGGCCCGGCTGTGGACCCTGCGGTATCTGCTGGCCCCGTCGTTCGGCTGGTTCCTGTCCTCCACCCTCGCCTTCGGCACCGGCGTCGTGGTCGCGTCGTGAGCGGCGAACCGGCCGCCGCGCCGGCTGCCGCGCCGGCCGCCGTGCCGCCCGGCGGACGGGTCGCCGAGGTCGACGTGCTGCGCGGGTTCGCCCTGTTCGGCATCCTGCTCGTCAACGCCCAGCTGATGGCCGGCCCGTACACGGCGTTCGGCGGCGGCCCCGGTGCCTCGGCCGCGGACCGGGCGGCGGCCTGGGCCGTGACCGCGACGACCACCGTCTACCAGCTGTTCTCCTTCCTCCTCGGCTACAGCTTCGTCCTCGACCGGCGTGCGGCCGGACCGGCCGGCTCCGCCGCGGGCGCCCGCCATCTGCGGCGCGCCGCCTGCCTGTTCGGCCTCGGCCTGGCCCACGCGGTGCTGCTGTACCCCGGGGACATCCTCATGACGTACGCCGCGCTGGGGCTGATCCTGTACGGGCTGCGCGGCCTCACGCCGCGCACCGCCCTGCGGGTCGCGGTGTGCCTGGTGGCCGGCCTCGCCGTCCTGCTGCTCGCCTGCGGGCTGCTCACCGTGGCCCTGACCGAACCGGTCACACCCGCCCAGTACGCGCCCCGGGCCGCGGACACCGTCGCCGCCTACCGGGGCGGCTTCGGCTCGGTGGTCGGGGCCCATCTGCGCGAGCTGCCCTCGGCGCTCGGCGCGAACCTGATGTACGCCCCCGACATCCTGGCCGCGTTCCTCGCGGGCCTCGCGGCGGCCAAGGCGGGGCTGCTGGAGCGGCGCGGCCGGGACCGGGCGTGGCTGCGGCGCACCCTGCGGCGGTGGCTGCCGGCCGGTCTGGCGGGCGGTGCGCTCACCGCGTGCTGTGCGAACGGACCGCTCGACAGCCGCTGGTTCCTGGTCGGGCACGCGGTCTCGCTGCTCACCGCACCCGCCCTCACCGCCTCGTACGCCTGCGGGGTGCTGCTGCTGGCCGGCGCGGTGCGCCCGGCGGCGGACCTGCTCGCCGCCGCCGGGCGGATGGCGCTCAGCCACTACCTCACCCAGTCGCTGGTGCTCGCCTGCGTGTTCACCGGGTACGGCCTGGGGCTGTACGACCGGGTCGGCACCGCGGCCGTCCTCGCGAGCTGCGTACTGCTCTACGGGCTCCAACTCGTCTGGGGGGCACGGCTGATGGCCCGGACCCGGTACGGGCCCGCCGAGCTGCTGCTGCGGACGGTCACGCTGGGGCGGCGTCCCGGCCGGGTTCCGGCTTGTGCAGGGTCACGCCCGACAGCAGCCGCCCCGCCGCGCGTTCGGTGATCGCCGCCGTCTCCGCCTTCGCCGCCGCCGAGATCGCCCCGGCACCGGGCTCCTTGTACCAGGGGCGCAGCCGGATCAGGGCCGGGCGGACGCCGGTGGCCAGGAGCAGGGCGGTGCCCTTGGGCAGGGCGCGGATGCGGTCCGGCGGCAGCACCGCCTCCTGGCGGTAGGAGTACGACCGGGAGGTGCCCTCCTTGCCGCGCGAGATGCTCGGGGTCCGCACGTCGTGCTGGCCGACCAGGGTGGAGATCTTCTGCACGAAGTCGGCGTCGTCGAGCCCCGCGCCGAGGAGCTTGATGGTGGCCGCGCTCCACAGCGCGTCCATGCCGACCTCGCCCCACACCCGGGCGCCCTGCCGGTAACTCTGGAGCAGTGTCACGACGTTGATGCCGCGGGAGCCGAAGTGCGAGTAGAGGTCGGGCAGGTCGGAGATGCGGCACACGTTCGCCGCCTCGTCCAGGACCGCGGTCAGCGGCGGGTCGAGGCGCCCGCCCATGCGCTCGGCGGCCACCACGCCCGCCCGCATGGTGGCGTCCGCGAGGCCCGCGATGACGCCGGCCGCCGAGCCGCCGCCGTCCTTCGACAGCAGGTAGAGCGTGTCGTGCCCGAGGACGTGCCGGTCCGGCCGGAACTCGGGCACCCGGGGGTCGGGGGTGACCCAGGCGAGGATCTCGGGGTCGAGGAGGCAGGAGACGGTCTGCCGGGCCGTCTCGTAGATGCCGTCCCGGGTCTCCACCGCGCCGCGCACCGTGCCCTGCAACTGCTCGGCCATCGCGACGAGCCCGACCTCGCGCAGCAGGTCCACGGGCGCGCGGTCGGCGGGGTCGGCGAGCCAGCCGAGCAGTTCGGTCAGCGGGGCGCCGCCGCGGGCGGCGGCGAGGAACATCGCGGTCAGGGTGTTCTGCGCGGCCGAGATCCAGAAGTCCTTCTTCGCGGTGTCGTCGTTGACGGACGCGACGAAGTGGCCGGCCATCCGGCGGGCGCCCTCGATGGTGTGGCACTCGCCGAGGATGTTCCACCACATGGCGCGCGGGGTGTGCGCGATGCCCTGCGGGTCGAAGGTCCAGACGGTGCCCGCCTTCTCGCGTTCGGCGCGGGTCACCGCGTACACGTCGGACTTGTTGGAGGTGAGCAGGACGGCGCCCTGCGCGCGCAGCACCCGGGGCACCGCGATGCCGGTGGACTTGCCGGCGCGCGGTGCCATGAGGTCGAGTTCGACGTCCTCGTAACTGCTGCGCAGCTCGGGGCCCTTGGGCTCCAGGTCGCCGAGGAGGTTGCCTGTCTCGTCCGGGTGGACGCGGTCGCGGCCCTTGAGGCCCGGGCGCAGTTCGCGGGCGCGGGACTCGATGCCCTTGGGGCACAGGGCGGCCAGTTCGCGGCGGCCGGCCAGGCCCTTGGGGCGCGCCGAGCGGCCTACCAGGAGGCGGACGACGAGCGCGACGGGCACCGCGAGGAGGACCAGCAGGCCGAGCATGCCCGCGTAGACGGCGGCGGGCGGCGCCGCGGGCCACAGGGCGCCGGGCCCGTCGGAGACGAGGCGGGCGATGGTGGACAGGGCGAACGGCGGGGCGTCCCAGCCGTGGCCGGACAGGCCCGCGCCGAGCGTGCCGCCGGACCAGACCACGGTGAACACCGCCAGACCGGTGCCGGCGATCGCGACGATCGCCCAGGGCAGGAGGTCGTGCAGGTCGCCGCCGCCACCGCCGCGGGGGGCGCTCACGCGGTCCACCTCCCCGCCGCGTCGGCGCCCGGTCCGCCGGGCGGGCCGAGCGGCCCCTCCTGGGCGGCCCGTGCGACCTCGCGCGCGGCCTGGGCCGCGGCCTGTTCGACGGCGTCCTCGTTCGGCGTCCAGCGGGTGTTGGTGTTGTGCAGCCGGCGCTCTGCGTCGGTGATGGCGACCTTGATGGGGATGCCGGGACGGCCGCCGACCTTGATGAGGAACCGGCCGCGGCCGGGCGGCTCCTCGTTGTCGCCGTTGACGCCCCAGCCGGGCGGCGAGGACCATGACGACACGAGTTCGATCTCGCGCCGGGAGAGGCCGACCACCTTGCCGAGGTCCTCCATCTCGGTCTTCGGCAGCCCCGCGCACACCACCATCCCGGCGCGTTCGACGAAGCCGCGCGCCTTGGCGCGGTCGGAGTCGGTGCCGAGCGCCTCGGCGTCCTTCAGGGTGTGGGTGATCTTCGCGTCGCCGAGTCCGAGCGAGCGATTGAGGCGGGTGAGCGCGTCGATGCGGTCGACGATGCCGGAGGCCGCGCGCAGCGGGCGCCACAGCTCGTCGAGGACGGTGAAGAACCAGCGGCGGGGCGCGAGTCCGGCGTCCGCGAGGGCGTGCGAGGCGGCCACCGTGCCGAGACCGTCGGACCAGGCGGCGAGCATCGCGGCGGCGGTCAGCTGGGTGTCGGCCTCGCCGATGCCGGAGATGTCGATGCACACCGCGGGCGCGTTCGGGTCGATCCGGGTGGACGTCTCGGAGGCGAAGGTGTCGCCGAGCGGGCCGTCCAGGATGCCCAGCAGCGAGCGGTGCAGCGGGTCGACGGCGTCCCGGTAGCGGGCGTCGTCACCCCGGTCGAGGGTGACGGCGCGGACCCGGGGCGGGCCCTCGGTGAGCACCCGCAGCACGTCGGGCAGCAGCACGGTACGGCCCTCGGGGGTGCGTTCGCGCAGATGGTGCAGGACGGCGGAGAGCACGGACTGTTCGTGGTCGTCCATCGGCCGGCCGCGGACGATGGTGACCAGCGCCGCGACCATGTTCAGGACGCGGCCGTGCGCCTCGGCCTTGAGGACCTCGCCGGCCTCGCCGCCGATCTTCGCGGCGGCCTCGCCCATCGCGCCGGGGTCGAGGACGTTGATGCCGCCCCGGCCGCGGCCGATGGAGATGACCTGGCCGCCGAGGGCGCGCACGGTGTCGGCGTAGTCCGGCTTGAGGTCGCCGAGGACCAGCGGGACGACCCCGGTCGCGGCGAGCCCGATCAGCATCCGGTTCACCAGGGTGGACTTGCCCAGGCCCGGCATGCCGAGCATGAACAGGGAGGGGTTGGAGATGTAGCGGGCCCGGGTGAACCAGCTCAGCGGGTCGCCGCACACGGTGGCGCCGGTGAACAGGTGCTGGCCGAGCGGCACGCCGGTCATCGGGGAGCCGGAACCCGCCGCGAACGGCCACATCCCGCACGCCTGCACGGTGGTGGCGCGCCACATGGTCGGCGGGTCCATGTAGCCGACGCGCCCGCCGCCCACCCCGTACCAGCCGCGGTGCGGGACGAACAGCTCCTTCGGCTTCGCCGGCGCCTTCCCCTTGCCGGAGCGGCCCTTCGGGGCGGCCGGGGCGGGGGCGCCGGTCGGTTCCGTGCCGGGGGCCAGGTCCGCCCCGAGATCCCGGGCGGCGGCCTTCGCCGCCCGCGAACCCTTGCGCCGTCCGGACGGCCGCGGGCCGGCCCCGCCGGGCGCGGCCTCCCGGTGCGCCTGCTCCTCGGCGAGCCGGTCGGCCCGCTCGGCGAGCTTCTCCTCGCGCCGGCGGCTCACAGCGCCTCCTGCAACTCGTGCGGGATGAGGGTCTGCTCCCAGGGGAGGATGCCGGCGGGCAGGGTGCAGCTGAACGCGGCGGCCTGCATCCGGTCCGCGGGCCGCATCAGCACCCGGGACGCGGCGGTCAGGTTCCGCACGGTCACGCTCGCGTCGGCGAGTTCCTCCATGCTGTCGACGGTGACCGTCAGCATCAGCGAGAACTCCACGAGCCCCGCGCCCGACGCCTCCTCGGCGGCCGTCTGCTCCGCGGCCCGCACCTCCGAGGCCGCGCGGGCCTGCACCATGCCCTTGCCGGACGTGGCCATGAACTGGGCGCTGCGCCGGTCCGCCTCGACGATGCGGGCCGAGGTCGCCGGGTCGATGGGCCGGTAGACGAGGGCGACCCGCTTGCGGCGGGTGCCGGGGGCGGCCTCCAGCATGCCGCGCAGCACCGAGGAGCGGATCGTGCCGCGGGGGGCGAGGGTGAGCAGCCACGTCCGCGAGACACCGGAGTCGTGCTGGTAGCTGTTGACCGTCTCGACGGCGGCGGCGGGGCCGGCGTCGTCCCACTCCAGGCCCGTTCCGCCCTGCTGGGCGCGGGCGTTGAGGACGTCGGCGGCGACGGCCGGGTCGTAGGCGACCCGGACGACCTCGGCGATCCGCTCCGCCGACAGCGGGTAGGCGGCACCGCCGCCGGCCGCGACGAGCCCGCTGAGCAGGCCCGGGATGCGGATGGCGAGGTCGGTGATCACGTCGTCCTTCTTGCGCCGCTGGCCCGGCGGGACGCCGTAGGTCAGGGTGATGTAGGTGTGCATCTCGGAGGACGCGCTCGGGTAGCGCTCCACGACCTCCTCCATCACGGCGCGGGCGGCCGGCGGGGCGTCGGGGTGGATGCGCGGCAGCACCTCGTGGGCGAGCCGGGTGCCCGGGTCGGGGGCGGTCTCCACGATCACGGAGGCGCCGCGCAGGCCGGGTTCGTGGGCGAGCCGGGCCAGCCACTCGCCCCACAGCGCCACCCAGACGTCGACCTGGTCCGGGTCGATGAGCGAACCGCCGTCCGGGTCGCAGCCCAGCACGATCGTGTACAGGTTGCGGACCGGGTGGTGCAGGACGCCGAAGGGCCGGTCGTAGGCGTCCCGGCCCTCGGTCGCGGTCACCTTGTTCAGCAGGCCCGGCGGCCGGAACCGGCCGCCGGGCCGGGCGGACAGCGGCCCGGAGACGTACAGGTGGGCGCCCTTGGCCTTGCGGCGCCACCAGCCGACGCGCAGCGTGATGAGCTGGTAGACGTTCCTGCCGTCCTGGGTGCGGATGGCGAGCGGCACGAGGAACACGACGACCGGGACGAGCACGACCAGGGCCGCGTACAGCGAGATCAGCGACGCGAGCAGGGTGACGATGAGGCCGCCGAACACCCCGAAGGTGCCGACGAGCCCGAGCGGTCCGAGCCCCGGCCGCCGTGGCCTGCGCCAGTTTCCGTACGTCGGATGGGTGGCGGCTTCCGTGGACATGAGTCCGGTTTCCCTTCGTGGAGTGACGGGGGGTGCGGCGGGGCGCCGGGGAGGAGACCGCCGGGCTCCCAGGGGGAAGGGAGCCCGGCGGCCGGTCGTGCGGGGAGGCGGGCGGCGCCGGGGTCAGCGACGCGGTCCGGCCGGCACCGGCCCCCCGCGGGTCATTTGTTGTTGCCCAGCTCGCCGTCGGCGCCCTCCACGGCGCCGGAGACCGTCGAACTGGCCACCTGGGCCGCGGCCACCGCCGCGAGCACCGCGACTCCGGCGGGACCTGCCGCCGCCGCGGCACCGCTGCCGGCCGCGCCCGCCCCGGAGGCGCCGGCCCGGCCGGCCGCCGCCGCGCCGTTCGCGCCGGACGCGCCGGACGATCCGCTCGCCCCGGCCTCGCCGCCCGCGCCCGAGGAACCGCCCGAGCCGGACGAGCCGCCCGCTCCCGACGCACCGCCGGTACCGGAGGCCCCGCTCGGGCCCACCTGCGCGCCGCCGCCGGAACCGCCGCCCCGGCCGCCGAGCTGGACCGCGCCGCTGGCCAGGTTGGAACCCGCCTGTCCCATGCTGGACATCGGATTGCCGGTGCCCATCGCGGCGGTGGCGGGCACGATCAGTTTCAGCAGGGCGGGGAGCGCGATCGCGGACAGCAGCATGACGCCGATGCCGGCGATCCGGGTGTTGATGGTGGCCGCGTCGCCGGAGCCGCTGCTCTTGCCCGAATTGATCATCGCCATGCCCGCGTTGAGGACGAGGGCGACCGCGGGTTTGTAGAGCAGCCAGGCGATCATCCAGCCGACGTGCTTGCGCCACCAGCCGGCGCCCCAGTCCGTCATCGAGGCCGCGGCGGCCAGCGGGAGGGTGCCCAGCAGCAGCATCATGACGCCGAGCCGGATGTACATCAGGATCGTGTGGATGATCCCGGAGATCAGCAGCAGGAACGCGAGGACCAGGAGCAGGAACGACTGGATCCCGCTGCCGTCCGAGCAGGCTCCGACGTTGTTCAGCGATTCGCGTACGGCGTTGTTGAACAGGTAGTTGGAGTAGCTGTCGCCCACGGCCGCCGCCGCCACCACGACGGTGGTCGCGGCGCCCGAGACGAGCACCACGCGCATGATGCCCTTCAGGGCCGTGCGGCCCGCGTCGCCCTTGCGCTCGATGGCCATGCGGCAGGCGGCGAACAGCAGCGAACCGACCGCCAGGTAGACGACGATCCACTGCGTGTCGGCGCTGATGCCCTTCGAGGTGTCCGTCTGCTCCAGCGTGGGCACGTTGGTGGTCAGCGCCGCGAACACGGCGACCGCGCCCGCGAGAATGGTCTTCGCGATCAGCTCGACGATGGTCCCGATGGGGTCGCCGAGGAAGCTGAAGAAACCCTTCACCAGGTCGATGACCGGATTTCCGGACGTGCAGTTCACGTCAGACCCCCCAGAGGGTGAAGCCGTTGGTGCTCTGGACCGTGGACACCGGGGTGTGCAGGGCCCCGTTGTCGTCGGGCCGCACCTTCCAGTCGCCTCCGCTCCAGCGCAGGGAGATGGTGGTCGCCGCATATCCCTGGGCGCTCTTGAGCAGCAGGCGTACGGTCGCCGCCGACTCGCTGTACGAGGTCACCGAGTAGCCGACGTAGGCGGCGACGGCGGCGCCGCCGCTCTGGTCGTCGGTGTTCGCGACCGTGGCCCGCTGGAACTCGAACATCTCGCGCCCCTGCCCGGCCACCACCTGCTGCTCGGTGACGGTGCGCCAGTGCGACCCGCTCATCTGCGACGGGATGATGTGGGCGGCCAGCGCGGCGCCGGTGGGCGTGTGCGCGTAGCACCACCACAGGGGGCCCTGGATCAGGGTGGGCCCCGCCGAGGCCGAGACCGGCACCCGCGCGACACCGAGGGTGCGCCAGGTCACGTCCTTCGGCGCGGCTTTCGGCCGCGCCGACCCGGCGCTGTCGTCGGTGGCGCAGCCCTTGGGCCGGCCGTCCTTCGCCGCGGGGGCGCCGGAGAGCGGTCCGCGCGAGGACGCGGCCCGGGTCCCGTCCGCGCTCGCCCCGGGGCCGGACAGCAGGCTGACGATCCCGCCCACCACGACCACGATGCCCAGGAACCCCGCCGACATCTGCCAGCTGCGCTGCTTGTAGTACGGCCCGGACTCGGCGAGCCGGCGCTCCCTGCGTGTGAACCTCACGACCGGCGCCCGCTCACGCGAAGACGAAGCTGATCAGCGGGCCCGCGGTGGCCACCAGGACGCAGCCGCCGAGGACCATGCCGAGCCGGCTCATGTGCTCCGAGCTCTCGCCGCGCTTGACGGAGACGGCCATCATCGCGCCGGTGATGAGCACACCGGCCACACCGGCGGCGGTGCCGGCCCAGGCGGCGATGCCGAGGACCGTGTTGACCTTCGAGGTCAGCTCGCCGGGGGCGTTGCGGGACGGCTGCGGGACACCCGAGGCGAGGATGCTGGAGGCTTCGTAGAGCAGAGAGGACATGGAGTTCTCCGAGATGTCGGCGCCCGGCACGAGCGGTGGGCGACTGGATGACGGGTGGTGCGGGACAGGGGGTCGGGGTCAGGGACCGAGGAGCTGGAGGCTGCCGAGGGCCGCGACGAGCGGCCCCGCGCACGTGGCGATCAGGCAGCTGAGGGTGACGAAGAAGACGCCGCGGAAGTGCTCCCCGCCCTCGCCGGGGTCGCCGCGGCGCAGTTGGAGCGCCATCTGGATGCCGACGATGATCAGTCCGCCGACCCCGCACGCCGAGGCGCACCAGGCGAGCAGACCGAGGATGGTGTCGGCACCCACCGGCGGGGTGTAGGCGGCCAGGAACCGTGCGTCGAGGAGGCGTTCGGTCATGACGCGGCTCCCTCGCCGTGCGGTTCGGTGCCCACCAGCCGGGAGAGAGCGGCCAGTTGACGGGGGATGGAGGTCGACCGGCCGCCGGTGCGCCAGGCCGGTATCCACGGCACGCGCTGCACGCGCGCCACCGAGCGCAGGACGCGGATGCGGCGCAGCAGGCTGAGCGGCAGCCGCCCGGGGGCGTCCGCGACGAGGACCACGCCGAGCAGGTCGAGCCCCTGCGGAGCGTTGCCCTCCTTCAGCGCGCCGAGCGCCTGGGAGACGGATTGCAGCCCGCGTGCGCTGGTCCTGCCGACCAGCACGACCCGGCGGGGTTCGCCGCGTGCCGGGTCGGGCCAGCGCGCGCCCACGTCGACGCCGCCGAACGTCTCGACCAGCGAGGTCGCGCCCGCCCCGCCGTGCGCCTGCACCCAGCCGACCGCGTCCCGCGAGGCGCCGCGGGCCGGCCGGGACCGCCGCGGCCGGCCCCAGGCGGGCTCGGCGTCCGCGGCCGGTGCCGGGCGCCGGCCGCCGGCCGCCCGCGGCGAGGCCGCGGCCTGGGGGCGGGTGGCGCCGCCGGCCGTCCGGGGAGCGGGCGCGGCTGTCGCCGCCGGGGCGGGCGACGGGCCCGCCGGACGCCGGGCCGCGGGTCGCGCCGCGGCCGGGGCGGGTGCGGCGGGGGCCTGCTGGTACGCGGACGGTGCCGGGGCCTGGGGAGCGGGCTCGGACGGCGCGGGTGCCTGCTGGTACGCCGCCGGTGCCTGGGTCTGGGGTGCCTGCTGGTAGGCGGGCGGTGCCGGGGCCTGGGGTGCCGCGGGCGGGGCCGTGTGTGCCGGGGCCGCCGGGGCGGGAGCCCCGTGCGTCGGGGCCGCGGGGGCCGGAGAGGTCTGTGCCGGCGCCGCGGGGGCGGGGGCCGTCCGGGCCGGGGCCTGCGGTGCCGCGGGCGGGGCTGTGTGCGCCGGGGGCGCGGGGGCGGCCTGCTGCGACGGTGCCGCCGGCTGGGCCGCCGGGTACGGGGCGGGGGCCGCCGGTGCGGGTGCGGGCGCGGCCGGGGCGGGCACCGCGGGGGCGGGAGCCGCGGCCACCGGAGCCTGCCGGACCTCCGGCGGCGGGGCGGCAACCGTGCCCGGTGCCGGTGCCGTCTGCTGTGCGGTTCCGGAAACGTCATGGGGCGCGGCAGGTATCGGCTGGGCCGCCGGGGGTATCCGCTCGGCCGGGGCGGCCGGAACTCCCGCCGGCGTCGTCGGGGCGGCCGCGGGTCCGGCCGCCTGTGCCGCGCCCTCGACGGCGTCAGCGGCGGGCCGTGCTTCCGGGGAAGCCTGCGGCGGGTTCTTCGGGCCCCGTACCCATGATCCCGGGCCCGACGGCTTGGCCGAAGGAGTGCCCATGCGTGCTCCGCCCCCCTCTTCGCTCGTGAATCCGCTGGTCTGACTCATCTGGTTTTCCACTGGTTTTGAACTTCTGTGCGCCGGGCGCCGTTTGGATCTGTCGGGCCCGTCGGACAGCACAACGGGCCATGTGGCCGCAGCGGTTCAAGATGTGGGGAAGAAGGCGGGCGCCATGAGTGGAGAAGGCGGAGAAGGCGGTGCCTCGACCGCCGTCCGGAACGGCATCATCGCGGGCACCGGCTGCGGTTGCCTGCTGTCGCCGCTGGCCCTGGCCGGGACGCTCGTCGTCGTGGTGATCCTCGGCGGCTTCGGTGTCCTGCTGGCGCCGCTCATCGCGCTCTACCTGCTGTTCCACGGCGGTGGCGGGGACCCGCCCAGCCAGGAGACCGCCGACCAGACGCTCGGCATCTTCCAGGGGGACGGCAAGGGGCAGCTGGACACCTCGACGGTGCCCGAGGACCTGGTGGACCCGATCCAGAACGCCGGTGAACTGTGCGGCGCGATCGGCCCGATCGTCATCGCGTCGCAGATCGAGAAGGAGTCCGGCTTCAACACCTCCCTCGTCGGCCCGGACGGGGAGGAGGGCATCTCCCAGCTGCCGCCGGAGATCTTCAAGCAGTACGGCAAGGACGACGACGACAACGACAAGACCTCCGCCCTGGACGCGGAGGACTCGATCATGGCGCAGGGCCGCTACATGTGCGAGCTGGCCAAGCAGGGCCAGCAGTTGATCGACGACGGGGTGATCGAGGAGACCGGCGAGGACGGTACGAGCAACACCGCGCTGGACCTCGCGCTCGCCGCGTACGACGTCGGGATGGACGCGGTCAAGGCGGCGAAGGGCGTGCCGCAGACGAACGAGGCCCAGGGCTACGTGCTCGCGATCCGGGCCCAGTTCGCGAAGTACCAGGGCATCGGCGCCCCGCCCTCGGGCGCCACCCCCGGCGTCACCCCCGACCCCGACGCCACCACCACCGGCCCCGCCTGATCAGGAGGACAGCATGGCCCGTTTCGACGTGTACATCTCGGGCGAGGGGACCGCAGGGATCGACGGACACCCGCTCGTGCCCGCGCCGGGCCAGTCCGTGCACGAGGCCGTGCTCGACCGGCTGGAGGAGCACGCGCGTGAGCGCGGCGGCCCCGTCGAGGCGACGGTGTACGACGGCTCGGACGCGTCCCGCTTCGTCCTGCGGGTCCTGCCGGACGGCTCCAGCCACGTCCTCGACCCCGAGCCGGAACCGACCGCCGCGCCGGAGCGGGTACCGGCACCCGAAGCCGGGGTGCCGACACCGGCGCCGGCACCGGCGGCTGCCCCCATCCCTGCCACGGCCCCCATCCCTGCCCCGGCCCCCGCCCCTGCCCCGGTCCCCGCCCCGGCGTCCGACGCGGCCGGTTCGCCGGTTCCCGGGCCCCACCCGGCCCCTGCTCCGGACCCCGCCGCGGCCGGTTCGCCGGTTCCCGGGCTCGTCCCGGACCCCGCTCCGGCACCCGTGTATCCGGCCGCAGCGGTCCCCGCCGCGTTCGCCGCTCCGGCGACCGAACCGGTCGCCGCCCCTGCCCTGGACGGACACCCCGTCCCGGCCCCTGTTCCGGACGGGCACCCCGTCCCGGTCGCGGCGCCGGTTCACGCGCCCGTGCCGGGAGAGGCGTCCGGCCACGCGCCCGAGGCTGCGCCCGCCGGGTTCGTGGTGCCGGCGCCCGAGGCCGCCGTCGTCCCCGCGACCGTCGTCGTCCCGCCGTCCGCCGCGGCCACCGCCTCCGCCGTCGCGACCGCCGTCGCGCGGGCCCGGGCCACCGCCGCCGCACGGGCGGAGCTGCCCGACCCGGTCGCGGTCACGGCGCCCGCGGTCCGCGCCGACTTCCCCGATCCGCTCACCGAGCGCATCGGACGGATCAACCAACTGGCCGCGGCGGGACTGCTCGACGAGGCGTACGACGACGCCACCGAGCTGCGCGAGAGCCTCACCGCGTCGATGGGCGCCGAGCACCCGCACGCCGTGGAGGCACGGGCCGTCGAGGCCTACCTCGCCCATCTGCGCGGCGATCACCGGGAGGCGATCGTGCTGGCCCTGGCCGTGGCCCGCATCCGGTGCCGGGCCCGCGACGGGCGGGCCCCCGCCGAGGTGGCGCGGGCCGCTGCCGCCTGGCAGCAGCTCGATGACGACCGGGCCGTGGTCGCGCACGGCCGCGAACTGCTGCACATGTGGACGACGTTGGAGCGCAACGGGCTGCTGCCGCCGGGCTACGCGGCGCTCGTCGGCCAGGTCCGCCGGCAGGTGGAGGCGCTGTCGGCGTACGTGTGAAACCGGCGTCGCGGAACGCAAACCTCATGCGTACCTCTGGTCACACCCGTCCCGACCAGCCCGTCCATCGATCCGTACAACCGACGTCAAACGAACGTGGAACAGCCCTCGCGACACTCCGTTCCCAGGAGGCCCCGGCCCCCCTCGTACCCCCCACGGGGCCGGCCATTCCCAGGGAACAGGAGCCCACCATGAACGTGACGGTCATCGGATCGGCGAGCGCGGTCTCCGCCGAGGAACGCGCGCTGCGCGACCTCTATCTGGAGCACGGCCCCGCGCTGTACACGTACGTGCTGCGCATGCTCGGCGGGGACACGCACCGCACCGAGGACGTCATCCAGGAGACGCTGCTGCGCTGCTGGAACAAGCGGAATCTGGTGGACGACGAGGGGATGGCCGTCCGCCCCTGGATGTTCCGGGTGGCCCGCAACCTCGTCATCGACGGACACCGGACGCGGATGGCGCGTCCGCTGGAGATCGGCGGCGCGACCTGGCTGAGCGAACTGGGCGCCGAGGTGGACGACATCGAGCAGATGCTGTCGTCCATCGTGGTCCAGGAGGCGCTGGAGAAGCTGACCCCCGCCCACCGCGACGTCATCCGCGCGACGTTCTTCGCGGACCGCACCACGCAGGAGGCCGCGGACGTGCTCGGCATCCCGCAGGGCACGGTGAAGTCCCGGGTGTACTACGCCCTGCGCAGTCTGCGGCTGGCGCTGCGCGACCACGGGGTGGTGGCGGAGGAGTCCGGCCGCCCGCGCCGGGCGGAGAAGGCCGTCGGGGCGGGGTCCCGCCCCGCGCAGGACGGCCCGGCGCCGGCGGCCGGCCCGCGGGAGGAGCCGCGCCCGGACTCCGTCCCCGCCGAGCGTGCCGCGGCCTGACGCCGCCGTGTCCGTCCCGGCGCGGCCGGATCACCGCGGGCCGGGCTCCTTCGGGCCGGGTCCGTCCGCCGCGGGCTCCTCCAGCGCGCGCAGCGTCTCCCGCAGGTCCGGCGCCTCCGGGTGGCCGGTCTCCTCCAGGAGCGCCAGGGCCCGGCGGAACGCGGCCACCGCCGTCTCCCGGTCGCCCGCGGCGAGGTGCGCGTCCCCCGCGTGGCGCAGGGTGTCGGCCTCCAGGTAGTGGTCGCCGATGTCGCGGTAGAGCGCCACCGCCCGTTCGAAGCGCACGACCGCCGCCTCGTACCGGCCGAGCTGGTGGTGGGCGTAGCCGACGCTGTCCTGCGCCGCCGCCTCCCCGACCGGGTCGCCGGCCTCCTGGTGCAGCGCGACCGCCTTCTCGCAGGTCTCCAGCGCGGTGTCCGGCTCACCGAGCAGGATGTACGTCCAGCCGACCTCGTTCAGCACGATGGCCTCGCCGCTCGTGCCGCTCGTGCCGCCCGCGCCGCGGTACAGCTCGCGGGCGTGCGCGTAGTGGTCGAGCGCGGCGGCGAACCGCCCCTCCCCGTTGGCCTGGTAGGCCAGGCAGCGCCGGGTGCGTGCCTCGCCGAACGCGTCGCCCTGCGCGCGGAACAGCTCCAGCGCGTGCCCGAGGTCCCGGTGGGCCTCGGCGGAGTGCGCGAAGCGCGTGTGGAAGAAGCCCAGTCCGCGCAGCGCGTGCGCCTCGCCGGTCCGGTCGCCGACGGCGCGCGCGGCGCGCAGCGCGACGGTGTTGATCTCCATCAGGTCGTGCCAGAAGCCGAGCCGGTCGAAGTAGAGGTCGAGGCCGACCGCGGTGCGCCAGGCGTGGTCCTCGTGGCCGTGCGCCGCGGCCTGTTCGACGACGGCGCGCAGGACGTGCCGCTCGGCGCGCAGCCAGTTCATGGCCTGTCTGCGGCCGGTGAACCGCAGGGGTTCGCCGCCCGTGGTGCACGGCGGCAGCGGGAGGGTCTCCCGCAGCGGGCTGATGGTCGCGGACGCGTGATGGGTGGTGTGCAGGTAGTGGTCGTGCAGGCGCAGCCGGGCCGCGGAGCGCTGCCGCGGGCCGTCCTCGGCGGCGGCCAGTTCCCCGGCGTAGGCGCGCAGCAGGTCGTGGAAGGCGTAGCGGCCGGGGGCGTGTTCGCCGAGCAGGCTGGCCCCGGTGAGTTCGCTCAGGCGCGCCCGGACGGTGCGGGCGGGCTCGGCGGCCAGGGCCGCCGCCGCGGCGGCGGAGATGTCGGGCCCCGGGTGCAGGGACAGCAGGCGGAACAGCGCTGCCGCCCGGGGCGGCAGCGCCTGGTACGACCAGGAGAAGACGGCGCGGACGTCCGTGCGGGCGTCGCCCCCGGTGAAGGCGTCCAGGCTGCCGTGGTTCTCGCGGAGTTCGGCCGCGATGTCGGCGAGCCGGAAGGCGGGGTGGTGGGCGGCCCGCGCGGCCACGATGGCCAGCGCCAGCGGCAGCCGGGCGCAGAGGGCGACGATCGCGTCGGTGGCGGCCGGTTCGGCCTCGACGCGGGCGCGGCCGAGCCGCCGGGCGAGCATCGCGCGGGCCTCGTCGCCGGTCAGCGGGCCGAGGGTGAGCGGGTGCGCGCCGTGCTGGGCGACCAGGCCGGTCAGCCGTCCGCGGCTGGTCACGATGACCGCGCAGCCCGGCGTGCCGGGCAGCAGCGGCCGTATCTGCTCGGTGTCGCGGGCGTTGTCGAGCACCACGAGCACACGGCGGCGGGCGAGGACGCTGCGGTAGAGGGCGGCCTGCGCGTCGAGCCCCTCGGGGACGGCCTGCGGGGCCACGCCGAGCGCCACGAGGAACGTCTCCAGCGCCTCCGAGGGGTGCATGACGGAGCCGCCCTGGGTGTATCCGCGCAGGTTGACGTAGAGGCTGCCGTCGGGGAAGCGGTGGGCGACCCGGTGGGCCCAGTGCACGGCCAGGGTGGTCTTGCCCGCGCCGGCCATGCCGTTGACGAGGGCGACGACGGCCCGGTCGGGGTGGCCGACGGCGGGCAGCAGGTCCTCCACGAGCCCCAGTTCGCTCTCCCGCCCGGTGAACAGGGCCAGGTCCGCCGGGAGCTGGGAGGGGCGCAGCGCGGCGGCGGCGCCCCGGCCGTCGGGCCGGTCGGAGTCCGGCGCGGCCGGGGCGGAGGGAGCGTCCGGCGCCGCCCCGGGGGCGGCACCGGGTGCGGGTGCGGGCGGTGGGGGCAGGTCGGTGGTGCCCGACAGCAGGCGTGCGTGCGCGGCCCGCAGGGAGGGGCCGGGTTCGACGCCCAGTTCCACCACCAGGGCGCGGCGGGCGCGGGCGTAGACGTCGAGGGCCTCGGCCTGCCGGCCGGACCGCGCCAGGGCGACCAGCAGCAGCTCGCAGACCGTCTCGCGCAGCGGCTGCGTCTCGCGCAGGGCCCTGAGTTCCGGCAGCGCCGCCTCGTGGCGGCCGAGTTCGAGTTCCACGCGGAGCCGGTACTCCTGGGCGCCGAGCCGCCGTTCGGCCAGCCGGGCGCGTTCGGCGCGGGCGAAGGGGCCCGGCACACCGCCCAGTGCCGGTCCCTGCCACGCGGCGAGCGCGGTGTCGAGGAGCCGGGCCGCGCCGCGGTTGTCGCCGGCCGCCCGGCGCTGCTCGGCCCGCGCCAGACCCTCCTCGAACGTGCCGAGGTCCGTGCTGATCCCCGTGGCGCACAGCGCGTATCCGTCGCCGGCGGAGACCACGAGGCGGGGCGGTACCCCCGGTGCCCGGCCGGGTTCGAGCAGGCGGCGCAGCCGGGACACGTAGGTGCGCAGCATCGGGACGGCACCGGCGGGCGGGGTGTGGCCCCAGACGGCGTCGGCGAGTTCGGCGAGGCCGGCGGCGCGTCCGCGGCGCAGCAGGAGCACCGCGAGCACCGCACGCTGCTGCGGCGAGCCGAGCGCCAGCTCCGTTCCGCCCCGCCGGGCCCGCAGCGGGCCCAGTAAGGAGAACCGCAGGACGTCCGCACCATCGGTCACTGTCACGCCACCGGACAGTAGCGAGCCGCCGGGTCGAACACGCGGCCGGACGAGCGATTCACGTGTTCGAGTCGCGCATCTCACGCTCCGCCGGGGGCCCGCCGCCCGGAGCGGAGGGCTCCGCAATGGCCGGGGGCGGCCGGGTGCATAAGGGACACTGCTCGCATGAGTGAGGCCGGCCATGCGGGGTGAGCGCACCGTCCACAGGGTGTGGACATTTGTGCGCCGCGCCCCGGGCACGTACATCTGGCTGGCGGTCCTGTTCGTCACCACCGTCGCGATGCACCACATGCCGCCGGATTTCGAAGCGGAGTTCCTGCGGCAGCGCTCGACGAACCTGCACGAGCTGTCGAGCAACCCGCTGCGCGTGCTCTTCGCGAGCGCGATGTGGATCGACGGCGGGCGCTGGCTGCCCTACGCCGTCCTGTACACCCTCTTCCAGGCACCGGCCGAGCGGTGGCTCGGCACGGCCCGCTGGCTCGCCGTGAACGCCGCCGCGCACGTGCTGTCCACACTGATCAGCGAGGGTGCGCTGCTCTGGGCGATCCGGCACGGCATGGCCCCGGAGTCCGCCGCCGACACCCTCGACATCGGCGTGAGCTACGCCCTCGCCGGGGTGGTCGGCGTGCTCGCCTACCGGATCGCCACGCCCTGGCGGTACCCGTACCTGGTGGTCGTCCTGGCCGTCTACGGCGTCCCGTTCGCCACCGGCCGGACCTTCACCGATCTCGGGCATTTCACCGCCGTGCTCGTCGGGCTGGCCTGTTTTCCGCTGGTCAGAGGGCGGGGAAAAGCATGGAATCCGAAGGAGACAGTGAGCGCGTTCAGGGATTAACGTCCCGCTCATGAGCAGCTCGGCAGCGAGCGCCGCGAACGGCGGCGTCTCCTTCTGGTTCGCGGACGACGGCCTCCCCGCCCCCCGGGAACCCCTCCCCGGTGACACCACCGCCGACGTCGTCGTGGTCGGCGGCGGGTACACCGGGCTGTGGACCGCGTACTACCTGAAGCAGGCCGATCCCTCGCTGCGCGTGACGGTCCTGGAGCAGGCGTTCTGCGGCTACGGCGCCTCCGGGCGCAACGGCGGCTGGCTCTACAACGGGATCGCCGGCCGCGACCGGTACGCGCGGCTGCACGGCAAGGAGGCCGCGGTACGCCTCCAGCGGGCCATGAACGACACGGTCGGCGAGGTCGTCCGGGTGGCCGCCCAGGAGGGCATCGAGGCCGACATCCACCAAGGCGGTGTCCTCGAAGTCGCCTGCACGCCCGCCCAGTACGCCCGCCTGAGGGCCTTCCACGCGCACGAGCTGTCCTACGGCGAGCGCGACCGCGACCTGTACGGCGCCGAGGAGACCGCCGAGCGCGTCCGCGTCGCCGGCGCGCTGGGCTCGACCTGGACCCCGCACGGCGCCCGGCTGCACCCCGTCAAACTGGTCAAGGGCCTCGCCGCGGCGGCCGAGGCGCTCGGGGTCACCGTGCACGAGCGGACGCCGGTGACCGAGATCCTCCCCGGGCGGGCGGTCACCCCGCACGGCACCGTCCGCGCACCCTACGTCCTGCGCTGCACGGAGGGCTTCACCGCGAACCTCAGGGGCCTGCGGCGCACCTGGCTGCCGATGAACTCCTCCATGATCGCGACGGAGCCGCTGACCGCCGCGCAGTGGGCGGCCGTCGGCTGGGACGGCCGGGAGACCCTGGGCGACATGGCGCACGCGTACATGTACGCCCAGCGCACCGCCGACGGCCGCATCGCCCTCGGCGGACGCGGCGCCCCCTACCGGTTCGGCTCGCGCACCGACAACGACGGGCGCACCGGGCAGTCCACCGTCGACGCCCTGCACGAGATCCTCGTGCGCCTCTTCCCCGCGCTGAGCGGCGTGCGCGTGGACCACGCCTGGTCCGGTGTCCTCGGCGTACCGCGCGACTGGTGCGCCACGGTCACCCTGGACCACGCGACCGGGCTCGGCTGGGCCGGCGGCTACGTCGGCTCCGGTGTCGCCACCGCCAACCTGGCCGCCCGCACGCTGCGCGACCTCGTACGGCGGGACGCGGGGGAGGCGGGGGACACCGGGCTGACCGGCCTGCCCTGGGTCGGCCACACCGTCCGCCGGTGGGAACCGGAGCCGTTCCGCTGGATCGGCGTGCACGGCCTGTACGCCACCTACCGGGCCGCCGACCGGCGCGAACGGGCCGGCCGGAGCACGCGCTCGTCCCGGCTCGCCCGGATCGCCGACCGGGTGGCCGGGCGGCACTGAACCGGCCGCCCGGTCAGGCCACCGACTCCGGGACCGGCGTGTCGGAGGGGGCGTGCCGCGGCGGCCCGGCGGTCACCATGAGACCGGCGATCAGGCCGGCCAGCAGCATGATGCCGACGGCCCACCAGATGGCCACCGTGTAGCCGTGCACGACCCCCTCGCGGACGACCGCCGCCCGCCGCGCGGGGTCGCGGAGGTGGGCGGCGACGTAGGCCGTCGTGCTCGTGGTGGCGATCGTGTTCAGCAGGGCCGTGCCGATGGAGCCGCCCACCTGCTGCGAGGTGTTGACCGTCGCCGAGGTCACGCCCGAGTCGTGCGGGGCGACCCCCGCGGTGGCCGTCGCGAAGACCGGCATGAAGGTCAGGCCCATGCCCAGACCGAGCAGGAGCAGGCCCGGCAGCAACTCGCCCGCGTAGTCGGATTCGACGGTGAGCTGCGTGAAGAACAGCATGCCGGCCGCCGCGAGGATCATGCCCGGCACCATCAGCATCCGCGGCGCCAGGTGCGGCAGCAGCCGCGCGGAGATCTGCGTCGAGCCGATGATGATCGCGACCGTCAGCGGCAGGAACGCCAGTCCCGTCTTCACCGGCGAGTACCCGAGGACGACCTGGAGGTAGTAGGTCATGAACAGGAAGACGCCGAACATGCCGACGACCGCGAGCCCCATCGTCAGGAAGCAGCCGGCGCGGTTGCGGTCCTTGATGATGTGCAGCGGCAGCAGGGGGCTCGGCGCCCTGTTCTGCCACCAGACGAACGCCGCCAGCAGCGCCACGCCGCCCGCCAGCAGCGCCAGCACCAGCGGGTCCGACCAGCCGCGCGGCTCCGCCTCGCTGAATCCGTAGACGATCGCCACCAGACCGCCGCAGCCGAGGATCGCGCCCGGCACGTCGAGCCGGACGTTGGTGTGGCCGGGACGGTCGTGCAGCAGCGCGAACGCGCCGAACACCGCGATCACCGCGATGGGGATGTTGACGTACAGGCACCAGCGCCAGTTGAGGTACTCGGTGAGCAGACCGCCGGCGATGAAGCCGATCGCCGACCCGGACCCGGCCAGCGCCCCGTAGATGCCGAAGGCCTTGCCGCGCTCCTTCGGATCGGTGAACGTCGTGGTCAGCAGGGACAGGGCGGAGGGCGCCAGCAGCGCGGCGAAAGCGCCCTGGAGCCCGCGGGCGCCGAAGAGCATGGCCGACGTGGTGGCCGCGCCGCCGAGCGCCGAGGCGCCGGCGAAGCCGATCAGCCCGATGACGAACGTCCGCTTGCGGCCCACGAGGTCGGCGACGCGCCCGCCGAGCAGCAGCAGGCCGCCGAAGGCCAGGGTGTAGGCCGTGATGACCCACTGCCGGTTGCCGTCCGACATGCCGAGCGCGCGCTGCGCCGAGGGGAGCGCGATGTTCACGATGGTCGCGTCCAGCACCACCATCAACTGGGCGAGCGCGATGACCACCAGACCCCACCAGCGGCGGGGGTCGGAGCCTGCGGGGACCGTGGATTCGGCTGTCCGGGTGCCACTCACCCGCCCAGAAGACCATGGATCGACACCCGTCGCATCCGGACGCGGGGGACGGCCGGGCGGGCCGCGGGGACGTCTCCGTGGGGCCCGGGCACCGGGGTTTGGGGCCTCGCCCTGGTACCCCCGGCCGTCCCCACACGCCGTCCCCGCGCGCACGCCGTCCCGGCACACACGCCGTCCCCCGCGCACACGCCGTCGTGGCGTTCCGCGGGCCTGCCGTGATCCGGCGGGGCCGGTCGCCGGACGCGCCGGGCCCGCCCGCCCGCGGAATCCGTCGCCGGTCCGGGACCGGGACGTGCGGATTCGGTGGTCGTCCCGTTCCCGGACGGGGCTCTCGCGGGGAGCCGCCGGTTGTCGGTGGGTGCGGGCAGGATGGGGCGCATGGTGAGGACAGGTGCGGGCGCGGGTGGTGCCGGGGCGGCGGGTCGGGCGGCGCCCGGCGTGAAGGCGGCGAGGCGGCCGGAGGTGCGGCTGCCCCCGCTGGAGCCGTACACCGGCGGGGAGCTGGAGCCGGACGGCGACTACGACGGCCTGGAGTTCCGGGAGGCGGACCTCGCCGGCCAGGACGGCGGGGGAGCCCGATTCATGGACTGCGCGCTGACGGGCTGCGCGCTGGACGAGACGCGGCTGCGCCACGCCCGCGTGCTGGACTGCGTCCTGACGGGGGCGAGAGGCGTGGGCACCGACCTCTCCGAGGCGATGCTGCGCGACGTCGAACTGGTCGAGGCGCGGCTCGGCGGCACACAGCTGCACGGCTCGGTGCTGGAGCGGGTCGTGGTGCGCGGCGGCAAGATCGACTTCCTGAACCTGCGCTCGGCGCGGCTGAAGGACGTCGTCTTCGAGGGGTGCGTGCTGGTCGAGCCGGACTTCGGCGGGGCGCGCCTGGAGCGGGTGGAGTTCACGGACTGCGTGCTGAAGGGGGCGGACCTCACCGGGGCGACCCTGACGGACGTCGATCTGCGGGGCGCGGCCGGACTGGACATCGCGCGGGGCGCGGACCGCCTCGCCGGCGCGGTCATCGGCACCGCCCAACTCCTGGACCTCGCCCCGGTGCTGGCCGCCGCACTGGGCGTCCGGGTGGAGGGTCCCTAGGGTCCGCCGGGTGCCGGGTGCCGGGTGCCGGGTGCCGGGTGCCGGGTGCCGGGTGCCGGGTGCCGGGTGCCGGGTGCCGGGTGCCGGGTGCCGGGTCGTTGAGGGAGGGGGAGGGGCGGCAGGGCCGCCGGTGCCCGGGGTCGCGGCCTGCCGCCCGCGGGCGGGGTCGTCAGACGCGCGGGAAGCGCGCCTGGAGCGTCCAGATCGCCGGGTTCTCGGCCAGGTCGTCGTGCAGGTCCGTCAGGTCGGCCAGCAGGTCGTGCAGGAAGTCGCGGGCCTCGCGGCGCAGCACGGTGAAGGAGAACGTCAGCGGCTCCTCCTCGCGCGGCATCCAGTCGGCCTCGATGTCCACCCAGCCGAACCGCCGCTCGAAGAGCATCCGGTCGGTGGACTCGGTGAAGTCCAGCTCCGCCTGCTGGGGCCGGGAGGCACGGCTGCCCAGCGGGTCCCGGTCGAGCCGCTCGACGATGTCGCACAGCGCCCACGCGAAGTCGAGCACCGGCACCCAGCCCCAGCCCGTGGACACCTCCCGGTCCGCCCTGGTGTCGGCGAGGTAGACGTCACCGCAGAACAGGTCGTGCCGCAGCGCGTGGACGTCCGCACGGCGGTAGTCGGTCTGCGGAGGGTCGGGGAAGCGGTTGGAGAGGGCGTAGCCGATGTCGAGCACGCAGACGATGGTGTCACGCTCCCGGCCCCACCCCGCCTACGATCGGGAAGGTGCCCCGACGTCGCGCCGTCCCCCCGCTCGGCCTGGTCCTCACGCTCGTCCTCGGGCTGACCGCCTGCGGCGGGGGCGGGGGGCACGGCGGGCCCGGTGCGGCCGGGGTGGGCGACCCCTACTTCCCGAGGTCGGGCAACGGCGGCTACGACGTCACGCACTACGGGCTGACGCTGGCCTGGGAGCCCCGGGGCAACCGGCTCACGGGCACCGCGGAGATCACCGCGCGGGCCGGACAGGACCTCGACGCCTTCCACCTCGACCTGCTCGGGATGGACGTCACCGACGTCACCGTGCAGGGCCGGCGCGCCCGGTGGAGCCGCAGCGGGCAGGAGCTGACCGTGCGTCCGCGCGACGGTCTCCCCGAGGGGCGGACGTTCCGCACGGCCGTCCGCTACGCCGGCAGCCCCCGGACGATCACCGACCCGGACGGCTCCGAGGAAGGCTGGCTGCCCACCGCCGACGGCGCCCTCGGCCTCGGCGAGCCGACCGGGTCGATGGCGTGGTTCCCCGGCGACCACCACCCCGCCGACAAGGCCGCCTACGACGTCCGGATCACCGTTCCCGAGGGTCTCACGGCGGTGTCCAACGGGGAGTTGACGAGCACGACGACGGTGAACGGCCGCACCACCTACGTGTGGCACACCGCCGAACCGATGGCGAGCTACGTCGCCACCCTCGCGATCGGCCGCTACACCGTCACCCGCTCGGCCACGCGCCGGGGCCTGCCCGTCTACACGGCGGTGGACCCCACCGAGGCGAAGGACGCGGGGAAGGTCCTCGCGGGTCTGCCCGGGATCGTCGACTGGGAGGAGGACACCTTCGGGCCCTACCCCTTCTCCTCCACCGGGGCGATCGTGGACCGCCCCGGCGACGCGGGCTACGCCCTGGAGACCCAGAACCGGCCCGTCTTCCCCGGCGCCCCCGACACCGGGACCCTCGTGCACGAACTGGCCCACCAGTGGTTCGGCGACTCGGTCACCCCGAAGTCCTGGCGGGACATGTGGCTCAACGAGGGGTTCGCCACCTACGCCGAGTGGCTGTGGCAGGAGGAGCACGGCGGCGACACCGCCGACGAGATCTTCCGGGCGCTCTACCGGGGCGACTACCGTGAACCGGCCGACAACGCCCAGGTCTGGGCCTTCCCGCCCGCCGACCCGCCGGACGCCGCGCACATCTCCGACCCGCCGGTCTACTACCGGGGCGCGATGGTCCTGCACACGATCCGTGAGCTGGTGGGCGACGCCGCCTTCCGCCGCATCGTGCGGGGCTGGGCCGCCCGGTACCGCCACCGCAACGCCGACACCGCCGACTTCACGGCGTACGTCGAGAAGGCCGCGCCGGACCGGGACTTCGGCCCGGTGTGGGACGACTGGCTGCACGGCGCGGGCCGGCCCCGCCGGCCGTGAACCGGCGCCCGGAGCGGGCACGGGAGGAGCTCCCGGCGGCGTGCCGGGGGCTCCTCCCGTCGTGCGCCTGGGTCAGACGCTGACGCCGAAGTCCTGCGCGATGCCCACGAGGCCCGAGGCGTAGCCCTGGCCGACGGCGCGGAACTTCCACTCCGCGCCGTTGCGGTAGAGCTCGCCGAAGACCATCGCGGTCTCGGTCGCCGCGTCCTCGGAGAGGTCGTAGCGGGCGATCTCCGCGCCGCCCGCCTGGTTCACGATGCGGATGTAGGCGTTGCGGACCTGGCCGAAGTTCTGCGAGCGGTTCTCCGCGTCGTAGATCGAGACCGGGAAGACGATCTTCTCGACGTCCGCGGGCAGGCCCGCGAGGTTGACGTTGATCGCCTCGTCGTCGCCCTCGCCCTCGCCGGTGCGGTTGTCACCGGTGTGGACGATGGTCTGGTCCGGGGTCTGCTTGTTGTTGAAGAAGACGAAGTGGGCGTCCGAGTAGACCTTGCCCTGGGTGTTGACCGCGATGGCCGAGGCGTCGAGGTCGAAGTCGGTGCCCGTGGTCGTCCGGACGTCCCAGCCGAGGCCCACGGTGACGGCGGTCAGGCCCGGAGCCTCCTTGGTGAGCGAGACATTGCCACCCTTGGACAGGCTTACAGCCATTGTTGGGAGTCCCTTCCCTCGTTGCTACGGGCTTCGTACTGGGGACGAAGCTACCGTCACCCGTAGGAACGCCGAGAGGGGTCCCCCAGGTTCCGCCTGTCTTTGCTTTCTTTACCCGGACGGCCGCGACCGCCGGGGCGGCGGTGGAAAAGGGGTGTCGGGAAGCGGCCGGGCACGGGACCATGGACGCATGTCCGGTCCCTATGTCATCCGCGGCTCCGTCTGCCTGCCCGAGGCCGAGCTGCTGTGGCGTTTCTCGCGCTCCGGCGGCCCGGGCGGGCAGCACGTCAACACCAGTGACTCCCAGGTCGAGCTGCGCTTCGACCTCGAGCGCACCGAGTCCCTGCCGGCCGTGTGGAAGGAGCGCGCGCTGGCCCGGCTGGCGGGCCGGCTCGTCGACGGGGTCGTCAGCGTCCGGTCCTCCGAGCACCGCTCCCAGTGGCGCAACCGCGAGACGGCGGCCGTGCGGCTCGCCGCGCTGCTGGCCGAGGCCACCGCCCCGCCGCCCAAGCCGCGCCGCCCCACCCGCGTCCCCCGGGGGATCAACGAGCGGCGGCTGCGCGAGAAGAAGCAGCGCTCGGACACCAAGCGCGGCCGTACCGGGCGGGACTGGGGGTAGGGCCGGCGCCCCGGTGCGCGGGGCCCGCCGGGGTTCGGTCAGCCCAGCTGCCGGTAGCGGCCCCGGAAGTACGTCAGCGGGCCGCCGTCCGCGCTCGGCACCCGGGCGGTCAGGACGCGGCCGATGACGAGCGTGTGGTCGCCCGCGGGCACCCGCTGCTCGGTGCGGCACTCCAGGGTCGCCAGGCAGCCGCCCATCAGCAGGGCGCCGGACGCCTCGCCGCGCTCGTGCGGGACGTCCTCGAACAGCAGCCGGTCGCTGACGCGGCCCTTCATCGCGAAGCGGCCCGCGATGTGGCGCTGGCTCTCCGACAGCACGGACACCCCCCACAGCGGCTGCTCGTCGAGCAGGTCGTCCATCCGGGAGCCCTCGCGCAGGCTGACCATCACGAGCGGCGGGTCCAGGGACACGGACAGGAAGGCCGTCGCGGTCATGCCGACGTCCTCGCCGCGCGGTCCGTCGTCGGACAGCGCGGGCTCGCGCGCGGTCACCAGGACCACACCCGAGGCCAGCCGGGACATGGCGGCGCGGAACTCGTCGTTGCTCACCCCCTCAGCATGCACGGACGGGGTGGGCGGGGAGGCGGAGGAAGTCGTGAGCACGCCCGAAACGCTAGTCTCCGCCCCCGGAGCCGCGCATCGGACCCCGGTCCGAGCCGGGACCTAGGACCGTGGACCGAGGAAGGCGGGGAGAGGCAGAGGAAGGCGGAGGGGAACGGGGGAGGGGGAGACGCGATGGCGGCGCCGAGGCGACCGCCGGGCCTTCGAGGCCGTACGCTCAGCCCTGCTCATCCCGTGGACACAAGCGGGCACACGGTCTGCACGCCAGACAGACAATGCGGTCGATAAACGCCCGCTGAAATGCAGAATCTCCACCCAATTGCTCATCTTCCGCTGTGACTTGAGTCACAGGAGCCATATTTTGTTGACCCTGTGTACCGGGTGGAGAGCGCGCTGTGATTCAGTGGCGGGGACGCCGCATCAGGAAGCTACCAAGCAGTACGCCGCGAGGACTCGCGGCGCGCACCGCCCGGCCGCCGAGGCCGGTGTCAGCAGAGCACCGAAGAGCACCCAGTACGCCGCGAGAACCCTGGAGTTGCTGCGAGGTCTCGAGGGGAGGGCGAATGGAGACCGAGTCGGAGCCCTACGTCCGTCTTGCGACCCTGCGGCAACTGCACCAGGTGATGGCGGACATGAACACCGCCCGCAGCCTGGCCGACACGCTGCAGACCGTCGCCGACGGAGTGGTCACCGGGCTCGGCTACGAGCTGGCCTGCGTCAATCTCGTACGCCCCGACGGCGACCTCGTCGCCGCCGCCCTGGCCGGCAACTCCGCCGCCGAGGCGCTCATCACCGGCCGGGTGGGCTCCCGCGCCTCCTGGGAGCGGCGGCTCACCATGGGCGAGGGCTGGGGCGACCTGCGGTTCATACCGCACACCGAGGGCTGGGTGCTCGACGAGGACGACGTACCGCAGTGGTACACCGACGGTCCCGCGCCCCGCTTCGAGGACGAGTGGCACCCCTCCGACCGCCTCTTCGCGCCCATGTACACGCCGAGCGTCTCGGGCGGCGGGCGCGGCGAGCTGATCGGCGTGCTGTCCGTGGACCGGCCGCGCAACGGCCGCCGGCCCGGCGCCTGGGGCCGCGAGGCGCTCCAGATGTACGCCTTCCAGGCCGCCATCGCGATCAGCAACG
This sequence comes from Streptomyces sp. NPDC048566, assembly GCF_043199735.1. Taxonomy (NCBI): domain Bacteria; kingdom Bacillati; phylum Actinomycetota; class Actinomycetes; order Kitasatosporales; family Streptomycetaceae; genus Streptomyces; species Streptomyces sp. NPDC048566. The sequence goes on from NZ_JBICWL010000001.1 coordinate 486,583, forward strand.
CGCGGCTGCGCGCCAACATGCAGCGCGCCCTGGTCCGCCTGGAGCGCGAGCAGCAGGCCCTGCGGGCCAGCGAGGAGTCCTTCCGCCAGGCCTTCGAGTACGCCCCCTCCGGCATGGCGATCGCCGAGCTGGGCGGCGACCAGCACGGCCGCATCCTGCGCACCAACGACGCGCTGTGCCGGCTGCTGGGGCGGCCGGCCTCCGTGATGCGCCGCTACTCCTTCTCCGACCTCGTCCACCCCGAGGACATCGGCACCCTGCTGCGCACCTCGGCCGAGGGCGGCCGGGCCGAGCTGCGGCTCGGGCGCCGCGACGGCACCTACGTCTGGGTCCACCTGCGCAACTCCGTCGTCGCGGACACCGCCGACGGCCCGCGCTTCCTGCTGACCCATGTCGAGGACATAGAGGAGCGCAAGCGGCGGGAGCTCCAGCTCGCGCACCGCGCCTCGCACGACGCGCTGACCGGCCTGCCCAACTCCGCCGAACTGCGCTCCCGGCTCAGCGCCCGGCTCTGCGCCCGCCCGCAGGCCCTGCCGCCGGGCGCGGTCGCCGCGCTGGACGCGGCCTACGGGCACGGGGAGCTCGCGCAGCCGGCGGGCGCCGCCCCCGACGGCCATCCGGCCTTCGACGGCCACGGCTTCGACTTCCCCGCCGTCCCCGAGCCCTTCGACGCCTTCGACCACCACGTGCACACCGTCGCCCCCGAGGGGGAGACGGACGACGGGACCAAGGGTCTCGCGGTGCTCTTCTGCGACCTCGACGGCTTCAAGTCGATCAACGACCGGTTCGGGCACAACGCCGGGGACGAGGTGCTCATCGAGGTCGCCCGCCGGCTCACCCACGGCGTCCGGGACGGCGACACGGTGGCCCGGCTCGGCGGGGACGAGTTCGTGGTGCTCGCCGACGGCCTCGGCCGGGCGGACGCCCAGGACCTCGCCGTCCGGCTGCGGAACGCGATCATCCCGCCCATCCGGGTCGACGGCCGGGCCGTCCGGGTCGGCGCCAGCTTCGGCATCGGCTGGGCGCACTGCGGCATGACGGCGGACGAGGTGTTGAAATCCGCTGACGAGCGGATGTACGTCGAGAAACGATCACGTCCGAAACAACACAGGCGCGCGGGATAACCCCAGGTCAGCGAGTTGGTGCCGGGAAGGCCCCCCGTTTGGCCCAGTGAGAGCGGGTAGGCTCGCCCTTCATCCACCCACCGCATCCGCACCGCACCCGCTGAGGAGACCAAGGGATGACGCCCGGCAACAACGGCGCGAGCACGCCCGAGGACGACGACCCGTTCGGCTACCTGTACGCCGACGGTCAGGCCAACGGAGCCACCCCGCCGTCCGGAGGAGGCGGCGGCTACGGCTACCCCGGTTCGGTGAACCGGGTCCGGGCCGTCGGCGAGCGCCAGTACGGCCAGCAGCAGACCGCTCAGCACCATCAGACGGCGCCCACCGCCGCCTACGGCCAGGTGCCGCAGCAGCAGGGTTACCACCAGCCGAACGCGCACTACGCGGCCCCCGAGACGATGCCGGGCGGACCCGTCACCACGCGGTCGCCCATGCCGGGGCAGGGGGACGGCGGCCGGCGCCCGGGGGGTCCGAACACCAAGGGCCTGCTCATCGGCGCGATCGCGGTGGTCGCCGCGGTCGTGATCGGCATCGGCGTCGCCATGGTCGGCAGCGGCGGGGACGACGACAAGAACGACCAGGCGGCGGACCCGACCCCGGCGGCCTCGCAGAGCAGCTCCCCGAGCCCGTCGGCCTCCGAGGAGCCGGACGGCTCCATGGAGCCGAAGGAGATCGACGCGAAGGCGCTGAACCTCGGCACCGGCGTGAGCACCGCCTCCGACGTCGAGGGCGCCGAGTCCGACGGCGGGGTCTACGTGGCCGGCCTGAACAACCCGGGCGCCTCGGTCACCTGGAAGGTCGACGGCGTCCCCAGCGACGGCGCCTACACTCTGTTCGCGCGCTACAGCGTGCCCGGCGCCGACCAGTCGATGACGCTGACCGTCAACGGCAAGACCTTCGGCTCCAAGCTCAGCATGAAGAACTACGCCAACGCCGCCGACGGCGACTTCGCCAAGGGCTGGACGACGACGTACGCCTACCCGAGCCTCAGCAAGGGCACCAACACGATCACCGTCTCCTGCGGGGACGGCGACAGCTGCAACGTGCTGCTCGACCAGCTCACGCTGAAGAAGGGCCAGGTCAAGGACTAGGGGCTGGAGCGTGCTGCGCACGTTCCGGCCGCCGCCCTCCGGGCGGACGACGGGACGTTCGCAACGCGCCCCCGGCGCCGCTCCCCGGCGGGCGAACGGGCCTGCCGGGACCGGTTTCCGCTGTCCCAACCGCCCGATCCGCCCGCCCCCGCCCGCACGTCCGGGCCCCGGCGCCGTGCGGCCGGGAGGGACGGTGCCGCGGTCGCCCGCCCCGCGGGTGCCGGACGGCCCGCGGCGTCATGCCGCGGCGGCCTCCGCCGTCACCGTGACCTCCGTAAGCAGCCGCTCGTAGCAGGGGAGGTCGACGTCGCCCGCCGTGGGCGCGGCGACCGTCGCCGCCGACAGGGCGACCGCGCGGGCCAGCCGGTCCGGCCAGGGCATCCGCTCGACCAGCCCCGACAGCAGGCCGGCGACCGCCGAGTCGCCCGCGCCGGTCGGATTGCCGCGAGCGGGTGCCGGCGGCGTGGCCCGCCAGTGGCCGTCCGGGGTGTGGGCCAGCAGCCCCCGGGGGCCCAGCGAGGCCACCACCGCGTGCGCGCCGCGCCGGCGGGCGTTGCGGGCGGCCTGCAACGGCTCGTGGGAGCCGGTGAGTTCGGCGAGTTCCTCGGCGTTCGGCTTGACGATGTCGGGGCGGGCGGCGACGCCGCGCCGCAGCGGCTCCCCGCTCGTGTCGAGCAGCACCGGCACGGCCAGCGCGCGGGCGGTGCGCACGAGTTGGGCGTAGGCGCCGACCGGTACCCCGGGCGGCAGGCTGCCGCACAGGGCCACCGCGGAGGCGGACTCCAGCAGCCGCTCGTAGGTCTCCAGGAGGGCCGACCACTCGGCGGGGGCTATCTGCGGCCCCGGTTCGTTGAGTTGGGTCGTGTCGCCGGTCGTGGCGTCGACCACGGCTATCGTGCGGCGGGTCGCTCCGGCGACGGGGACGAGCGCGTCCCGCACCCGGGGCAGGCCGGCGAGCCGCTCGCGCACCGTGTCGCCGGTGGCGCCGCCGGCGAACCCAGTGACGGTCACGTCGTGGCCGAGGGCGGCGAGCACCCGGCCGACGTTCAGGCCCTTGCCGCCCGGGCGTTCGGCCACCTCGCTCACCCGGTGCGAGGCGTGCGGGCGCAGGGACCGTACGCGGTAGGTGATGTCGAGAGCGGTGTTCAGCGTGACCGTGAGGATCACCTGCGACGACCTCCCCCGAGCGTGGTGCGGCACGGGCGCCCCGGATGGGCGCCCGCCGGTGGTTCCGGAGGCACGATCATGCCAAAGACACCGGCGGTCGGCCCAGTCCCCCGGCCGACCGCCGCTCTCGACAAAGGGGCGAATCAGCCCAGTTGAGGATCGACCACCCAGGCGCCGCCGCGCATCACGCCCTTCAGCGCGAAGTCCGCGTCGAGCACCACCAGGTCCGCGTCCTTGCCGGTCTCCAGCGAGCCCTTGCGGTCGTCCAGGCCCAGCAGCCGGGCCGGGACGGCGGAGATGGCCTCCACGACGTCCCCGACCGGCAGCCGGTCGACGGTGACCGCGCGCCGGAACGCGCGGTCCAGGGTGAGCGTGGAACCCGCGATCGAACCGCCCTCGACCAGCCGGGCGACCCCGTCGGCGACCTCGACCTCCAGCGGGCCGAGCATGTAGCGGCCGTCGCCGAAGCCGGCCGCGTCCATCGCGTCGGTGATGAGGGCGACCCGGCCCGCGCCCGCGTGATGGAACGCCAGTTCCAGTGAGGCGGGGTGCAGATGGGTGCCGTCGTTGATCAGCTCGACGGTGACCCGCTCGTCCTCCAGCAGGGCGGCGATCGGGCCGGGCGCGCGGTGCCCGAGCGGCGGCATCGCGTTGAACAGGTGGGTCGCCACGGTCGCGCCCGCGTCGATGGCCTGCTGCGTCTGCTCGTACGTCGCGTCCGTGTGGCCGATCGCGGCGATCACCCCGTGCTCGGCGAGCAGCCGTACGGAGTCCAGCCCGCCGGGCAGTTCGGTGGCGAGCGTGACCATGGCGGCGTGGCCGCGGGCCGCGTCGACCAGCTTGCGGACGTCGGCGGGGTCCGGGTCGCGCAGCAGCGCCTCGGAGTGCGCGCCCTTGCGGCAGGGCGAGATGAACGGCCCCTCGAAGTGGATGCCCGCGAGGTCGCCCTGCTCGGCGAGTTCGGAGAGCATCCCGGCGCGCTGGGCGAGGCCGTCCATGTCGCCGGTGACGGTGGAGGCGACCAGGGTGGTGGTGCCGTGCAGGCGGTGGGTGTGGATGCCGCGCAGGACGTCCTCGACCGAGCCGGAGGTGAACGACGCGCCGCCGCCGCCGTGGTTGTGGATGTCGACGAAGCCGGGGACCAGCCAGTGGCCGGACAGGTCGAGGACGTCGGCGTCGTCGGGAGCGCTCCCGACGATGCGCGGGCCGTCGACGATGACGCGGCCGTCGGTCACGGTCCCGGTGGGCAGGACCACCCGGGCACCGGCGAGAACCTTGCTGGGAGCCATCGGGCGGTTACCTCCGGGGAGTCGTAAGGGTGGCGTGCAGGAGGTCCCGGGCGAGGAGCCCGGCACCGAGGCATCCGGCGGTGTCCCCGAGGGCGGCGGGGACGACGGACGGCAGTTTCTGGAAGGTGACGCGGCGTTCGACCGCGGCGCGCAGCGGTGTGAACAAGGTTTCCCCGGCCTCCGCCAGTCCGCCACCGATGATCAGCGTGCGCGGGTCCAGCAGGGTGAGCGCGGTGACCAGGCCGTCCGCGAGCGCGTCGACGGCGTCCTGCCACACGGCGCTGGCCCGCGGGTCGCCCGACGCGACGGCCCGGGCGCAGTCGGCGGCGTCCGCCGCCGGGTCGCCGGAGGCGGCGGCCCACGCCTGGCTGACGGCCGCCGCGGAGGCGTACCGCTCCAGGCAGCCGTGCTGGCCGCAGGGGCAGGGGATGCCACCGGGACGGACCACGATGTGGCCGATCTCCCCGGCGAAGCCGTGCGCGCCCTCCTCGACGCCGCCGTCGATGCCGATGGCGCCCGCTATGCCGGTGCCCAGCGGCACGAACAGGAAGCGGTCCGCGCCCCGTCCGGCGCCGATGCGTCCCTCGGCGAGCCCCCCGGTGCGCACGTCGTGCCCGAGCGCGACGGGCACCCCGCCGAGCCGCTCGCCGAGCAGCCGGCGCAGCGGGACGTCGCGCCAGCCGAGGTTGGCGGCGTAGACGGCGACACCGTTCCGGGCGTCCACGATGCCGGGGACCGCGACGCCGGCCGCCAGGGCGCTCTGCCCGAAGTGCTCCTCGCCGTGGGCGCGCAGCTCGGCGGCGAAGTCGAGGATGGCGTCGACGACGGCCTCGGGCCCGCGCTCGCGGCCGGTGGCCCGCCGGGCCTGGTGCAGCAGCACGGGGTGCTCGGGGGCCTGCGGCGGTGGCGCGCCGGGGTGGCCGGCGGCGGGTCCGGCGTCGACCCCGACGAGGGCCGCCTTCATCCCGGTGCCGCCCACATCGAGGGCGATGACATGTCTCACGGGGGACAGTGTCGCCCCTTACCCCAGGAGAGGTCTAGTCCACTCACGTGGTGTAGACCTTGAATCCGCATCCCGAGACGGATGCAACGGACGCAGAAGCAAACCAAGTGGCCTTACGGGCTCAGGGGCTGGGGAGAGCAAGCGGTGCAGCGGCGCAGAACGGCAATGATCGCGGCGGTCTCGGCCCTCGGCATGACGGCGGTCCTCGCCGGCTGCGGCGGCCCCGGCGACTCCTCCGACGTGACCCTCAGACTCGTCGCCGCCGACTACGGCGACTCGAAGGCCACCAGCTCCCGGAAGTACTGGGACGAGCTCGCCGGCGCCTACGAGTCCGCGCACCCCGGGACCAAGGTCGACGTCAGCGTCTACCCCTGGACCGACGTGGACCGCAAGGTCCGCGAGATGGTCACGGCGGGCCACGCCCCCGACATGGCGCAGATCGGCGCGTACGCCGACTACGCGGCCAAGGGGCGGCTCTACAAGGCCGACGACCTGCTCTCCATACCCGTGCAGGCCAACTTCGTCTCCCGGCTCGCGGACGCCGGGAAGGTCAAGCAGACGCAGTACGGCCTGCCCTTCGCCTCCTCCACACGGTTGCTCTTCTACAACAAGACACTGTTCTCCGAGGCCGGCATCACCCCGCCGACGACGTGGGACGAGCTCGCCTCCGACGCCCGGGCGCTGAAGGCCGAGGGCGTGAAGTTCCCCTACGCGCTGCCGCTGGGCCCCGAGGAGGCCCAGGCGGAGACCATGCAGTGGATGCTGAGCGGCGGCGGCACCGGCTACACGGACGACCTCGGCTCGTACTCCATCGACTCCGCCCAGAACGTTCACACGTTCTCCTGGATCAAGGACGAACTGGTCGCCAAGGGGCTCACCGGACCCGTCGCACCTGCCAAGCTGAACCGCGCGGAGGCCTTCACCGCGTTCACCCGCGGTGACGTCGGCATGCTCGTCGGGCACCCGACGCTGATGCAGCAGGCCGCGAGCAAGGGCGTGAAGTTCGGCATGGTCCCGATGCCCGGCGTCGACGGCCGGTCGAAGGCGACCATGGGCGTCGCCGACTGGATGATGGCGTTCAGGAAGAACGGCAACGCCGACCGGATCGGCGACTTCCTCGACTACGTCTACCAGGACAAGAACGTCCTGGCCTTCTCCCGCACGTACGGTCTGCTGCCCGTCACCGCCTCCGCGTCGGACGCGATGGCCGGGGACAAGAGGGACAAGGACCTGGAGCCCTTCCTCGCCCAGCTCCCCAGCTCCCAGCTCTACCCGGTCGGCAAGACCTCCTGGGCCGGCGTCAGCGCCGACGTGAAGAGCAACATCGCCAAGGCCGTCAGCCCCGGCGGCTCCCCGGCCGAGGTCCTGGGCGACCTCCAGTCCAGCGCCACCCTGGCGGACAACAACGAGGGCTAGTGCGGTGACCGCAGGGGTCTCCGGCTCGTGGCGCCCGGCACGGCACGGCGCCGCACCGGACGCCGCGAGCCCTCAGGCGGACCCTGCCGGTCACGGCACCGGTGCCGCGGCGGGCGGCGTTCGCCGCGGCGACGCGGGCGGGCGGGACGCCGGTGCCGGGCGCTACCGTGCTGTCCATGGAAGAGCTGCCGGCACGGGAACAGCGCGTCCTCGCCCTGGAGCGCCGGGGCTTCGCCGGCCCCGGCGCCAAGGAGCGCGCGATACGCGAACAGCTGGGCATCGCCCCGGTCCGCTACTACCAGCTGCTGAACGCGCTGCTCGACGACCCCAGGGCCCTCGCGCACGACCCGGTGACGGTGAACCGGCTGCGCCGGGTTCGGGAGGCCCGCCGCGCGGAGCGCTGACCGCCCGCCGCGGGCGGTCACCCCTCCCGCGGCCCCGCCCGGCCGGGAGTCGCGGGTGGGCCCGCCCGGACCCGGATAGGGTCGCCCCATGGGCAGCCACCCCGAATCCAAGGACCCCCTGCCGGCCCCGGTGACCCCCGCCGGGCGCGACGGTCTGGAGGCGATCCTCTCCCGCCCCTCCCGGACGGTCGTCGCACTCGACTTCGACGGGACCCTCGCCCCCATCGTCCCCGACCCCGACCAGGCCCGCGCGCACCCCGGCGCCGTCCCCGCCATCGCGGCACTCGCCCCGAAGGTCGCCTCCGTCGCCGTCATCACCGGCCGGCCGCCGGGCGTCGCCGTCCGGCACGGAGGCTTCGCCGGTGTTCCCGGACTGGAGCACCTCGTCGTCCTCGGCCACTACGGCGCCGAACGCTGGGACGCGGTCTCCGGCGAGGTCACCGCGCCGGCCCCGCACCCCGGAGTCGCCGCCGTCCGAGCCGAACTCCCCGGATTCCTCGACCGGATCGGCGCCTGGCACGGCACCTGGATCGAGGAAAAGGGCCGCGCGCTCGCCGTGCACACGCGGCGCGCCGACCACCCGCAGGCCGCCTTCGAGGCGCTGCGCGAACCCCTCGCCGACCTCGCCGGCCGGCACGGACTGATCGTCGAGCCCGGCCGGATGGTCCTGGAGCTGCGCCCGCCCGGCATGGACAAGGGCGTCGCGCTCCTCGACCACGTCCGGCGGACCGGCGCCGAGGCCGTCCTCTACGCCGGGGACGACCTGGGCGACCTTCCCGCGTTCGCCGCCGTCGACAAACTCCGCTCCGACGGCGTCGCCGGGCTGCTGGTGTGCAGCGGTACCCCCGAGGTCGGCGAACTCGCCGAGCGCGCCGACCTGGTCGTCGACGGCCCGGCCGGGGTCGTGGACCTGCTCGCCGCCCTCGCGGACCGGCTGGCCTGAGCGCACCCGACGTCGGCCGCGGGCCGGGCCGCGAGAGCCCGGCCCGCGGCCGACGGGTTCGCCTTCGGGCCGGCCGCGGTCAGGACCGCAGCGCCTCCAGCTGGTCCAGGAACCACCGGGCCGGCGGCAGCGCGGTCGCCGCGGCGACCAGCCGCTTGGTGCGCTCGGCCCGTTCGCCCGGCTGCATGGTCAGCGCCTCGTGCAGCGCCCGCGCGGTGCCGACGACGTCGTAGGGGTTCACCCGGATCGCGTCGTCGCCCAGCTCCTCGTAGGCCCCCGCCTCCCGGGACAGCACCAGCGCGCAGCCCTCGTCGGAGACGACCGGGACCTCCTTCGCGACCAGGTTCATGCCGTCCCTGATGGGGTTGACGAGGGCCACGTCGGCCAGCCGGTAGGCGGCCAGGGAGCGGGCGAAGTCGTCCTTCACGTGCAGCACGACCGGGGTCCAGTCCGGCGTCCCGTAGCGGGAGTTGATCTCCTCGGCGACCCGCTGCACCTCGGCGGTGTAGTCCCGGTAGACCGCGAGGTCCTGCCGCGAGGGATAGGCGAACGCCACGTGCACCACGCGCTCGTGCCACTCCGGATGGTCGTCGAGCAGCTGCCGGTAGGCCAGCAGCCCGCGCACGATGTTCTTCGACAGCTCGGTCCGGTCGACGCGCACGATCGTCCGGCGGCCCGCGCCGATCTCCTCGCGCAGCGCGGCCATCCGCTCGGCGACGTCGTCCTCGTGCGAGCGGGCGCGCAGGAACTCCGCGTCCGCGCCGAGGCCGTGCACGCCGACGCGGGTCCGGCCGGGCGCGGCGCCGTCCAGGTGCTCGACCGCCGGGGGAGTCGTCCCCGAGGCCGGGGCCACCCGGTAGCGCCCGGGGTCGATCTCCGCCGCGCAGTCCAGGAAGGCCGTCGCCCAGCGCCAGGTGAGGAAGGCCAGCCGGTCGGCGCCGAGCATGCCGTCCAGCAGCTCGGCGCGGATGTCGTCGGGCAGCATCCGGAAGTAGTCGACGGGTGCCCACGGCGTGTGGGAGAAGTGGCCGATGCGCAGGTCGGGGCGGAGGACCCGGAGCATCCCCGGCACCAGGCACAGGTGGTAGTCCTGGACCAGCACCGAGGCGCCCTCGGCGGCCTCCTCGGCCAGCGCCTCGGCGAAGGCGCCGTTGTAGGCGCGGTACGCCTCCCACCGGCGGCGGAACTCCGCGTCGAAGACCGGCTCCAGCGGGGTCTGGTAGAGCATGTGGTGCACGAACCACAGCACGGAGTTGGCGATGCCGTTGTACGCCTCGGCGTGCACCTCGGCGTCGATGTCCAGCATCCGCACGCCGTCCTCGCCGACCCCGCGCCGGACCGCCTCGCGGTCGCCGTCGCCGAGGGCCGCGCACACCCACAGCGCGTCCGCGTCCGGCCCGATCGCCGAGAGCCCGGAGACGAGCCCGCCGCCGCCGCGCCGGGCCGTCAGCGAGCCGTCGTCCTGGGTCTGATAGCTGATCGGGCCGCGGTTGGACGCGACCAGGATGCCGTGGGCACCGTGCGTGGAAGCCATGCCTCGAAACCTAGCCCCGTCTCGAAACGCTCAAACGTTCCCGTCGGCCAACCGCCGTGGCCGGCCGACGGGCCCCTCAGGCCGCCGTGCGCTGCCGGTACTCGGCGATCTCGCTCATCGGCGGCCGTTCCTCCGTGTCCACCGAGTGCGTACGCGGCCGGAAACCGTCCCGGGTGCGTTCGAACTGGGTGAGGGAAGGCCGGATGAGATGGCCGCGGGCCAGCCGCAGCTGGGCGGTGCGGTAGATCGCGGCGGCCATCCGGCCCAGGGCCTGGCCGTCCTGGTGGCGGTGCCTGCGCACCCCGACGTCGACCTGGGCGAGGGCGTCCAGGCCCACCAGGTGCAGCGCGTCGACGAGCATGCCGAGTTCGACGCCGTACCCGACGGGGAACGGGAGCCGCTCCAGCAGGGAGCGGCGGGCCGCGTACTCCCCGCCGAGGGGCTGCACGAAGCCCGCGAGCTGCGGCCAGTGCATGTTGAGCAGGGGGCGGGCCATCAGCTCGGTGACCCGGCCGCCCTGCCCGGCGGCCCCGCCCAGCGGGCGGTCGTACATGGCCTTGACCAGGTCGACGTCCCCGTCGGTGAGCAGCGGGCCCACGATGCCGAGGACGAAGTCCGAGGAGAACTCTTTCAGGTCCGCGTCGACGAAGCAGACGATGTCCCCGCTCGTCACGAGCAGCGACCTCCACAGCACCTCGCCCTTGCCGGGGACGGCCGGCATCCGGGGCAGGATGTCGTCGCGGTGCACCACCCGCGCGCCCGCCGCGGCGGCGACCGCGGAGGTCCGGTCGGTGGAGCCGGAGTCGACGACGACGATCTCGTCGACGAGGGGCACCTGCCGCATCAGGTCGTGGCGGATGACCGAGACGATCTCGCCGACCGTCTCCTCCTCGTTGAGCGCCGGCAGCACGACGCTGACCGTCGAGCCGGAGACGCGTTTGGCGGCCATGACCTGGTGGAGCGGGCGGTCGGTCAGGGACCAGGAGCGGGTGCTCAGCCAGCGGTCGACTTCATTCAGCACGGTCTGCGGCTCCTCACTGTCTGATCACACGCTCTCATCAGCGTGCCCGCTGCGGCCAGCGGCTGATCGTCTGCCGTCGTCTCGCGGTTCGGACGACTGCTTCAACTGTCCTGGCCTTCGGTTACAGTCTTGAACAACGCGGATGACCATTGCATGTCCCGGATCATCGGCACGTTATATGTTCAACAGTTCAACAACCACATACCGCTCATCCAGAGGGGCAGAGGGATACGGCCCGATGAAGCCCCGGCAACCCTCCAGCCGGTCTCGTACCGATCGCCAGACGATCGCATCGCGAGGCTCCCGGCTAGGGAAGGTGCCAAATCCGTCTCACGGCGAAGTGCGTCGTGAGGAAGATGAGGAGAAAGGGCCTCGCCTCCATGGCTGCGCAGTCAGTTGCAAGCACCACGAACTCCGCCGAAGCGGTCGATCTCGGCCCGGCCGCGGCGCTCTCCTGCCGCGAGTGCGGACACCGCGTCCCGCTCGGCCCGGTCTTCGCCTGCGAGGAGTGTTTCGGCCCGCTGGAGATCGCCTACGACTTCTCGGGCCACGAAACCGAGGAACTCCGCAAGCTGATCGAAGCGGGACCCGCGAACATCTGGCGCTACGCGCCGCTGCTGCCCGTCCCCGCGGACGTGGCGGACCGGCCGAACATCAACCCGGGCTGGACCAAGCTCGTGCAGGCCGACAACCTCGCCCGCGAACTCGGTGTCGAGCCCGGCCGGCTCTTCGTCAAGGACGACTCCGGCAACCCGACGCACTCCTTCAAGGACCGCGTCGTCGCCCAGGCCATCGAGGCGGCCCGCGTCTTCGGCTTCACCACCCTCTCCTGCTCCTCCACCGGCAACCTGGCCGGCGCGGTGGGCGCCGCCGCGGCCCGCGCCGGATTCCGCTCGTGCGTGTTCATCCCGCACGACCTGGAGCAGGGCAAGGTCGTCATGGCCGCGGTCTACGGCGGCGAGCTGGTCGGCATCCAGGGCAACTACGACGACGTGAACCGCTTCTGCTCCGAGCTGATCGGCGACCCGGCCGGCGAGGGCTGGGGCTTCGTCAACGTCAACCTCCGCCCGTACTACGCCGAGGGCTCCAAGACGCTCGCGTACGAGATCTGCGAGCAGCTCGGCTGGCGGCTGCCGGACCAGCTCGTCGTGCCGATCGCCTCCGGCTCCCAGCTCACGAAGATCGACAAGGGTCTCCGGGAGCTGATCGAGCTCGGACTCGTCGAGGACAGGCCGTACAAGATCTTCGGCGCCCAGGCCGAGGGCTGCTCCCCGGTCTCCGTCGCCTACAAGGCCGGCCACGACGTCGTCCGGCCGCAGAAGCCCGACACCATCGCCAAGTCGCTGGCCATCGGCAACCCCGCCGACGGCCCCTACGTGCTCGACATCGCCCGGCGTACCGGCGGTGCCGTGGAGGACGTGGACGACGCGCAGATCGTCGACGCGATCAAGCTGCTCGCGCGCACCGAGGGCATCTTCGCCGAGACCGCGGGCGGGGTGACCGTGGGCGTCACCCGCAAGCTGATCGAGAACGGCCTGCTCGACCCGTCGCTGACCACCGTCGTCCTCAACACCGGCGACGGCCTGAAGACCCTGGACGCGGTGGCCTCGGACACCGGGCTGACCGCGACCATCCGCCCGAACCTCGACTCCTTCCGAGAGGCTGGCCTCGCATCATGAGCGTCAACGTCCGCATCCCCACGATCCTGCGCACCTACACCGGGGGCGCCGCCGAGGTGACGGCCGAGGGCGCGACCCTCGCCGCGGTCCTGGCGGACCTGGAGAAGAACCACGCGGGCATCGGCGCACGCGTCCTGGACGACGAGGGCAAGCTGCGCCGCTTCGTCAACGTGTACGTCAACGACGACGACGTGCGCTTCGAGCAGGGCCTGGAGACGGCCACCCCGGACGGCGCGGGAGTCTCGATCATTCCGGCCGTCGCCGGCGGCTGATCATTACCCTCGGTAATTCCGGATACGCAGAGTTCGCCTGTTCGCCCCCTCCGTGAGAGAAGCGGAGGGGGCAATTCAGCAGGGTTGAACGGGGTAGGGTTGGGGAACCCGCGCCTCTCCGGATGCCGGTCCCATGCCGGGCGCATATGAGTTCTCCAGCGGCGCCCGACAAGAAACAGCCAATGTGCCCGGCCTTTTTGAGCCGTTTATGGCATTTGCGGGGCCCGACTTGCCCTGAATCCTCGCGCATTCTCCCTGTACCGGCGATCGCCCATGCCCAGAATTCTCGTCCGATTGACCTGTTGCAGACGGCAGTTGGACAGATACATTCAGCCGCGGTCGACGCGTTCCGGCGCACCCCCCCAACCCGTTGGGGGGTGGAGGTCTGACCCGGATCCGCGAAGTGCGGGTCTGTGCAAGGGCCAGTAATAGGGGAGTTAGGCATGGCTCAGGGCACCGTCAAGTGGTTCAACGCGGAGAAGGGGTACGGCTTCATCGCGGTCGACGGTGGTGCGGACGTCTTCGTGCACTACAGCGCGATTCAGATGGACGGCTACCGCACCCTTGAAGAGGGTCAGCGAGTGGAGTTCGAGATCTCGCAGGGCCAGAAGGGTCCGCAGGCGGACATGGTCAAACTCGCCGTCTGATCGGGCGCGAACGGCCACCGACGCACTCACGCACGAGGGGCTCGCATCCCACCGGGATGCGGGCCCCTCGCGCGTGCCGGGCGCGGGGCGCGGGGCGCGCGCCGTGGTGCGGACGCCCGCGGGGCGCGCCTCCCGGGCCCGCGCCCGCCGCCCTCCGGCACCCGCCGCGCGCCGCTCTCCCGGGGCCCGTTTCCCGAGAGGCGCCCGCGCCCGCCCGTCGCCCGGCCGGCACCCCCCGACGGGTTCGCTTCGCGAGCGCACCTTGCACTCGGCGGGGTCGAGTGCTAATCATTGGCGTTAGCACTCTCCGAGTGAGAGTGACAGAACTTGGATCGGGCCGGCGAGGTCCGCAGGCCGGTGGGGCAAGGAACCACAGGGCATGCAGGCCGTCCGTCGCGGGCGCGGGCGCGATCCGGAGCAATCCACCCCGTCCGGGAGGACCACTTCACATGGCCAAGATCATCGCGTTCGACGAGGAGGCACGGCGCGGTCTCGAGCGCGGGATGAACCAGCTCGCCGACGCCGTCAAGGTCACCCTTGGCCCCAAGGGCCGCAACGTCGTCCTCGAGAAGAAGTGGGGCGCGCCCACGATCACCAACGATGGTGTGTCCATCGCCAAGGAGATCGAGCTCGAGGACCCGTACGAGAAGATCGGCGCCGAGCTGGTCAAGGAAGTCGCCAAGAAGACGGACGACGTCGCCGGTGACGGTACGACCACCGCGACCGTCCTCGCCCAGGCGCTCGTCCGCGAGGGCCTGCGCAACGTCGCCGCCGGCGCCAACCCGATGGCCCTCAAGCGCGGTATCGAGAAGGCCGTCGAGGCCGTCTCCGGTGCCCTGCTGGAGCAGGCCAAGGACGTCGAGACCAAGGAGCAGATCGCTTCCACGGCCTCCATCTCCGCCGCCGACACCCAGATCGGCGAGCTCATCGCCGAGGCGATGGACAAGGTCGGCAAGGAAGGCGTCATCACCGTCGAGGAGTCCCAGACCTTCGGTCTGGAGCTGGAGCTCACCGAGGGTATGCGCTTCGACAAGGGCTACATCTCGGCGTACTTCGCCACCGACATGGAGCGTATGGAGGCCGTCCTCGACGACCCGTACATCCTGATCGCGAACTCCAAGATCGCGAACGTCAAGGACCTGCTCCCGCTCCTGGAGAAGGTCATGCAGGGCGGCAAGCCGCTGCTGATCATCGCCGAGGACGTCGAGGGCGAGGCCCTGTCGACCCTGGTCGTCAACAAGATCCGCGGCACCTTCAAGTCCGTCGCCGTCAAGGCCCCGGGCTTCGGCGACCGCCGCAAGGCCATGCTCGGCGACATCGCCATCCTCACGGGCGGCGAGGTCATCTCCGAGGAGGTCGGCCTCAAGCTGGAGAACGCGGGCCTGGACCTGCTCGGCCGCGCCCGCAAGGTCGTCATCACCAAGGACGAGACCACGATCGTCGACGGCGCCGGCTCGGCCGACCAGGTCGCCGGCCGGGTCAACCAGATCCGCGCCGAGATCGAGAACTCCGACTCGGACTACGACCGCGAGAAGCTCCAGGAGCGTCTGGCGAAGCTGGCCGGCGGCGTGGCCGTCATCAAGGCCGGTGCCGCCACCGAGGTCGAGCTCAAGGAGCGCAAGCACCGCATCGAGGACGCCGTGCGCAACGCGAAGGCGGCCGTCGAGGAGGGCATCGTCGCCGGTGGTGGCGTGGCCCTGCTCCAGGCCTCCTCGGTCTTCGAGAAGCTGGAGCTCTCGGGTGACGAGGCGACCGGCGCCAACGCCGTGAAGCTCGCCCTGGAGGCCCCGCTCAAGCAGATCGCCGTCAACGGTGGTCTCGAGGGCGGCGTCATCGTCGAGAAGGTGCGCAACCTTCCGGTCGGCCACGGCCTGAACGCCGCGTCCGGCGAGTACGTCGACATGATCGCCGAAGGCATCATCGACCCGGCGAAGGTCACGCGTTCCGCTCTGCAGAACGCCGCCTCCATCGCCGCGCTGTTCCTCACCACCGAGGCCGTCATCGCCGACAAGCCGGAGAAGGCGGGCGCCGCCCCGGCCGGCGGCGGCATGCCGGGCGGTGACATGGACTTCTGATCGACCCCGGTCGATCACCGTCCTGACGTTCCGAGGGCGGCACCTTCCCGCGAGGGAGGGTGCCGCCCTCGGGCGTTTCCCGCCGGGGGCGTGCCGGGCGGCGTCCGCTCCGGCGGAGCCCCGGCCCTCCCGGCCGGTCCGGGGCGTGGCCTGGATCACAGCAGCCGGAGCGGATGCGGCGGAATGTGCCGCCGGGCGCGGTCGTTGACCGAGGCGGGCAGTCGATGCGCGCGCACATACCGTGCGGGATCTCCTGCCCCGCAGTCCGCCCGACGTCCCCGCCCACCTCTCCGAGGAGCCCCCACATGACCGCAGACGCCGCGTCCCGCGCAGCCGACGTCCTGTCCCGTCCCGTCTCCCTGAACGGCCTGACCGTCCCGAACCGGATCGCGATGGCCCCGATGACCCGGCAGTTCTCGCCGGGCGGGGTACCGGGCGAGGACGTCGTCGGCTACTACTCCCGGCGCGCCGCCGCGGGTGTCGGCCTCATCGTGACCGAGGGCACCTACGTCGGCCACGACTCGGCCGGACAGAGCGACCGCGTCCCGCGCTTCCACGGCGAGGAGCAGCTGGCCGGCTGGAAGAACGTGGCCGACGCCGTGCACGCGGCCGGCGGCACGATCGTCCCGCAGCTGTGGCACATCGGCATGGTGCGCAAGGCCGGTGAGCCGCCCTTCGCGGACGCCCCGGCGGTCGGCCCGTCCGGCATCGCCACCGAGGGCGCCGAGGTCACCGGCCGGGCCATGACCCGGCAGGACCTGGACGACGTCATCGAGGCGTTCGCCACGTCCGCCGCCGACGCCGAGCGCATCGGCTTCGACGGCGTCGAGCTGCACGGCGCCCACGGCTACCTGCTCGACCAGTTCTTCTGGTCCGGCACCAACCGCCGCACGGACGCCTACGGCGGCGACCCGGTCGCCCGCGCCGCGTTCTCCGCCGAGATCGTCGCCGCCGTCCGCGCCGCCGTCTCGCCCGAGTTCCCGGTGATCTTCCGCTACTCGCAGTGGAAGCAGCAGGACTACGAGGCCCGCCTCGCGCAGACCCCGGAGGAGCTGGAGTCGATCCTCGCGCCGCTCTCCGCCGCCGGTGTCGACGCCTTCCACGCCTCCACGCGCCGCTACTGGGTGCCGGAGTTCGACGGTTCCGACCTCAACCTGGCCGGCTGGACGAAGAAGCTGACCGGCAAGCCCGCCATCTCCGTCGGCTCGGTCGGCCTCGACGGCGAGTTCCTCAAGGCGTTCCAGGGCGAGGGCTCCTCGGTGCGGGGCATCGACGACCTCCTCGACCGCCTGGAGCGCGACGAGTTCGACATGGTCGCCATCGGCCGCGCCCTGCTCCAGGACCCGGAGTGGGCCGCCAAGGTCCTGGCCGGCCGCTTCGACGAGCTGAAGCCGTACGACGCGGCGGCGCTGCGCACGCTCAGCTAGTCCGAGTCCGCCCGGAGGGCGGCGCCCGCTGTACGCGGACGCCGCCCTTCGTCGTGCCCCCGCTCCCGTCAGCCGGCGGCGCCGACGTGCCCGACGAACACGGCCCACGCGCAGGCGCCGAAGGCGATCACCGGGCCGAGGTTCTTCGAGTCCCGCACGGGGACGAGGGCGGGGTGGCCTGCGGCCACCTCCAGGCAGTCGCCGCCGTCACCGGCGCTGTAGGACGACTTGCGCCAGGTCTGCGAACTCACTTGGTGCTCATGGGTGTTGTTCTCCATGTTCGTAATCATGCGCCACGGTCTCCAGCAGAGCCAGGGAAGCCCGAGGGGCAAGTGCCGTTGCCTGGAGGAGGCTGAAGGTGAGGCTGTGCCGGGCCACGGCCGCCGGGTCGTCCACCAGTTTCCCCATGTCCATCCCCTCGACGAAGCACAGCGGGGGTGCGTCGTCGAACTCCATGAGCTTCAGCGAGCCGCCCAAGCCGGCATGGGCACCGGCGTCGAACGGCAGCACCTGCATGATGATCCGGCTGCGGCGCGCCAAATCGGCGGTGTGGCGCAGAGCCTCAGCCATCGCCGCCCGCCCGCCGATCGGGCGGCGGAGCGCGGCCTCGTCCAGGACCACCCACAACAACGGCGTTGTTGGATCGTCCAGGAGCCGGGTCCGTTCCATCCGAATGGCCACCAGTTCCTCGATCTGAGCGTCCGGAACCGTCGGCCGGTAGGAGCGGAACAGCGCCTCGGCGTACGCCGGGGTCTGTAGCAGGCCGGGGATGAGCAGCGGGATGTAGTGCCTGATCGACGTGGCGATCACCTCCGCCTCCGCCGCCTCCGCGAAGTGGTCCGGGTACTTGGAGCGGGCCAGTGCCCGGCAGTTGCGCTCGAAGAAGCCCTTGGTGTCCAGGATCTCGTCTATCTGGACCGCGTATTCCAGGTGCAGCCTGCGGGTTCCGGCCTCCAGCTGGCCGATGAACGAGCCGCTCACGAAGAGGGGTTCGCCCAGCTCCGCCTGGGAGAGCCCCGCGCGCTCGCGGGCGTGCCGCAACTCCGCCCCGATCATCGCGCGCGGCGAGGAGGACGGGTCGAGGTCCTTCGGTCCTGGCATGGCAACTCCCTGTCACACAGGTGGGGTTGTTGAGACGCCGACTCTGGCCAGGTTAGAAGGGGTACGGCCACGCTGGGTGGCGAAAGCGAACACTCAGCGTGGAGGGAACGGGCCGATGGAGATGACGCCGGGTACACGGGTGCGCCCGACGGAGGAGATCGTGGCGGAGTTGCGGGCGGCGCTGGCCGGCGTCGGCGTGGTGCTGCCGTCGCTGCGGGTCGATCCGGTGACCGGCGCGAGCGACGAGCCGTTCGCCCTGGTGGCGCTCGGCCGCTGCAACGTCGTCACCGCGGGGCGCCTGACCGCCGTGCTGCGCGGCTGCGTCGAGTACGCCGTCGACGTGCGGGACGGGCGGCTCGGCCGGGTGGCGGGGGAGCGGGACGGACGCGTGCGGCTGCGACCGCCGGGCGGCGGGCGGGCGTGGGACTGCCCGCCGGAGGCGCTCGGGGAGCCGTCTCCCGGGGACCTGCTGCGGGCCCGGGTGCGCCGGCTGAACGCGGAGGCGCGCATGCCGTGACACGTGGCCCGCGACGCGGGGAACGCGGTGGACGACGGGAGCCGGGCCGGGCGCCCGCGCCGCCGCGCCGGTCCTGCTAGAGGTTCCCCATCGGCTCGATGTCCACCTTCACCGGCGTGCCCCAGATGCGGAGCACCTCGTAGTCGGTGAACTCGTGGACGAGGCGGTAGGCCATGCCGGGGCGGGGGGTGCGGCGCTCCGCGGCGAGGTAGCGCTCGGCCTCGTGCCGGTCGCGGCGCGGGGTGCCGCACAGGTGCCACTCCTGGCCGGTCCACACCTCCGGGAGCCAGCGCTGCTGCGGCTGGGGCCGGTCGCCGCGCACCCCGTAGCGGGACATGGCGCGGTCGGGAAGCTCGTCCGGGGCGGGCGTCCGGCCGCGCGTGTACGCGTCGTTGACCTCGGTGCGGCGGGCGGCGCGGCGGCGGGTCTCGCAGAGCAGGCAGCGGTCGGGGGCGCTCTCGTCCACCGGGCCGTTGGGGTGCTCCGCGCAGCGCGTGGTCGGCGCCGCCGTCGCGACCGTCTCCTCCAGCAGGTCCAGCGCCCGCCGGAGGTCCGCCTTGACCTCGTGCAGCCGGGAGTCGGGGGTGTCGGCGCTCAGGGCGTCGCCGTGCTCCCCGAGCACCCGCAGGGCGCGCCCGAGGGCGGTCAGCTGTGCGTGGTTCATGCCCCCAGCGTCGCACGCGCGGCCGGCACCGCGGCTACACGACGGCCGCCTCCGGGTCCCGGACGGAGCTCCGGCCGTCCAGCCCGAAGACGTACGTCGCCGCGAACCCCACCGCGTACCCGGTCAACAGGCCGCCCGCGTAGATCGCCGCGGTGGTGCCGAGGCCGCGGTTGCCGGACAGCAGGGGGAACAGGGCCCAGCCCGAGGGGCCGATCGCGGTCGAGCCGACGCGGTCGCCGAGCATCGAGAACAACCCGATGAAGGCGCCGCCCGCCGCGCCGCCCGCGCAGGCGGTGAGGAAGGGGCGGCCGAGGGGGAGCGAGACCCCGTAGATGAGGGGTTCGCCGACGCCGAGGAGGCCGGCGGGGAGCGCCGAGCGGATCGTCGTGCGCAGCGAGGCGTCGTGCCGCAGCCGGACGTACACGGCGAGCGCGGCGCCGACCTGGCCCGCGCCGGCCATGGCGAGGACGGGCAGCAGGACGGTGTATCCCTGCTGCTCGATGAGGGTGGTGTGGAGGGGGATGAGCGCCTGGTGCAGGCCGAGCATCACCAGGGGCAGGAACAGCGCGCCGAGGACGAGCCCGGCGAACGCGCCGGTGGTGGAGAGCAGCCAGGTGGCGGCCGTCCCGATGGCCGAGGACAGCGCGCCGGCCACGTACATCAGCGCGTACAGCGTCACCAGGCCGGTCACCAGCACGGTGAGGGTCGGGGTGAGCAGGACGTCCAGGGCCGGCGGGACCCGGCGGCGGCACCACTTCTCCACGCGGGTGCCGAGCAGGGCGGCGGCCAGTGCGCCGAGGACGCCGCCCTGGCCGGGGGCGAGCGTCGTGCCGAAGACGGTCACCTCGGCGACTCCGGCGTAGACGACGACCGCCGCCACCGCGCCGCCCAGGACCGGTGTGCCGCCGAACTCCTTCGCCGTGTTGTGGCCGACGAAGACGGTGATCAGCGCCATGAAGCCGCCGGAGATCGCGGCGAGGGCGGGCGTGATGCCCGGCAGTGCGCCGAGGTTGACCAGCAGGCCGTTCAGACCCGCGATCACCCCGCAGCCGACCAGCGCCGGGATCAGCGGGACGAAGACGTCGGCGATCCGGCGCAGCAGCAGCTTCAGGGGTGTGGCGTTGCGCCGGGCCCGGTCGGCCCGCAGTTCGGCGCCGCGCAGCGCGAGGCGTTCGGCCGTGGGCGCCAGCAGGGCCTCGAACTCCGGGGTCACCCGGGCGACGGTGCCGGGGCCCAGCACGATCTGGTAGGCGGTGTCGTCCGCGACGACGCCGAGGACGGCGGGCAGCGCCCGCAGGGCGTCCTCGTCGACCAGGGTCCGGTCCCGCAGGACCAGCCGCAGCCGGGTCATGCAGTGGGCGACGCTGAGGACGTTCGCGGGACCGCCCACGAGGGGCAGGATCGCGGCTGCTGTGGTGGAGTCCGGTGTGCGCACCCCCCGAGCGTGCTCGTCAGCCGGACGCCTTCGCCAGCGCGGCACGCAGATGGCCGCGGCTCTCCTCCAGAAGGCGGGCGGCGGTCGGCCCGTCCACGCCGCCGAGGATGGCCAGGACGGCGTTCTTCACCTCGCCGTCGGTGGCGGCGAGCGCCCGCTCGATCTCGTCGTCCGCGGCGCCGGTGGCGAGCGCGACGATCCGCCGGGAGCGGGCCCGCAGCTTCTCGTTCGAGGCCCGCACGTCCACCATCAGGTTCCCGTAGGTCTTGCCGAGGCGGATCATCGTGATCGTCGACAGCATGTTGAGCACCAGTTTCTGCGCGGTGCCGGACTTCAGCCGGGTCGATCCGGTGAGCAGCTCCGGGCCGACGACGACCTCGATGCCGTGGTCGGCCGCGGCGGCGAGCGGGCTGTGCGCGTTGCACGACAGGCCGACCGTCAGCGCGCCGCGTGAGCGGGCGTGCTCGACCGCGGCCACCGCGTACGGCGTGCGGCCGGAGGCGGAGACGCCGACCACCGTGTCGTCGGCGGCGACCGCGAGCGCCTCCAGGTCGGCCGCGGCCAGTTCGCGGGAGTCCTCCGCGCCCTCGATGGAGGTGGACAGGGCGGTGGGCCCGCCCGCGATCACTCCGACGACGCGGGCCGGATCGGTGTTGAAGGTGGGCGGGCACTCGGAGGCGTCGAGGACCCCGAGCCGGCCGGCGGTGCCGGCTCCGGCGTAGACGAGGCGCCCGCCGCGGGCCATGCGCTCCGCGATGCCGTCGATGGCGACGGCGATCAGCGGGAGCTGGGCGGCGACGGCCGTCGGTACCGTCGTGTCCTCCCGGTTCATCAGCCGGGCGATCTCCAGGGTGGGCAGCCGGTCGATCTCGGACAGCTCCGGGCGGAACGCCTCGGTGGTCAGCGTCTCCAGCTCTGCTCGCAGGTCACCGTGGTCGGACGTGAAGGTCATGGGGCAAGCGGCTCTTTCCGGTGAGGTGTCGTACCGCGCCCGGGAAGGGGCGCGGCCGGGGCGGCCCGCGGCCTCGCCGCACGGGCCCCGTCAGGCCGTGCGCGATCCGCGGTCGCCCCGCTGAATCAAGTCCCCCGGTTTGTGTGGTCCCGCGCCGCGGCTATCGGCCGCCGCGCGGTGTGTGGCGGTGCGCCAGCGCCTCGTAGGAGGCGGCCAGCGCGGGCGCCGCCGTCTCGTAGGTGCGCTGGGCGACCCCCACGAACAGGCAGTCCACGACGAGCAGCTGGCTGGTGCGGGACGACATGGCCGCCGGGCGCAGCTCGCTCTCGCGGGCGGTGGAGGTGGTGAGGATGTGGTCGGCGTACTGCGTGACCGGTCCGCCGGGCCGCCCGGTGATCGCGACGGTCGTCGCCCCGTGCTCGAAGGCCACCCGCAGCGGTTCTATGACGTCGCCGGTGGAGCCGGAGTGCGTGATGGCGATCGCCACGTCCTTGGCGCGCAGCTGCACGGCGCCCGTCACCGCGAGGTGCGGGTCGCTGTGCGCGTTGGCTATGAGCCCGATCCGCATGAGCTTCTGGAACAGGTCCTGCGCGACCAGGGCGGAGGCGCCGACGCCGTAGATGTCGACGCGGCGGGCGGCGGCGATGGCCGCGACGGCGGCGCCGAGCTGCGCGGTGTCGAGCGAGGCGGCGGTGTCGGCGAGGGTCTGCTGCTCGTCGTAGGCGAGCTTGGCGACGACGTCGGCGATGGGATCGTCCACGGCGATGTCGGCGGTGACGGCGGGCGCCCGGCCCGACTGCTGCTGGGCGGCGAGCCCGGCGAGCGCCAGGCGCAGGTCCCGGTAGCCGGGGTAGCCCAGGAGGCGGGCCGTGCGGACGACCGTCGCCTCGCTGGTGCCGGTCAGTTCGGCGAGCCCGGTGACGGTGAGGGCCGCGCAGCCGGCCGGGTCGCCGGCGACGGCCTCGGCGACCCGCTGCATGGAGCGGGTCATCGAGGGAGCGAGGGTGCGCACCTTGGCCGCGAGGGCGGCGGGGGCGGGAGGCGCCTCACTCGCGAAAATTTCCTTCACGTCATGGGTCACGTGATGAAAGATATTTTCCTTTGGGGCATACGGTCAAGGGTGCGCACAATGGGGGACATGAACCCCGGCGACGACCCCCTCAGCCCTCTGGAACAGGCCCTGCACGCGGCACGCGCCCGCGTTCTCGCCGACCTCGTCGCGGGCCGGGTCGCCGAGGCCGACGTCGTCTCGCTCGTCGAGGAGTCGGTGGCGCAGCGCCGCTGGTGGGTCGAGCAGTGGCCGGAGGGCGCCGCGTTCGTCGCCGGACTGGTCGCCCAGGACGTCCAGGACGCGCTCCTGGAGCGGCACGGCCGCTGGCCGCTGTGCCCGGTCTGCGGCAGCGGCGACCCGCACGCCCTGGAGGTCGCGCCCGAACTGGGGCCCGACCCGCACTGGGTGTGCCACCAGGCCGGCGTGAAGGTGTCCCCGGTGGGCTCCCTGAACACCGCGTTCGGCGTGCCGAACGCGTGACCGTCTACATCGACCCGCCCACCTGGCCGGGCCACGGCCGGGTCTGGTCCCACCTCGTCAGCGACGTCTCCTACGCGGAACTGCACGCGTTCGCCGCCGCCCTGGGCGCCCCCCGCCGGGCCTTCGAGCGCGACCACTACGACATCCCCTCGCACCGCTACGCCGCCGCGGTGGCCGCCGGCGCGGTCGAGGTCAGCAGCCGCGAGGTGGTGCGGCTGCTGCACGGGGCGGGACTGCGGCGGCGCAAGCGCGCGGCGGGCTGACCCGGCGCCCGGACGGCCGTGCGGTATCCCGGCCGGCCCGCACCGGTGACCCGCCCGGCGTCCTCAGCGCCCGCGGGCGTACAGGCGCAACGACGGCTCCAGGTCGTGGTGTTCGTGGGCCGTGCGCTCCTCCTCCGCGCTCACCCGGGTGAAGCCGGCCCGCGCGATCACGCGCTGGGAGGGGGCGTTGTCCCGCTCGATGGCGGCGAACAGGAGCTTCACGTCGTCGCGGGCCAGCGCGTGCTCCGCGAGGGCGCGCAGCGCCTCGGTCGCGTACCCCCGGCCGCGGGCGGTCTCCGCGAGGTCGTAGCCGACCTCGGCGCGCCCCTCCTCGTCGGGCACGCCGTGGAAGCCGATCGCCCCGACCGCCAGCCCGTCCTCGCGCCGCACGAGCACGAACATGCCCCACTCGGGCCGGTGCGTCCCCGCCTCGTACGCCTTCACCACCATGCCCGCGGCGTCCCGGGTGCCCTCGAAGGGGCCGCCCTCGATCCACGCGAAGCCGCCGGTGCCGCCCGCCCTCAGGTCGGCGGCGGCGGCCGGGGTGACGCCCTGGAGGGTGAGCCGCTCGGCGCCGATGACCAGGTTGTTGCGCCAGCGCCACTCGGCGACCGGCGCGCGGCCGGGCAGGTCGGCCCGTCCGGTGGCCCACAGCAGAGTGTTCCAGGGGGCGCCCGGTTCGGGCCGGACGTGCGGGAAGATCCGGGTCAGGACCCAGGCGCACAGCTCGGCCGGCGGCCGGTAGGCGAGGCCGAGGCCCTCGGCGATGTCGTGGGTGTGCAGCAGCACCTCGGCGACGCCCATCGCGGCGAACCCCTCGCGGTTCGCGCTGCGGTACGGGTACGGATGGAAGGCCCGCACCTCGCGCGGCGCCGTCCGCACGGCCGCGGCGAGCAGGGCGCCGGTCGCCTCGATCGCGTCGACGACGTCCGCGTTGCCGGTGCCCTCGTCCAGCGCGATGTCGAAGGGCAGGGACGAGGTCGCCCGGCTCGCCAACCGCCCGGCGTAGGCGATGAGATCACTCGCGATGTGCTCGGCGGTGCGCCGGCAGTCCCATTCCAGTCCGCCCGCCGGGACGCCCCTCCAGTCCAGGCCCGCCGCCGGCCGCAGCACGGCGGCGCAGTCCCGGACGGCCGCCTCCACCTGGTCCCCACCCGTGTCTCCCATGCGGCCGAGGATAGGGCGGATCACACCTCGGAGCACACGGGATTCACCGCCGTGCCACCGGTCCCGGCGGGCGGCCGGGGCGGCGTCCGGCGCCGCGGGCGGCGCGAGGCGGCGGCCAGGCCGACGGCGCAGGCCGTCAGGACCGCGCCCGCCCAGGCGGTGGCGCCGTAGCCGAACCCCGCGTCGATGACGGCGCCGCCGAGCCAGGGGCCCGCGGTGTTGCCCAGGTTGAAGGCGGCGGTGGTGGTGGCGCCGGCCAGCGTGGGCGCGGCGGCGGCCACCTCGAACATCCGCGCGTTCAGAGCCGGCGCGGTGGAGAAGCAGGCCACCCCGAGGAGGAAGGTGAGCGGCACCGCCGCGGCGGCGTACCGCCCGAAGGCGGCGAAGGCGACCAGCACCGCGGTGTCCGCCGTCAGCCCGGTGAGCAGGACGCGGAAGGGGTGCGCGTCGGCGAACCGGCCGCCCAGCGCCGTGCCCAGGACCGCCCCCGCCCCGAACAGCGCCAGGACCGCCGGCACCCGGCCGGCGTCGAGGCCCGCGACCTCGGTCAGCAGCGGGGAGAGATAGCCGAACGCGCACAGCATGCCCGCCGCGGAGAGGACGATCGTGCCGACGGCCGCCCACAGCCCGCGCTCCCGGTAGACGCGCAGCTCACCGGCCAGGCGCGGCCGTTCACGCGGCCGGGGGATGGCGGGCACCAGGGTCACGATGCCGACGAGCGCGACCGCGGAGGCCGCGCCGACCGCCCAGAACGCGGCCCGCCAGCCGAGCCCCTCGCCGAGGAACGCCCCCGCGGGCACGCCGAGCACGTTCGCGACCGACAGCCCGCCGATCATCACCGCGAGCGCACGGGCCCGCGACGTCGGCGGGACCGTCGCCACGGCCACCGCCGCGCC
Organism: Streptomyces sp. NPDC048566; assembly: GCF_043199735.1. Classification (NCBI taxonomy): domain Bacteria; kingdom Bacillati; phylum Actinomycetota; class Actinomycetes; order Kitasatosporales; family Streptomycetaceae; genus Streptomyces; species Streptomyces sp. NPDC048566. The sequence goes on from NZ_JBICWL010000001.1 coordinate 512,201, forward strand.
GACGGCCCAGAAACCGGCGCAGGCCAGCGCGCTGACGACCCGTGAGGCGAACAGCGCCGCGTAGGTGGGCGCGAGGGCGCCGGCGACCTGTCCGAGGCCGAACACCGCGATCAGCGCGACGAGGGTGGCCCGGCGGGGCAGCCGCAGCGTCGCGACGGCGAGCAGCGGTGCCCCCACGACCATGCCGATCGCGAACGCCGAGATGAGCAGGCCCGCCTGAGGGATCGTCACCCCCAGGTCGGCGGCGACCGGCGGCAGCAGCCCCGCCAGCATGAACTCGCTGGTGCCGAGGGCGAAGACGGACAGGGCGAGGACGTGGACGGACAGCGGCATCCGCGGCCGGGCGGGCGGGGAGGCGGCGGGTGTGTCCGGCTTCAGGGGACCGCGGCGCGCAGACATGCCTCCTTGGTACGGCCCGCCGGTGCCCGCCGTCGAACCCTTTCCGCGCCGTCCCGGATCGTGGACCGCGGGGCCCGCCTCCGTCCGGCGGGCCGAACGGAGGGGCGGTCCGCCGCGCCCCCGGCGGACCGGGACCTCACGGCCCCGTCAGCGCCGCCAGTTCGTCCCCGAGGTTGCGCCGGGCGGGTCCGTTCCACACCCGTTCCCCGTACGACGTCCGGAACAGGCGGGGCAGATCGAGCAGTTGACGCAGCACGGCCGCCCGGCCAGCGCGGAAGGCGCCGTCCGGCACGAAGCCGTACTCCTCGCGGACCGCCGCCGCGTAGGCGGCGTACGCGGCCGGAGGTGACGCGAGGACCGCCAGGTCGGCGTCGCACAGGACGGCGCCGTCGGCGTCGCCGGCGGCGGGATCGTGCGTCACGGTCAGCCGGACCAGCCGGGCGACCTCGGCGGTACGCTCCGCGCCGACGCCCAGTTCGGCCAGCGCCCGCTCGGCCAGCCGCGCGGACCGCTCCTCGTTCTCCGAACGGTCCGGCAGGTACACCGCGTCGTGGAACCAGGCCGCGAGGCGTACCGCGGCCGGGTCCGCGACCCGCTCCCCGTGCGCCACCAGCACGTCGATCCGGTCGAGCACCGCGAGGAGGTGGTCCGTGGTGTGGTACCTGCGCTGCGGCTCCGCCCAGCGGTCCAGCAGGTTCGCCGCGTAGGGCAGGGGATCGGGCTCGGGCCCCGGGCCGCCGGTGCCGGCGCGGGCCGCCCGCACGGTCAGCGCCCAGCGCCGCGTCAGGTCCGCGCGGGCCGGGTGCCCGGTCTCCCGCCCCGCTCTCGTGCCGCCCGGCCGGCGGGCGCTCTCTGCTGCCATGCGCCCATTCTCCTCGCCCCGCGCCGCGTCCCTTCCTACGGTGGACCCATGATTGCTGCAGACGCACACGACGTACGGGACCCGGACCTGCCGGGCCTGCTGCTGCGCACCGAACGCGACGCGCTCGTCCCGCTGCTGCGGGCCACGCCCGAGGAGGACTTCGCGCGGCCGACCGCGGGCTGCCCGCGGTGGACGGTCCGCGACGTGCTCGCGCACTGCTCGGCCGTGCTGGACCGGGTCGTCGACGACCGCCTCGGGCCCGAGGTGTTCAGCCCCGAGTCCAACGACCGGGACATCGCCGAGCGCGGCGACCGGACGACCGGCCGGCTGATCGACGAACTGGAGCGCGGGATGACCGAGGCGGGCGCGGTGATCGCCCGGTCCGGAGGCGCCCTCGACGCCATCGCGCTGGGGGAGTGGGTGCACGCCGGGGACGTGCGCGAGGCCCTCGGCGAACCGGGCGCGTACGAGGGGGCGGGACTGCCGCACGCCCTCGCGCTCCTCGCCCGGATCAGCCGCGAACGCGGGCGGGTGCCGGTGCACGCCGACCTCGACCACCTCGACGACCCGCTGCGCCTGGGCGGGCTCCCCGGCGACCGGCCGCCGGCCCGCTACATCGGCGACGCGGCCACGCTCCTGCGGCTCTGCGCGGGCCGCCCGGTCCCCGACGGGGCCGGGTACGAACTGGTCGGTGCCGAGGCGGCGGAGCTGAACCTGTTCGGATGAGGCGCCCGCGCCGCCGCCCTCCCGCCCGGGGGTGCCGCGGCCCCCGGGCGGACCGGGGAAACCCTCGGCCGCGCCCGGCCGCCCCCCGGCCCGGCGAGACCTTCTCGCGCCCGCACGCCCGCGCGCGTACTCTTTGATTGGACTAGACCTGTAGCCGCCCAAGGAAGAGGTCCGATGAGCGAGCGGAAGAGCGCACTCCTGGAGGTGATCGCCCTCGGCGTGGAGGACGCGGTCGCCGCCCAGGACGGCGGAGCGGACCGGCTGGAGCTGGTCACCGACATGGCCGCCGACGGGCTGACGCCGCCGGTGGAGACCTTCGCCGCGATCCGTGCCTCCGTGGACATCCCGCTGCGCGTGATGCTGCGCCTGACGGACGGCTTCTGCGCAGGCGCCGAGCGGGGCGTGGAGGCGCTCGTCCGGACCGCGGGCGACCTGCGGGCCGCGGGCGCCGACGAGTTCGTGCTCGGCTTCCTGGACCGGCGGGGCGGCCCGGACCTGCCCGCCGTCGAACGGATCGTCGCCGAACTCGACGGCTGCCCCTGGACCTTCCACCGGGCGATCGACCGGGCCGCCGACCGCGACGCGCTGCGCGGGCGGCTCGCCGGACTGCCGGGCCTCGACGCCTACCTCACCGCCGGAGCGGCGACGGGTGTGGACGACGGTCTGCCCACCCTCGTCGCGGAGGCCGGACGCGACGGCGAACCGGGCTACGAGCAGCGCATCATGGTCGGCGGCGGGCTGCGCCTCGACCACCTCCCGCACCTGCTCGCCGCGGGCGTCGACGCCTTCCACATCGGCGGCGCCGCCCGGCCCCTGGGATGGAGCGGGCCGGTCTCCGCCGTCGCGGTCCGCGAGTGGCGCGCCGCCGTCGACGCCCGGGCGCCGCTGCACGCGTAGCCGTACCGGCCGGTGCCTCTCCGGCCCGTCGCCCCGGCCGCCCGGAACCCGGAGGCGCCGCCCCCGACCCCCGCTCCGCGGGCGCGCTCGCCGGGGCCGCCGCTGCACGTGGCCGTCCGGGCCGGGGGTTTGCCCGGGCTTCGGCCCGTGCGGGGCACCGACCGGGCCGCCGCATTCCGGATGCCGCCGGGAGGCCGGGCGCCGTGCCCCCGACCCCCGTTCCGTGGACGTTGCGGCGGGCGCGTTCGCCGGAGGGCGCTGTTGCACGTGGCCGTCCGGGCCGGGGGTTTCCGCGGGCCTTGGCCTGTGCGGGGCATCGCACAGGGCCCCGCTTCCCGGACGCCGCCGGGCGGCCCGCGCCGCTCCCTCCGGGAGCCTCGCCCCCGTCGCCGGACGGGGCCGGGACGGACTAGGCCGCCAGTTCGGGCGGGAGCGCGCCGGTGTGCGTCACGACCAGGCCCGAGACCGCCCGGGTGAGGGAGACGTACAGGCGGCGCAGCCCGGTGCGTCCGTCGGGTTCGCCGTCGACGACGGCCCCCGGTTCGTCCAGGACCACGTAGTCGTACTCCAGGCCCTTGGCCAGCGACGCGGGCACCAGGGTCAGCCGGGTCCGCGCCGTCGTCTCCTCGCCGGGCCCGAGATACGTCCGCCCGGCCGCCTCCAGCGCCTGCGCGAGCACCGGGATCCGGGCGTCCGCGGCGATCAGCCCGATCGAGCCCTCCCGCCCGAGCAGCTCCTCCACCGCGGCGATCACGCCGGAGTCCCCGCTCACCGCGCGGACCTCGAACAGCCCCGGGTTCTCCCGCACCGACGCGACCGGTGCGAGACCCGGCGCGATGTGCGGCAGCAGCCTCGACGCGTAGGTGATGACGTCGGTCGGGACGCGGAAGCCCGCCGTCAGCTGCTCCACGACCGCGTCCGCCTTGCCCAGGTGACCGAGCGCCTCCGCCCAACTCCGCGTCGCCCACGGCGTGGTGCCCTGCGCCAGGTCGCCGAGCACCGTCGCCGATCCGGTCGTGCAGCGCCGGCCCACCGCGCGGTACTGCATCGGCGACAGGTCCTGCGCCTCGTCGAGCACCACGTGGCCCAGCGAGTGCGTGCGCCGCACCAGATCCGTCGCCTCGTCGATCAGCACGGCGTCGGCCGCCGACCACTTCGCCGACTTCACGCTGCGCACCGGCTTCGCCCAGAGGATCTCCCGCTGCTCGGCGGGGTCGAGCAGTCCCTCCGCGTGCGCGGCGAGGAACTCCGCGTCGCCCAGCAGCCGCAGCACCAGCTTGGCCGGATCGACCTGCGGCCAGATCGCCTTGACGGCCGCCTTGACCGCCGCGTTCCGGGCGACGGCGTCCTGCACCCGGTCGTCCGGGGCCTCGCCGGAACGCTCCATCTGCACCAGCACGGCGTGCGCGATGCGCTGCGGAAGGGCCTCGTGCGCGGCGCCGTACCGGATGTCCCGGTCGAGCAACTCCCGCACGATCTCCTCCAGTTCGTACGCGGGCACCCGCCAGCGCCGGGAACCGCGGACCACGGTCACCGGCTCGGTAGGCGGCGTGACGTGCGAGCGGAGGGCCCGGCGCAGCACCTCCGCCATCCGCGCGTCCCCCTTGATCACCGCGGCCGGCGCCGCATCGGTGCCGCGCACCTCGACGTGGGCCACCAGATCGTCGACCGTCGCCTGCCGCACCTCCAGCTCGCCCAGCGCGGGCAGCACCTGCTCGATGTAGTGCAGGAACGAGCGGTTCGGCCCGATCACCAGGGTGCCGGTGCGGGCCAGCCGGTCCCGGTGCGCGTACAGCAGGTACGCCACCCGGTGCAGGCCGACGGCGGTCTTCCCGGTGCCGGGACCGCCCTGCACGCACACCGAGCCGGACAGCCCGGACCGGACGATCTCGTCCTGCTCGGGCTGGATGGTGGCGACGATGTCGCGCATCGGTCCGACGCGCGGGCGCTCGATCTCCTGCTGGAGCAGCTTGCTGGTCGCCGACACCTCGGCGGGGTCGGAGAGGTGCTCGTCCTCGTAGGCGGTGAGGTCGCCGCCGGTGTAGCCGAAGCGGCGGCGCAGCCCGACGTCCATCGGGTCCTTCTTCGAGGCCCGGTAGAACGGCTGCGAGACCGGGGCGCGCCAGTCGATGACCATCGGGTCGCCCTCGGCGTCGTGCACGTGCCGGCGCCCGATGTAGAACCGCTCGCCCTCGGCGCCCTCGGCCCGGTCGGCGCCCGGCGCGTGCAGGTAGTCGAGGCGGCCGAAGAAGAGCGGGGTGTGGCTGAGGTCGGCGAGGGCCTTGATGCGCTCGCCGATCTGCCGGCGCAGCACCTCGGCGTTGACCCAGTTCGCGGTGACGTCGCGGATGTCGAGGCTCTCCGCGTCCTCGCGCATCGCGCGGAGCGCCGAACGGGACAGGCTGAGGTGGGAGCGTTCGCGGGAGAGCGGATCGGCGGCTTCGGACGGGGCGCCGGCCGGGCCGTCGGACAGGGTGGACACGGGAATTTGCCTCCGGGACCTGCTGCGGGAGTGATGCGAGTGGCTCGTGCGGTGCGGTGATCCCCGCGACGCGGGCGGCGGACCTCCGTGGAATCCATGCGCGATTCCGGATGCCGTCCGGTTTCCGGCCGGACGGCGGCACTCCGCGAAAGGGAGGCGGGCAAGAGCGGAGAGTCTAGGTCAGGCACGCGTGCCGGTGCCACCGCGTTTTCTCCGGCCCCGGCCGCCGTACGGCGGAGATGCGCGGTCGGATCGACGGGCCCCGGACCACGTGGCCGGACGCTCCCCGGGCGGGCCGGGGCCCCGTCAGGTCGGGGTCGCACCCGCCGGCCCCTAGGGGCCGGGTCCGCCGCGGGAGGGACGGGGGCCGGCACCGGGGGCGGACCCGGGGGACGCCGAGGTTCGGTCGGAAGACCGACGCCGTTCGGGGGCGGCGGGTCGCACCATGGAGGTATGAGTGCAGCCACGTTCACCCCAGGCCCAGCCCGACCCGGTGCCGCCGCCCGCGGGGCGACGGCCGTCACCTCCGCCCATCGGCGGCACCGCCTCGGCGATGCCCTGCGCGCCGTGAAGGTCTTCGCGGCAGCCGCCGTCGACGTCGTCCTGCTCGGCGAGTACGGCGAGGAGGCGGGCGTCCGCCGTCGCTGAGCCGCTCCCGTCGCCGAACCGCCCGGCCCGCCCGCGCCGAACGGCCGGTGCCCGCCGCCGCGGCGCGACCGCCCGCCCGCCGGGGCCCCCGCCCCCGCCCGCGTCTCCGCCCGGCCGGCGCCGCTCCCGGCCGCCCGCCGGCGGTCAGCTCCCGCTGTCGGTCAGCAGCTCGTCGGCGTCCATGATCCGGTACGCGTAGCCCTGCTCGGCCAGGAACCGCTGCCGGTGCGCGGCGAAGTCCTGGTCGATGGTGTCCCGGGCGACCACCGAGTAGAAGTGGGCCTGGTGACCGTCGGACTTCGGCCGCAGGACGCGTCCCAGCCGCTGCGCCTCCTCCTGGCGGGACCCGAAGGTGCCCGAGACCTGGATGGCCACCGTGGCCTCCGGCAGGTCGATGGAGAAGTTCGCGACCTTCGACACCACGAGCACGCTGATCTCGCCCTGCCGGAAGGCGTCGAACAGCTTCTCCCGCTGCGCGTTGCTGGTCTCGCCCTTGATCACGGGCGCGTCCAGGTGCTCGCCCAGCTCGTCGAGCTGGTCGATGTACTGGCCGATGACCAGGATCTGCTGGCCCGCGAACTTCCGCACCAGCGCCTCCGTCACCTTCCGCTTGGTCGCGGTGGTGGCGCAGAAGCGGTACTTCTCCTCCGTCTCGGCGGTCGCGTACGCGATCCGCTCCGCGTCGGTGAGGTTCACCCGCACCTCGACGCAGTCGGCGGGCGCGATGTAGCCCTGAGCCTCGATCTCCTTCCACGGCGCGTCGAACCGCTTGGGCCCGATGAGCGAGAAGACGTCGGACTCGCGGCCGTCCTCGCGGACCAGGGTCGCGGTCAGCCCGAGCCGGCGCCGGGCCTGGAGGTCGGCGGTGAACTTGAAGACGGGCGCGGGCAGCAGGTGCACCTCGTCGTAGACGATGAGGCCCCAGTCGCGGGAGTCGAAGAGTTCCAGGTGCGGGTAGACACCCTTCCGCCGGGTCGTCAGCACCTGGTAGGTGGCGATGGTGACCGGGCGGATCTCCTTGCGGGTGCCGCTGTACTCGCCGATCTCGTCCTCGGTCAGCGAGGTCCGCTTCACCAGCTCGTGCTTCCACTGCCGGGCGGAGACGGTGTTGGTGACCAGGATGAGCGTGGTGGCCTCGGCCTGCGCCATGGCACCGGCCCCGACGAGGGTCTTGCCCGCGCCGCACGGCAGCACGACGACGCCGGAGCCGCCGTGCCAGAAGTTCTCCACGGCCTGCCGCTGGTACGGGCGCAGCGCCCAGCCGTCCTCCGCGAGGTCGATCGCGTGCGCCTCGCCGTCCACGTAACCGGCGAGGTCCTCGGCCGGCCAGCCGAGCTTCAGCAGGGTCTGCTTGATCTGACCGCGCTCGGAGGGGTGCACGGCGACGGTGTCGGCGTCGATCCGCTTCCCGACGAGCGGCGCCACCCGCTTCGAGCGCAGCACCTCCTCCAGCACCGGCCGGTCGGTGGTGGTCAGCACGAGACCGTGCGCGGGGTGCTTGGAGAGCGTGAGCCGGCCGTAGCGGTCCATCGTCTCGGCGATGTCCACCAGCAGGGCGTGCGGGACGGGATACCGGCTGAACTCGACGAGGGCGTCCACGACCTGCTCGGCGTCGTGCCCTGCGGCCCGGGCGTTCCACAGGCCGAGCGGGGTGACGCGATAGGTGTGGATGTGCTCGGGGGCGCGCTCCAGCTCGGCGAAGGGGGCGATCGCACGGCGGCAGGCGTCGGCCAGCTCGTGGTCGACTTCGAGCAGAAGCGTTTTGTCGGACTGGACGATGAGGGGTCCGTTCACACCCGTCCCTTTCTGCGCGGCGGCACCCGTACAAGGTGGGCAAAGTTTCAGTGTGCCTTATGAAGCGACCGCATCAAGAGCAACCCGTGCTGGCTGTGAGTCGGGTCTCGTCGCGAGCCGGACTCCACGACAGAGTGAACGGCCTAGCAGTTGCGGTCAATCGCTTGTATCGTCAGATTTTGCCGTGTGAGGCGCCTACGTGACAGGTTGAAATGCTTGAGGAGGGTTGCCGTGCTGCTGCGGTTCCAGGTGACCAACCATGCATCCCTGCGGGATGAGCAAGAACTTTCCCTGGTCGCGTCTGACCATCACCCCGAACGGGCGGAGCGTGAGCTAGCAAGCGGAGGCCACCGTGTCGTGCCCGTTGCGGCGATCTACGGGACGAACGCATCGGGCAAGTCCAACCTGATCGACGCGATCCGTTGGATGCGCCAGGCGGTGCTGTCGTCGTTCCGGAGTTGGGAGCCAACTGGAGGTGTTCCCCGCCGCCCCTTCGCGCTGCGACGGGACACGGCGCAGTCGCCCACATCGTTCAGCATCGATTTCGCATTGAACGGGGTCCGTCACGAGTTCGGCTTCTCCGTCGACGACGACCGCGTGACGGAAGAGTGGCTGTACTACTACCCCGAGCGCAAGGCCAATCGGCTGTATGAGCGTAAGGCCGATTCCACCGTAGTGTTCGGTCGGTCCTTGACGGGTCGAAAGAAGATCATCTCCGAACTCCTTCGTCCGAACAGCCTCTACCTGTCCGTCGCGGCCGCGCAAGGACACCCGCAGCTCGGCGAGGTGTACCGATGGTTCCGGACGGGCCTGCGGCTGGCTACGGACGGGAACTTCAGGGCTCGTCTAGACCACACTGTGCAACTCCTTCACGGCGACGAAGAGCAGGGGGAGTCAGCGCCGGTGATGAGGCTGCTCCGATTCGCGGACCTTGGGGTCTCGGGGTTGGAGGTTGAGGAGCCCGACGAGGCAGTTATGGACGACTATCAGCGGGTAACTCAAGCGATGAGAGAAGTCTTGGGAGAGCGGGTGCACGTCGAAGCGCCGGGACTTCATTCGGTGCGCGTCGAGCATCGGACTGCTGAGGGAGTCTTTCCACTGGATCTTCGGGAAGAGTCGAGCGGTACGCGTACGTGGATCGGGCTCATGGGCCCTGTGCTCGCAACCCTCGCCCAGGGGGCGGTGCTCTGCGTCGACGAACTCGACGCTCGCCTCCATCCGTACCTCGTGGATGCCCTCGTCGGTATGTTTCAGTCGCCTGAAGTCAACCGTTCAGGTGCTCAGTTGATCTTCAGCACCCACGAGGCCGCCCTCCTGGGCAGAAACGTGCGGACGGAACTCTTCAGGGATCAGATTTGGTTCACGGAGAAGGACGCCGAGACGCTGGCGACCAGGCTCTTCCCCATGACGGAGTTCCATGTTCGCGATTCTCTGGAGAATCTGGAGAAGCGCTACCTTGCTGGCCGCTACGGAGCGGTACCGAATCTGGACGATGATTTGTTGCGCGAGATTGCCGAGGTAGTCGGAGGGGCGTAGGTGGCGCGTCGGGGGAAGCCGTTGAAGAGGTCGGGTAGCTCGCGCTCGGAGCAGCGCCGGTTTCTGATCTACTGCGAAGGTGCGTGCACAGAGGATCAGTATTTCAAGGGGCTCAAGCAGGAGCTTAAATCGCTGCCGGTGACGATCTGTCTTGGTGGCGATCACGGCGAGCCCAAGTCATTGGTTAGAGCTGCCATCAAGCACAAGGAACGAGCTGCTCGCTCTGCTGCCGACAGACATACCCCCTACGACGAGGTGTGGTGTGTCGTAGATGTCGAGGCCCCGATTGCCCACCCGTCGCTTGATGAGGCCGTGAAACTTGCTCGGGAGGCAGGGATTAGCATAGCCCTGTCAAATCCCTGCTTCGAGCTCTGGCTCCTTCTGCACCTCAGAGGGGTTTCGGCATATCAGACTTCGGCGTCCGTGCAAGCTGCGTTGGAGAAGGCGGCAGACTGTGGCTACACGGTCCAGCGAAAGCACCTGGACTATATGAAGCTGCGTGGCCCGGATGGCGCCCGATATGCGGAGGCGAGACGGCGCGCCGAGAAGCTACGCATGAAGAGCGAGCTGGGCCACCGAACCAATCCCTGGACAGATGTGGACCTACTGGTCGAAGTGCTACGTCAGGACAAGGTACCCCCACGATGACATGGCTTGCGAAGTGGCCTTAGTCGGATCTCGGCCCTACGCCCCCCTCTATTCGGAGGTGATCACCGCCTGCCGCGGCCCGCGGGTCGGCGCCGTCACGGCCGCTCGTCGGCGAGTTCCGCCACTCCCGTCACCCGGTGCAGCGGATAGGTGCGGACCTCGTCGGCCGTGTGGTCGTACGCCGTGACGAAGCCGCCCTCGACCCGGATGGGGGCGATGACGCGCTGGCTGGCGGAGCCCTCGGCGTTGACGTACCCGATCCACAGGGCGTCCCCGGTCAGCACGGCGGCCTGCATCGTGGCGAGGGTGTCCGCGGCGCTGGTGCGCGGCAGCTCGCCGCCCGGTCCGCTCGCGGCCGGGTCGGCCTTGCGGGGCGCCGTCGACGCGAGGTCCCCGGCGCGGATCGCCCGCACCGCCGCGCCCAGCAGCGTCGCGTCCGGCACCGGCGGGCCGTCCGGCACGGGCTCGGGCTCGGCGCGCGGCGGCGTCCGGTGGGCGTGCGCCCGGGTGATCAGCACGTCCCCGTCCGCGGACTCCGCGGCCGGCGCGAAGCCCATCGCCCGCAGCCCCTCCAGCAGAGCCGACGGTTCGGCCTGCGCGGCCAGCACGGTCGGCGCGAGCCGGCGCAGCCGCAGCCCCTGGGACCGCTTGTCGGCGAGGATCTCGCTGAGCATCGCGTCGTCGTCGCAGCGGACGTACGCCGAGGCCGCCCCGATCCGCAGGTGCCCGTGCCGGCGCGCCACGTCGTCGATCAGGTAGGCGAGCGGCTGCGGGACCGGGGTGCGGGAGTGGGCGGTGAGGAAGGCGTGCAGGTCGGACGCCGAGCGCCCGGCGTCCAGGGCCCGGCGTACGGAGCCGGGGGTGAAGCGGTAGACCGTCGCGCCGCCCTTGGACTCCACGTCCGCGAGCACCCCGAGGGTGTCGGCCAGCGGACGCTGCAGCGGGCCGGGCGCGACCGCCGTCAGGTCGGCCTGGAGGAGCACGTGGTCGAGCGGTTCCGGCAGCAGCGGGGCGACCAGCCGGGCCGCCTCCCGCGCCGCGGCGGCCCGCTCGGCGGGGGAGCGGGGCGGCACGGCGTCCGCCACGGGCCGCGCCGGGCCGCCCGGCGCGGCCGAAGGCGCCCGGTCACCGGCCTTGGGCGGCTGTGTCCCCGCTCCGGCGGCCGACGGCGGCGCCCCGAGCAGCGCCCGTCCGGCCGTGGACAGCGCGCCCCGGCCGGTCACCCCGAGCAGCTCCGCCTCGGACAGCGTCCAGCGGGCCAGCCGGGTGCGCAGGTCGTCGGGGGCGGCCCGACCGCCGCGCGGCGGGCGCTCCCAGTACAGCCGGGCCAGCAGGGAGTCCGCGGTGGCCGACGACCCCTCGGGCAGCGTGCCGAGGAGTGTCAGCACCCGGTGCCGCACATCGGGCGCGGCGGACCGGTCCAGGCCCGGCCCGAGCGCCGAGAGCGTCCGGTCCTTCGCGTCCCGTCCCCCCACCAGCCCCGCCGTGCGGGTCGCGGCCAGCCACGCCGAGGCCAGCCGCGCCCACCGCTCGGCGGCGGGCAGCTCCAGCCACTCGTCGTAGGCCGGCGTGGCCGCGTACCGCTCGTCGGCCTCGCCGTCGGACGCCACCAGCCCCGCGGCGTGGGCGAGTTCCACCCAGAACGCGGCGACGGGCTCGGCGACGTCGAGGGCCACCGCCGTCCGCTTCAGGTCCCGCACGCTCAGCCCGCCGGCCCGCAGCACCGCGGGACCGCCCTCGTGCCAGTCCTTGAGCAGTTCCTCGACGGTCGCCAGCGTCGTGTACGCCTGGCCGGCCGCCGCGGCGTCCACCACCTGCGGACGGTGGGCGGTCGCAGCCTCGACGGCGGGCGCGACGGGCTCGGTGACGCGGTGCGCGCGGCCCGCCCGCAGGTGCAGGGCCGCCTCCCGGGGCAGGACGACCGTGCCCGGCGCGGTCGGCAGCAGCAGCCCCCGGTCCATCAGCCAACGCAGGTGGTCCGCCGGGTCCGCCGTCACCTGCCCGTACGGCGGCCCCCACACCAGCCGCGACAGCACCTCGACGGCCTCGGCGGGCGCCTCGTCGAGCAGCGCCGACATCCGCTCCCGGTCGGAGAACAGCCCGCTCAGCGACGCCACCGCCGACACCGCGTCGTGCGTCGTCGCGAGGCCCGCCGCCGCCACGATCTCCTGGACGCGCCCCGGCGACATGCCGGTCGTGGCCTCGGCGACGGTGGGCCCGAGGCCCGTCGGGGACGGATGCCGGGGCGTGGGGGCGAGCAGCTCGCGGGCCGTCCGCACCAGCCGCAGCCGGTCGTCGCCGCCCCAGACGAGGGCCTGCTCGCGCAGCGTCGCGAGCGCGTGCGGACAGGCGGCCGTCACCGCCGGGTCGGCGTCGTCGCCCGCGAGCAGCCCGAGCAGTTCGCCGTAGGCGGCGGGTTCGGGGGCCACCGCCAGCGCCTCCGCCGTCTGGAGCGCGAACCGGTCCAGCCGTTCCAGGGCGCGCACGACCGACGCCCGGGTCCCCGCCCGGGTGGCGAGCTGGGTGAGATCCGTGGGGACGGGCGTGATCAGGTCGGGGCGGGAGCGCAGCAGGGCGGACAGCGACGCGTCGTCCCGCGCCCGGAGTGCTTCCGCCAGGGACCGCGGCGCGGTCGTCTCGGGGCTCATCCTGTCAACGGTAGCGGGTGGCTCGTCCCGCGGGCCCGGCGCTGCGTCCCGGCGCGTACCCGGCGAGGGTGCGCGCGGCCGGACGGGCCCGCTCCCGGGCACCGGAAAACCGGTACGGTCGTCCCCACGGGGTATCCGACGCACCCGCCCCGGAGGGGACTTCGTGGGGATCGAGAGCGACCAGCTGGTCTTCGACTACCTGAGCCGGGTCGGCGACCTGGCCCAGCAACGGCAGTTGCCGTCCGCGACCCGGATGCGCCTGGTCACGGAGTTGCGCGGCGAGATCGACCGCGGCCGGGCCCAGGGCGCCGCGGACAGTCCCGCCGCCGTCCGGCGCCTGCTGGAGCGGCTGGGCACGCCGGACGCCGTCGTCTCGGCGGCCGGCGCGGGCGGGACGGGACCCGGACGGTCCCCGGGCCCCGGCGACCTCCCCGGGCCCGGCCCCGGCGCGGCCGGCGGCCCCCGGCCCGCCGCCCCCTCTCCGAGCGCCGACGCCCCGCAGGACCGTCCCCGGGGACTGCGCCGGGTCGTCCCCCGCCCGCGTCCCGCCGAGCCCGGCCCCGCCGGGGACGCCGACGTCCCGTCGCCGCCCCACCTGGCCGGTGCCTACGAACTGGGCGACGTGACCCGGCCGGACTGGTGGCGTGTCACGGGCAGCCCCTTCGGCCTCGACGACAGCGTCCCCGGTTTCACCGGCGGGGTGGAGATCCCCGAACTCCTCAGGCCGCCGCCCGCCCGGACCGGCCCCGCGGACGCGTCGGCGAAGCCGGCCGCGGGGGTGACCGGGCCCGCCGGCGGGACGGACGGCGCCGGCGGCAAGGAGACGGCCCCGGCCGGCCTCCGCGGCGGGCTCCGGGCCCGGTTCCGCACGCGGGGCCGGGCCGGTGCGGCAACGCCGGGCGCCCCGGCGGTCGTCGCCCCCGTCGTGGTCCGCCGCACCCGCCTCGGCTCCTTCGCCCAGCCGCTCCTGCTGCTCGCCGCCGCCCTGCTGGTCGCCGGCGCCGTGCTGGGCAACTGGTTCGCGCTCGGTCTCGGCTGGCTGATCGCCTACGGCTCGCGCCGGCTCACCCCCGCGCAGTCGAAGTGGGCGGTCCTGGTGCTGCCCGGACTCGCGGTCTCGGCCGGTGCCGTCTGGATCTGGGGCCGGCAGGACGGCCGCTGGGGGGAGCCCGTCGCCGCCGGACACATGAGCGACGCGATGGCCGAGACCTGGCCCTGGGTCGTCCGGGGCGCCGCCGTCGCCTCCGCGCTGTACCTGCTCTGGCGCTCCCGCCGCCACCCCTGACCCCGCCCGGCCCCCGCACCCGCCGGCCCCGGGACCCGCCCCCGCCGAGCCCGGCCCCCGCACCCGCCGGCCCCGGGACCCGCCCCCGCTGAGCCCGGCCGGGGTCCTGCCCCCGGGTCGGCCCGGGAACCGCCCGGCTGGGCCCGGTCGGCCAGGGGCCTGCTCCGCCGGCCAAGGACCGGCTCCCGCTGGGCCCGGTCGGCGGGGGACCCGCCGCCTCTCAGCCGGCCTGGGACCTGCGCTGCTGAGCCCTGCCGGGCCTGGGACCTGCGCTGCTGAGCCCTGCCGGGCCTGGGACCTGCGCTGCTGAGCCCTGCCGGGCCTGGGACCCGCCAGCCATTGACCCGGGATCGGCGCCCGGTTGGCCCGGGATCTGCCCGGCTGGGCCCGGTCGCCCCGGCACCCGCTCCCGCTCGGCTCGGGACATGCCCGACTGGACCTTAGGTCAGCCCGGGACCCTCCCTGCTGGGCCAGGGGCCGGCTCCCGCTGGACCCGGTTGGCGCGGGATCCGCCGTCCCCGGGGCGTCGGCCCGGGGACCGCCCCGGCTGAGCCCGGCCCGGGCTGGGCTCCGTGCCGGGCGCGCGCCGCCGGAAGCGTAGGGCCGGCCCACCGGCGGAGGGCCCGCCGCCCGCCTCGGGGCAGTGGCAGGGGCGCGTCCGTGCACCGGGCCGCGGACCCGGCGGGAGAGGGCCCGGGCACAATGGCGCCCATGACTGCCCCCGCGCTGACCGTCGGTTTCGACCTCGACATGACCTTGATCGACTCCCGGCCCGGTATCCACGCCTGCTACACCGCGCTCGCCGCCCGCACGGGCACGTACGTCGACGCCGACCTCGTCGTGACCCGGCTGGGCCCGCCGCTGGAGGAGGAGCTGGCCCACTGGTTCCCCGCCGACGACGTCGCGAAGACCGCCGACCTCTACCGCGAGATGTATCCGGCGCACGCCATCACCGGCACGCTCGCCCTGCCCGGCGCGCGCGAGGCCGTCGAGGCCGTGCGGGCCGCAGGCGGGCGCTCGGTCGTCGTCACCGCCAAGTGGGAGCCCAACGCCCGGCTGCACCTGGACCACCTGGGCATCGCGGCGGACGACCTCGTCGGCGACCTGTGGGCCGAGCGGAAGGCGGTCGCGCTGCGCGAGCACGGCGCGAGCGTCTACGTCGGCGACCACACCGGCGACGTGCGCGGCGCGCGTGCGGCCGGGGCGTACGCGGTGGCGGTGGCGACCGGTCCGTGCGACGCCGCGCAGTTGCGGGCCGCCGGCGCGGACGTCGTCCTCGCCGACCTCACCGCGTTCCCGGCCTGGCTGGAGAACCACCGCCGGTGACCTGACCGGGCGGGTTCACCGGCGCGCGGCGTCCGGCACCGCGCCGCGCCGTCGCGTCACCCGAGGAGATCCCGTGCGCGGGCGACGCTCCGCCGTGCGGTGCACCGCACCGGACGCCGCGAGCCGTCCTGGCGAACCTTTCCGGCCACGGCACCTGGGATCGCCGGCCCGCCCGGAGCGGCACGCCCCCGGCGGCCGGGGCGCCCCGCGCTCAGCCGCGGGCGGCGCTCGCGGCGCGCGCCCGGCGGCGGCCCGCCGCGACGGACCGCAGCACGCCGCCGGCGGCCAGCAGGAAACCGACCCCCATGAGCATGCTCAACCCGAACATGTAGGTCGGGAAAGGACGCGTGCCGAGAAACAGCGGTGCCACGGTGACCAGTGTGGCCACGGCTCCGATGAAGAACACGATGGCACCGGCACGGATCAGCCGGTCGCCGGCTTCGCGGGAATTCGCTTGGGTTTTGTCACGCACCCGACCAGGGTAGTTCCCTGCCCGGAGGAACAGTCCGGCGACGTCTTGTCACCGGCCGCCGGACCACTAGCCTTGGTGGCGGCGGGTCGCGCGACCCGCCGCAGTGCTATCCGGGGCCGATTCACAGGGCGGTTGCCCCTGCAACGACCCGAGCAGTTTCCCGAGCAGTTCCCGACGAGTACGAGGACGAGGACAGACGGTGCCAACGGGCAAGGTCAAATGGTTCAACAGCGAGAAGGGCTTCGGCTTCCTCTCCCGTGACGACGGCGGCGACGTCTTCGTCCATTCCTCGGTCCTGCCCGCCGGCGTCGAAGCCCTCAAGCCGGGCCAGCGTGTGGAGTTCGGAGTCGTCGCCGGCCAGCGGGGGGACCAGGCGCTGTCGGTGACGCTCCTCGACCCGGCGCCCTCGGTCGCCGCGGCCCAGCGCCGCAAGCCCGACGAACTGGCCTCCATCGTCCAGGACCTGACGACCCTCCTGGAGAACATCACGCCGATGCTGGAGAAGGGCCGCTACCCCGACAAGGCCTCGGGCCACAAGATCGCGGGTCTGCTGCGCGCGGTCGCCGACCAGCTCGACGTCTGAGCCGGGAGGCACGAGGCGTTCGGCGTCCCCGCCCCGGAGCCCGCGCCCCTCGCGGGCCCGGGCCGGCCGCCCCCGGCGATCAGGGGAAGCGCAGCGCGTCCGGTCCGAGGGGCGGCACCAGTCCCTCGGCCGCGGCCCGCGTGAGCAGGCCGCGGACCGCCGCGTACCCGTCCTCGCCGAGATCGGCCGTGAACTCGTTGACGTACAGGCCGATGTGCTGGTCGGCGACCGCGGGGTCCATCTCCTGGGCGTGTTCCAGCACGTAGGCGCGGGAGGCCTCCGGGTCGTCCCAGGCGGCGCGGACCGAGGCCCGCGCGGCGTCGGCGAGCGCGCGCAGGCGGTCCGCGCCCAGCGAGCGCCGGGCGATGATCGCGCCCAGCGGGATCGGCAGGCCGGTCGTCCGCTCCCAGTGCTCGCCCATGTCGGCCAGCTTGTGCAGGCCGTAGTTCCGGTAGGTGAAACGCGCCTCGTGGATGACGAGGCCCGCGTCGACCTTCCCGTCCCGCACCGCGGGCATGATCTCGTGGAACGGCATGACGACGATCTCGCCGACGCCACCGGGCAGCGTGTCCGCGGCCCACAGGCGGAACAGCAGGTACGCCGTCGACTTCTCGCTCGGCACCGCGACCGTCCGGCCGGTGAGGTCCGCGCCGGCCTCCCGGGTCAGCACCAGCGGACCGCAGCCGCGCCCGAGCGCGCCGCCGCACGGCAGCAGCGCGTAGTCGTCGAGGACGTAGGGCAGCACGGCGTACGACACCTTCAGCACGTCGAACTCGCCGCGCTCGGCCATGCCGTTGGTGATGTCGATGTCGGCGAAGGTCACGTCGAGCGAGGGGGCCCCGGGGACGCGGCCGTGCGCCCAGGCGTCGAAGACGAACGTGTCGTTCGGGCAGGGCGAGTAGGCGATCCGCAGGTCCCTGCCGGGTTCAGTGCGTACGGTCATGTCCGTTCCAACTCTCCAGGAGGGGCGTCAGCTTCCCGAACGCCCCGGCGAGTGCGGTGAGCGCGTCGCCGATGCGCCAGGCGGAGCGGTCGCGCGGGCCGACGGCGTTGGACACCGCGCGGACCTCCAGCACCGGCACGCCGTGCGCGGCGGCGGCCTCGGCGACCCCGAAGCCCTCCATGGCCTCGGCGAGGGCGCGCGGGTGCCGCCCGCGCAGCTCCGCGGCGCGGGCGGCGCTGCCGGTCACGGTCGAGACGGTGAGCACCGTTCCGAGCCGTCCGCCGGTGACGGCCGCGGCCTCGCGCGCGAGTGCGGCGGGGGGACGGTGGCTGACGGTGCCGAAGCCCAGTTCGGTGACGGGGAGGAAGCCCTCGGGGGACTCGGCGCCCAGGTCGGCGGCCACGATGTCGTCGGCGACCACCAGCGAGCCGACCGGCGCGTCGGGCGCGAAGCCGCCCGCGACACCGGCGCAGACGACGAGCCCGTAGGGCGTGTCGCCGAGGGCCGCCGCGGTGAGCGCGGCGGAGACGGAGGAGGCGGCGAGCGCCGGTCCCACTCCGGCGGCCAGCAGGTCCAGGCGGCCGGTCCGGAACAGGGTCGCGCCGGGCAGCCGTGCCGCCCGCCCCGGGGCCGGGGACGCCCCGGCCACCGCGTCCCGTTCGGCGGGGACGGCGGTGGCCACGAGCACCCGGTGCCCGGGGTCGCTGATCAGGCGTCCTTCTTGAGCTTGAAGGACCACAGGCCGGTCACGGTCTTCTCGCCCTCCTTGACGGAGACGATCGTGGAGTCGCCGGTGGCGCCGTACTGCTCGTTGAAGAACACGCTGCCCGGGATGGTCCGGTAGGTCTTCGTGCTGGAGTCGGTCAGCGGCTGACCGTTCATCAGGATCGTCCAGCCGTTGTCCGCGATGTCCGGGTCGACACCGAAGCGCACGGTGGCGTCCGGGTCGACCTTGATGGACTTGATGTCCTTGGACTTCAGGCACTTCGCCAGCTCGGCGGCCTTCACCGCGTCGCCGTCGTTGTAGCAGTCGGTCTCGGAACTCACGGAGTTGTCGCCGACCGTGATGGTGGCCAGCGGCGTCGGCTTGTCACAGGCGGACAGGGCGAGGAGTCCGGCGGAAACGGCGCCGACGGTGGCGACGGCGCGACGGCGGCGGGCTGCGCGCTGTCCATGGGCGGCTCTGCCGCGGGGCAGGGAGGTCATGGCCGAAGGCTATCGGGCGCGCCCACCAGTCCTCCCACGTGGGGTACGGCGTGCCGTGCGCGGACCCGCACGGCCCGGGCCGCGGCGGCGCCGCCGTCAGGACACCCGCTGCCCCTTGCGGCCTCCGTGCCGGGCGACGGACAGCAGGCCCCGCACGGTCGTCAGCCAGCCGACGGCGACGATGCCCGCGGCCACCGACAGGCCGAACGACCCGTTCAGCGGCATCGCGATGCCGATGGCGCCGCCCAGCACCCACGCCATCTGGAGCAGGGTCTCGGAGCGGGCGAAGGCGGAGTTGCGGACCAGTTCGGGGACGTCCCGCTGGATCATCGCGTCCAGGGACAGCTTCGCGAGCGCCTGCGCGAAGCCGGCGACGGCCGCCAGGCAGGCCACCAGCGCCGTGCCGAAGAAGATCGCGGCGGTGATCGCGGCCGCCAGGACGAACGCCACCACGGTGACCACGATGAGTTCCGGAGCGCGCTGCTTCAGCCAGGCGCCGACGGCCGTGCCGAGCGCGTTGCCCACCCCGGCGGAGACGGCCACCAAACCCAGGGAGACCGCCGCGCTCCGGCCGCTGAGCGGGTGCTCGCGCAGCAGGAAGGCGAGGAAGAAGATCAGGAAGCCGGAGAGGCAGCGCAGTGAGGCGTTCGCGGCGAGCGCGTGCGTGACGGCGGTGCCCACCGTCCGCAGCCCGGGGCGCGGCGGCTTCTTCAGGTGCGGGCCGTGCAGGTGCTGCTCGTCCGCCGCCAGCAGGGCCTTGTCCTCGCCCTTGGCGGAGTCGACCTTGTGGGGCAGCGAGAAGGACAGGAACGTCCCCGCGATGAAGATCACGAAGGCGCCGTAGAGCGGATAGCGGGCGCCCAGCGACTGGAGCAGCGCGCCCACGGGCGCGGCCACACCGGTGGCCAGGAGCCCGCCCAGGGTGACCCGTGAGTTCGCCTTGACCAGCGAGAAGTTCGGGGGCAGCAGGCGCGGCACGACGGCGCTGCGCACCACCCCGTACGCCTTCGAGGCCACCAGCACCCCGAGCGCGGCCGGATACAGCTCGAACGTGCCGCTCACCACCGCGCCCGCCAGCATCAGCGCGAGCATGGCCCGGGCGAGCATGGCGCCCGCCATCGCGGCGCGCCGGCCGTGCGGCAGCCGGTCCAGGAGCGGCCCGACCACCGGGGCGAGCAGGGCGAAGGGCGCCATCGTGATGCCCAGGTAGAGCGCCACCCGGCCGCGGGCCTCGTCGGTCGGCACCGAGAAGAACACCGTGGACGCCAGCGCCACGGTGATCATGACGTCGCCCGCGCCGTTCACCGCGTGCAGCTCGATCAGTTTGCCCAGGCCCGACTCGCCCGCCCCGTGCGCGTGCGTCGCCCGGCGGATGCCGCGCGCGGTCTTCGTCACGGGGAAGTTCAGGGCACGCCCCACCGCACGGACGGAACCGGTCATCCGGCCCGATCCGCCACCTTCACTGTTCCCCTTGGCGCCACCGACTCCGGTGGCTCCTTGAGGCGACCTCGCGGATGCCACCCCGTCATAGTGCCCCGAGATCGGGGTTTGTAGTGCGGTCACCGCGCGGATGGGGGCCTGGCCCGGCGGCGCCGGGAGCGGGGCGCGGGGCCGCGCGGGGCGGCGCCCGGGGGCCGCCGGGCCACGCCGCGGAGCGGGAAAGATCCCGGCGCGGAGCGCCGAAGACGCCCGCCGGTGTGGGCCCAGGGCCCGGAAGAAGGTAGCGTGCGTAGCGCGCCTGCGGCGATTGTTCTCGGCCGCGCGCCTCTCGGCCATCCCGCAGAATGGATGGCGTAGGTGCGCCCGAGTGCGATCGGGCGCGGACGTCGACGCGGCCCACCGGTCCGCTCCGTCCGCACCCCCGCCGGAGAAACGGCGCACCCGTGAGACGGCGTAGGAGAGAAGCGATACCTGTGAGCGCAGCGACAACGCGAAGCCGCACCCCCGACCGCCTGTGCGCCGAGGCGGTCGACCTCGCCCGTACGGCCGCCGAGGAGGTCGCCTACCCCGGCGTCGTCGGCGAGCATCTCGGGATGGTCTCCGAGGGGGACCGCGTTGTCACGCACTATTTCGAGTGCAAGGAGCCGGGATACCGCGGCTGGCGCTGGGCGTCCACCGTGGCCCGCGCCTCCCGCGCCAAGGTCGTCACGCTCGACGAGACGGTCCTGCTCCCGGGGACCGACGCGCTGCTGGCGCCCGAATGGGTGCCGTGGAGCGAGCGGCTCCGCCCCGGCGACATGGGCCCGGGCGACCTGCTGCCCACGGACGCCGAGGACCTGCGGCTCGAACCGGGCTACTCCGGCGAGGACGAGCCCGCGCCGAACTCCGCCGTCTCCGACGACATGGCCCGACTGGTGGAGGCCGAGGACATCGAGGTGACCGCGGGCACCCCCGCGCACCTGCCGGCGGCCCCGCGCCGCGGCTCGATCGCCGCCGTCGCCGAGGAACTCGGTCTGCGCCGCGCCCGGGTCCTGTCGCGGTACGGCCTGCACGTCGCGGCCGACCGCTGGGAAGAGGGGTACGGGGCCAAGACCGCGATGGCGCAGGCCGCGCCCGCGACGTGTGTCAGCTGCGGCTTCCTGAACCGGATCGGCGGCTCGCTCGGACAGGCGTTCGGAGTGTGCGCGAACGAGTTCTCTCCGGCCGACGGGCGCGTGGTGTCGCTGGCGTACGGCTGCGGCGGGCACTCCGAGGCCGCCGTGATGCCGAAGCCGCCGCGGCCCGCTCCGCCGGTCATCGACGAGACGCGGGTGGACCCGTTCCCCCTGCGGCCGTCCCCCGACTCCGGGTCCGTCCCCGCGGCGCCGGACGAGTCCACCGCGGAGCTGGGCCACTCCTAGGCAACCGGCCTCCCGGCCATCCCCGGCTCCTGCAACGGGGCCGGGGCCGCACCCTCTGACCGGCGGTCCTCGCACCGGGGCCCGCACCCGGTGATCGGCGGTCCTCGCACCGGGGCCCGCACCCGGTGATCGGCGGTTCTTGTAACGGGGCCGGGCCCGCCGCCGGCCCCGACACCCCGCGCCGGTGCCCCTGTCCCGGCGTCCCCAGCGGCGCCCCTGCGTCCCCAGCGGTGCTTCTGTGTCCCCAGCGGTGCTTCTGTTGTCCCCGCGTCCTCAGCGACGCCCCTGCGTCCCAGCGGCGCTCCCGCGAGCGGTGCTCCTGTCTCCCCGCGTTCCCACCGGCGCCCCCGTTCCCCCGCGTCCCCACCGGCGTCCCCCGGGCTCCCCGTCCCCGCCGTCCGGGACGTCTGCGCCCCGGGCGGCGGACGGTCGCGGCCCCGCCGCCCGCGGCGAAGGCACAGGCGGGGGCGCGGTACCTTCGAGCCGCGACCGGCCGCACGTTTCGCGTGGCCGGCCCCACCCGAGAGGGAGAGTGAGTCCGTGAGTAACTTCGTGCGGCCGGCGGCCGAGGGCGCCGACCCCTTCGGGACGGCCCGGCTGCGCCGCGGCGTGCTCGACGCCTGGGCGGCCGGCCCCGCCCGGTTCCGGGAGGACGCCAACGCGGAGGAGGACCTCGTCCTCGGCGGATACCGCGACCGGCTCGTCGTGGAGCTCGCCCAGAACGCCGCCGACGCGGCGTCCCGCGCCGGCGTCCCCGGACGTCTCCGGCTGACCCTGCGCGACGGCGTGCTGATCGCGGCCAACACCGGTGCCCCCCTCGACGCGGCGGGCGTCGAGTCGCTGTCCACGCTGCGCGCCTCCGCGAAGCGGGACGCCGCCGACACCGCCGTCGGCCGGTTCGGCGTCGGCTTCGCCGCGGTCCTCGCCGTCACGGACGAGCCCGCGGTCGTCGGCCGGCACGGCGGCGTCCGCTGGTCGCTCGCCGAGGCCCGCGGCCTCGCGGAGCGGACCGCCGGGGACGGCCCCGGGGGTCTCGGCGACGAGATCCGCCGCCGCGACGGCCATGTGCCCCTGCTCCGGCTGCCGTTCGCCGCCGAGGGCACCGCGCCCGACCCCTACGACACGGCTGTGATCCTCCCGCTGCGCGACGCCGCCGCCGAGGACCTCGCCGAGCGCCTGCTGCGGACGGTCGACGACGCCCTGCTGCTCGCCCTGCCCGGCCTGGAGGAGGTGGTCGTCGAGACCGGGGTGGAGGAGATCCGCACGCTGCGCCGCGGCCGGCCCGACGGCCGGGACCCGGACCCCGCCGCCTCCGCCGCCCGCGCGGCCGACGGCGCGGACGGCGGGCGCGACCACGGGATCGTGGTGATCGACGACGCGCGTGAGGGCACCACCCGCTACCGCACCGTCGCCCACCACGGCCCCCTCGACGCCGCCCTGCTCGCCGACCGCCCGGTCGAGGAGCGGCTGCGGCCCCACTGGTCCGTGACCTGGGCCGTGCCCGTCGGCGCGGACGGCGCGCCGGCCCGCCCCCGGACCAGCCCCGTCGTGCACGCGCCGACCCCCAGCGACGAGGCCCTCGGCGTGCCCGCGCTGCTCATCGCCTCCTTCCCGCTCGACACCACCCGGCGCCACGCCGCCCCCGGGCCCCTCACGGACTTCCTGGTCGAGCGCGCGGCCGACGCCTACGCGGAACTGCTCGCCGCGTGGCGGCCGGTGGACGCCGGGATCATCGACCTGGTGCCCGGGCCGCTCGGCACGGGCGAACTGGACGGCGCGCTGCGCCGGGCGGTCCTGGAGCGGCTGCCCCGCACCGCGTTCCTGCCGCCCGCCGTGCCGCCGGGGGAGACGCCCCCCGTCGTGTCCCCGGACGGCTGGCCCGCGGGCGGCGCCGCGGAGCGGCCCGCCGCGCTGCGCCCGCGCGACGCCGAGGTGGTCGAGGGCGCCGGCGCCGACACCGTCCGCGTCCTCGCCGAGGTCCTGCCGAGCCTGCTGCCCGCCGGACTGGAACGGCGGGCGGAGCTGCGCACCCTGGGCGTGGCACGCGTTCCGCTCACCGAGGCCGTGGACCGGCTCGCCGGCCTGGAGAAGGAACCGGGCTGGTGGCACCGGCTGTACGACAGCCTCGCCGGGGTGGACCCGGACCGGCTGTCGGGGCTGCCCGTGCCGCTGGCCGACGGCCGGACGACGATCGGGCCGCGCCAGGTGCTGCTGCCGGTCGGCGCCGCCTCCCCGGTGGCCCCGGACACGCTGGCCCGGCTCGGCCTGAAGGTCGCGCACCCGGACGCGGCGCACCCGCTCCTGGAGAAGCTGGGCGCGCTGCCCGCGACGGCCCGCTCCGTGCTCACCACCCCGCAGGTGCGGGCCGCGGTGGCGGCCTCGCTCGACGACGACGGCGGGGCGTGGGACGAGGACACCCCGGACGCGGAGGAGCTGGCCGACACCGTGCTGGCGCTGGTGCGCGACGCGGGGCTGGAGCCGGGCGACGAGCCCTGGCTCGGCGCGCTGGCCCTGCCGGACGAGGACGGCGAACCGGCGCCCGCCGGTGAACTCGTCCTTCCGGGCAGCCCGTTCGCCCTGGTGATGCGCGAGGGCGAGCTGCCGTACGTCGACGCGGAGCTGGCCGACCGCTGGGGCGGGCAGCCGCTCGCCGCCTGCGGGGTGCTCGCCGGCTTCGCCCTGGTCCGGGCCACCGACGTGGTGCTCGACCCGGACGAGATGGAACCCCGCGACGGGGACTTCGCCGAGCCGGACGACGCCGGCCTGCTGGACGCCGTCGACGTGTGGTGCGAGGACGTCCTGGACCGGCTGCCCGACGCGCCGGTCCCACCCGTCGCGACCGAGATCGTCGCCGTCCGCGACCTGGACCTGGTGGACGACGACCACTGGCGCGAGGCCCTCGCGCTCCTCGCCCGGCCGCCGCTGCGGGACGCGATCACCCAGCAGGTGCGCGTCCTGCTGCCCGACGGCACCCACGAGGTCGTCCGCCCGTACACGGCGTGGTGGCTGCGCGGCCATCCCGTGCTCGACGGCCGCCGCCCGGCCGGTCTGCGGGCGGCCGGCGGCGACCCGCTGCTGCGCGGCCTGTACGACGAGGCCGACGCGACCGGCTTCGACGACGAGCAGGTGCTGCGCGCGCTCGGCGTGCGGACGACGGTGGCCGCCCTGCTCGACGAGCCGGGCGGAGCGGCCGAGCTCCTCGACCGGCTCGCCGACCCGGACCGCGAGGTCACCGGCGCCCAGCTGCACGCCCTCTACGGCGCGCTGGCCGACCTCGATCCGGAGCAGGTGACCCTGCCGGACGAGCTGCGGGCCGTGGTGGACGGCGAGGTGCGGGTGGTGGACGCGGCCGACGCCGTGGTCGTGGACTCCCCGGACCTGCTGGCGTTCACCGGCGGGGTGCCGCTGCTGCCGGTGCGGCCGGCGCGGGCGGCGCAGCTCGCCGAGCTGTTCCAGGTGCGGCGGCTGAGCGAGTCCGTCACCGGGGAGGTGACCTCCGAGGGCACCGAGCACGCCGTGCCGGAGTCCGTGCGGACCCTGCTGGGCCCGCGGACCCCGGCCACGTACCTGGAGCACGAGGAACTCGTCGTGGACGGCACCGAACTGGACTGGCGGCGCACCCGCGACGGTGTGCTGCACGCCGCCACGCTGGAGGGGGTGGCCGCGGGGCTCGCCTGGGCGGCGGGCCAGTGGCCGCGCCGCTTCGAGGTTGCCGCCCTCCTGGAGGACCCCTCGCGCACCGGCGAACTGGCCCGGGACCGCTGGTTCGACTGACCGCACCGGCGTGCCGGGCGCCGGCCGTCCGGCGCCCGGCCGCGCGTCAGGCGGGGAAGCGGCGGTCGACCCACTTCCAGAGGAACTCCAGGCAGGCCGCCGCGATCACCGAGATGAGCACGGCGGTCCACGGCATCGTCGTGCCGACCAGCTTCAGCGCGAAGAAGTGCTGGAGCCACGGCACGGCCAGCACCAGCAGGAACGCCCCGCCCATCGAGGCGACGAGGCCGACCCGCCACCAGGTGTAGGGCCGGGCGATGATCGCGAGGACCCACATCGAGATCAGGAACAGCGTCAGCGTCGCCGCGCTCGTCTCGGCGTCCAGCGCCCCGGCGCCGGTGTAGTGGTGGCGGGCGAGCAGGTACGTCACGAAGGTGGCGACGCCCGCGACGACCCCGCCGGGCACCGCGTACCGCATCACGCGCCGCACGAAGTGCGGCTGCGCCCGCTCGGAGTTGGGCGCGAGGGCGAGGAAGAACGCCGGGATGCCGATCGTCAGGGTGGACAGCAGGGTCAGGTGCCGGGGCAGGAAGGGGTACTCGACCTGCCAGCACACCACCAGCACGGCCAGCAGCACCGAGTACACCGTCTTCACCAGGAACAGCGTCGCGACCCGGGTGATGTTCCCGATGACCCGCCGGCCCTCCGCGACGACCGAGGGCAGGGTGGAGAAGCTGTTGTTCAGCAGCACGATCTGGGCCACCGCGCGGGTCGCCTCGGACCCCGACCCCATGCTGACCCCGATGTCGGCGTCCTTGAGCGCGAGCACGTCGTTCACGCCGTCGCCGGTCATCGCCACGGTGTGCCCGTGCGACTGGAGGGCGCCGACCATGTCGCGCTTCTGCTGCGGGGTCACCCGCCCGAACACCGTGCCCTTCTCCAGCGACGTCGCCATCGCGTCGGGCTCGGCGGGCAGCCGGCGCGCGTCCACGACCTCGCCGCTGAGCCCGAGCTTGCCGGCCACCGCGCCCACCGACACCGCGTTGTCGCCGGAGATGACTTTGGCCCGGACGTCCTGCTCGGCGAAGTAGCGCAGGGTGTCCGCCGCGTCCGGGCGCAGCCGCTGCTCCAAGACGACGAGCGCGGTGGGCCGCGCCGCCTCCCGCACCCCGGGGTCCTCCAGGTCCCCGGTGGTGCGGGCGAGCAGCAGGACCCGCAGGCCGGCCTCGTTGAGCCGCTCGGTCTCGGCGAGCGCCGGGTCCCCCTCGCCGAGCAGCACGTCGGGGGCGCCGAGCAGCCAGGTGCTCGACTCGCCGTTGCCCTCGCTGAACCCGGCGCCGCTGTACTTGCGGGCGGAGGAGAACGGCAGCGCCTGGACGCAGCGCCACTCCTCGCTGTCGGGATAGGCGGCGATGATCGCCTGGAGCGAGGCGTTGGGGCGCGGGTCGGACGCGCCGAGGGCGCCGAGGACCGTGCGCACGTAGGTCTCGTCGGCGCCGCCGAGGGTCCGCAGCTCGGTCACGTCCATGCCGCCCTCGGTGAGGGTGCCGGTCTTGTCGAGGCAGACGGTGTCCACCCGGGCGAGTCCCTCGATGGCGGGCAGCTCCTGGACGAGGCACTGTTTCCGGCCGAGCCGGATGACCCCGATCGCGAAGGCCACGGAGGTCAGCAGGACGAGCCCCTCGGGGACCATGGGGACGATCCCGCCGACCGTCCGGGCGACGGAGTCCTTGAAGCCGTGCTGCTTGACGACGAGCTGGCTGACGACGAGGCCGACGGCGGTCGGGATCATCATCCACGTCACGTACTTGAGGATCGTGGAGATGCCGGTGCGCAGCTCGGACTGGACGAGGGTGAACCGGGACGCCTCCTCGGCGAGCTGCGCCGCGTACGCCTGGCGGCCGACCTTGGTCGCGGTGAACGCGCCGCCGCCGGCGACCACGAAGCTGCCCGACATCACGGCGTCCCCCGGGTGCTTGACGACGGGGTCGGCCTCCCCGGTGAGCAGCGACTCGTCGATCTCCAGCCCGTCGGCCTCCGCGCAGGTGCCGTCGACGACGACCTTGTCGCCCGGGCCGATCTCGATGAGGTCGCCGAGCACGATCTGCGCGGTGGAGACCTCGGTGGCCGTCCCGTCCCTGCGGACCGTCGGTCTCGCCTCGCCGATCACCGCGAGGGAGTCCAGGGTCTTCTTGGCCCGCCACTCCTGGACGATCCCGATCCCGGTGTTGGCGATGATCACGTACCCGAACAGGCTGTCCTGGAAGGGCGCGACGGCCAGCATGATCAGCCAGAGCACGCCGATGATCGCGTTGAACCGGGTGAAGACGTTGGCGCGGACGATCTCGGCGACGGAGCGGCTGCTGCGGACGGGGACGTCGTTGACCTCGCCGCGCGCGACGCGTTCGGCCACCTCCGCGGACGACAGGCCCTCCGCCCGCCGGGACACGGGGACGGGCACGGGGTGCACGGGGTCGAGGCCGGTGCCCGCGTCGATGTGGGTCATGCATTCGACGGTACGTGCGCGTCTGCGGCTTCACCCGCCGAGCGCACGAAAGATCCGACCTGGGGAGGACGGGCGCGGCGGGGGAGTGCGGCCGTGGGTGGAGAAGGGAGGCGCGGCGGGGGCGTTACTCCGTCACGGGGGTGCC
Source organism: Streptomyces sp. NPDC048566 (assembly GCF_043199735.1). Classification (NCBI taxonomy): domain Bacteria; kingdom Bacillati; phylum Actinomycetota; class Actinomycetes; order Kitasatosporales; family Streptomycetaceae; genus Streptomyces; species Streptomyces sp. NPDC048566. The sequence goes on from NZ_JBICWL010000001.1 coordinate 539,861, forward strand.
CGCGGCCCGGGCCCGCTTGAGGGCGGCGTCGCGCTTGCGGACGTACCAGATGCCGATCAGGCCGAGGCCGGCGCCGGCCAGGCAGGTCCACAGCCACCACAGGTGCCCGTGGTCGTCGAACCACCCGTAGAACGGCAGCTGCACCAGGAAGAGGACGAACCAGAGGATCGTGCCGCCCGTGATGGTGGCGACGACGGGGCCCTCCAGGGGCTCCGGCGCCTCGTGCTTGGGGGTCCACTTCGCCATGGACACAGCTTACGAGGGCCCGCGGTCCGCCCGCGCCCGCACCCGTGCCCGCCGTGCGCACCCGGGGTCTACGCGCGGAGATAGCGAATTCCGACTCATATGTTCATACTGAATCGATCCAAGACTGGCCAGTAGTCTTCGTACGAAACACCAACGGACATCCGGGGGAAACCCGTTGGTGACCGGAACCCGGCCAGGCTTGATCACGTTCCCCCTTCCCCCGCACGCATGAGGACCCGCATGTCCACCTCGGCCGCCACCCAGGCCCCCGCCCCGCAGGAGCCGGAGTCCCGGCCCGCGCAGAGCGCCCTCGACCGCTACTTCCGGATCTCCGAGCGCGGCTCCAGCCTGCCGCGCGAGATCCGCGGCGGTTTCGCCACCTTCTTCGCGATGGCGTACATCATCGTGCTGAACCCGATCATCCTGGGCAGCGCGAAGGACATGTACGGGCACCAGCTGGACGGGGGGCAGCTGGTCACCGCGACCGTGCTGACCGCCGCGTTCACCACCCTGCTCATGGGTGTCATCGGCAACGTGCCGATCGCGCTGGCGGCCGGCCTCGGCGTGAACACGGTCGTCGCCCTCCAGCTCGCCCCCCGGATGTCCTGGCCGGACGCCATGGGCATGGTGGTCCTGGCCGGTTTCGTGGTGATGCTGCTGGTCGCCACCGGGCTGCGCGAGCGCGTCATGAACGCCGTCCCGCTCGGCCTGCGCAAGGGCATCGCCATCGGCATCGGCCTGTTCATCATGCTCATCGGCCTGGTCGACTCCGGCTTCGTCTCGCGCATCCCCGACGTCGCCCAGACCACCGTGCCGCTCCAGCTCGGCGGCGACGGCCACCTCACCGGCTGGCCCGTGCTGATCTTCGTCCTGGGCACGCTGTTCACCCTCGCCCTGATGGTGCGCAAGGTGCCGGGCGCCATCCTCATCTCGATCGTCACCATGACGATCGTCGCGATGGTCGTCGACGCCGTCGCCACGGTCCCGTCCTGGGGCCTGACCACCCCGAAGTGGCCCGGCAGCCCGGTCGACACCCCCGACTTCGGCCTCGTGGGCCAGGTCAGCCTCTTCGGCGGCTTCGACAAGGTCGGCGTGCTCACCGGGGTCCTCTTCGTCTTCACCGTGCTGCTGTCGTGCTTCTTCGACGCGATGGGCACGATCATGGGCATCAGCGACGAGGCCAAGCTGACCGACGCCGAGGGCAACATGCCCGGCATCAACAAGGTCCTCTTCGTCGACGGCATCGCGGTCGCCGCGGGCGGTGCCTCGTCCTCGTCGGCCACCACCTGCTTCGTGGAGTCCACGGCCGGCGTCGGCGAGGGGGCCCGCACCGGCTTCGCCAACGTGGTCACCGGCGCGCTGTTCGCCGTCGCCCTCTTTTTGACCCCCGTCGCCACCATGGTCCCGTCCCAGGCCGCCACCCCCGCGCTCGTCGCGGTCGGCTTCCTGATCCTGTCCCACTCGATCAAGGAGATCGACTGGGCCGACTACACGATCGCCATCCCGGCCTTCGTGACCATGCTGATGATGCCGTTCACCTACTCGATCACGAACGGCATCGGCATGGGCTTCATCACCTTCGTGGTGCTGCGCCTGGCCGCGGGCCGGGGACGGGACATCCCGGTCGCGATGTACGTGGTGTCGGCGGTGTTCACCTTCTACTACCTGATGCCGGCCCTCGGGCTGACCTGACCCGACCGGGACCGGGCCGGTCCCCCGGCGGAACGGGGACGCGGGGGCGCGGCCTCACGTGACCCCGTAGAACTTCTCCGTCTCCTCGACCGCGGTCTGGAACCGCTCGTCGAAGTCGTCGCGAATGAGCGTCCGGACCACGTAGTCCTGGACACTCATTCCGCGTTTGGCGGCATGGTGGCGGAGCCGTTCGAGCAGCTCCCCGTCTATACGCAGGCTGAGCACGCTGGTCCCCATGGAGTCGAGGGTCGCGGCAGGCCGGGCGGCACCGGGTGGCTTTCCGGATTCGGCTCACTCATATGAGTGACCTCACGGTTCGGTGGCGCGCTTCACGGGCACCCCGCTGGTCCTTAGCGAGAGTAATGAGTTACGCTAACGAACATGCCTGACCTCACCCAGGGCGACGACGAGGCCGCCGTGAACGCCGTGCGATCCGCAGTGATGCGGTTGTCACGCCGACTCAAGCACCAGCGGGTCGACGAGTCGCTGAGCCCCACCGAGATGTCGGTGCTCGGCACCCTCGCCCGCTGCGGCACCGCCACCCCGGGCGAACTCGCCCGCAAGGAGCACGTGCAGCCGCCGTCCATGACGCGCATCGTCGCCCTCCTGGAGGCCAAGGGCCTGGTCAGGCTGGAGCCGCATCCCGAGGACCGGCGCCAGAAGGTCGTCACGCAGACCGACAAGGCGGAGGCCATGCTCGAAGAGAGCCGCCGCAGACGGAACGCGTTCCTGGCCGGGCTGGTCGAGGCCCTCGACGAGGACGAGTGGGCCAAGCTCCGCGAGGCCGCACCCGTCCTGGAGAAGCTCGCCCACCTCTAGACCCGCACCACCGGCCGCCGCCGGTCCCCGACCGGCGGCGGCCGTCCCCAGCAAGCGCCGACGCCCCCGTGACGCCGACGTCCACGACTCCCCCGGAGGCGAGCCCTTTTGAGTACGGGACCCGGAGCAGACTCCGCCCCCGCACCAGCCACCCCCGACTCCCCGGCCACCCACGACCCCGCGGCCCCGGTCGCCGCCTTCCCGGCCGTCCCCGACCCCGCACCGGGCGGGAACGCCGCCCCCGCGGCCCCCGAGGCCGCCGCCGACACCGCCCCGGCCGCACCCGCGACCGCCTCCCGGGCCGCCGAGGCCCCCGGGCGCCCCGCGGAACCCGCCGGGCCGGGCCGCCGCACCCCGCGCTCCCCGTCGATGTTCAGCTCGCTGGGGGTCCGCAACTACCGGCTGTTCTTCCTCGGCCAGGTCGTCTCCAACACCGGCACCTGGATGCAGCGCATCGCCCAGGACTGGCTGGTCCTCAGCCTGACCGGCTCCTCCGCCGCGGTCGGCATCACCACCGCCCTGCAGTTCCTGCCGATGCTCCTGTTCGGCCTGTACGGCGGAGTCCTCGTCGACCGGCTGCCCAAGCGTCCCACGCTGCTCGTCACCCAGACGGCGATGGCCCTCACCGGCCTGGTCCTCGCCTTCCTCACCCTGTCCGGGCACGTCCACGTCTGGCACGTCTACCTCGCCGCGTTCGCCGTCGGCCTGGCCACCGTCGTCGACAACCCGGCCCGGCAGTCCTTCGTCTCCGAGATGGTCGGACCGGACCAGCTGCAGAACGCGGTCAGCCTGAACTCGGCCAACTTCCAGTCCGCCCGACTGGTCGGCCCCGCCGTCGCCGGGCTCCTGATCACCGGCGTCGGCACCGGATGGGCCTTCCTCCTCAACGGCCTCTCCTTCACGGCACCCATCGCGGGCCTGCTCCTGATGCGCGGCCGGGAACTGCACGCCGGCCGGCGGACCCCGCGCGGCAAGGGACAGCTCCGCGAAGGACTGCGCTACGTGGCCCGCCGCCCCGAGCTGATCTGGCCGATCGTCCTCGTCGGCTTCATCGGCACCTTCGGGTTCAACTTCCCCGTCTGGCTGTCCGCGTACGCCGACGACACCTTCCACGCCGGTGCCGGCGCCTACAGCCTCTTCAACACGCTGATGGCCGTCGGCTCGCTGGCCGGCGCCCTCCTCGCCGCCCGGCGCGGCACCGCCCGGCTGCGCGTGCTCATCTCGGCCGCCGCCGCCTTCGGCGCACTGGAGGTGATCGCCGCGACCGCGCCCTCGCTGTGGCTGTTCGCCCTGCTGATGGTCCCGATCGGCATCTTCGGGCTGACGGTGAACGTCACCGCGAACACCACCGTCCAGATGGCCACCGACCCCGCCATGCGCGGCCGGGTGATGGCCCTGTTCATGATGGTGTTCGTGGGCGGCACCCCGCTCGGCGCCCCGCTGGTCGGCTGGGTCACCGACACCTGGGGGCCCCGGGTCGGCTTCGCGCTCGGCGGCGCCGTCTCGCTGGCCGCGGCGACGGCCGTCGGCCTGGTCCTCGCCCGCCTGGGCAACCTGCGCGTCCGCCTCGGCTGGCACCGCGGCCACCCCCGGGTCCGCTTCGTGCCGCGCACCCGCCCCGAGGAGCAGCCCGCCACCGTCTGACCCGCACCGGGGGCGGGCCGACCGGACGCCCGGGCCCACGACGGCCGGTGCCCGCCCACCGGGCGGGCACCGGCCGTCTCGCACACACCGGGCCGCCTTTCTCCCTCTCCCCGCCCGGCCGGCTCCGGTCCGTGCGCCGGGTCCCCGGTCGGGGTGCCGCGGACGGGACGGACGTGCCCGCCGGTGTCCGGCCTCGGGCCGGCGGCGCGCCACCCCCGACCGGGCGGGCCGCCCCCACCGGCGCCGAGCCCGCTTCCCCGCCCCCGGGCCCCCGGCACCTGCCACAGTGGCCCCATGAGACTCTTCGCCGCCGTGCTCCCGCCTCCCGAGGCGGTACGTGAACTCGCCGCGGAGGCCGACCGGTTGGCCCGGATGCCGGGCACCGGCCGGCTGCGCTGGACGGGCCGTCCCGGCTGGCACCTCACCCTCGCCTTCTACGGCGAGGTCGCCGACGCCGCCGTGGCGGACCTCACCGAGCGGCTGCGACGCGGCGCCCACCGCACCGCGCCCTTCCCGCTGTCCCTGCGCGGCGGCGGCCACTTCGGCCGCCGCGCCCTGTGGGCGGGCGCCGCGGGGGACACCGACGCCCTGCGGCTGCTGGCCGCCCGCGCCGAGGCCGCCGGCCGCAAGGCGGGCCTCGCCCTGGAGGAACACCGCGCCTACCGGCCGCACCTGACCCTGGCCCGCAGCCGCGACGGCGCGGACCTCACCCCCTGCGTCACCGCTCTGGAAGGCTTCGCCTCACCCGCCTGGACCGTGCGTGAGCTGTGTCTCGTCCGCAGCCACCCGCCGGCCGCCGGGACCCCCGGCGAGCAGCCCCGATACGAGACGCTGGCCGTTCTGCCGCTGGGGGCGGGCGACGGCGGCGGGCCCGCGGCCCGTTAATCTCGGGGGCGTGAACCCGAAGACCCGCAACCGGATCATGGCCGGTGTGCTCGTGCTGATGTTCGTCGTCGTGGCCATGGCGGCGGCGGTCAGGTAGCGACCGCCACCGCCGGACGGCGGACCCGCTCAGGCCCGTCCTACCAGGCGAACGCCTCCGGAGAGGGACCCGGCCCCGGGAAGATCTCGTCCAGGCCGTCCAGGATCGCGGGCGCCAGCTCCAGCTCCACGGCGCGCAGCGCCGACTCCAGCTGCTCCGCGGTCCGCGGCCCGACGATGGGGCCGGTCACCCCGGGGCGGGTGAGCAGCCACGCCAGAGCCACCTCGCCGGGCTCCAGGCCGTGCTTGTCGAGCAGATCCTCGTACGCCTGGATCTGGGAGCGCACGGCCGGGTCGGCGAGGGCGTCGGCGGCCCGGCCGCTCGCCCGCCGGCCTCCCTCGGCCTGCTTCCTGATCACCCCGCCCAGCAGTCCGCCGTGCAGCGGCGACCACGGGATCACGCCGAGCCCGTACTCCCGGGCCGCCGGAAGGACCTCCATCTCGGCGCGCCGCTCGGCCAGGTTGTAGAGGCACTGCTCGCTGACCAGGCCGATGGTGCCGCCGCGGCGTGCCGCGATCTCGTTGGCCTGGGCGATCTTGTACCCGGGGAAGTTGCTCGACCCCACGTAGAGGATCTTGCCCTGTCGCACCAGGACGTCGATGGCCTGCCAGATCTCCTCGAACGGCGTCGCCCGGTCGACGTGGTGGAACTGGTACACGTCGATGTAGTCCGTGCGCAGGCGCTTCAGGCTCGCGTCCACCGCCCGCCGGATGTTCAGCGCGGACAGCTTGTCGTGGTTGGGCCACGGCTCGCCGTCCGCGCCCATGTTCCCGTACACCTTGGTCGCGAGGACGGTCCGCTCGCGCCGGTCGCCGCCCTGCGCGAACCAGTTCCCGATGATCGATTCGGTGCGGCCCTTGTTCTCGCCCCAGCCGTACACGTTCGCCGTGTCGACGTAGTTGACGCCCGCGTCCAGCGCGGCGTCCATGATGGCGTGGCTGTCGGCCTCGTCGGTCTGCGGTCCGAAGTTCATGGTGCCGAGGACGAGCCGGCTGACCTTGAGTCCCGTGCGTCCGAGCTGTGTGTACTCCATGAGATCCCAGCCAACGCCTTCGAGTCCGCTCGACGCAAGGGCACCACGGCACCTCCGGCGGGGCCGCCGGCCCCGCGGCTCAGGAAGGGACCGCGGCGTAGGGCGCGCCCAGATCCCACGCCTGGTACATCGCCTCGGCGAACCCCTCGGCGATCTTGTGCTCGCCGGCCGCGTTCGGGTGGGTGCCGTCGTAGGTGTCGAAGGCGATGTCGTACCCCGGGGGAGGGGATGCCAGGAGCAGCGGGGAGCCCGGCTCGTCGAGGTCGGCGACCGTCTTGGCGAGCAGCTCGTTGAAGGCGGCGACCTCCGCGGCGAAGGGCGCGTCGGAGGCGGCCCGCACGTTCGGTATCACCGGCAGCAGGACCATCCGCACACGCGGGTTCGCGGCCCGTGCCTCGGCGACGAAGGTGCGGGCGTTGGCGGCCGTCTGGACGGCGTTGGTGTAGAAGCCGAGGTCGATCAGGCCGAGGGAGACCAGCAGGACGTCGGCGCGGTGCGCGCGGACCGCCTCGCGGACGAGCGGGGCCATGTGCTGCCACCCCTCGCCCCAGCCGGCCAGGTGGGCGCGCGGGAAGTCCGGGTCGGCGTACTCGTAGGAGTCCGCGGTGCCGGTCGCCTGGTCGTGGAGCGTCTCGCGCGGCCCGACGATCTTGAACGGGCCCCCGTACGTCTCCCGCAGGTGCTGCCACATCCGGTAGCGCCAGGTGTGTTCGCCCGCGCTGCCGATCGTCATGGAGTCCCCGACGGGCATGAACCTGAGCATCCGCTCATCATGGTCGATCGGCGGGGGTGTGATCGGCCCCGGGGGTGTGAGGCCTGCCACTGTCCGCCGTCGCCGGCGCCCCCCGCGGGGCCGGTCCGCCCGGTTCCCGGCCCCGCGGGGGCGCCGCCGACGCGAACGGCACGGCGGGGTGGCAGTCTTGGGCCATGCGCCGATCGCCCTCGCCCCGCCCCGGGACCGCCGCCGGAGTCCTCGCCGGAGCTCTCGCCGTCGCCGTCGCCGGAGTCGTCGCCGCGGCCCCGGCCCTCGCCGACGCGGGCGACGACGGCTTCACCATCAAGGACCCCCGCATCACGGAGTCCAGCGGCCTCGCCGCCTCCCGCATCCACCCGGGCGTGTACTGGACGCACAACGACAGCGACGACGGCCCCTACCTGTACGCGGTCGACAGCCGTACCGGCCGCACCGTGGCCACCGTCACGATGAGCGGCGTCGGCGCCCCGCGGGACGTCGAGGCGATCTCGCTGGGCCCCGACGGCGACCTGTACGTCGGCGACATCGGCGACAACCTGGGCGGCAAGTGGGACCACGTGTGGATCTACAAGCTCCCCGAGCCGAAGGTCCTCAAGGACCAGACGGTCCGCGCCACGCAGTACGTCGTGAAGTACGCCGACGGCCCCCGCAACGCCGAGGCGCTGATGGTCCACCCGAAGACGGGCCGGGTGTACATCGCCGACAAGAACGAGGACGGCGGTCACCTCTACGAGGGCCCGGCCCGGCTCTCCGCGACCGGCACGAACGTCTTCGAGCGCGTCGCCCCCGTCGACCTGTGGGTCACCGACGGCGCCTTCTCGCCGGACGGCCGGCACCTCGCCGTACGGGGCTACTTCGGCGGCATCCTCTACGACTGGAACGGCGGCGACATCAAGCGGCGGGAGCGCCTGGACGTGCCGCTCCAGGCGCAGGGCGAATCCGTCACGTACACCACCGACGGACGGAAACTGCTGTACGGCAGCGAGGGAGCGAACAGCCCCGTGCAGCCCGAGGACGCGCCCGGTGCCGCCGGCTCCGACGCCGCGTCCCCCTCGAAGGGCGGCGGTTCCGCCTCCGGCGGCGGGGGCGAGACGAGCAAGAGCGCCACGGTGGGCGCCGTCGCGGTCGCTGCGCTGCTCGCGGGGTTCTTCGGCCTGCGCAGGCTGAGGCGCCGCTGACTTTCCGTCATATATCCGACGGACGAGGGAGGGGGCGCCGGCCCGCGGTGCCACGAGCGGGAACGCCGTCTCGGTCGGCGGCGGCTCGCGGAGCCCGCACTCCGCCGCCACCTCGCGGCGGCGAAACGACGGCCGCGGCGCCGCCCGGCAGGTGATCGCCTGTGCGTCCGGCGGGGTCTCACGGCCTGAGGACGTAGAGCCGCACCACGTCGTCCGAAGGTCCCCAGGGCGTGGACGGCGGGGGCGGAGGCGGGCTCCGCCAGCACGCGTCGTCGCGGGGGAACGGCAGTCGGTGGCCCGCCGCCTGGTTGCGCCGGGCCCAGCGGCGCCAGCGGGCGTCGTAGGGGTCGGGGAGCCGCCACACGTACGGGTCCGGTGCGCGCACCTCGGCCCCGAGGTCCCGGCCGTCCATCGGGGAACCGCCGGAGGCGGGGCGCCGGAACAGGCGGGTGAGCGCGTCATGAGCCCGCCGGAGCATCGGCCCTCCCCGGTCGTCGGGCGAGCGTGAACCGGGCCCACACGCACTTGGTGTACGGGCCCTGCCGGTGCCCCCATGTGTCGGCCAGCTCCGCGACGAGCGCCAGACCGCGCCCGCCCTCCTCGTGCGGGCCGGCCCGCCGGGGCCGGGGAAGCCGGTCCCGGTCGGGGTCCCAGACCTCCAGCGTCAGGTCGTCCCCGCGCAGGGTGAGCGCCACCTCGATGAGGGCGTGGGAGACCCGGCAGTGCGTGACGGCGTTGGCGACGAGTTCGCCGGCCAGGAGGGTTGCGCGCTCGATCAGTTCGGCGGGGGCGCCCCAGTCGGAGAGCGTCGAGCGGACACGCCTTCGGGCCACGGGCACGTTCTGCCTGCGGCCGGCGATGCGGAATGTCTGAGGTGGGGGCATGGGGCCGAAGCTAGGCCCGACCTCGGCACTTACGCAATGAGCTTGAGTGAATGCATTCAGTAAGTCGTCCGATCGAGTGATGTCCGGTCAGTGATGGTGATGGGTGTGGCATCGTGGCCGCAGGAGAGGGGAGTTCCCATGCCCGCAGGTGGACGACCGACGGTGCGCAGCAGGCGACTTGGCGCGGCGCTCAGGCAGTACAGGCAGGCCGCCAAGATCGACCAGCCGAAGGCCGCCGAGATCATCGCGGCAAGCCAGGCCAGGATCAGTCGACTTGAGAGCGGGAACGTCACCGCACGCGTCATCGAGGTCCGGCTGCTCCTGGACGCCTATGGCATCAGCGATCCGGAAGTCCGGCGCAAACTGGAGGAGTTGGCCAAGCACTCCAAGAACCGGGGCTGGTGGCTGGAGCATGCCGCCCATCTGCGTCCGGACTACGTGGACCACATCGCCTTGGAAGACGACGCGACCTACATCCGCGAGTGGCAGCCGGTGATGGTGCCCGGACTCTTGCAGACCCCGGCCTACGCGGAGGCTGTGATCGCCAGTTCTCCCCACGGCATCGAGCCGGAGCGGGCCGCCGAGTTGGTGAAGGTCAGGGCGGGCCGGCAGGCGAAGATCGAGGAGGGCGGCGCCTCGTACACGGTCATCCTCTGGGAGTCCGTCGTGGCGCACCCTCTGGTGAGCGTCGAGATCCACCGGGACCAATTGGCCGCGATCCTGGAGACCGGGAAGCGGAAGAACGTGACCGTGCAGGTTCTGCCCTTCAGTGCGGGCAGCCTGGCCGGTTACTCGTCGGCCTTCTCCTCCTTCAGCTTCGACGAGGAGCCGACGGTGGAAGCGGTCGCCATGGACAACCTGCGGGGTACGTCGGTCCTTGAGGCAGCGGGCGACCTCGCCGCTTACGCCAATGCGTTCGACCTACTACGATCGGCGGCGTTGGCGCCGGAGGCGAGCGCGAGGGTCATCCGGGGCGTACTGCGGAGCTTGAAGGAAGACACATCGTGACCGAGGTCGTAAGTCCCTTTCGGAAGTCGTCGTACTCGGGGGCAGAAAACGCCTGCGTCGAGGTCGCCCACACCGCTCCCGGCGGTCGGGCCGTCCGCGACAGCAAGCAGGGCGACGGTCCCGTCCTCGTGGTCTCCCGCGAGACCTGGCAGGCATTCCTGGGCCAGTTCGCGTAAGCGGCACCCGGAGAGCCGAGAGCGCCCGGCGGATCATCCGCCGGGCGCTCTCGGTGTCGTACGGGAGGGACTACAGCTTCTCGATCACGTAGTCGACGCACCGCGTGAGCGCCTCGACGTCCGCCGGGTCGATCGCCGGGAACATCGCCACACGCAGCTGGTTGCGGCCGAGCTTGCGGTACGGCTCGGTGTCGACGATGCCGTTGGCACGCAGCGCCTTGGCCACGGCGGCGGCGTCGATCTCGTCGGCGAAGTCGATCGTGCCGATGACCTGGCTGCGCTGGGCGGGGTCGGTGACGAACGGGGTGGCGTACTTGCTGTCCTCGGCCCAGCGGTACAGACGCGAGGAGGAGTCCTTCGTCCGGGCCGTCGACCAGGCCAGGCCGCCCTGCCCGTTGATCCACTCCAGCTGCTCGTTGAGCAGGAAGAGCGTCGCGAGGGCCGGGGTGTTGTACGTCTGGTTCTTGCGGGAGTTGTCGATCGCGGTGGGCAGCGAGAAGAACTCCGGGACGTGGCGGCCCGAGGCGTGGATCCGCTCGGCGCGCTCCACGGCGGCGGGGGAGAACACGCCGATCCACAGGCCGCCGTCGGAGGCGAACGACTTCTGCGGGGCGAAGTAGTAGACGTCCGTCTCGGCGATGTCGACGGGCAGGCCGCCGGCTCCCGAGGTGGCGTCCACCAGGACCAGCGAGCCCGGGTCGGCTCCGGCGACCCGCTTGATCGGCGCCGCGACACCGGTGGAGGTCTCGTTGTGGGTGAAGGCGTACACGTCGACGCCCGCCTCGGCGACCGGCTCGGGGTGGGTGCCCGGGTCGGAGGAGACGACGCTCGGGTCGGCGAGCCACGGCGCGAGCCTGGCGGCCTTCGCGAACTTCGAGGAGAACTCGCCGAAGGTGAGGTGCTGCGACTTGGCGTCGATCAGGCCGTGCGTCGCGATGTCCCAGAACGCGGTGGAGCCGCCGTTGCCGAGGACGACCTCGTAGCCCTCGGGCAGCGAGAACAGTTCGCGTACGCCCTCGCGGACGCTGCCGACCAGGTTCTTGACCGGGGCCTGGCGGTGGGAGGTGCCGAGCAGGGAACGGCCGGTCGCGGCCAGCGCGTCGAGCGCCTCCGTCCGCACCTTGGAGGGGCCAGCGCCGAATCGTCCGTCGGCGGGCTTGATGTCAGCGGGGATCTGGATATCAGCCACGCGGGGAGCCTAGCCGGTCGGGGAAACCTGGTCGAAACGTCGTCCGGCGGCTGAGACGACCGGGGACCGCACCGAGAGAGACGCGAGACGCGGCGGAGAGAAGGGGGAGAGGGGGCACCGTGCCTCTCCTTGTTCACGTCGGTCGCCGTAGCGCTCGTCCGCCGACGGCACCCGGGAGCGGACAGGGCGCCCTCCGCGGAAGGCGCCCTCCGGGGCCTACGCCCCTCACCTCATCCGGTGATCAGTCGAACCGGCAGTTCGAACAGGTCGTTCTGCGTCACCACCGGCTTGTTCCGCAGCTCCGACGCCGGGACCGCCAGGTCCAGGCCGGGGAAGCGCGCGTACAGCGCCGGCAGCGCCACGCCCGCCTCCAGGCGGGACAGGGCGGCGCCGGGGCAGACGTGCGGGCCGTGGCCGAAGGAGATGTGCCGGGGGCCCTCGGTGCGGCTGATGTCGAAGTCGCCGGCCGTCGGGCCGTGCGCCGTCTCGTCCCGGCCGATCGCCCCGTACGACACGATCAGCGCGTCGCCCGCCGGGATCACCTTGTCGCCGACCGGGACGTCCTCGGTCGCGAAGCGGATCAGGACGTGGGACGTCGGCGTCGAGTAGCGCAGCGTCTCCTCCACGACCGCCGACCAGTCGGCCTCCCCGGACAGCACCCGGGCCCGCTGGTCGGGGTGGGCCGACAGGTTGACGACCGCGTTGACGATCAGGGAGATCGTCGTCTCGTGGCCGGCCGCGACCATCAGCTGGAGGGTGGAGACGATCTCCTCGTCGGTGAGGTGGTCGCCGTCCTCGGAGGCGAGGATCAGCGCGCTGGTCAGGTCGTCACCCGGCTCCGCCCGCTTGGCCGCGACGGTCGCCGCCATGATCCCGGCCAGCTCGGTGAGCGTCGCGATCACCTCGGCGGGCGGGGTCTGGGTGGAGAAGAACTTCTCGAACAGCTCCTTCAGCCGCGGCAGCCGCGCCTCGTCGATGCCCATGAGGTCCGCGACGACGTACATGGGCAGCGGGTAGGCGAACTCGGCCTTCAGGTCGACGACCTCGCCGTGCAGGCCGTCCAGGAGGCCCTCGGTGAGCTTCGCTATCCGCTCCCGCATCCGCTCCACCCGCCGCGGGGTGAGCGCCTGCGCGACCAGGGTGCGCATCCGGCGGTGGTCGGCGCCGTCCACGGTGAGCATGGAGCGGCCGGGGTTGGCGAGCCCGATCAGCGGCCAGTCGGGGGCGATCTCCCCGCGCTGCCAGGCGCCCCACACGTTGATGTCCTTGACCAGGCGGGGGTCGGTGAGCAGGGCGCGCGCCTCGGCGTGGTGGGTGACCGCCCAGACGGGTACCCCGCCGGGCAGTTCGACGGCCGCGAGCGGGCCCGCGGCGCGCAGCGCCTCGCTCTCGCCGTCCAGGTCGGTGACGAAGGGGTCCAGGGCGATGCGGGTCTCTTCGGTACCGGTGGTCATGCGGGGGTGCCTCCAGAGGGCGGGGTAGGGGTACGGCGTCTTCCCGGGGCGGCGCCCGGAACCCGGCCGGCGGCTGCGCCGGCCGGGTGCGTCGGTGTCGTGCGCGGTGCCCGGGGGCTCAGGAGGCGGGCACGGGCGTGAAGGTGACGGGCAGTTCGGTCAGCCCGCGCAGCCACGGGGAGGGGCGCCGCGTCAACGACCCGGCGGGCACGGCCAGGTCGATGTCGGGCAGCCGGTCCAGGACGACCTCGATGCCGGTCCGCGCGATGACCTCGGCGACCTCCTGCGCGGGGAACGGGCAGCGGTGCTCGCCGTGCCCGAAGGAGAAGTGGGCGTTGTTGCCGCCGGTGAGCGCGGAGCCGTCGGTCCGGACCTGCGGGTCGGAGTTGGCGCCCTGCAGTCCGAGCAGCACGAGGTCGCCGGCGCGGATGCGGCGCCCGCCGAGCTGCGTGTCGCGCGAGGCCCACCGGCCCGCGACGTTCTGCGTGGGGGTGTCCTCCCACAGGACCTCGTTCATGGCCTCGGCGACGCTGTGCCGGCCGCCGAACAGGGAGGCGGCGAACCGGTCGTCGGTGAGCATCAGGCGCAGCGAGTTGCCGATCCAGTCCGCGGTGGGCTGGTGCCCGGCGGCCATCATGACCATCAGGTCCTGCGCGATCTCCTCGTCGGTGAACCCGGAGGGGTCCGCCAGCATCCGGGAGACCACGTCGTCGGCGGGGGTCTGCTTCCGGTCGGCGAGGAGCTGCGCCATCGACAGGGCGAGGTGCCGCTGCCCCTCCAGCGCGCCCTCCCGGCCGTTGATCATGTCGTTGAGGGCGGTGACCAGGCCGGGGCCCTGCTCGTCGGAGAAGCCGTAGAGGGTGGCGAGGACGCGGACGGGAAGCAGGGCGGCGTAGTCGCCGATGAGGTCCGTCTCGCCCTTGGAGCACACCGCGTCGATGAGTTCGTCGGCGAACTTCTCGGCGTGGGAGCGCAGTTCGAAGGCGTCGACGGCCTCCAGGGCGTCGCTGATCATCGCGGCGCGCTCGCGGTGGCGTTCGCCGACGGTGTAGAGGATGGAGGGCTGCTTGCGGCCGATCATCGGCAGCAGCGGCCAGTCGTCGGGAATGGCGTCCCACTGGTTCCACAGGTCCGAGTCGCGGCTGAACAGCTGCGGGTCACCGGTCACCTGGTGCAGTTCGCGGTAGCCGAGGACGAGGTGGGCGGGGACGTCGCCGTCGAGGACGACGGGCACGACCGCGCCGTGGTCGCGTCGCATCTCCCGGTACAGCTCGGCGGGGTCGGTCTGGAACCGGGGGCCGCCGAGCGGGACGGGCGCGGGGTCGGGAACGGGGCTCACAGCGCGGGCTCCGGTGCGGTCGGGGCGCCCTGCGCGGAGGGGGCGCCGTGGCGGGCGTGCAGGGACTGCAGGTGCTCCACCAGCGTGATCAGCACCTGCTTGCTGGACTGGCGGGAGCGGGCGTCGCAGTCGAGGAGCGGCACGTGGGGGTCGAGGTCGAGGGCCTCGCGGATCTCGGCCGGGGTGTGCGCGGGCCCGCCGAAGTCGTTGCACGCCACGATGAACGGGGTGCCGTGGTGCTCCAGCCGGTCGATGGCGTACCAGGAGTCGTCGATGCGGCGGGTGTCGACCAGGACGACGGCTCCGAGCGTGCCGGCGAACAGCCGGTCCCACAGGAACCAGAACCGTTCCTGGCCGGGCGCGCCGAACAGGTAGAGCACGTTGTGGGCGTCGAGGGTGATGCGGCCGAAGTCGAAGGCGACGGTGGTCGCGGACTTGCCGCGGACCTCGCTGATGTCGTCGACGGCCGCGCCGGCCTGCGTCATCGTCTCCTCGGTGTTGAGGGGACGTATCTCGCTGACCGAGCGGACCAGGGTCGTCTTGCCGACGCCGAAGCCGCCCACGACCACGATCTTCAGGCCGTTGTCGGCCGACGCCGACAGGGGCGCACGAGCGTCAGAGGTTACGGAGTCCAACGAGCACCTGCTCCAGGATGTCGGGATCGGGAAGGCCGGAGGGAACGGTGGTGTGCGGGTGGCGGGCGCCGACGCGGCCCGCGGCGAGCAGGTCGGACAGCAGGACGCGGGTGATCGACACCGGGAGCCCGAGTTCCGCCGCGATCTCCACGACGGCGGTGGGCCGTTCGCACATCCGCAGGATCGCGGCGTGCTCGGACTGCATGCCCGTCACCGGCTCGCACTCGGCGACCACCAGCGTCACCAGGTCGAAGGGGGTGTCGGGCCCGGACCGGCTGCGGCCCCCGGTGAGGGTGTACAGCCGGTCGGGCGCGTCGTCCCTGCCGGGACGGCTCATGACGTGCGCGGCGGTGCGCTCAGGTGCTCGCCGAGCTGTTCCACGAGTTCGCTCATGTTGTGTCCCACGAGCCCGGCGTCGGCGTCCTCGGCGGTGACCACGGCCAGGTGCGCGCCGTCGCCCGCCTCCACGATGAACAGCACCCCGCCGTAGAACTCGGCCATCGCCGAGCGCACGCCGCCGGAGCCGTCGCCGAACTCGACGGACGCCCCGTGGGACAGCGACTGGATGCCGGCGGCGATCGCGGCGAGCTGGTCGGCCTGGTCGACCGACAGCTCGGGGGTGCGGCACAGCTTCAGGCCGTCGCGGGAGAGCACGAGGGCGTGCCGGGCGCCCGGGGTGCGCTCCAGGAGGCCCTCGATGAGCCAGGAGAGCTTCTCGTCGGCGGTGAGGGTGCCGGTCATGAGGTGGTGTCGCCTTCCGGGAGCGCGTGCTGGGCGGGGGTCGTCGGGGAGAGGGGGTCGGCGCCCCGTGCGCCGGCCGCGTCGCCGGTGCCGGGCTGGGCGTCGGCGCGCGGCGCGGGGCGTTGTCCGGGGGCGCCTTCCGCGGCGTGGTCCCGTGCGGGACCGCCGGCCGCCGGCTCCTCGGCCCGCGCGGGGTCCGGGGCGTCGGGCGCCGTGCCGCGCACGGCCTGCCGGAAGCTGCCGAAGCGGGCGGCGGACCGGGTCCGCCGGTCCTCCTCCTCGCGGGCCTCGGGAGCGGGCCGCGCCGCCGTGTGGGAGCGGCTGCGCTCGGCGTGGGCGAGGGTCCGTCCGCGGCGCCGCCTGGGCAGGCCGCCGGCGGGCGCGGGCCCCTGATCGTGCCGCGGCGAGTCGTGCGCCGGGACCGGGTCGGGGTCGAGGTCCCCGCTCGCGCGGCCGGCCGCGTACGACACGGGGGCGGCGGGGGTCTCCCGGGAGGGCCGGGCGGCGCCGGCGTCGTGCCCGACGGGCGCACCGTCGGGGGCCGCCGGCTCGTCCGGGGTGCGTCGCTCGTGGGTGGTGTCGGCGGGCCCGGCGGCGGTCGCGGCGGCCGGGGCCTGCGCGGCGGGGGCGCCGCCGGCGGCGCCGGGCTGGGTGAGGAGGTCCTGCGGGATGAGGACGAGGACGCCGGTGCCGCCGCGCGCGGAGGGGCGGAACGACACCTTCAGGCCGTGCTTGCGGGCGAGCCGGCCGACGACGGCGAGGCCGAGACGGGTGCCGGTCAGGCCGCCGAGCCCGCCGCCCTCCGCCGCCTCGCCGGAGACGGCGCGTTCGGCGCGGCGCAACTGCACGTCGCCCATCACCAGGCCGCTGTCCTCGACGGAGACGATGACGCCCGCCGGAACCTCCTCCACGTAGACGTGGACCTCGGCGGTCGGCGGGGAGAACGTGGCCGCGTTGTCGAGGAGTTCGGCGAGCGCGTGCATGACGCCCTCGGCGGCGTGCCCGGCGACGGCGGCCTCGCTCGCGGAGTGCACCCGCACCCGCTGGTAGCCGCCGATGCGGCCCATGGCGCCGCGCAGGATGGACTCCATGACGATGGGGCGGGCCCAGCGGCGCCCGGAGCGGGCGCCCGCGAGGACGGCCACGGAGTCGGCGAGCCGGCCGGCCTGCGCGGTGCGGTGGTCCAGGTACAGCAGGTCGGCGAGAACGTCCTCGTCGGAGTGCCGCTCCTCCATGGCGCGCAGGTCGGCGAGCATCCCGGTGGACAGGGCCTGCATCCGGCCGGCCGCGTTGGCGGTCGCGGAGATGGCGGCGGCCCGCTCGCCGGTGGCCTGCCGGACACGGGCGCCGAGTTCGGCGTTGCGGGCGCTCAGCCGGGCGCGGTCGGCGGCGAACCGGTCGCGTTCCGCAGCGAACTCCGCGGTGAGGCGCTCGCGTTCGCGGTGCGCCTCCTCGGTCAGCCGGGCCCGTTCCCGGTCGGCGGCCTCGGCCTCGCGCGCGCGTTCCCGTGCGGCCTCGTCGGCCATCCGGTTCCGTTCCCGGCCGAACTCCTCGGCCTGCCGGGCCCGTTCGTGCAGCAGCCGGCCGGCGTCCTCGGTCACGGAGTCGAGTCTGCGGCGCAGGACCGCGGCGACCGCGGTCGCCCGGGCCGCGACGGCGACGGCCGCGCACAGCAGGACGGCGGCGATGCCGAGGCCCCAGGCGAGCGGGGCGCGGGCGGGCGCGGGGGCGAGCAGGACGGCGGCCGGCACGGCGATCGCGGCCGCGACGGCGGCGGTCAGCACGGGGGGTGCGAGGGCGCGCAGGGCGGGGCGTTCGCCGGACGGCGGGGGCGGGGTCATCAATCGGTCCTCGGTCGTGTTCCTGGGGGAAGAACGTGTCCTCGGTGGTGTCCTCGGTCGGGTCCTGGGCGAGAAGCGACACCAGGTGCTCAACTGGCGGTCACTATATGTGAGTTCGTGATCGGATTGGGAAGGTTCGGGGAGCGGTCTCATGATCGACACGGCAAAACGGGGCCTTTCGGCCGTCCAGCGGGCAGCCCCCGCCCGCCCCCGGGCGGCATCCTGGACCCATGACGGATCGCGGCGGACGACCTCACGGACAGCCCGGACGACGACCCCGGGCCCACCCCACCCGGCCCCCCGGCACCCCCACCGACCGTGCCGCCGACCGGCCCACCCCACCGCCCCGGCCAACCGGCCCCGCCACCGCGCCGGACCCGGACACCGGCACGGCCGGCGGCGACACCCCCGCCCGGCACCCGGCGGAGCACGACACGGACGGCAGCGGCCCGGCCGACGGGCCCGCGCAGCACGGCGACGCGGAGAGAGGCGACCCGATGGACGACGGCGCGACACACGAGGAGACCGGCACCGGCGAACCCACCGGCACCGGCGAACCCACCGGCACCGGCGCGACAGGCCGCGGGACCGGAGCGCGCCCGCCCGGCCGGACGGACCGCGGCAGCACCCCCCTCCCGCGGAAGGCGCCCGCCCGGACCGCACCGCAGGACCACCACCACGCCCTGCGCACCGCCCTGACCCGGGCCGTCCGCGGCGACGTCGCCTTCGACACCACCGCCCGCGCCCTCACCACCATGGACGCCTCCAACTACCGCCGCGTCCCCCTCGGCGTCGTCTCCCCCCGCGACGCCGACGACATCGCCGCCACCCTCGACCTCTGCCGCGAACACGGCGTCCCCCTCGTCCCCCGCGGCGGCGGCACCTCCATCGCCGGACAGGCCACCGGCACCGGCATCGTCCTCGACCTCACCCGCCACATGAACCGCGTCCTCGACCTGGACCCCGCCACCCGCACCGCCCGCGTCCAGCCCGGCACCGTCCTGGACCGCCTCCAGGAAGCCGCCGCCCCCCACGGACTCCGCTTCGGCCCCGACCCCTCCACCCACAGCCGCTGCACCATCGGCGGCATGATCGGCAACAACTCCTGCGGCACCCACTCCGTCGCCTGGGGCACCACCGCCGACAACGTCGGCACCCTCACCGTCGTCGACACCACCGGCCGCACCACCCGCCTCGGCCCCCACGGAGCGGGCGCACCCGACGGCCTCGGCGACCTCGTCGCCGACCACCTCGCCCTGCTGCGCACCGGCTACCCCGACCTGCCCCGCCGCATCTCCGGCTACGCCCTCGACGCCCTCCTGCCCGAACGCGGCAACGACGTCGCCCGCGCCTTCTGCGGTACCGAGGGCACCTGGGCGGTCCTCACCGAAGCCGAGGTCCACCTCGTCCCCACGCCCCCCGCCCGCGCCCTCGCCGTCCTCGGCTACCCCGACGAGAGCGCCGCCGCCGACGCCGCGGCGGGCCTCCTCCCGCACCACCCCCTCACCGTCGAGGGCATGGCCGCCGACCTCGTCCCCGACCCCTCCGCCCTGCCCCGCGGCGGAGCCTGGCTGTTCGTCGAGACCGGCGGCACCACCCCCGCCGAAGCCCGCGCCCACGCCGACACCATCGTCCGAGCCGCCGACGTCACCGACGCCCGCGTCGTCACCGACCCCGCCGGCCAACGCGCCCTGTGGCGGCTGCGCGAGGACGCCTCCGGCACCGCCACCCGCATCCCCGCCACCACCGGCCCCGCCGGCGAGGCATGGCCCGGCTGGGAGGACTGCGCCGTACCGCCCGCCCGGCTCGGCGCCTACCTCCGCGACTTCCGCGCCCTCCTCGCCGAACACCACCTCCGCGGCACCCCCTACGGGCACTTCGGCGACGGCTGCATCCACGTCCGCATCGACTTCGACCTCGTCACCACCCCCGGCATCGCCCGCTTCCGCCGCTTCTCCGAGGACATCGCCCGCCTCGTCGTCTCCCACGGCGGCTCCCTCTCCGGCGAACACGGCGACGGACAGGCCCGCGCCGAACTCCTGCCCGCCCTCTACGGACCCGACCTCGTCCACCTCTTCGAACGCGCCAAGGACCTCTGGGACCCCCACGGCATCCTCAACCCCGGCATCCTCGTCCGCCCCCACCGCCTCGACGACAACCTCCGCTTCGCGCCCCTCCCGCGCCGGCCCGTCGACGTCGCCTTCGGCTACCCCGACGACGACGGCGACTTCACCGCCGCCGTCCGCCGCTGCGTCGGCGTCGCCAAATGCCGCACCACCACCCCGCCCGGCCACGACGTCATGTGCCCCTCCTACCGCGCCACCGGCGACGAGACCCACTCCACCCGGGGCCGCGCCCGCCTCCTGCACGAGATGCTCGCCGGCGAGATCGTCACCGACGGATGGCGCTCCACCGAGGTCCGCGACGCCCTCGACCTGTGCCTGTCCTGCAAGGGCTGCCGCTCCGACTGCCCCGTCGGCGTCGACATGGCCACCTACAAGGCCGAATTCCTCCACCACCACTACGCCGGCCGCCGCCGCCCCCGCAGCCACTACACCCTTGGACGGCTCCCCGGCTGGCTCGCCGCCGTCACCCGCACCCGCACCGCCCGCCTCGTCAACGCCCTCACCGCCCTGCGCCCCGCCGCCGCCCTCGCCCGGCACCTCGCCGGCATCGCCCCCGGCCGCCCCCTCCCCCCGCTCGCCCCCCGCACCTTCAGCCGCTGGTGGGCCGACCGCCTCCGCGACCGCGCCCGCACCCCCGCGGCACCCCCCGCCGGCCCCTCCGGCTCCGCCGGCCCCGCCGTCCTGCTGTGGCCCGACACCTTCACCGAACACCTCGCCCCCGCCGCCGGCATCGCCGCCGTCCACGTCCTGGAGAACGCCGGACTCACCGTCCTGCTCCCCGCCCGCACCCCGCACCGCACGGCACCCGTCGGCGACGGCACCACCCGCGGCCCCCTCCGCCCCGGCCTGCTGCCCGCCCTGCGCAGCCGCCGCGTCTGCTGCGGACTCACCTACACCACCACCGGCCAGCTCGACCGGGCCCGCACCGTCCTGCGCCGCACCCTCGACCTCCTCCAACCCCACCTCGCCGTCGACGACCTGCCCGTCGTCGTCCTGGAACCCAGCTGCGCCGCCGCCCTGCGCACCGACCTGCCCGAACTCCTCCCCGACGACCCCCGCGCCCACCGCCTCGCCCGCTCCGTCGTCACCTTCGCCGAAGCACTCGAACGCCACGCACCGCACTGGACCCCACCGCGCCTGGACCGTCCCGTCGCCGGACAGACCCACTGCCACCAGCACGCCGTCCTCGGCGACGGACCCGAACAGCGCCTGCGCGCCGCCGCCGGACTCACCGGCACCCTCTCCGGCGGCTGCTGCGGCCTCGCCGGGAACTTCGGCCTCGAACAAGGCCACCAGGACGTGTCGAGAGCCTGCGCCGAGGAGCAGCTCCTGCCCGCCGTGCGCGCCGCCGCACCCGACACCGTGATCCTCGCCGACGGCTACTCCTGCCGCACCCAGCTCGCCCACCTCGGCGACCGCACCGGCCGCCACCTGGCCGAAGTCCTCGCCGACGCCCTCACCCCGCAGGCCCGCGAGACCGGCCCCGACACCCCGTGATCGTTACGCTGACCACCCCGAGCACCCCCGGACCGAGGACCACGAGGAGCACGCCCGCATGACCCTCCGCCTCCAGACGATCACCCGCGACGAACACCTCGCCTTCGTCCGCTCCCGCCCCTCGGCCAGCCACATGCAGGTCCCGTCCTGGGCCGACGTCAAACCCGACTGGCGCAGCGAGAACCTCGGCTGGTTCGACGAACGCGGACACCTCCAGGGCACCGGACTCGCCCTCCTGCGCCCCCTCCCGGGAATCAAGCGCCACCTCGCCTACCTCCCCGAGGGCCCCGTCATCGACTGGCACGCCCCCGACCTCGCCGAGCGCTGGCTCCGCCCGATGCTCGCCCACCTGAAGCAACGCGGCGCCTTCAGCGTCAAGATGGGGCCGCCCGTCATCGCCCGCCGCTGGAGCGCCGACACCGTCAAGGCCGCCATCGCCGACCCCGCCGCCCACCGCCTCGCCGACGTCCCGCCCACCTCCGAGGACCCCGCCGCCGCCGAGATCGCCGCCCGGCTGCGCGCCGCGGGCTGGCGGCAGGCCGAACCCGGCGGCGAGGACGGCTTCGCCGCCGGCCAGCCCCGCCACGTCTTCCAGGTCCCCTTCGCCGGCCGCACCCTCGACGACCTCCACAAGGGCCTCAACCAGCAGTGGCGGCGCAACATCAAGAAGGCCGACAAGGCCGGCGTCAAGGTCGTCCGCGGCGGCCGGGACGACCTGCCCGTGTTCCACGAGCTGTACGCCGAGACCGCCGAACGCGACCGCTTCATCACCCGCCCGCTGTCCTACTTCCAGCGCATGTGGACCGCCCTCACCACCGAGGACCCCGACCGCATGCGCCTCTACCTCGCCCACCACGACGGCGACGTCCTCGCCGCCGCCACCCTGCTCACCGTCGGCACCCACGTCTGGTACTCCTACGGCGCCTCCAGCAGTCGCCGCCGCGAGGTCCAGCCCAACAACGCCATCCAGTGGCGCATGATGACCGACGCCCACGAACTCGGCGCGACCGTCTACGACTTCCGCGGCATCACCGACACCCTCGACGAGAGCGACCACCTCGTGGGCCTGCTCCGCTTCAAGGCGGGCGCGGGCGGCGAGGCCGCCGAATACCTCGGCGAATGGGACTTCCCGCTGAACCGCCTCCTGCACAAGGCACTCGACGTCTACATGACCCGCCGCTGACCCGCGGCCCGCAAGGTCCCCGCGGCGCGGCGCGGCCGGCCGGCCCCCCGGCCCCCGGCGCTACGGACTGTCGGCCTCCCGGCCCCCGGCGGTACGGACGGTCGGCCCCGCCCGCCGAGGCGGGCGGATGGTCGGCCTCCCGGCCCCCGGCGGCAGGGATGGTCGGCCCCCGGCCCCCGGTGGCACGGACGGTCGGCCCCCGGCCCCCGGCGGTACGGATGGTCGGCCTCCCGGCCCCCGGCGGCAGGGATGGTCGGCCTCCCGGCCCCCGGTGGCACGGATGGTCGGCCTCCCGGCCCCCGGCGGCACGGACAGGTCGGCCCCGCCCGCCGCGGCGGCGCGGGCCGCCGGACCCGCGCGTCCGGCCGGACCGCCCGCGGGGTGCGGACCGGCCGGACGCCCGCCCGTCGGCCGGTCCGCCGGGTGCGGACCGGCCGGACGCCCGCGGCCGGCCCGTCGGGGCGGCACGCCCGTCCGGGAGGCACGCCCGGGGCACGTCTGCGACAGTTGCATCACGGGTTCACACGCCTGACCCGGTCCATTACTCTGGACTGGCAGGTGCAGCACGATGAACGAACCTGAGTCGAACCCCTGGAAGGCCCCGTGAACACCCCCAGCGCCGCCCCCGGCACACCGGCCACCGCCACCCCGGCCGGCGCACCCGGCACCCCAGCCGGCGGGCGCGGCAGCCTCGGACCCGTCGGCCTCGTCCTCGCCGGCGGCATCTCCGTCCAGTTCGGCGGCGCCCTCGCCGTCAGCCTCATGCCCCGCGTCGGCGCCGCCGGTGTCGTCACCCTGCGCCTGCTCGCCGCCGCCGTCGTCCTCATCGCCGTCTGCCGCCCCACCCTGCGCGGCCACTCCCGCGCCGACTGGGGCACCGTCGCCGTGTTCGGCCTCACCATGGGCGCCATGAACGGCCTCTTCTACCAGGCCGTCGCCCGCATCCCCCTCGGCCCCGCCGTCACCCTCGAAGTGCTCGGCCCCCTTGCCCTCTCCGTCCTCACCTCCCGCCGCGTCCTCAACCTCCTGTGGGCGGGACTCGCCCTGGGCGGGGTCTTCCTCCTCGGCGGCGGCGGCTTCGGCAACCTCGACCCCGCAGGCGTCGCCTTCGCCCTCGGCGCCGGCGCCATGTGGGCCGCGTACATCGTCTTCAGCGCCCGCACCGGCCGGCGCTTCCCGCAGGCCGACGGCCTCGCCCTCGCCATGGTCGTCGCCGCGACCGCCTTCCTCCCCCTCGGCGTCACCGCCGCCGGCAGTCGCCTCCTGGTGCCGGCGACCATCGCCCTCGGCGCCGCCGTCGCCCTGCTCTCCTCCGTCCTGCCCTACACCCTCGAACTCCTCGCCCTGCGCCGCCTCCCCGCCTCCACCTTCGCCATCCTCATGAGCCTCGAACCCGCCGTCGCCGCGATCGCCGGCTTCCTCGTCCTCGGCCAGACCCTCTCCCTCACCCAGTCCCTCGCGATCGCTCTCGTCATCGCCGCGAGCATGGGCGCCGTCCGCACCCAGATCGGCCGCGGCAAGGCCGCCCCCCTCCAGCCGGCGCCCGACGCCTGACCGGCACCCCCACCCACCGCGCGCCGACGGCACACGGCGCGGCCACCGCCCGGCGACCCCGCCCGCCCCGTCCGGCGCGCCCGGAACCGACCCCGCCGCCGGGAACCGCCCCGAACGACCGCCGCCCCCCGCCGCCCCGCAGGGGCGAACGAGGGGCGGCACACACCACAAGCGGACCGGCCCGACCGGGACCGCACACGCCGTGATCACCCGGCCGCGATCACACCCGCGGCACCACGCCCGGCCTCACCGGGCGTTACGGGCCTTGCGCGCACGCGAGATCCGGGCCGGACGGAACGCGTCGACGGTCCCGGCACCCCGGCCCGGCCGCTCCTCCCACCCGTTGATCGTGGCCACGAGCTTCCTCAGACGGGAGTCGTGCGGCGGCACGTCGATCTGGAAGTGCGACTGCTTCAGCGGACTCGACTCACCGCCCCAGGCGACGACACCCCCGCAGTCCGCCAGGATGTCCTCGACCACCGTGACCTGCGCATCGCTCATCCCGTTGCCGGCCGGCGCGCCGAGCGGGTAGTACACCTCCTTGATCGTCAGAGCCGTCCCCGACAGCCGGTTGCTCTCCATGTCGGCCCGCACCCCGGTGTCGGAGGTGTGCCCCGACAGGTCACGCGCCTCCAGCATCTCGACCTCGTAGCAGTAGCGGCGCACCACGTACAGCAGCACCGTCGCCGCGTCCCCCGCGGCCAGACGGACCGCGAGCCCGCCCGCACCCTCCACCCGGTGCGAGGGCGCGTCGGCCAGCACCGGCCAGCCGTTCGCGCTGCGCCGCGCCGTCCAGGCGACCGTCTTGTCGCCCGCACCCGGCGACGCCTTCCCCGGCGCGGCGGCCCCGGCCGCCGTCGGGGCCGCCGCAGCCGTGCCGGGCGCCCACACGGCGCTCCCCACGGCCAGCGCGGAACCCACCGTCAGCACACGGCGCCGCGTCGGTCTGGGCATCTCGGTGTCAGACATGCGTCTTCTTTCCCTCTCTGATGACATGGCGCACTCCGAGCCAGCCGGCCGCACCCAGGCAGCCGACGAACAGAAGTACGAGGGCGATCACCGCGGGATTGATCCAGGCCGGGACGAGATCCACCGACGCACTGCACTTGGCGTGCAGCGGGAAGAACCGCTGCGACTCCGCGTAGTGCACGTCGTTCCACGCGTCGTCGAAACGGACACCGCTCCTGCTCTCACAGGACTCCCGAAGATCCAGACCCGCCCGGGAGAACCCCACCAGCCACACCGTCGCCGCGTTCAGCAAAGCCACACAGCCCAGCGCGACGAACGACGACGGCCGCAGCCACCCCTGCCCCCGCCGTCTGCGCCGCGCCGCCACCACGACGACCCCGCACAGCAGCACGGTCGGAATCCAGAACAGAACGGCCCCGACGAACGAAATTCCCACGGAAGAACTCTCTGCTACTCAGCGCCGACCCGGGCAAGGAGGGCGTCGGTGAACCCCTGAACGAAACTGTCCAACTTGTCCGACCCACCCGGAAGGTTGATCATGACGTTCGGATACATCGCCCCGTCCAGCGTGATGAAGTAATTGCGCGCCAGATCGAAGATCGGATCCGTCGCCGTCAGCACGTTCCAGGCCGCCTGCTTGCAGTCCCCGGCCGACCCCCAGCGCCCCCCGAAATAGTCCGTGAACCGCTTCAGAGCCGTCCCGCCGTTGCTGTACCGCTCCCGCACCGCCGTCGCGATGTCCTTCCCGCCCCGCACCGCCCGCGCGACCAGATAGCCGTCCGCGTCCTCGATGAGATCGGTGAACCCGAACGACGACGACACCCCCGGCTTCGCCAGCTTCGCCTCGCAGAACGCCCTGCCCGACGCGTACTGCTCCTCGGAGTTGCGCCAGTCGGTGTAGAAGGTCATCAGGTCACCGCCCCAGCCGGTGATGTCCCCCACGTTCACACTCTTCGGATTGCCCGGCTGGTCCACCACGTAATGACCGTCGGCCGTCGCCAGCATATGCTCCGCCCCGATGCGGTACCCCGACACCGGATCGGTGAACTCCGGCAGGACCGAGAACCCCTTGCCGCTCGCGTACGACACGAAGTCGTGGTCGTAGTCGCCGATCAGAGCCTGCCACTGCACGCCACCGTAGGTCTTGTGCCGCATGAACTCCATCACCAGCTTCGAGGCCGACCGGTCGGTCGAGTGCGACGCCTTGTAGTCCACCGCCGCCGCGTACAACCCCGCTATCAGGCTGATGAAGTCCGACGCCGGCGACGCGTCCCGGTTGAGGGACGACACACCCGGATCGGAGTTCGGCCGCCACACGTCGTTGTCCAGGTCGATCGGATCGCTCCCCGGAATCGAGATGCCACCCGTCTCCTTGATCTGGTTGAACGACCAGTTCGACGGCAGCGGAAAACCCAGATTCCCCGAGAACCCCCACGACATACCCGACACGAACGAATACCGCGCATAGGTCTTGTTCGTGACGTTGATGCACACGTTGCGCGACCCGTACACACCGTGCACGTACTTCTTGCCCCGGCTCGCCAGACCCGAGGCCACCCCCTGGAAATACTGGATGACGTGCCCGTCGATCTCCTCCTGCGTGGTGTCGTAATCCACCGCGAAGTAGATCGTCGTCCCCCGGTTGATCCCGAAACCCTCCGCCATCTCATGCGCCTTCAACGCATGCTGGTAACCGATCTCGTACTTGTACTCCGACACGTCACGACCGTGGACCTGGAAGATCGGGAAGACCTTCAGCTTGTTCGCCAGAATCGTCTCCAGCTCACCCGGCTGGATCTGCTTCTCGTAACTGGGATCCGGGTGGTACAGGTAACGGCCCACGATCCGGTACCCGTTGTCGTACAGCCACTTGGCCCGCGCCGAACTGATCACGAACCGCGTGTCCGAACCCGTCACCGCCCGGTCGGGATCACCCATCGACACCAGCAGCTGCGCCCACGTCGTGTAGTCGGCGCGCCCCGTCTGCGGGATATAGGAGAACTCCTGGAACAACTTGACGTACTCGGTGGTCTTCGCATCCCACGACGACTTGAACGTGGTGCGCACCCCGTTGCCGATCGGAACCGGCTCGTTGAAGACACACGCCGCCGTGAACAGACTCACCAGCGTCCCCGAACTCCCCTCGGACAGCGACACGTTCCGCAGCGCCGCCTGAGTGCCCGGACCGAAGTTGCCGTTCGGGGAGGAGATGCCCAACTCGTACTGCAAGGCGATCATCAGCGCCTTCTGCACGTCACGCGAGTAGATGCCGTCACACGGACCGATGCTCGCCGCGCTCCGGGTCCAGTAGTTCTGGTTCAGCCACTGCTGGATACCCCGGATCTTGTCCGTGCCGCCCGCGACGACGACATAGGCGTCCATGTTCAGGATGGCCTTGGCGATCTTCGCGGTGATGACCCCCGGGCCACCGATCCCCATGTTGGACCGCAGCTTCTCCACCGCGTCCCGCGTGACGCCGGTGAACCACCCCTCACTGCCCGGCTCGACCGCCCAATACCCCTTGCACCACAACCCGAACTCCAGCACCGCCACCAGGTTCCGGTTCTTGTCCCACTCGAAGCCGATGTCCCCCAGGGCATCCAGCTTCGCGTACGTCGTGGGGCCGAAGGAGGCGACCACCGGACTGATGCCGAGCTCGTGCTGGAGCGCCATGACCAGGGAGTTCATGGTGCCCCAACCGGACACACCGTTCTCCGGGCAGGCGACGTAGCCGGCGACGCCGCCGTAGTTGGAGTTGACCCACTTCTGGGCTCTGAGGACCTGTTCGTCTGTCACAGCTGCTTCCTTTCGATAACGAACACGGGCGCAGGCGACCGGCCCGTCCAGGCCGTGCGCACCAAGGGAGGCCGCCGCCGCGCCACCCGCGGCGCGCGCCGAACGCCGGGAGGAGCGGCGGAAGAAGTGCCGAGAGAAGCGATGAGGGACGTGCCGGGAGGAGCGCCGCGCAGAGCGCGGGAGGAACACGGGCCGACGGCCGGGAACCCGCCGGCGACGCGATACGCCCGCGGCCCCGGCGACACGCCCGCAGGCCCGCCCCCGCGCCAGGGACGGCCACCCCGTGCCGCGCACGGCGGGACCGGGCGGACACGCCCTCCCCGCGGGGACATCCGGCGGCCCGGACCGCCCCGGACGACCGCCCGCGCAGACCACGGCGAACGACCGCGGAGCCCGCCGGCCCGCACCGCCGGCCACCCGGCACACCCCACGGCCGGACCGGCGACGGCCACCGCGAGACCGGATGCCGGACGCGGAACACGAACCGGCTCGGCGTATCACCCCCGGGACCGCATCAGGAGAGGGCTCGATATCCACCCGCGGCCGATGCCGAAGAATGCCCCACGATCCCCGCCGTCACCGCCCCCGCGGTATTGCGACCAACCATCGGTGCATGGCGCATTTGCCCCCCTAGGTCTTTGCGCCCACACTAACGGCCCGCCATCCGGGGCCAGTCGAGAATTCGCCAGGACCGGAATGCGACCGGACAACAGGACAGACCGATACCGGCACGCCAATACCGGTGCTTTCCCGCGCACGCCCTACCGGTGATGGGTCGACCGTTTCGCGATCGTTATATGGCGTCGCGCAACCTCCCGAAGCGCCTTGCGTCACGTTCCGCCCGCCCGTCGTCCGACCGACGGAAAACGCGCCGCAAACGACGAATCCCAGCCATCGCCAAACACGCCACTTCCAAGGCGGCGTCGCGTCACGTGACCGGCCGATGACGCTCGGAACATCCGACTCCGCGCCCTCCGGCGGACACGAGCGGCACACGTGGCGCAAAGAGACTGGCACGTGCCCTCCCGGCGCCTCCACCCGGAGTGTGGGGGTGCGGGAGCGCGGGAGCGCCGAGGTGCGAGCGGAGAGTCGGGGTGGGGACGGGAGTGCCGATGCGTCCGGAAGTGCGGTACCGGGCGATGCTGACACCAGCCAACGACTGCCCCAACGGCGGGAGTTCACCCGGACCGCCGCGCCGCCCGCCGGTCGGACGGCCCTGGCAAAAATCCATGCAAGCACGCTTGCTTGTTTCTCCGAGCGCTGCCATGCTCCCAGCCACACACCGCCGTGTCCCGAGGGGAGCGCACCGTGTCCGACCCGTCGCCCGTGGCCGCCGTCATCGACGACCTCCACCACGAGAGCGAACAGCTCGACCAGCTCGTCGCCGACCTCGACGCCACCCACTGGGCACACGACACCCCGGCCCCCCGCTGGACGATCGCCCACCAGATCGCCCACCTCGCCTGGACCGACCGCGCCGCCCTGATCGCCGTCACCGACCCCGACGCCTTCGCCGACGAGGTCAAAAAGGCGCTCGCCGCCCCCGACACCTTTGTCGACCAAGGCGCCGACCAAGGCGCCGCCCAACCCCCCGCACACCTCCTCGCCGCATGGCGCACCGGACGCACCGCCCTCGAAGACGCCCTCCGCGCCGCACCGGCCGGCACCCGCTTCCCCTGGTACGGACCCCCCATGTCCGCCGCCTCCATGGCCACCGGCCGCCTCATGGAGACCTGGGCCCACGGCCAGGACGTCGCCGACACCCTCGGCGTACGACGGCAGCCCACCGACCGGCTCCGCCACGTCGTCCGCATCGGCGTCCGTGCCCGCGACTTCGCCTTCGCCGCCCACGGCCTCCCCGCACCCGCCGAGGAATTCCGCGTCGAACTCCGAAGCCCCACCGGCGACCTCTGGACCCACGGCCCCGCCGACGCCCCCCAGCGCGTCACCGGACCCGCCCTCGACTTCTGCCTCCTCGTCACCCAACGCGCCCACCGCACCGACCTCGACGTCCACGCCCACGGCCCCGACGCCGACCACTGGCTCGACATCGCCCAGTCCTTCGCCGGACCCCCCGGACCCGGACGCCCACCCCGGGGACCCCGCCCGTGACCCCCGCCACGCCGGCCGCCACCCGCCGACCCCTGCGCATCGGCAACGCCTCCGGCTTCTACGGCGACCGCTTCGACGCCCTGCGCGACATGCTCACCGGCGGCCCCCTCGACATCCTCACCGGCGACTACCTCGCCGAACTCACCCTCCTCATCCTCGCCCGCGACCGCCTCAAAGACCCCCGCCGCGGCTACGCCAAGACCTTCCTGCGCCAACTCGAAGAGAGCCTCGGCCTCGCCCAGGACCACGGCGTACGCATCGTCACCAACGCCGGCGGCCTCAACCCCGCCGCACTCGCCGACGCCGTCCGCGAACTCGCCGCCCGCCTGGGCATCCCCACCCGCGTCGCCCACGTCGAAGGCGACGACCGCACCCCCCACCACCCCGGCAGCCTCGCCGCCCACGCCTACCTCGGCGGCGCCGGCATCGCCACCTGCCTCCGCGAAGGCGCCGACATCGTCATCACCGGACGCGTCACCGACGCCGCCCTCGTCACCGGACCCGCCACCGCCCACTTCGGCTGGACACCCCACGACCACGACGCCCTCGCCGGCGCCGTCGCCGCCGGACACGTCCTCGAATGCGGCACCCAGGCCACCGGCGGCAACTATGCCTTCTTCACCCACCACGACCCCGCCCGCCTGCACCGCCCCGGCTTCCCCCTCGCCGAACTCCACCAAGACGGCAGCAGCGTCATCACCAAACACGACGGCACCGGCGGCATCGTCGACATCGGCACCGTCACCGCCCAACTCCTCTACGAGACCCAGGGCGCCCGCTACGCGGGCCCCGACGTCACCGCCCGCCTCGACACCCTCGCCCTCACCCAGGACGGCCCCGACCGCGTCCGCATCACCGGCACCCGAGGCGAAGCCCCGCCCCCCACCCTCAAAGTCGGCCTCAACCGGCTCGGCGGCCACCGCAACGAAGTCACCTTCGTCCTCACCGGACTCGACATCCAGCGCAAGGCCGACCTCGTCCGCGCCCAGATGGAGACCGCCCTCGGCGCCGCCAAGGCCCGCCCCGCACACATCCGCTGGGACCTCGCCCGCACCGACCACCCCGACGCCCCCACCGAGGAGGCCGCGAGCGCCTTGCTCCGGCTCGTCGTCCGCGACCCCGACCCGGCCGTCGTCGGCCGCACCCTCACCGGCGCCGCCATCGAACTGGCGCTCGCGAGCTATCCGGGGTTTCACGTGTCGGCCCCGCCGGGGCCGGGGTCGCCGTACGGTGTTTTCGAGGATGTGCGCATTCCGCAGGGGGATGTGGAGCACGTTGCCCTCCTCCACGACGGACGCCGCGTCCCGGTGCCCCCGCCCCACGACACCCGCGCGCTCGAACCGCTCGACGAACCCGCGCTGCCCCCGCCGCTGCCCGCTGGGCCCACCCGGCGGGCACCGCTCGGGCTGATCGCCGGAGCCCGCAGCGGGGACAAGGGCGGGAGCGCGAACGTCGGGGTCTGGGCTCGCACGGACGACGCCTGGCGATGGCTGGCGCACGAACTGACACCTGACAGATTTCAGGTATTGATACCTGAAAGTCGTCATCTGTCAGTCATCAGGCATGTCCTGCCCAACCTCCGCGCCCTCAACTTCGTCGTCGACGGCATCCTCGGCGAGGGCGTCGCCTCCCAGGCCCGTTTCGATCCTCAGGCCAAGGCTCTCGGTGAGTGGCTTCGTTCCCGGCACATGGATATTCCGGAGGCCCTGTTGTGACTGTCCTTTCCTCCGCGCTCGATCCGAGTGGCGCAGAGTACGCGGAGCGTCGGGCGAGCATGCTCGGCAAGCTCGCGGAGCTGGATGCCGAGCAGGCGAAGGCGTTGGCGGGGGGTGGTGAGAAGTATGTGGAGCGGCATCGCCGGCGGGGCAAGCTGACGGCCCGCGAGCGCATCGAGCTCCTTCTCGATGACGACACGCCGTTCCTCGAATTGTCCCCGCTTGCCGCATGGGGCAGCGACTACACGGTGGGGGCGTCGCTCGTCACGGGGATCGGGGTGGTCGAGGGCGTCGAGTGCCTGATCACCGCGAACGATCCGACGGTGCGGGGCGGGGCGAGCAATCCGTGGAGTCTGAAGAAGGCGCTGCGGGCCAATGACATCGCGCTGGCGAACCGGCTGCCCTGTATCAGTCTGGTGGAGTCGGGGGGTGCGGATCTGCCGTCGCAGAAGGAGATCTTCATTCCGGGGGGCGCCATCTTCCGTGACATCACGCGGTTGTCGGCGGCCGGTGTTCCGACGGTGGCGGTGGTGTTCGGCAATTCGACGGCCGGCGGTGCGTACGTGCCGGGGATGTCGGATCACGTGATCATGGTGAAGGAGCGGGCGAAGGTCTTTCTGGGCGGGCCGCCGCTGGTGAAGATGGCGACGGGTGAGGAGAGCGACGACGAGTCGCTCGGCGGTGCGGAGATGCACGCTCGGGTGTCGGGTCTTGCGGACCATTTCGCCGTCGACGAGCGGGACGCGCTGCGGCAGGCGCGGCGGGTGGTGGCGCGGCTCAACCACCGCAAGGCGTATCCGGATCCGGGTGGAGTGGTGGCGCCGCGCTACGACGCGGAGGAGTTGCTGGGGATCGTTCCGGGGGATCTGCGGCATCCGTTCGATCCGCGGGAGGTGATCGCGCGGGTGGTGGACGGGTCGGACTTCGACGAGTTCAAGCCGTTGTACGGGGCGAGTCTGGTGACGGGGTGGGCGTCGTTGCACGGCTATCCGGTGGGGGTGCTGGCGAACGCGCAGGGGGTGCTGTTCAGCGCGGAGTCGCAGAAGGCGGCGCAGTTCATCCAGTTGGCGAATCAGCGGGACATCCCGCTGGTGTTCCTGCACAACACGACGGGCTACATGGTGGGCCGGGAGTACGAGCAGGGCGGGATCATCAAGCACGGCGCGATGATGATCAACGCGGTGAGCAACTCGCGGGTTCCGCATCTGTCGGTGCTGATGGGCGCTTCGTACGGGGCGGGGCATTACGGGATGTGCGGGCGGGCCTATGATCCGCGGTTCCTGTTCGCGTGGCCGAGTGCGAAGTCGGCGGTGATGGGGCCGCAGCAGTTGGCGGGTGTGCTGTCGATCGTGGCGCGGCAGTCGGCGGTGGCGAAGGGGCGTCCGTACGACGACGACGCGGATGCGGCGTTGCGGGCGATGGTGGAGCAGCAGATCGAGTCGGAGTCGTTGCCGATGTTCCTGTCGGGGCGGTTGTACGACGACGGGGTGATCGATCCGCGGGACACCCGCACGGTGCTGGGTCTGTGTCTGTCCGCGGTCCACTCGGCGCCTTTCGAGGGTGCGCGGGGTGGTTTCGGCGTTTTCCGGATGTGAGGGGTCCCGTGATTTCGAGTCTGCTGGTGGCGAACCGGGGCGAGATCGCCTGTCGGGTGTTCCGTACGTGCCGTGAGCTGGGGGTGCGGACGGTGGCGGTGTGTTCGGACGCCGATGAGGGTGCGTTGCATGCGCGGGATGCGGATGTGGTGGTGCGGTTGCCGGGTGCTGCGCCTGCGGAGACGTATCTGCGGGGGGATCTGATCGTGGCGGCGGCGTTGCGTGCGGGGGCGGACGCGGTGCATCCGGGGTACGGGTTCCTGTCGGAGAACGCCGGGTTCGCGCGGGCGGTGCTGGAGGCGGGTCTGGTGTGGGTGGGGCCGTCGCCGGAGGCGATCGAGGCGATGGCGTCGAAGACGCGGGCGAAGAAGTTGATGGGTCTGGCGCCGTTGGAGCGGGTGACGGCGGGGGATCTGCCGGTGCTGGTGAAGGCGGCGGCGGGCGGTGGCGGGCGGGGGATGCGGGTCGTCCGTGATCTCGCGGAGCTGGACGGGGCGTTGGAGGGGGCGCGGGCGGAGGCGCTGAGTGCGTTCGGGGACGGTGAGGTGTTCGTCGAGCCGTTCGTGGAGGGCGGCCGGCATGTGGAGGTGCAGGTCCTGGCGGACGCGCACGGGACGGTGTGGCCGCTCGGGACGCGGGACTGCTCGTTGCAGCGGCGGCATCAGAAGGTGATCGAGGAGGCGCCGGCGCCGGGTCTGGGTGGTCTGACGGAGACGTTGTACGAGCTGGCGGTGCGGGCGGCGCGTGCGGTGGACTACGTGGGTGCGGGGACGGTGGAGTTCCTGGTCGCGGAGGGGCGGGCGCATTTTCTGGAGATGAACACGCGGCTCCAGGTGGAGCATCCGGTGACGGAGGCGGTGTTCGGGGTGGATCTGGTGGCGCTTCAGTTGCGGGTGGCGGAGGGGGAGCGGCTGGAGGGTGATCCGCCGGTGGCGCGGGGTCATGCGGTGGAGGCCCGGTTGTATGCGGAGGATCCGGGGGCCGGCTGGGCGCCGCAGACGGGTCGGCTGCACCGGTTGGAGGTGCCGGAGGGGGTGCGGCTGGACACGGGTTTCGTCGGCGGTGACGTGGTGGGGGTGCATTACGACCCGATGCTGGCGAAGGTCGTCGCGCAGGGCGGGTCGCGGGCGGAGGCGGTGCGGAAGCTGGCGGGTGCGCTGGAGCGGGCGGTGGTGCACGGGCCGGTGACGAACCGGGATCTGCTGGTGCGGTCGTTGCGGCACGAGGAGTTCGCCGGGGCGCGGATGGACACGGGGTTCTACGACCGTCATCTGGCGGTGCTGGCGGAGCCGGCGGTGGATGTGTGGGCGCCGCTGGCGGCGGCGTTGGCGGACGGGTTCGGGCGGTCGCGGTTCGGTGGCTGGCGGAACGTGGCGTCGCAGCCGTTGGTGAAGCGGTACCGGATGGCGGGGGTGGAGCACGAGGCGGCGTACCGGTACGGGCGTGGGGGTCCGGAGGCGGACGGGGTGCGGGTGCTGCATGTCGACGCGGGGCGTGTGGTGCTCGAAGTGGACGGTGTGCGGCGGACGTTCGCGGTGTCCGCTTACGGGGACGGCCGGGTGTTCGTGAACGGCGTGGTGCTGACGGTGGTGCCGCGGTTCCCGGACGCGGCGGCGGAGCGGGCTCCGGGGTCGTTGCTGGCGCCGATGCCGGGGACGGTGGTGCGGGTGGCGGAGGGCTTGGCGGTGGGGTCCGACGTCCGGTCCGGTGAGCCGTTGGTGTGGCTGGAGGCGATGAAGATGGAGCACCGGATCTCGGCGCCGGCGGCGGGGACGCTGACGGCGTTGCCGGTCGCGGTCGGGCAGCAGGTGGAGGTGGGTGCCCTGCTGGCCGTGGTGCGGGAGGCGGGGGAGGCGGCGTCGCCGGAGTCGGGTTCGTAACCGTCCGTCTGAGCGGGCGTGTTCAGGAAGATCTCTCGCTTGTCCGTATCGATCGTTCCGAGGAGTCGTCATGAGTGCTGGTGTCACCGAGACCGATGAACACAAGGCGCTGCGTTCGGCGGTCGCCGCGCTGGGCCGGCGGTACGGCCGGGAGTATCTGGCGAAGGTGGTCGCGGAGGGCGGTCAGCCCGACGCGTTGTGGGCGGAGGCGGGGAAGCTCGGCTATCTGGGGGTGAACCTGCCGGAGGAGTACGGCGGCGGGGGCGCCGGGATGGCGGAGCTGTCGATCGTTCTGGAGGAGTTGGGGGCGGCGGGGTGTCCGCTGCTGATGATGGTGGTGTCGCCGGCGATCTGCGGGACGGTGATCGCGCGGTTCGGTACGCAGGAGCAGAAGCGCGCGTGGCTGCCGGGGTTGTCGGACGGTTCGCGGCGGATGGCGTTCGGGATCACGGAGCCGGATGCGGGGTCGAACTCGCATCGGATCACGACGACGGCCCGTCGGGACGGTACGGACTGGGTGCTGAACGGTCGGAAGGTGTACGTCTCGGGGGTGGACATCGCCGATGCGACGTTGATCGTGGGGCGTACGGAGGATGCGCGGACGGGGAGTCTGAAGCCGTGCCTGTTCGTGGTGCCGCGGGATGCGGCGGGGTTCGGGCGGCGGCAGATCGACATGGAGTTGCAGAGTGCGGAGAAGCAGTTCGAGCTGACGTTGGACGAGGTGCGGTTGCCGTCGGACGCGCTGGTGGGGGATGAGGACGCGGGGTTGCTTCAGCTGTTCGCGGGGCTGAATCCGGAGCGGGTGATGACGGCGGCGTTCGCGATCGGCATGGGGCGGTTCGCGGTGGGGCGGGCGGTGGAGTACGCGCGGGAGCGGACGGTGTGGAAGGCGCCGATCGGTGCGCATCAGGCGATCGCGCATCCGCTGGCGCAGGTGCACATCGAGTTGGAGTTGGCGCGGCTGATGATGCAGAAGGCGGCGTTCCTGTATGACGCGGGGGACGACGTGGGGGCGGGTGAGGCGGCGAACATGGCGAAGTACGCGGCGGGTGAGGCGTGTGTGCGGGCGGTGGACCAGGCGGTGCACACGCTGGGCGGGGCCGGGTTGACGCGGGAGTTCGGGTTGGCGTCGCTGATCACGGCGTCGCGTGTGTCCCGTATCGCGCCGGTGAGCCGGGAGATGATTCTGAACTACGTCTCCCATCAGACTCTGGGTCTGCCCAAGTCGTACTGAGTGTCTTCCGCGTCGTGTCGAGCGTCCGAGGAGGAACGGTGTTCCGTAGTGAGTACGCAGAGGTCCCGGCGGTCGAGGTGCCGATCCACGAGGCGGTGCTCGGGCTGGCCGCGGAGCGGGCGGAGGCGCCGGCGCTGGTCGACGGGGTGGACGGTACGTCGCTGACGTACGGCCAACTGGAGTTGTTCCACCGGAGGTTGGCGGCCGGGTTGGCGTTGTCGCCGGGGACGCGTGTGGTTCCGCTGGACGCGGTGGACGCGCCGCCGGGGACGGTGGGGAAACTGGTGGCGGGGACGGAGATGCGCATCGTGTCGCTGGACGATCCGGGCCGGGGTCTGGGGGTCGGGGAGGCGGGGGAGATCCTCATTCGGGGCCCGCAGGTGATGAAGGGGTATCTGGGGCGGCCGGACGCGACGGCGGCGATGATCGACGCGGAGGGCTGGCTGCGCACGGGGGGTGTCGGTCGTGTGGACGCGGACGGCTGGCTGTTCGTGGTGGACCGGGTGAAGGAACTGATCAAGTACAAGGGATTCCACGTCGCTCCGGCGGAGTTGGAGGCGTCGCTGCTGACGCATCCGGGCATAGCGGACGCGGCGGTGGTGGGCGCGTACGACGAGGAGCGCAACGAGGTGCCGCACGCGTTCGTGGTGCGGCAGCCGTCGGCGGCGGAGCTGTCGGAGGGCGAGGTGATGATGTTCGTCGCGGAGCGGGTGGCGCCGTACAAGCGGGTGCGTCGGGTGACGTTCGTCGAGGGGGTGCCGCGGGCGGCGTCGGGGAAGATCCTGCGGCGGGAACTGCGGGGGCGGTCGTGACGGTGGTGCGGGTGGCCCGCGAGCGGGCGGTGGCGACGCTGACGCTGGACGCGCCGGCGAGCCGGAACGCGCTGTCGGCGGTGCTGGTCGGCGAGCTGGGGGAGGCGCTGGCGGAGTGCGGGAAGGACGACGGGGTGCGCGCGGTGGTGCTGACGCACACCGGGAACACGTTCTGCGCGGGCGCCGATCTGCGGGATCCGCCGCCCGCGGACGCTCTGGTGGGGTTGCTGCGGCGGATCGTCGAGCTGCCGAAGCCGGTGGTGGCGCGGGTCGAGGGGCATGTGCGGGCGGGTGGTCTGGGGCTGCTGGGGGCGTGTGACCTGGCGGTGGCGGGCGGGGCGGCGACGTTCGCGTTCACGGAGGTGCGGATCGGGGTGGCGCCGGCGGTCATCTCGTTGCCTCTGCTGCCGCGCTGTGATCCGCGGGCGCTGGCCCGCTACTGCCTGACGGGGGAGCGGTTCGGTGCGGCGGAGGCGGTGCGTGCGGGGCTGCTGACGGCGGCGGGTGACGACGTGGACGAGGTGCTGGCGCCGCTGCTGGAGGGGGTGCGGCGGTCGTCGCCGCGGGCTCTGGCGGAGACGAAGGCGCTGCTCACGGCTAGGGTGCTGGAGGCATTCGACCGGGATGCGGCCGGTCTGACGGCGCTCTCGGCCCGGTTGTTCTCCTCGGGCGAGGCGCGTGAGGGGATGTCGGCCTTCCTCGAACGACGGGATCCCGCATGGGTGGTGTGAGCGCGGCGGAGCA
The DNA here is from genome assembly GCF_043199735.1 of Streptomyces sp. NPDC048566. Lineage (NCBI taxonomy): Bacteria > Bacillati > Actinomycetota > Actinomycetes > Kitasatosporales > Streptomycetaceae > Streptomyces > Streptomyces sp. NPDC048566. The sequence continues at coordinate 577,693 of NZ_JBICWL010000001.1, forward strand.
CGCGGCACGGGTGCCGCACGAGCCGAAGCAGGATCGCAGCAGGGCGACCCGGCAGCGGCTGCTGGCCGCGGCGGTGGCGTGTCTGGCGGAGTACGGCTGGGCGGGTTCCACGGTGGCGGTGGTCGCGGAGCGGGCCGGGGTGTCGCGGGGGGCGGCGCAGCATCACTTTCCGACGCGGGAGGATCTGTTCACGGCGGCGGTGGAGTACGTCGCGGAGGAGCGGTCGACGGCGTTGCGGGCTCTGTTCCCGGAGGGTGCGGGGGACCGGCGGGCGGTGGTGGCGGCGCTGGTCGGTCTCTATACGGGCCCGTTGTTCCGGGCGGCGCTGCATCTGTGGGTGGCGGCCTCGGACGAGGAGCAGCTGCGGGTGCGGGTGACGGAGCTGGAGGCCCGGGTGGGGCGGGAGAGCCACCGGATCGCGGTGGAGTTGCTGGGTGCGGACGAGTCGCGGCCGGGGGTGCGGGAGACGGTGCAGGGTCTGCTGGACATGGCGCGGGGGCTGGGGCTGGCGCATCTGCTGACGGATGACGGCGCGCGCCGGGACCGGGTGGTGGCGCAGTGGGGTGTGATCGTGGACGCGGCGTTGGGCTGAGGGTTCGGGCGGCGGGTCGTCCGGGGTGCGGGGCGTGGGCCGTAACCGGCGGGGGCGTGCCGGCGGGCCGGTGGGCGAGGGCGGGGGCTGTGCGGGGGTGCGCGGCCGGGTGCCGGTGGCTTCGGCCGGGCGGCCCGGCGGGGCCGGTTCAGGGGCTGAGGCGTTCGCGGCGCCAGCTTCCGTCGGGTTCGGCGACGTAGCGGAGCCGGTCGTGGAGGCGGTTGGCGCGGCCCTGCCAGAACTCCACGCTCTGCGGGGCGACGCGGAATCCGCCCCAGTGGTCGGGGACGGGGACGGGTTCGCCCTCGGGGTAGCGGGCGCTCAGCTCCCGGTAGGCGGCGTCGAGGTCGGCGCGCGAGGCGATGACGGTGGACTGGGTGCTGGCCCAGGCGCCGAGCTGGGAGCCGTGCGGGCGGCTGCGGAAGTAGGCGGCGGTCTCCTCACGGCCGGTGCGGCGGGCGGTGCCGGCGACGATGACCTGCCGGGCGAGGGGGTGCCAGGGGAAGAGCAGCGAGACGTGCGGGTTGCCGGCCAGTTCGCGGGCCTTGCGGGAGCCGTAGTTGGTGTAGAAGACGAAGCCGTGCGCGTCGTACTGCTTGAGCAGGACGGTGCGGGAGCTGGGGCGGCCCTCGGTGTCGGCGGTGGAGACGATCATGGCGTTGGGTTCGTGGACGAAGCCGTGCACGGCGGCTTGTGCCGCCTGTTTGAACCAGCGGGCGAACTGGTCCATGGGGTGGGCGGCGAGGTCGCTCTCGTCGAGGCCCTCGGCGCGGTAGTGGGCGCGCATCGCGGCGGGGTCGGGGGCGGTGAGGTCCTCGTCGGCCGCGGCGGCGGCGCGCCGGATGAGGGGTTCGGCGGCGGAGTCGTCCGGGAAACGATCGTTCACGCGGCCATCCTGCCGTATGCGGCCCCGTCCGCGGGGCGGGTGTGCTTCGTCACGTGGTGGCACTGAGTGCCGTGTGCTCTCCCCAAAGCCGGCACCCGGGGATATCGTGCTGGGGCCGTTCCGGTTGGATGACCGGCCGCACGGGGCATGACCGGGGTGTCCGCTTCGGACCGCGAGTCGGCGAGGACTCTTCGAGGAGTTTTCGGAAGTCTTCGAAGACGACCGTGGATCCGGTGCGCGGACCGCACGACCGCCGCCCGCCCGCCTCCCGGCGGGACGGGGCCGCGCACCCGCACAACACCATTGCCGAACACGTCACGAGGAGCCGCCTGATGTCCGACTTCGTACCCGGACTCGAAGGAGTCGTCGCGTTCGAGACGGAGATCGCCGAACCGGACAAGGAGGGCGGCGCACTCCGGTACCGGGGCGTCGACATCGAGGACCTGGTCGGCCACGTCTCCTTCGGGAACGTGTGGGGCCTGCTCGTCGACGGCGCCTTCAACCCCGGCCTGCCGCCCGCCGAGCCGTTCCCGATCCCCGTGCACTCCGGCGACATCCGTGTCGACGTGCAGTCCGCGCTGGCCATGCTCGCACCCGTGTGGGGGCTGCGGCCGCTGCTCGACATCGACGAGCGGCAGGCGCGCGAGGACCTCGCGCGCGCCGCGGTGATGGCCCTGTCGTACGTGGCGCAGTCGGCGCGCGGCCAGGGCCTGGCGATGGTTCCGCAGAGCGAGATCGACAAGGCGCAGTCGGTCGTCGAGCGGTTCATGATCCGCTGGCGGGGCGAGCCGGACCCCAAGCACGTGGCGGCCGTCGACGCGTACTGGACGTCGGCCGCCGAGCACGGCATGAACGCGTCGACGTTCACCGCGCGGGTCATCGCCTCGACGGGCGCGGACGTGGCGGCGGCGCTGTCGGGCGCGGTGGGCGCCATGTCGGGTCCGCTGCACGGCGGTGCGCCCTCGCGGGTGCTCGGCATGATCGAGGAGATCGAGCGGACCGGGGACGCGGAGCGGTACGTGAAGCACGCCCTGGACAAGGGCGAGCGGCTGATGGGCTTCGGGCACCGGGTGTACCGGGCGGAGGACCCGCGGGCGCGCGTCCTGCGCCGTACCGCCCGTGAGCTGGGCGCGCCGCGTTTCGAGGTGGCGGAGGCGCTGGAGAAGGCGGCCCTGGCCGAGCTGCACGCCCGCCGTCCGGACCGGATCCTCGCGACGAACGTGGAGTTCTGGGCGGCGATCGTGCTGGACTTCGCGGAGGTCCCGGCGCACATGTTCACGTCGATGTTCACCTGTGCGCGCACCGCGGGCTGGTCGGCTCACATCCTGGAGCAGAAGCGCACCGGCCGTCTGGTGCGTCCCTCCGCCCGTTACGTGGGTCCCGGTTCGCGGGGTCCGCAGGAGATCGAGGGGTACGGGGACATCGCCCGCTGAGCGGCGGCCTCCGACGGCGGCCGCCGGCCGCGGTGCGCGGGTGCGAGGTGAGCGGGGCCGGCGGCGGCCGCGTTCCCGGGCAGCGGCCCGCGGGCCGCTGCCCGGGAACGCGAACGACCCGCGAACTCGGGTCCCTGCCTGACGGCGGGGGGCCGGGCCGGACGTACCGGCGAGTTCGCGGGTCGGGTGACTGCGTTGGATTGGGCCGGCTGCATGCGCGACACGCATGCGGGTCCGGCGCCGAACCGAGTCCGACGACGGGCCGCTAGCCCGCAGCCACCTCGTATGTCCGGGTTTCCGTCATGAGCCGAACCACCTCCTCTCCTACGTGAGGGGAACTCTAGGAACACATCGCGCGGCGCTCAACCCATTTACGGCGCGGCTGTGCGGGCCGGGCCCGCACAGCCGCGCCGGGGCGCCGGGGGGCGGTCGCCTCAGGGGGCCGCGGGGGGCCGTTCCGGCCCTTCGGGCCAGGGCAGGACGCGCAGTTCGGGCCAGGTGCGCAGCCACCTCCGGGTCTTCTCCTCGTAGACCGCGCGCGGGGCGAGGACCGGGTTCGGGCGGACCACGAGGTCGAACACGTCGGCCAGGCCGTGCGGGGCGTGGACTCTCAGGCCGCCGTCGCGCTCGCGGCGCACGCCCAGGCAGCAGGTGGTGGCGGCGAAGGAGCCGATCGCCGCCTCCACCGACGCGTGGGGCGGGCAGGGCACGCCGAACCGGTCCTCGTACCAGAGGTGGACGCGGGCCTCGTTGCGGATCTCGACGCGGGCGGCGAGATCGCCGAACACCGCCCGGCCCGCCCGGATCACGGCGTCCTCGGCCTCCCAGGAGAGGTCGGAGGCGTCGTGGTAGAAGAGGTCGTAGTCCTTGATGCCGTGGGTAGGCGGCCTGCCGGTGGTCACGTTCCAGACCGTCTGGAAGAGGCAGCCCCCGGTCAGGTACCAGTTCGGAAGGTCCAGGGCCGTGGCGCCGGCGAGGACCTCCGGGAGGGCCGGGTTGTGGCGGAGCGTCGTGAGGAAGGCCGTGAGCCGGGGGTCCCGGGAGGGCCCGGCCGGTTCCACCGGGGGCCGCAGGGGCGGACGGGGCGGGAATCCGGGGTGCAACGATTTCGTCCAATCTTCGGGGAACCCGATGTGGGCTGGGTCACGTTCGAGTTGAATGTGGGCAGGCGGGCGAACTGCCGCGCCGTCCACGCGGACGCAGCCTGCAGGGGGTCCAGGTGAGTGCTTCCCGGCGTAGTGGGACCACCGACGCACTGGGGCCGGACGAGCCCGAGCGCGACGGCCCGGATCTCCTGGCCGCCCTGCTGGACGGCATGGACGCGGCCCTGTGCGCGTTCGACGCGGACGGGGTCGTGACGCACTGGAACCGCGAGGCGGAGCGCATCCTCGGCTGGACGGCGGCCGAGGCGGTGGGACGGCACGGCTTCGCCGGCTGGGCGGTGCGGACCGCGGACGCCGAGGAGGTCCAGGCCCGGCTGCTGTCCGCGATGGAGGGGCCCGGCCGCCGGGTCCACGAGTTCGCGCTCCTCACCAAGGACGGCGGCCGTGTCCTGGTCCGCACCCAGTCCGCCGCGGTGCCCGGCCCGGACGGCAAGCCCGCCGGGGTGTACTGCGCGTTCAGCGAGGTCCACGCGCAGATCGACCTCGAACGCTCCATAGCGCTCAGCGAGGCCCTGTTCGAGAACGCCAGCTGGGGCGTCGTCCTCGTCGACGCCGACCTGCGGCCCGCCGTCGTCAACGCGCACGCCGCGCGGTCCCTCGGCACCGGCCGCACCGCCGTCCTTGGCCGCCCGCTCGGCGAACTGCTCTCCCAGGGCGTGGAGGAGCTGGAGAGCGCCCTCACCCACGTGCTGGCCGAGGGCGCGCCCCCGGCCCCCGCGGAGATGTGGGTGAGCGTGCGCACCCCCGAGGGCGACAGCAGGCGGTGCTGGCGCAGCGGCTTCCTGCGGCTGTCCTCGCCGCTCGCCGAGGAGCCCGTTCCGCTCGGTGTGGGCTGGCTGTTCCAGGACGTCACGGAGGCCAAGCAGGCCGAGCAGGAGGCGGCGCTGCTGCGTTTTCGCGCCATACAGCTGCACCGGGCGGCGCGGGCGGCCGGCGAGTGCGAGGACCCGGCCGAGGCCGCGGGCGTCCATCTCGACTTCTCCCTCGCCGGCTTCGCCGACCACGCCGTGGTCGACCGGGTCGCCGGGGGCTTTCGACGGGACGAGGACGCGCCGGTGCGGCTCGTCCGGGTCCTCGCCACACCCGCCGCGGCGCCCGGTCCCAGCGTCCCCGCCGGGAAGGCCGGCCTGCCGGTGCGGTACGCGGACGGGCATCCGGCGCCGCAGTGTGTGGAGCGCGCGGGATCGGTGCGGGCGAGCGCTGCTGCCGCCGACGCGGAGGAGGCCCGGGCGTGGGCGTCGGCCCGGCAGTGGCCCGCGGACTCGGCGCACGCCCTGTGCGCGGTGCTGCGCAGCCGGGGCCGCACCCTCGGCGTGGTGACGTTCCTGCGCGGTGCGGGCCGCGGCCGCTTCGAGCGTGCGGACGCCACGTACGCGGAGGACGTGGCCGTCCGGATCGCGGCCTGCCTGGACCTGGCCGACCTGACCGACCGCCCCTGACGCGTCCCGGACCGCCGGGCCGGGCGGCCGGCCGGTGGGGCCGCGGTCCGCGCACCGGCGGGGGCGGGCGGGGTGTTCGGCGGGCCGCGCGCGGTGGCGGGCGGCGGGTGGCGGCATCGCGGGGAGCGCGGTGGCGGCGGGCGCGGTCAGTGGCGGTAGAAGATGCGGTCGCCGTACTCCCGCATGACCCGGCCGTTCCACTCGTGGCCGCCGTCGACGTTGCCCGAGCGCAACAGCGGCGGCTCGATGCCGCGGTCGGCGAGGGAGCCGGCGGCGGTGGCCATGACGGCCTGGAGGAGGGCCGTGGTGACGACGGTGGAGGCCGGGGCGAAGGGCGCCGGGACGGAGTCCAGGGTCAGCTCCGCGTCGCCGACCGGGATGCGCGAGTCGAGGACGATGTCGCAGTGGTCCTTCAGATAGGTGCCCGAGACGTGCCGTGACGTGGTCCGGGAGGCGTAGGCGACGGAGGTGACGCCGACGACCCGCACCCCGAGGGCGCGGGCGTTGACGGCCATCTCGACGGGCAGCGCGTTGCGGCCGGACAGCGAGATGATCACCAGCAGGTCGCCGGCGCGCAGCGGGCTGGAGTCCAGGACGGCGCTCGCCAGGCCGTCGACCCGCTCCAGCGCGGAGCCCAGCGTCGCGGGCATGACGTCGACGCCGACGACGCCCGGCACGGTCAGCAGGTTCATCAGGGCGAGTCCGCCGGCCCGGTAGACGATGTCCTGAGCGGCGAGCGAGGAGTGGCCGGCGCCGAACGCGAAGAGCCGCCCGCCGTCGGCGACGGTGTCGGCGACGAGCGTCCCGGCCGCCTCGATGTCGGCGGCGCCCTCGTCCCGCACCCGCTGCAGCAGGCCGATCGCGGCGTCGAAGAACTGACCGGCCAGCTTGCTGTCGCTCATCGGCGAAACCCCTCAGACGTCGCGTCGGCGCGGGAGTCCCGGACCCCGGCCGGCGGCGGACCGGCGGCGGGGTGTCGATCCGGGTGGGCGGGCGGCTGAACCGGTGGGCCGGCGCGGCCGTACTCCCGTCGTGTCGCGGATCACGTTGCGGTCTGGACCACTGCCCTGTCAATACGGCCTGCGGGGCGGGTGGGGACGGCCCGTGCGGGGGTCCGGGCGGGCCGCGAGCGCGCGGCGGGGGCGCCGCGCGGGCGTCCGGATGCCGGGACGGCGGCACACGCGGGGCGTCGCGGGGCCCGGGCCCCGCGACGGCGCGGCACGCTTGTCGGTGCGATGCGTCAGAATTGGGTTCAGGGCCAGCGCACACGCCGGTGGATGTCGAGTCTCCGGCAGATCTCATCGAGGGGCACGAATGTCCGGACTGATCGACACCACGGAGATGTATCTCCGCACCATCCTCGAACTGGAGGAGGAAGGCGTGGTCCCCATGCGCGCCCGGATCGCGGAGCGGCTCGACCAGAGCGGCCCCACGGTCAGCCAGACGGTGGCGCGGATGGAGCGCGACGGTCTGGTGGCGGTCGCGAGCGACCGGCATCTGGAGCTGACCGACGAGGGCCGGCGGCTGGCGACCCGCGTCATGCGCAAGCACCGGCTCGCCGAGTGCCTCCTCGTCGACGTGATCGGTCTGGAGTGGGAGCAGGTGCACGCCGAGGCGTGCCGCTGGGAGCACGTGATGAGCGAGGCGGTGGAGCGGCGCGTCCTGGAGCTGCTGCGCCACCCGACCGAGTCGCCGTACGGGAACCCGATCCCGGGCCTGGAGGAGCTGGGCGAGAAGGACGGCGCGAACCCGTTCCTGGACGCCGGCATGGTGTCGCTGGCCGAGCTGGACCCGGGGCTGGACGGCAAGACGGTCGTCGTCCGCCGGATCGGCGAGCCGATCCAGACGGACGCGCAGCTGATGTACACGCTGCGGCGGGCGGGCGTGCAGCCCGGTTCCGTGGTGAGCGTGACGGAGTCGGCGGGCGGTGTCCTGGTGGGCAGCGGCGGGGAGGCCGCCGAGCTGGAGGCGGAGATCGCCTCGCACGTGTTCGTCGCCAAGCGCTGAGGCCCCGGCGGGGCCCGTCCGCCGGGCCCGGCCGCGTGACCCCGTTCGGCGCATCCGTGCTTCCGGTACCCGCGAGGGGCAGGTCCCGGGCACCGGCGCCGCGGCCGGACCTGTGCCGGCCGGGGCGTCCGGTGCCCGGGTGCCCGCCGGGCGGCCGGGCCGCGCCGTTGCGCGCGGGAGCCGATGTTCCGTCAACTGCTGTTGCCGCAGAGGTAGTTGTGGCGCCCGGGTCGGGCGGCCGAAACGAAGATTCAGTGTGCGGAATCGCAGCGCGGCGACCGTTTGCGTGCGAGGCTGTCGCGTGAGGCATATGACCTGAGGGCTCTTGACCGTGTCCGAGAGCGACGGTGTGCGGTCGGGGAGGGGGCGCGAGGATGTGCCGCAGACGTGGAGAGGGCCCCGGCGCCGTATGGCGCCGGGGCCTGTCCTCCCCCCTGCTGACCCGGAGCCCCGAGCTCCCAGGGTCATTCCCTCCGGACCGGTGTCCCCGAGCGGTCCGTCCCCCGCTGAAGATCTCCCCGCGGGCGCGGCGGTCAATCCCTCGGGGCGGTCACTCGAACGAGGGGTGTTGCGGCCGGAAAGCCCATTTTCGAAATCTCATTCGATAGCGTGATGTGGTGGCGGCGGACCGGGAGGGCCCGAGGTTTCAGGAGCGGCGGCACAGCAGCAGCGGCAGGAAGCGGCCGGGAAGCGGCAGGAGCAGACCGGCCGGTCGAGCGGGAGCGGACGGTCCGAGCGAGCTAGGGGGTGCCATTACCGATGGTGCGGCGCATCGACGTGACGGGAGCGGGCGGCGTACGCCTCGCTGCCTGGGAGTTCGCCGATCCTCCCAAGGCCGACCAGTCCAAGGGCTCCCAGCCCGGCGTGCTGTTGCTGCACGGCCTGATGGGCCGCGCCTCGCACTGGGCGTCCACCGCCCGCTGGCTCGCCGAGCGGCACCGTGCCGTCGCGCTCGACCAGCGCGGACACGGCCAGAGCGACAAGGCCCCGGAGGCCGGGTACACGCGGGAGGCCTACGTCGAGGACGCCGAGGCCGCCCTGGAGCAGCTCGGGCTCGGGCCGGCCGTCGTCGTCGGCCACGCCATGGGTGCCCTGACCGGCTGGCAGCTCGCCGCCAAGCGCCCCGACCTCGTCCGCGCCCTGATCATCTGCGACATGCGGGCGTCGGCGCTGGGCGCCGCCTCGCAGCGCGAGTGGGAGGACTGGTTCAGGGCCTGGCCCGCGCCCTTCGCCACCCTCGCCGACGTGCGGAAGTGGTTCGGCGAGGACGACCCGTGGGTGGAGCGGCCCAACCCCTCCCGCGGCGCGTTCTACGCCGAGGTGATGCAGGAGTCCCCGGACGGCTGGCGCCCCGTCTTCGAGCCCCGCGAGATGCTGACGTCCCGCCAGACCTGGGTGTACGACGCCCACTGGGAGGAGCTCGCCCAGGTCCGCTGCCCCACGCTGGTGGTGCGCGGCCTCGACGGCGAACTGGGCCGGGCCGAGGCGCAGGAGATGGTCCGGGTGCTGCCCCGGGGCCGGTACGCGGAGGTCGCCGACGCCGGCCACCTCGTGCACTACGACCAGCCCGCGGCGTGGCGCGCCGCGATCGAGCCGTTCCTGGACGGCGTCCTCACCTCCTGAGGGCCGGCCGGAGCCCGGTCCGGGCGGCCCTGGGGCCGCCCCGGACGGCGGGTCAGCCCTTGCTGACCGCGGCGAGGATCTCCGGCAGCCGCCGGGCGGTGCGGGGCGCCGCCAGGCGCAGCCCCAGCAGGGTGACCAGCGCCCCGTAGCCGGCTCCCAGCGGCAGCAGCAGCCAGGTCCACCGGTCGCCGTCCGCGCTCACGTTCAGCCAGATCGTCAGGGCGATCACGGGGGCGGAGAGCAGCGCCGCCGAGACCATCCCGCCGAAGATGGCGATCCAGGCGAGGCCCGCCTGCCCGGGGGCCACGTTCTTGTAGCCCTCCTGGGGGATGGAGTACGGGAAGCGGGCCGAGGACCACGCCCCCGTCGCCAGCATCGCCCCCAGCAGCGCGAACGACAGCCCGAGCACCTCCGGCAGCTGCCGCCAGGCGCCGAGCAGGGCGGTCGTCACGACGCTCACCAGCGTCGCGTACGGCAGGGTGATCAGCAGCAGGGCGAGCGCCCGCCCGCGCAGCTCGACGTAGGCGTCCCGGGTCGAGGAGATCGTCGTGGCGACGATCCAGAACGCGGACGTGTCCTGGCCGAACTGGTTGTACATCTGGATGCCGAGCATGCCGGCGGCGAAGCACGCGAAGTACGCGGAGCCGGTGCCCTGCAAGGCGTTGAACACCGGCACGATCATCCCGATGGCCAGCGACGTCACCCACGCCGCCTTGGTCTTCGGGTCGCGCCACACGTAGCGCAGGCTGCGCTCCATGACCGTGCCGGTCCGCCCGGCGGGCAGCAGCCGCCCGAGCCCCGACCCGCCGCGCTCCTGCGCGGCGGGTTCCGCCGCCTGGAGCGTGGACCCGTCCGGTGCCGTCATCAGCCGCGTCAGATGACGCGACCACAGGGCGAGCAGCCCCGCCAGGGCCGCACCCGACAGCGCCAGTTGGGCGATCCCCGTCGCGTAGGACCCCCCGCTCACCGAGTCCACCGCGCCGATCGCCGAGGCGGGCGGCACCCAGCGCAGCACGTCCGCCGCCGGGTCCAGGGCCGACAGCCCGCCGGACGAACCGAGCCGCTGGGCACCGAAGTTGACCAGTTGCGCGCCGACCGCCACGACCAGGCCGCTGAGCACCGCCAGATCACGGCCCTTGCGGCTGGACAGCAGCCGGATGTTGGCGGCCGCGACGGCCCGCGCGAGCGCCACGCAGACCAGCAGGGCCAGGACCACGGCGAGGACCGCCGTCGCCCAGGCCGCGGGGCCGTGCGCGAGGGAGACCGCCGAACCGGTCAGCAGGCACAGGGTGAACAGCGGTCCGACGCCGACCAGGGACGCCGCGAGCAGGGCCCGCACCAGCGGCTGCGGGCGCAGCGGCAGCATCACCAGGCGGGTCGGGTCGAGGGTCTCGTCGCCGCTGGGGAAGAACAGCGGCATCACCGCCCAGCCGAGCGCCAGCACCGCGACCAGCAGGACGCAGACGGCGAGGGCGTGGGCGTTGCCGCGCAGCGCGATCAGGCCGATCAGCTGGAGGGCGGCGAACAGCAGGGCGAGGACGACGGAGACGACGTAGGCGGCGCGCCGGCCGCCGGACTGCCGCAGCCCGTTGCGCAGCAGGGAGAGCTTCAGGCGGACGACGACGGGGGTGACCGAGGCGGCGGTGACGCCGGGAGCGGCGCTCATCGCGCGGCCCCGCCGCCCAGCCAGTCCAGGTCGGCCGCGGTGTCGCGGCCGTGGGCGCCGACCAGTTCCAGGAACGCCTGCTGGAGCGAGGGCGCCGCGCCGCGCACCTCGGCGAGGGGTCCGTGGGCGCGGATGCGCCCGGCGGCCAGGACGGCGACCCAGTCGCACAGCGACTCGACGAGCTCCATCACGTGGGAGGAGAAGACGACGGTGGCGCCGGAGGCGGTGTACCGCTCCAGGACCCCGCGGATGATCTGCGCGGAGACCGGGTCGACGCCCTCGAACGGCTCGTCCAGGAAGAGGACTTCGGGATTGTGGAGGAGGGCGCAGGCGAGGCCGATCTTCTTGCGCATGCCGGTCGAGTAGTCCACGACGAGCTTGTGCTGGGCGCCCGCCAGGTCCAGCACGTCGAGGAGCTGGCCCGCGCGCTTGTCCACCTCGGCTCCGGGCAGGCCCCGCAACCGGCCGGTGTAGGCGAGCAGTTCGCGCCCCGACAGCCGCTCGAACAGCCGCAGCCCCTCCGGCAGTACGCCGATGCGGGCCTTCACCGCGACGGGGTCGCGCCACACGTCGTGTCCGACGACCTCGACGGTGCCCTGGTCGGGCCGCAGCAGTCCGGTCACCATCGACAACGTGGTCGTCTTGCCCGCCCCGTTGGGCCCGACGAGGCCGATGAAGCGCCCGGCCGGCAGGTCGAGATCGACGCCGGCCACGGCGATCTGCTCCCCGAACCGCTTCCACAGCCCTCGCACCCGCACGGCGGGCACCTCGTCGCCTGTCGCTGCTGCCTCGGTCATACAGGCACCCTAAGCGCTGTCCGGTGATCCCCGGCGGGACCGGCGGCGACCGGGCGCCCCGACGTTGCCGGGCGCCCCGACGTTGACCGGCGCCCCGCCGGCGCCCGGGCCGGGCGTCCGGATCGCCCCCTGGAGGGCACCGGCCGGGTCCCCGCGCCGCACCCGCGCCGATCCGCGGGGTGCCGCCCCGCCTACCGGTCCCGGCCGCAGGCGTACGCCAGGGGGGAGATCAGCTCCTCCGCGTCCGGCAGCCACCGGTTCGCCGGCGTCGGGCGGCACGCCCACTGCACGGCGCCGCGGGAGCCGAACCGGGTGGGCGGCGCGGCCACGTACGCGCCCTCGCCGAGTGCGGTCAGGTCCAGCGAGGCCGGCGGCCAGCCCAGCCTGCGCACCAGGTCCGGGACCTTCGCCGCGGCACCGGGGAGGACGAGGAAGTGCATGCGCCGGTCCGGGGTGCACGTCACCGGTCCGAGGGTGAGCTCCATCCGCTCCATCCGCGCCAGCGCCAGGAATCCGGCCGACTCGGGCACCTCGATCGCGTCGAAGGTGCGCCCCGTGGGCAGCAGGATCGACGCCGTCGGCTGCTTCGACCACAGCCGCCGCGCCACGGTCGCGCTGCCCGTCGCCTGGGTCGCCCAGTCGTCCCGTGCCGGGTGCGCCCCGGGAAGGGCGCAGGCCGGCTCGCCGCAGGAGCACCGCTGCACCCCGTCGACGGCTTCCAGCCAGGTGCCCGGGAACACGTCCCAGTGGCGCTCCTCGGCATAGCGCACGGCAATGTCCTGCAGCGACTCGCCGCGCTGCTGAGGGATCTGTGCGGTCTCGGTGCCTGCGATGGTCTCTTCCACGTGGAACTCAACTCCCCCGTCCACCTCGGGTTACGGGGGACACGCGCGCGGGGGAGGGGCATCGATTCCCCGCCCGGGGCGCATGGATGCACGTGCGGGGGCGCGCGGGAGGAACGACAGCCGGGAGCGGGTAACCACGGGTGGGGTCGGGGAACCGCCCTTACCCCGGCAATCCTCACATGTCTCGCATCTTCGCCGTGTCTTCCGGGCAGTGATCCTCCCGGCCGACGCCATCGGGCGATGGACCGGCGAAGACACGTCAACCGGTGCGCGGGCAGGCACCGCAGCCACAGGGGGTACGCCATGGCCGCAAGGCCGCTCATCGCCAGACAGCCGAACGAACGGCTCCAGGCGCTCATCCAGGAGGCGGGCTGCTCGAACGCGGGGCTGGCCCGCCGCGTCAACATGTGCGGCGCGGAACACGGGCTCGACCTGCGGTACGACAAGACGTCGGTCGCGCGCTGGCTGCGCGGACAGCAGCCCCGGGGGCGCGCTCCCGCGGTCATCGCCGAGGCCCTGGGCCGCAAGCTCGGCCGGACGGTCACGATCGACGAGATCGGCATGGCCAACGGCAAGAACCTGGCGTCCGGGGTCGGCCTCCAGTTCTCGCCGACGGTGCTCGGGGCCATCGAGCAGGTCTGCGAGCTGTGGCGCAGCGACGTCGGGCGGCGCGACTTCCTGTCCGGTTCGTCGGTCGCCGCCTCCGCGCTCGTGGAGCCGAGCCGGGACTGGCTGATCTCCGGACCGGACGCGCAGGTCGCCCGCTCGGCGGGGCCGCGCGTCGGGCACAGCGACGTGGCCGCGGTCCGTGCGATGACGCAGGCGCTGGTCGAGCTGGACCACCGGTTCGGCAGCGGGCACGTGCGCCCGGTCGTCGTGCACTACCTGAACAGCGTCGTCTCCGGGCTGCTCGCCGGCTCCTACCGGGAGGCGGTGGGCCGTGAACTCTTCGCCGCAGTATCCCGGTTGACGGAACTCGCCGGCTACATGGCGGTCGACACCGGCCAGCCCGGCCTCGCCCAGCGGTACTACATCCAGGCGCTGCGGCTCGCGCAGGCGGCCGGCGACCGCGGCTACGGCGGGTACGTGCTGGCCGCGTCGATGAGCCACCTGGCCGCCCAGCTCGGCAACCCCCGGGAGATCGCGCAGTTGGCGCGCGCGGCCCAGGAGGGCGCGCGGGGACGGGCCACACCGCGTGCCGAGGCGATGTTCCTCGCGGCCGAGGCCCGCGGACACGCCCTGATGGGCGACGCGCGGGCCGCGCAGACGGCGTCGGGGCGGGCCGCCCTGGCGCTGGAGGGCGCCGACGCGGCCTCGGGGGACGACCCGGCGTGGATCGCGCACTTCGACGAGGCGTATCTGGCCGACGAGTTGGCGCACTGCCACCGCGACCTCGGGCAGGCCGAGGCCGCCGCGCGGTGCGCCGAGGAGTCGCTCGCCGGGCATCCGGAGTCCCGGGCCCGGCGCCGTGCCATCGGGTACGTCCTGCTGGCCACGGCGCAGGTCCAGCAGCGGGAGATCGAGCAGGCGTGCCACACCGGCACGCGCGCCGTCGAACTGCTCGGCACCCTCCGCTCCAACCGCGGCGCCGAGTACCTGGAGGACCTCCAGCAGCGTCTGGAGCCGTTCCGGGACGAGGCGGTGGTACGGGAGTTCGGGGCGCGGGTGGAGGTGCGGTCGGCGGCCTGACCGGGCTCTTCGTCCCGCCGGACCGCGGGCGGGGCCGCCGAGGGGGCGAGCGCTGTCCGGGTGCGGCGGGGCGGGGGCGCACATGCCGTGCGCCCCCGCCCCCGGTCCGCCCCGCGCCGTCCGCGGCGCCGGTCCGCGCCGCGGAGGCGGACCGGTTCCGCCGCGGGGCGCCGCCCGCCCGAATCCAGGCGGGCGCGGCCGGTGAACTCCCCGTCCCGGCCCGCGTGAACGGGGCGGTACGGCGGATCGGGGTGGGGGAAGCGGAGTGAGATACAGCGCATTCGCGGGCGGTTTCGTTACCCGTGTCACAGGGTGCCCGGGTCCCGTCCCCTGCTGCGTGGCACCCGCTCGCGGGAACCCGGTAGCGTGAGCCGACGATTCCGAAGGTCCCCCATTCGTAGGAGTCCCGGTGACGCAGAGTGGACAGGGCGAGGAGCCCTCGGCGCAGCCCGCGCGCGAAGGCATCGTGCTGCCCTCCGACGGTGGCGAACCGCTGCTGCCGGGTACCGCGGGTGAGCGTGCCGTCCCGGCCGGCGCCCAGGCATGGGGGCGGCCGTGGGGCCCCGAGCAGCAGTCCGCGCAGGCCCCCGCCGGTGACGGCTGGGGCGCGCACGAGGGCTGGGGCGGCTCCGGCTCGGCGCCGGCCGCCGGGGAGTGGGCCGCGCCCGCCTCCGGGGACGCTCCGGGAACGCAGAGCTGGCAGCAGCCGCCCGGCGCCGGCCCGATGCCTCCCGAGACCGCGCAGCCCGCGTACGGCGGGCAGGACGGCTACGGCCAGGGCGCGCACGCGGGCCACGGCGGGCACCCGGCGGACGGATACGACGCCTACGGGGCGCCGGAACGACCGCAGGGCGCGCACGCCCGGCACGGCCGGCCCGAGGCGCAGCCGTCCGCCGCCGACGAAGGCGCCACCCAGTACATCCCGTACATACCGGCCGGGCCGGGCGGGGACGAGGGGGCGACCCAGTTCATACCGCCCGTGGCCGCGGCGCCGGACGAGGGTGCCACGCAGTACATCCCGCCGGTCGCGCCGGGCGCGCTGCCGCCCGAGGCGCGGGGCGGGGACGGGCACTACCCCGGGGGCGGCCCGCAGGGCGGGCCCGGACCGCTGCCGTCCGCGGGCGGCTCCGACAACGACCCCACCCGGTTCATGGCCCCGGTCCCCGCGCAGAACGACCCGTCCTACGGGGCGCACCCCGGCGCGGCGGAGGAACGGCAGCCGCCGGCGGAGTTCGACAACCTCTTCCGCGCCGACGCGGGCGCGCCCGCCTCGACGCAGCAGCTGCCGCGCTTCGACTCCGACGCACCCGCCCAGCACGGCGCGCACGACGCCTACGGCTCGCCGTCCGCGCCCGCCGCGTACGCCCCCGCGGGCCGGGCCGCGGCCCGGCGCGGCGGTTCGCCGGACGACGGGGCGGGCGGCGGGAGCAACCGGTCCCGGGTCCCGCTGATCGCCGCGGTCGGCGTCGGCATCGTCGTCCTCGGCATCGGCGCGGGCGCCCTGCTCAGCGGCGGCGGGGGCGACGACCCGCAGGACGACACCGGCAAGACCGTGGCCGCGACGCAGCCGGCGAAGGAGTCCGCCACTCCGGCCGCCGACCCGGTGAAGGCACAGGCGGTCGAGCTGGACAAGCTGCTCGCCGACAGCACCAGCAGCCGCGACTCCGTCATCAAGGCGGTCGGCGACGTGAAGTCCTGCCGGAACCTCGACCAGGCCGCGACGAGCCTGCGCGACGCCGCCCGGCAGCGCGGCGAACTGGTCACCCGGCTCTCCGCCCTGACCGTCGACAAGCTGCCGAACCACGGCGAGTTGACCGCCGCGCTCACCGGCGGCTGGAAGGCGTCCGCGTCCGCCGACAACCACTACGCGGCCTGGGCCGACCAGGCCAAGAGCGGCAAGGGCTGCCACAAGGGCCACGCCCGCAACACCGGGCAGACGGCGGCGGGCAACGCGGCCAGCGGCACGGCCTCCGCCCAGAAGGAGAAGGCCGCGCGGCTCTGGAACTCCATCGCCTCCCGCTACGGGCTGACCCAGCGGACCCGCACCCAGCTCTGACGCGTCCCCCGCCGGGCCCGGGTCCTCACGGCCCCGCCCGGTGCGCGGGCCGGGTCCCGCACCCGGGGGACCGGCCGCCGGAGCGCGGCGGGCGCGGCCGGCCCGCGCCGGCGGACCCCGCCACGACCCGGCGGGCGCGGCCGGGGCCGGGGACGCCGAGGGCGCGGCGAGGGCGGGTCCGACCCGGGTGGCGCTGCTAGTGCCCTGACCGGAAAGGTTCACCGGCTCGCGACGCCCGGCACGGTACCTCGCCGCGTTGTCGCATCACCCGAGTACATCCAGTACGCGGGAGACGCTCCGCCTTGCGATGCACCGCACCGGACGCCGCGAGCTGTCCGGCGAACCTTTCCGGTCAGGGCACTAGCGCGCGTTCTCCAGCGTCTTCGCCATGTTCACGAACCCCCGGCGGGCCGCGGTGAGCCGTCCGTCGCGCACGACCTGGAAGGTGACGTCCGCGTTGATCAGCCGCGGGAAGTCGTAGGAGCCGATCAGGTCGTCGAAGCGCCAGCTCAGCGTCGGCGTGAGGCCGTCCGTGTCGACCTCCAGCCCGTCGTCGAGCGCCCGCCGCACCGCCAGCGAGGTCACCTCGCCCGACCCCAGCGACTCGACGACCTGCTTCAGCACCGAGTAGGCGATCCAGGTGGTCTGCACGCCGGGGTCGGCGGGGTCGACGCGGTTGTCGCCGAACGCCTGCTCCTTGAGCATCGCCCGCATCCCGTTCCAGCGGGCGTCGTCCGCGGTCGGGTACCAGCCGGTGACGTAACTGCCCTCGTAGGGACTCGACGTGCCGCCGGTGGCGTCGATCTGCGACTGGTCGACACTGCCGATGACCGTGCCGGTGCGGACCTTCGGATACGCCGTGCCGGCGCGCCGGAAGGAGTCCATGAAGGTGTTGGTGCGGTCGCCGAGGGCGGGCACCACGCAGCCGCGCTCGGCCGGATCGGAGGTCGCGTGCGCGAGCGCCTGCCGGGTGGGGCTGGAGTACTCCGTGGCGTCCTCGGCGGCCCGCTGGTCGGCGGCGGGCGCGTGGCCCCGCTTGGTCAGGCCGGAGTCGAGCAGCACCGGGAGCTGGTCGCCGGCCGTGGTGTCGGGCCGGATCAGCGAGACCGGGCCGCAGGCCCCGCCCAGCTGCTCGCCGAGGCCGGCCAGCAGGGCGGGCTGGCCGCCGTTGACGGGATAGGACAGGGGGCTGGTGAACTCGGCCTCGGTGACGCCGTACCCGCCGAGGTAGGGGATGCCCGCGCTCTCCAGCGGGGAGAGGAACGACCGGCTGTGCTGGCTGTAGGAGCCGACCACCGCCACGACGTTCTCCTCCGCGGCCCGCTCGGCGCAGTGCGCGGCGTCGATGGAGTCGTTGTGGTCGTTGCAGGTGAGGACCTCCAGCCGGTGCCCGGCGATGCCGCCGCGGGCGTTCACCCAGCGGGCGTAGGCGCGGGCCAGGGCGGGCATGCCCGGCTTGTTGGTGGCCGCCGTCTTCTCCGGCGCCCAGGTCATCACCTTGACGGTGCCGTCCCCCGAGCCCCCCGTGGCACCGGGGACGGCCCCGCATCCGACGGCGATCGACCCGCACGCGGCCAGCGCGCCGGCGGACAGCAGGACGGCCTTGAGGGGCCGACGGCGCGGACGGGGGGACGGGGTGCGCGTACGTCGCCTACCGGTCATGGACACGCACGATTCCCCCACATCGCGAACCTCCGCGTTACCCGGGGTCAAGAGGGGATGACGCAGAGGTGAAGTGCAGGGGCCGATGACGTGCCTTTCGCGAGGAACGTACGATCGGTGACCGTGCAAGGTTCGGAGAACTCTTCCCGTCGCGGCCGTCGCTCCACCACCATGGGCGGCATGCCACTGAACGACATGCCGTGGTGGCGCTGGCGCAGCAATGTGCGCTCCGCGCTGCACATGCTCTCCGACCCCGCCTTCCAGCGCGACGTCTGGCTGGCCGGTGTCGACGGGTACGGGGACGTCACCGACGCCGTGTACCGCCTGGTCGAGGACACCTGGCTCGACAACTGGTCCGCCGAGAAGTACGTCGGCACGATCTTCCGGGACGCGGAGGAGGCGGCCCTCGTGGACACCGCCGTGCTGCGGGTCCTGCGGATCATGCACCAGGTCGGGCCGGACGCCCCGGTCTCCGCCTACCTGGACCACCAGGGGTGGCCGGACGCCGTGCACGCGGCCCGCGCCGCGCACGTCCGGCTGGCGACGAGCGACGGCGAGGACGCGGACGTCCCGCCGCGCACCCTGGAGGTCCTGCGCATCCTGACGCGGTCCGCGTAACGTCCCGCGACCGTGCGGCCGTCGTCGGCCGCACGGCACCGGGGACCCCTGGCCGGTGCGGTGCGGTGCGGTGCGGTGCGGTGCGGTGCGGTGCCGGACGGCGGTGCGGGTGCGCCCCCGGGGGCCGCGGCCGCCGCCCCCGGGCCCGTGGGCCGTCCGCGGTGCGGGACGGCAGTCCCCCGGGCGGAGCCGGTGTGGGAACCTGTGCTGCATGAATGAGCCGTCCGTCCGCGGGAGCGCGCCCGCCGCCGAGCAGTACGTCCTGACCCTGTCCTGCCCCGACAAGCAGGGCATCGTGCACGCCGTGTCGAGCTACCTGTTCATGACCGGCTGCAACATCGAGGACAGCCAGCAGTTCGGCGACCACGACACGGACCTGTTCTTCATGCGGGTGCACTTCTCCGCGGAGTCACCGGTATCGGTGGAGAAGCTGCGGGCGAGCTTCGCGGCGATCGGCGACGCCTTCGCGATGGACTGGCAGATCCACCGGGCCGAGGACCGGATGCGCATCGTCCTCATGGTCAGCCGGTTCGGCCACTGCCTGAACGACCTGCTCTTCCGCGCCCGCATCGGCGCCCTGCCCGTCGACATCGCGGCCGTGGTGTCCAACCACACGGACTTCGCCGAACTCGTGGGCTCCTACGACGTCCCCTTCCACCACATCGCGGTGACCAAGGACACCAAGGCGGAGGCGGAGGCGCAGCTGCTGGAGCTGGTCCGCGAGCAGGGCGTCGAACTGGTCGTCCTCGCCCGCTACATGCAGGTCCTCTCCGACGACCTGTGCAAGCAGCTCAGCGGCCGGATCATCAACATCCACCACTCCTTCCTGCCGAGCTTCAAGGGCGCCAAGCCCTACCACCAGGCGCACGCCCGCGGTGTGAAGCTCATCGGCGCCACCGCGCACTACGTGACCGCCGACCTCGACGAGGGCCCGATCATCGAGCAGGAGGTCGAGCGCGTCGGCCACGACGTCACCCCAGACCAGCTCGTCGCCATCGGCCGGGACGTCGAGTGCCAGGCGCTGGCCCGCGCGGTGAAGTGGCACGCCGAGCGCCGCATCCTGCTCAACGGCCGCCGGACGGTCGTCTTCGCCTAGTGCCCTGACCGGCAGGGCTCGCCGGCTCGCGACGCCCGGCACGGCACCTCGCCGCGTTGCCGCACCGTCGAAGTCCGCCCGGCACGCGCGCGCCGCTCCGCCGCGCGCCGCCCCGCACGGGACGTCGCGGGCCGTCCGGCGGTGCGTTCCGGTCACGGCACCAGCCGGATGGGCGCCTTCGGCAGGGCTCGCGGCGCCCGGCTCCGCACCGCGTTGTCCCATCACCCGAGTACATCGGGCACCCGGGCGCCGCTCCGCACCGGACGCCGCGAGCCGTCGGGGTCGGCGTTCGGATCGCAGCGCGGGCGCCCCGGTGCCGCGCCCCGCCCGGCCGGCGCCCTGGCGGGGACGGGCCCGGGGGCGCAGGCGGCGGACCCGGGGCGGCGCTGCCGGTGCGGGTGCCCGGCGGGCGGGCTCCCGCCGGTGCGTCACATCCGGCTCAGCGACGCCGCCGCGAACAGGACGTCGCGGATGGCCGCGCGGTCGCCGTCCTGCCCGGCGGCGGCCTCCTCCGGGGAGACGTGGCCGGCCGCGAGGCGGCAGAACTCCACCCCGTCCAGCGCGACATGCGCCACCTCGTGCTCGGCCGACCCGACCGCGTCCGGGGAGTCCAGCGGGATCAGCCAGTCGCCGCCCCCGGACCCCTCGATCTCCAGGCGCAGACTGCGGCCCCCGGTCCCCGCGGCGACCAGGTGCCGGGCCGCCGGGGACGACAGACCCACCCTGCGCCGCTCGGCCAGCGACCCGGGGAGCATCCGCGCGGCCAGGTCGATCATCCGGTGCAGATGCCGGGGCGCGGGCGGTTCGTAGGGGTAGTCCACCGCGTCCGCGATGTCCCAGGCGTGCACCCAGCACTCGAAGGCGCGGTCCAGCATCGCGTCGCCGAGCGGCAGCGCGAAGTCGCCGTACGGCACGGTCAGGCCGACGGTGTCCGTCCCGTCCGCGCGCACGGTTCCGTCGTCCACGAAGGACGCCGTCCGCACGATGGCGTGGCTCTGCGCCCGCCAGGGGCCGCGCACCGACCGGGTGGGCGGGAAGTGCGAGGAACGCCAGTACGTCTCGGTGCGCCCCTGCGGGGTCCGGTCCGGGGTGTCCGTCTCGCCGAGCGGGTCGTCCAGGCCCAGCGCGACGGCGACGAGACCGTCCACGCTGAGCAGGTGGGCGATGACTCCGGCGACCGTGGTGCGGCGGTCGGCCGGGGCCCGTCCGTCGAACCAGCGCAGCCGCACCGGGGCGTGCCACTCGGCGCCGCCGATGTCCTGGAGCAGGGCGTCGAGCCGGGCCGTCTCCGCGTCGTAGGCGTCCGCCCAGGAGGGGACGGGGATGCGGGGCGGGCGCCGGTCGAGGCAGCCGGTGAGGACCCGGGTGCGCAGCGCGGGGTCCAGGTCCAAGCTCTCCGCGGGGTGCAGCAGGGCGACCGCCCCGCGCAGCCGCATCGCCTCGTCGGCGCACGCTCCGCAGGCGCCCAGGTGCTCCTCGACGGCCGCGGTCTCCTCGGCCGAGCAGGCCGCCAGCGCCCACGCGCCGAGCAGCGACTTCAGGACGCCGTGTTCGAGGGCGAGCGGCGCCGGGGCGCCGGCCGTCCCGGGCTGCGCGGCGGGTTCGGGGAACGGGTCCGGTTCGGGGGAGAGGGCCGGCCGGGGAAGGGGGAGGCCGGTGTCCTCCACCGAGGACCGGGGCAGCGGTATCCCGGCCTGCGGGTGCTCCGGGTGCTCCACGTGCTGCGGGTTCTCCGGGTGCTCCTGCGGGTGCGGGTGCCCGCCGTCCTCTCCGGGGGACCGGGAGCCGTCCGGTTCCCCGGGGTGCTCCCGGTGTCCGGCGCTGCCGGTCCGGGCGTCGCGGCCCTGGTGGCCGGCACCGTCGTCCTCGGGGCCGTCCCCGTGGCCGTCCGGGCCCGGACGGTCCGCCTCCGCGCTCACCGCGCACCTCCGTACGGGGACGGCGGGACCGCGCGGCCGGTGTCCTGCGCGGTGGACAGCAGCTGCAGGCCGAGCCGGAGCCGGCGGCGGGCCTCGTCCTCGGTCACGCCGAGGTCGGCCGCCGTCTGGCGGTAGTCGCGGCGCTGGAAGTAGGCCAGGTCCAGGGCGGCCCGCAGCGGAGCGGGCATGGAGGTGACGATGTAGTCCGCGCGGGCCGCCACGGAGGCGCTGCGCACCTTGCGCTCCAGTTCCTCGGCGGTGCCGTCGCCGCCCTGCGCGAGAGCCGCCGTCTCGGTGGCGCGCAGCCGCTGCACGGCCAGCCGGTGGGTCAGACCGGCCACCCAGGAGCGCAGCGGTCCCTGCCGCGGGTCGTAGGCGTCGGGGTGTTCCCAGACATGGGTGAAGACCTCGCGGGTGATGCCGTCGGCGGCCCGCTCGTCGCCGAGCACCCGGTGGGCGAGACCGTGGACGAGGGAGGCGAACCGGTCGTAGAACTCGCCGAGTGCCGCCGCCTCCCCGCGTGCGAGCCGCTGCTGCATCGTGCGGTCCCAGCGGGGCGGTGTGTCCTGCTTCGCCATGCGGCCCCCTGCCCCCTCGTCGTGCGCTGTCGTGCCCGGGCCGTTGCGTGCGGCCGGTGTACCGACGTGTCCCCGTCCACCGGACCGTCATGCCGGCCGCCGTCCAGCGTGGGCGCACCTGCTGTCCTGAATGTAGTCGGCACGTCCGGCCGTGCACGCCCCTTTGCGCCAATGTGCGCCCCCGAACCGGCCATGGATGGTAGAAGCGCGCCGCTTCGGCTCCCGTCCATGAGTCCTTGGGATCGGATGCGACCGAAATCGACCCCTCATTGAGCATTTTCGACCGTGGATCGACGTTTCCTTCGGAGCGGATGCGTGTTTCATGGGAGCCCGGGGCGCGTGGGCGCGGTTCGGTGTTTCGCGGCATGACGGCTGGGCAGCCGCGCTGGAAGGAAGCGTACGGATGGCTTCCGGTTCTGCAGGACGAGGCGAGCGAGAGGCGTGGCGGTGACGCTCAACGAGACCGACGGCCGGGGCGGCGCGCCCGGCGGGGCGGGCCGGAGCCGCGCGGACGGCCTGGACGCGGTGATCCGCGACGAAGGCGAGTGGGCCGTGCTGCGGGTGTCGGGCGAACTCGACCTGGTCACCGCGCCCGTGCTGCGCCAGGGCGTGCACGACGTGGTGGCCGAGGGGCGGCACAGCATCGTCCTCGATCTCTCCGGGGTCCTCTTCTGCGACTCCAGCGGTGTCGGCGTGCTGATCGCCACCCGCCGCCTGATGCGTTCCTGCCAGGGGCGGCTGCGGCTGATCCTGCCCGCCCAGGGAGCCGTCGACGGCTCCCACGTCAACCGCGTCCTCGCGGCGCTCGGCGTGCGCCGCCTCTTCGAGGTCTACCCCGACGTCGACGCGGCCCTCGACGAGGACGCCCGCCCGCTGTCCGCCTGAGCGCCGTCCGCCCGCGCCGGCCCGCCGTCGTGGAGCGCGTCACACCGGCCGCCGCGCGGCTCCCCGGCCCCCGGCCGCCGCGCGCGGGCGACGCGCCCGGCCGTGCGACGCCGTCGTCCCGGAACTCCCCCGGTCTTGGCACAACCGTCGTTTTCGGCTCCCGCGCCCCGCCGCTCGTCGTACGCTCCGAGCCAGATGAACCGCAGTCCGGCCACGGCCGGCTGAGAAGTGAGGCGGTCCGAACACCCATGGTCAGCACCGAGTACGAGCGCAGGATTGCCGCCCGGTTCGCCGGGTTCGACCAGGACGGCAACGGCTACATCGACCGGGAGGACTTCAACGCCGCGGCCAAGGCCGTGCTCGCCGAGTTCGGTACGGCGGCGCGGTCGGACAAGGGCCAGGCCCTGTACATCGGCGCCGAGGCGTTCTGGCAGGGCATGGCCGGCATAGCGGACCGGGACGGCGACCAGCGCATCACCCGCGAGGAGTTCGTGAGCGGCGCGGTGAAGCGGCTGCGGGACAACCCCGAGCGGTTCGCCGAGATCGCCCGCCCCTTCCTGCACGCCGCCCTCGCGGTCGCCGACGGCGACGGGGACGGCACGGCCACCGTCGAGGAGACCCGGCGCGTCATCACCGCGCTCGGCGCGGACGAGGCCACCGCCGCCGCTGCCGCGGCGGCCCTCGACGCCGACACCGACGGACGGGTCGGCGAGGGCGAGGTCGTGGCCGCCTTCGCCCGCTACTTCACCGTGCCCGAGTAGGACCGACGCCCGCGGCGCCCCTCTTCTGCGGGTGCCGCTCCCCCAGGCGGTACGCGCGCACCGCGCGCACCGGCTCCGCCGCACCGCCCGCCCGGCCTCGCCCCGCGGCGCCCGCCCCCTCTCCCCGCGCACCGCGGGGGGACGGCCGGGCGGCCCCGCGCGGAGGTGCGGGGCGGCCGGGCAACACGCCCGGACGCGCGAGCAGTTCGCCCGCCCGATCGGGGCCTTTCGGACCGTCCGGCGCCCCGCCGCGGAGCGGCTCGTCCGGGCCGGGCCGGTGCGGGGCGCAGGCCCGCCGCCGCCGGACCCGCCGGCACCGCCTCCCTCCGGCAGTTCGCCGCGGAGACCGCCGCACCCGCCGTCCGCCGCCGCCGCCCCGGCGCGCGGCGGCAGGGGCCTCACCTGGGAGTCCGACGCCCGCCCGCGCCGTGCGACCCGCCCGAGCGCGCACCCCTCGCACCCGTCGCCGCACGCAGAGTGAGGAGGTGCTCGCGGCGGGGCCCGGCGCCGGACCGGTCCGACGGGGGCGCTGCGCTGCGGCGACGTCGAGGGCCGGGAAGAGGGGTGTCACGGATCGTGGCACACGGTCGTCACGGAGCGTCCGCACCGGTGCGGGCCCGCGGCCGGACTCGTCACGGCCCGGAGTCGGTGCCGCGCTCCGGTACCTTGTGTGGGATGCGAGTGGTTCCGAGGCTGAGTCGGCCCGGTGGCGCCCCGGAGGCGGCGCCGTACCCGGCGATGCGCGCCGCTCGCGAGGCAGGACGAATCCCCGTACCTGCCTGTTCGACTCCCCGTGGCGAGCGTCGCACAGTATGCCGCACGCGTACTCCTTCGCGCTGGAATATGCCCGAAGCGCTTGTTGGGGTGACTGTACGTCAACCATGCTGTCTCGCAAGGGAATCACGGTCCGTGATTCTTGTTCTGGCCATGCAGAAAATGGCTACGATCGTGGCCCTTGTGAGGCGCGAGGCGATGTGTCCGCCGGTTCGGATGGTGTGAGCGGTGCAGGTGCTTCAAGTGCAGCTGGAGATCCGGCCCGACCCCGCGGAGGTGGGGCGAGCCCGGCGGTGGGCCCGTTCCCGGCTCGCGGGTTCCGGGATAAAGGCCGACGAACCGCTCGCCGAGACGCTGATCCTGCTCGTCTCCGAGCTCGTCACGAACGCCGTGGTGCACACCGGCTGTCCGGCCGTGCTGCGGCTGTGCCTGCCCGGCGGCGGTGAGGCCGCCACGGTGCGCCTGGAGGTCGCCGACGCGTGCGCCCGGCCGCCGATGCCGCGGCACGCCGAAGGCGACGACACCAACGGCCGCGGCCTGGAACTGGTCGACGGCCTGGCGGACCGCTGGGGCTGGAATCCCGAGGGTGCCGGCAAGCGCATCTGGTGCGAGGTGGACCGCTGCGCGTCGGGCGCCTCCGCGGGCGCCCGCTATCCGGCCTACGAGGACTTCGCGTACGAGGCGGTCTAGAGCCTGTCCGGCGCTTCCCGCCCGCCGCGCGACGCCCCGCACGTACTCCGGCGCCGCGCGGCCCCGCCAACTCCGACCGGAGGGCGGGACGTTCGCGACCCGCCCTGATCCGGCGCCGTCCGCGCGCGGGCGGACGGCGCTGCGGGCGCGGTAGGGGCGGAGACGGGCGAACGCGCCCCGCTCGGCGGCGGCATCGGCCGCATGCGCCGGGCCGTGCTTCCGCGCGCGCTGTCCCAAAAGGGGCGTACCGGCCGGAATTGGCGATCCCTCTGTTGACGTGCGGTGTCCGTTTGATCACGCTTGTGGTCAGCGACGCGCCGCGAGGGGACGGCGAGGGCTCCGGTGACGGGGGTCCTCGGCGAGTGCGGGTCGCGACGCGGCGTCGGTTCCTCGGAGGCAGGAGGGGCCGGGCGGGGGCGCCGGAGGCGGAGGGCGGCGCGTGCGGCGCGCCCGGGACGGGGTGGGGACCTCGCGCCGGGCGCGGTCGGGAGTGGGGGAGACGCGCCGTCAACCGGAGCCCGGGCGCCGGAACCCGCGGGACCGGACGGGAGTCCGGGCTGCCGAAGGGCGCCGCCAGGCCGCGGGGTGCCGGTGCCGCCCGTGAAGCTCGGCGCCGGAACCCGCGGGACCGGACGGGCGCCCGGGCTGCCGGAGGGTCGCCGCCCCCGCCCGTGAACCGATCGGACACCGCCGAGGGCGGGACGGCGGGCCGCCGCTCTTGTCCACAGCGTGTGGACAACTCTCCGCAGTGCCGGTTCCGGCCCTGCGGCGTCGACTCCTCGGCGGGCCCGGCGTGAGTGTGAAGCGGGCCCGGCTCGCGCGGCACCGGACCGGTCCACCCGCCGCCCCGGCGCGCACCGCGCCGGGGCGGCGGCCGACCGGGCCCGGGTGGAAAGCGGCGACGGCCACCGGGGCGCGCACCCGGCGGCACCTGTCGCCGCACGCGGGATCAGGACGCGCACGCCGGCAGGCGGGCGGGCGCGGTGCCGTCGGTCCGGCCGCGGGCGGCGGCCGACGTGCCCGCGGCCGCCCGGGTGTCACCCGCGTCCGACGGCCGCCGGGCCCTCCTGCTCCGGATCACCGACGGCAGCCGACCGGAAGGTGCGCCGGTAGGCGGTCGGGGTGACGCCGAGCGTCGCCTGGAGATGCTGGCGCATCGACTGGGCGGTGCCGAACCCGGAGTCCCGGGCGACCTGGTCGATGGACAGGCCGCTCGACTCCAGCAGCCGGCAGGCGTGCTCGACGCGCTGCCGGGTCAGCCACTGCCCCGGACTCACGCCGACCTCCTCGCGGAAGCGGCGGGTGAAGGTGCGGACCGACAGGGATTCCCGCGCGGCCATGTCCCGCAGCCGGATCGGCTCGTGGAGCCGGCCGAGCGCCCAGGCCCGCGCACCGGCCGTCCCGGCCGACTGCGCCTCGGGGACGGGGCGCCGGACGAACTGCGCCTGGCCGCCGTCCCGGTGCGGCGGGACGACGGTGCGCCGGGCCACGTCGTTGGCGACGGCGGCGCCGTGGTCCCGGCGCACGATGTGCAGGCACAGGTCGATCCCCGCGGCGACACCCGCCGAGGTCAGCACGTCGCCGTCGTCGACGAACAGCACGCCGGCGTCCACCCGGATCGTCGGGAAGATCCGCTGGAAGTGCTCGGCGTGCATCCAGTGCGTGGTGGCCGGGCGGCCGTCCAGGTAGCCGGCCGCGCCCAGCACGTAGCCGCCGGTGCAGATGGAGACGAGCCTGGTCCCGGGGCGGATGTGGGCGAGGGCGGCGGCCAGTTCGGGCGTCAGCACGCCGTCCCGCACGACGGGGCCCAGATCGTACGACGCCGGGATCACCACGGTGTCGGCGGTGCCGAGCGCCTCGGGGCCGTGGGCGACCAGCACCGCGAAGTCGGCGTCCGTGGCGACCGGGCCGGGTGGCCGCGCCGAGCACGTCACCACCTCGTACACCGGACGGCCGGCGCCGTCGCGGGCCTTGCCGAAGATGCGCTGCGGGATGCCCAGCTCGAAGGGGAGCAGGCCGTCCAGGGCCAGCACGACGACACGGTGCGGGCGGAACGCGTGCGACGAGGCCATGGCCCGATCCTAACGAATGCTGTCCTTCGGGCCAGTGGATCGGCCGCGTCCCGTGCCCGAAGCTCGGGGACGTGACCGAGACAAGCGAAGCCGTACCCGCCGCGGAGGACTCCCGGCCCGTCCGACCGACCGCCCCCCGCCGCGTCCACCGCGCGTGGTTCGTCGCCGCCGTCACCTTCGTGACGATCATCGGCGCGGCCGCCTTCCGCTCCCTGCCGGGCCTGCTCATCGACCCCCTGCACGCGGACTTCGGCTGGTCGCGCGGCACGATCGGCGCGGCCGTCTCCGTCAATCTCGCCCTCTACGGCCTCACCGCGCCGTTCGCCGCCGCCCTCATGGACCGCTTCGGCATCCGGCGCGTCGTCGCGGTCGCGCTGACCGTGATCGCCGTCGGCTCGGGTCTCACCGTCCGGATGACGGCCGCCTGGCAACTGCTGCTCTGCTGGGGCCTCCTGGTGGGCCTCGGCACCGGGTCGATGGCGCTCGCCTTCGCCGCGACCGTCACCAACCGCTGGTTCACCGAACGCAAGGGCCTGGTGACCGGCATCCTCACCGCGGCCTCCGCCTCCGGTCAGCTGATCTTCCTGCCGGTGCTGTCCTGGATCGTCAGCGAGCACGGCTGGCGGCCTGCCGCCGTCACCGTGGCGCTCGCCGCGCTCGCCGTCGTCCCCTTCGTCTGGCTGCTGCTGCACGACCACCCGGCGGACCTCGGGCAGAAGCCCTACGGTGCAGCGGAGTTCGTGCCGAAGCCGGAGCCGGTGCGCGGCGCCGCCCGGCGCACGCTCGGCGTGCTGTCCTCCGCCGTGCGCACCGGACCCTTCTGGCTGCTGGCCGGAACCTTCGCCATCTGCGGCGCCTCGACCAACGGGCTCGTCCAGACCCACTTCGTCCCGGCCGCCCACGACCACGGCATGCCCATCACGGCGGCGGCCTCGCTGCTCGCGGTCGTCGGGGTCTTCGACGTGGTCGGCACGATCGCCTCGGGCTGGTTCACCGACCGCTTCGAGCCGCGCCGCCTGCTGGCCGTGTACTACGCGCTGCGCGGCGTCTCGCTCCTCTTCCTGCCGATGCTGCTCGCCCCCGACGTGCGCCCTCCGATGATCTTCTTCATCGTCTTCTACGGCCTGGACTGGGTCGCCACCGTGCCGCCCACCCTGGCCCTGTGCCGCGAGCACTACGGCGAGGACAGCGCCATCGTGTTCGGCTGGGTCCTCGCCTCCCACCAGGTCGGCGCGGCGCTGGTCGCCTTCCTCGGCGGCGTCGCCCGCGACCGCTTCGGCTCCTACGACGTGGTCTGGTACGCGGCCGGCGCGCTGTGCGCGGTGGCGGCGCTGATGGCGCTGGTGATCCGGCGCCGCCGTCCGGCGGTGCCGCGGGCCGTGACCGTGCGGCCCGCGGCCGGTTGAGGGCCCCGGGGCTCCGGGGCCCTCAACGGGGAGGGCGGCCCCGTCCCCGTCCCCTCACCGGGAGGGGCCCTCAACGGGGCCGCCCGCTCCCGTGCGCGGCCCGCCCGAGGCCGACGTACCCACCGACCGCGAACCGTGCACCGACCGTGCGCCAGGGGTGCTTCCCGGGCGTGAGGTGCGCGGTGTCCCTCCCGGGCGCCGGGCGGTCCGGGCGGTCGCGACGGCGGCCGGCGGCGACACGGCGGCCGATCCCGTGCGAGGGATCACCCGATCCGGCACTCACCTGGCAGTTTGACCCTTCCTTGACGGATTGTTGATGGTGTACATGCAGGACTCTGGCGTAGCGTTGACGCCTGGTGTGCCGGGAAGCCTGGTCGGCGAACTTCCATCATCGTTGCCGTCCGAAAGGTCTTCGCGTGCTGTCCACTCGTCAGGTCGAGGTCCCCTCGGAGCCCGGTGCCCCCCGGGGCCGTGCGCCGCGCCGGTCCGTCCTCTTCTTCGCGTTCGCCTTCGCGGTGATCGCCGACCCGGTGTCCTCCGTCGCGTACGCCATCGAGGCCGCGCTGCGCGCCCTGCACGGAGACCTCGCCCTCCTGCTGCCCACCATGAGCCTGGTGATCGGCCTGGTGGTCGTGGTGACCGCCAACTACTGGCAGCTGGTCCGCCGCTTCCCCAAGGGAGGAGGCGCCGCTGCCGCCGCGGCACGGGCCTTCGGACCGCGCTGGACGTTCCTGCCCATCGGGGCCCTGGTCGTCGACTTCGTGCTGACCATCGGCATCTCCATCTCGGCCGCGGCCAGCGCGGTGATCGCCCTGTTCCCCGCGCTGGCCCCGTTCCGGGTCCCGCTGGCGCTGCTCCTGCTGCTCGTGGTGGCCGGGCTGACCTGGTTCGGGCACGGAGGACGGCTGCTGTTCGCCGTCATGACCGTGGCGTTCGTGGTGATCTCCGTCGCCGTGCTGGTCCTCGGCTTCACCGCGCCCCACGCGCAGGGCCACGCGGCGGCGGCCACCGCCCCCGGCCACTCGGCGATGATCGCCGTGGTGCTGGCGTTCCCGGTGGCCATGGCCCTGGCCACCGGAGTCGAGGCCCCGTCCACCGCCATCGCCCAGCTCGGCCAGCTCGGCGACGACGAGCGCCGCGGCTTCGGCCGCGGCACCCTGGCCCTGCTGGTGGTGATCGTCGGCGGCCTCACCCTGGCCCTCACGACGCTCGCCGTCCGCCTGCACATCGGGGTGCCCGGCACCGACTCCACCCAGATCGCCGACATCGCGAACGCCGCGGCCGGACCGGGCTGGCTCTACAGCGCCTTCCAGCTCACCAGCTCGCTGCTCCTCCTCGCCGCCGCCAGCTCCTCCTTCCAGGCGGGACCGGGCCTGCTGAAGGCCCTGGCCGGCACCTCCGACAGGCCCGGCGTGCTGCCCCCGGTGCTCGGCCGGACCAACCGTCACCACACCCCGTACTGGTCCGTCGTCGTCTACCTCGCCGCCGCGGCCGTCATCATCGTCGCCGCGGCGGGCCAGGAGCAGGAACTCGTCCTCTTCTACGCCGTCGCGGTCTTCGTCAGCTTCCTCGTGGGGCTGCTCGCGATGACCCGCTTCGCACGCGACGAGGGCAGCTCCGTGCTGGCCTGGGTCAACGCCCTCGCCGCGCTGGCCGTCGCGTTCACGCTCGCGGTCAACCTGCTGCGCGGCTGGCCGGTGCTGTCGCTCGTGGGCACGCTGCTGATCGCCGCCGGACTCTACGTCCGCTGGACCCGCGCCGGCCGCCCCAGCGGCATCGAGGACATCGAGGCCCAGGCCGAGGGAGCGCCCGCCCCCTGACGGCGGCAGGCGAGCCCGGGACCGAGGGCACGCGCGCCGCCCGGCCCGGCCGGCAGAGGCTCGGCGCGGACACCGTGTCGTGGCGCCGCTGCGCGACGGGGTGCGCGAGGGGGTGGGCGGCGGGGGCCGGGTGCGCGACGGGCCCGAGTGTGCCGGCGGCGGGTGCGCGACGGGCCGTGCCGGGCCGGGAACGTACGGGTCCGGGTGGGCCGCGGGGAGTGCGTACGGGCCGGAGTGGGCTACAGGCGGTGCCGGGCGAGCAGGTTGCGGACCGGGCCCCCGGGACGCGCGGCCAGCATGTGCGGGCAGCGCGCCGCCGTCGCGGGGAAGTCCCGGTCCGTCTCCTCCGCGACGGCGGCGAAGAAACGGCGGCCGTCGGCAGACTGGCGCGAGGTGGACCAGGTGTGGTCCGCGCCCTGGGACAGCGCGGTGTGCAGGGCCCGGCGGCCGATCCCCCGGCCCTGCCGGCAGGGTGAGACGGCGACGCACTCCACGTATCCCAGCCGGCACGGCCGGCAGACCTGGTAGGCGAGGCGGCCCACGACCCGGCCCTCGCCGTCGCGGACGACGATCGTCCGCAGTCCCTCGGGAACCGGCGCGGCGACGTGCTCGAAGCGCACGTCGGGAGGCCGCGCCGGCCCGGTCACCTGGATTCCCGCGCTCTGGCCGACGCGACGGCGTCTTTTCGGAACGCCCAGCTCATCCTCGGCTCCATCACCCAGCGGAAGGTCCGCTGCACGGGCGGGGTGCACAGCAGCGTCATCACGACGGCCGCGAAGGCGGTGACGGCGATCTCCCCGAGCGGCCGGTGCACCCAGCCGTGGTCGTACCAGTCCCAGAAGCGGGAGCCCTTGGCGAGGAAGCCGTGCAGCAGATAGCCGTACAGGGTTCCGGCGCCCAGCGCGGTGAACCACCTGGCACGGCCGGGCACCCAGGCGAGGAAGCACGCGACGAGGAGCACCGAGCAGACGAAGAGCGCGAGCGTCATGGCGGCGCCGGTCCAGCCGGGGGCGCCGAGTTCCTGCGCGCTGTCGCGGCGGTAGAACCAGGCCGCCTTGACCCGCGGGGCCGCCCAGTAGGCGACCGCCAGCGCGGTCGCGAAGACGGGGACGGACAGGACGCGCGCCGCGCGCCGTCGCACGAGGTCGAAGTGCTCCGGCCGCAGGAGCAGCCCGAGGACGAAGAACGGCAGGAACTGCAGGGTCCGCTGGAGGTCGAGGTCGTCGCCGATGTCGGGGGAGACCGCGGCGAGGACCGCGACGGCGAGCGCGAGCGGCAGCGGCCACCGCACCACCCGCCACAGCGGCGTGGTCAGCCGCCAGATGAACAGCGCGCCGAGGAACCAGGTCAGGTACCAGGGGTCCAGCAGGCTGACGGGGTGGCCCGGATCGTCGTCCGCCCACCGCTTGAACAGGGAGTAGGCGATCTCGAAGACCACGTACGGGACGGCGACGCCGGTCACCAGGCGTCTGATCCGGGCGGGGCTCGCGTCGAAGGTCCGCGAGAAGTAGCCGGAGATCACGATGAAGGCCGGCATGTGGAAGGTGTAGACGGTGATGTAGAGGGCCGCCGCCGCCCGGCTGTCGTCCCGCAGCGGTTCCCAGGCGTGCCCCATGGCGACCAGCACGATGGCCAGGTACTTGGCGTTGTCGAAGAAGGGGTCGCGCCGTGCGGTGCGCGGGGGCGGGGCCGGCTCGCCGCGGGGGGTGCGGGGCGCTCCGCCGTCCGCGGGACGCCCGGGGGGTTCCGTGCGCGGTGGCGGGACCCGGGTCCCCTGCCGCTCCGGCGGCCGCAGCGTCTCCCTCACGAGTACCCCCTCGGTGGACATCCGGCGGACTTCTTCGCGTCTTGCCCCTCTCCCGGAAGTCATGCGGTGCCGGCACGTGGCGGGCATCGTAGTCACCCCGAGGGCCTCCCGAGAACTCGATCACCCGCTCCCCCCGCCGTCCGCCGCCGGGCCTCCCGGCGCGGGGAGGCGCGGAGGGCGCGACGGACCGGGTGCCCGCGGGCCGCCCCGGCGGAGCGTTCCGCGTCCTCCCGCGCGCGTCCCGCGGTCCGCCGACCCGTCCGCCGCAGCGGCCCCCGGACCCGCGTCCGCGCCGCCCGTGGACGCGGGAGAGCCCGGACCGCCGAGGCGGTCCGGGCTCTCCCGTGGTGCGCGCGGGTCAGCCGGAGATCTCGATGCGGCCGTCCGCCTCGGCGGACGCGCCGTTCGCGGACTGCCCGTCCTCCGCCCGGCCGGTGATGTTCTTCAGCAGCGCCGCGAGGTCGACGCCCGTGGTGGAGTTGAGGAGTTCCACGCCCTGGGCGACGTTGTCGGCGACCGTGCGGGACAGCTGCGAGGCCCCGTCGGTCGAGATGACCGTCATCTTGTCGACGGCGCTCAGCGGCTCGGACGCCTTGGCGACGACCTGCGGCAGGACCTCCACCAGCATCTGCAGCACGGCCGCGTCGCCGTACCGGTCGAAGGCGTCCGCCTTCTTCTGCATCGCCTCGGCCTCGGCCGCTCCCTTGGCGCCGATCGCGGCGGCCTCGGCCTCGCCCTCGATGCGGACCGCGTCCGCGAGCGCCGCGCGGTGCGCCTTCTCGCCCTCACCGGTCAGCCGGGACCGCTGGGCGTCCGCCTCGGCCTGCTTGACCAGGGCGATGCGCCGGGCCTCGGCCTCCTGCTCGGCCTGGTAGCGGGCGGCGTCGGCGGGCTTGCGGACCTTGGTGTCGAGTTCGCGGTCGGTCAGCGCGGCCTGCCGCTCGGCGACCTTCTCCTGCTCGCCCAGCACCTCCTGGCGGCGGGCCGCCTCGGCCAGCGGGCCGGCGGCCGCCGCACGGGCGGACGCCTCGTCGGTCTCCGCCTTGATCTCCGCCTGCTTCAGCGCGAAGGTCCGCTGGGCGACCGCGATCTCCTCCTCCGCCTTCAGCCGCGCCTGCTCGGCGGCGCGCCGGGCCACGGCCTCGGCGATGTCGGCCTCCTGGCGGGCCCGCGCGGCCTCCGGGCGGCCCAGGTCCTCCAGGTAGGAGCCCTCCGTGGTGATGTCCTGGATCTGGAAGGCGTCCAGCACCAGGCCCTGCCCGGACAGACTGGCCTCGGCCTCCTCGGCGACCTGCCCGGCGAACGCGGCCCGGTCCCGGATGATGTCCTCGACCGACATCCGGCCGACGATCGCGCGCAGCGCACCCGACAGCACTTCCTGGGTGAAGCCGACGATGCCCTCCTGCTGCATCAGGAACCGCTGCGCGGCGGCACGGATGGAGTCCTCGGTGCCGCCGACCTTGACGATGGCGACGCCTTCGAGGTGGGCCTTCACACCGCGCAGGGTGACCGCGCCGCGCACCGCGACGGGGATGTGCCGGGAGGACAGGTCGAGGGTGAACTTCTGCTGCACGAACGGCACGACGAACACGCCGCCGCCGACGACGACCTTCTGCCCGCTGTTGTCGGTGAAGATCCGGCCCGTCTCGGGGTCGGTGGACTTCTTGCCGCGCCGGCCGGTGACGATGAACGCCTCGCTCGGCCCCGCCACCTTGTAGCGGGTGATGACGACCAGGGCGAGCAGCACGAGGAGCACGACGGCTCCCACGACGGCGATGGCCACTGAACTCATGATGTTCCCCTCAGCCACCCCGAGGGGGACGGCAGTCGATGCAGACGTACGAAAAGCGGAGGACGAGGACGCGCCGCACACCCCGCGAAGCGGCGGCACCGGCGGCCGGTGCCGGGCGGGGAGACGGGGTCGCTCAGTGTTCGACCGGGCGTACCGCGACCGCCGTCTGTGACAGCGCCGCCTCCACCCAGACCTCGGCGCCGCGGGCGACGGGCACCGGACTTCGGGCCGCGAGCTTCACCGGCTGCCCGGCCAGCCGCAGCAGCACCTCGCCGTAGCCGTCGGCGGGGATGGCGGTCACCACGGAGCCCGCGGCGCCGACCACGTCGTCCCCGCGGGGCGCCGCACCCGACCGGTCGTCCATCAGGGCCCGGCCGAGGCGGTACGCCAGCCAGCCCGTGAGGCAGCCGGCCGGCACGCCGACCGCAACGGCGCCCACCGTGCCCCAGCCCGTCGAGCCGAGGGCGATGGCGCCGGCGAACCCGAACATGGACAGGAACCCGGCGACCACCGGCAGCGACAGCAGCCCGTCGAGGAGGCCGTCCCCGAGGCCGATCCCGTCGAGGACGCCTTCCAGGAACCCGTCGAAGACCAGGGACAGGACGAGGAGCACGATCCCCGCGACACCGAGACCCAGGAACCACGTCACGCGCTCTCACCGCCCTTCCTTGCCGCGCCCTTCGCGATGGCCGCATCGTCACACGGCGACCGGGCTTCGTTCACTGCCCGGTTCCGGCAGTCATCGGCGCGGATTCGGTGCCGGTCCCCGCACAGCGCGCCCCGCATGCGGTCTCCCGCCGCGGGTACGCGGTACGTCCCGGACGCTCCGCCCGGAGCCGGAACACGTGAGGAGTCGCCTTGTCCGCCTCTCTGGTCGAAACCGTCGATGTCCAGGCCCCCGTCTCCGTCGCGTGGGGCCTGTGGAGCGACGTCACCCGCTGGCCGGCCTTCCTGAGCCACGTGCGCCGCGTCGACCCCCTCGACGGGCGGCGCTTCGCCTGGCAGCTGCAACTGCCGGGAGCCGACAAGAACTTCGTCGCCGAACTCACCGAGGTGGTCCCCGAGGACCGGATCGCCTGGCACACGGTGGAGGGCGTGGAGCACGCGGGCGTCGTCACCTTCCACCGCCTGAGCGACACCGCCAGCCGGGTCACGCTGCAGATCGAGTACGACCCGAAGGGCTTCGTCGAGCGCCTCGGCGCGCTCACGAACCTGGACTCCGCGCTCGCCAACTACGACCTGGGCGAGTTCCAGAAGCTCGCCGAACTGACGGCGGAGTCCCACCGCGCCCCGGGCGCGGCACGGCCGGGCGACCGGAGCTGAGCCGGGGGCGGACCGGCCTCAGCCCGCGGTGCCCGACGGGGCCGCGGCTCCGCCCGCCGCGCCCCGCCGCCGGGCCGCGCGCCGGGCGACCGCCTTGGCGATCTTCTCGGCGTCCAGGGCGAGTTCGCGGAACATGCCGCTGATCGGGTTGGTGAACCCGGTGAAGTACAGGCCGGGCGCGTTCTTCGGGGTGCGGGCGCCGTGCACCGCCGGACGTCCGCGTTCGTCGAGCACGCCGAGGTGCCCCACGAGGTCCTCCAGCGCCCGCTCGTACCCGGTCGCGGCGATCACGGTGTCCGGGGCGATGCGGGTGCCGTCCGCGAGCAGCGCCTTGCCGTCCTCGAAGCCCTCCACCGCCGCCACGACCTCGACCTTCCCCGTGCGGACGGCGTCCACGAGACCGACGTCCTGGACCGGGATCGCGCCCTGGCCCACCCGGGAGTAGAGCCCGGTGCCGGGCCGGGGCAGGCCCTGGGCCGAGAGGTCGGGCACGGTCAGCCGCTCCAGCGGGCGGGCCAGCGCGTCCACCATGCGGACCGGCAGACGGCGTACCGCGATGCCCGTGTACTGCGCGGCCCAGCCCGCCGTGGAGCGCCGGACGATGTGGGGGGCCGTGCGCACCGAGAGCCGGACGCGCGCGGCTCCGCCCTCCACCAGGTCCACGGCGATCTCGGCACCGGTGTTGCCGGCGCCGACGACGAGCACGTCGCGGCCCGCGTACGGCCCGGGGGCGCGGTACGCCCGGGCGTGCAGCAGCTCGCCGGTGTAGGTGTCGCGGCCGGGCCAGCGGGGGACGCGCGGGGTGTGGTTGTGCCCGGTGGCGACCACCACGGCGCTGCCGGTCAGCTCCCGGCCGCCGGTCGCGCGCAGCAGCCAGCCGTCGCCGCCGGGGGCGGGCTCGACGCGGGAGACCTCGACGCCGGTGACGATCTCCAGCCGGTGGTGCTCGGCGTACTTCTCCAGGTAGCGCACCACGTCGTCGCGCGACACCCAGCGGCCGAACCGGCGGGGCATGGCGAGTCCCGGGAGCGCCGAGAGGCGCCGGGTGGTGTGCAGGTGCAGCCGGTCGTAGTGCTGCCGCCAGGACGCCCCGATCCGGTCCGACTTCTCCAGCACCACGGCCCGGACGCCCCGCGCGCGCAGCGCGTGGGCCACGGCGAGTCCTCCCGGGCCGCCTCCGATCACGTACACCGGGCGGTCCTCGTGGGAGGGCACCGGGCGGGATGTCGTGGAAGCAGTGGAGTCGGCCATGTGCGCGAGCGTAATCACGACTTCGGTTGATAGGTCTCGGTCAAGACCGGAATCGGGTTGCGAACTGATCACGACTGGGGAGGCGGGGCGCGGCCGTTGGCGTAGGCCGCCTCGTCACGGCGGGACCGGCGGCCGGTGTCCGGTCGGGCCCCGGCGGGAGGCGCGCGCCGGACACGGGAGGAGGGGCGTCCGCCGTCCGGTGCGCGGGCCCGGCGCGGTCGGCGGCCCGCCGGTTCTGCCGCGGCGGCCCGCCCGGAGCGGCCGCTCGCGCCCCCGGCCGGAGGGTCCGCGACCTGAGGGGACCGGGCCGGTCACCTCGCGTACGGGCGCTTCCCGTACGGGATGTGACGCATCGTCATGCCGGTGGGCGGGGTGTGGCCCTGTGAGCGCGGCCCCCGAATCGGCCCGGCGCCCTCGCGCACCGGGTTCCCGCCGTCGTCGTCGCCGCCGACCGCGCCGTGGAGGCGCGGTCGGCGGCCGAGGAGGACGGGTGCGCGCCGGAGGACCTGCGGATCGGGGGCGGCCCGCAGGGCGCGTCGCGCTCGGGTGCCCCCGTCCTCCGGGCATCCGCCCGTCCTCCGGGCGTCCGCGTCCCCGGCCGGGGCGGTCCAGGACGTGACCGGAGGGGACGCAGGGGTTTCAATGGCTGGATGGCCGAGGTCCACGAGCAGTTCGCCGTCCGCCCCTTCCCCGAGCTGACCGGGCTCGGACTGCGGCTGCGCGCCTGGGACGCGGAGTCCGACGCCGACGTCGCGGCCTACCTGCGCGGCCTGACCGATCCGGAGTTCCGGCGCTGGAACACCCCGCTGCGCCCCGTCCACGGCATCGACGACGCCCGGCGGTCGCTGCGGGCCCGGCTCGCGGGCGCGGCCGACGGCAGCGCCGTCTCGTTCTGCGTCACCGACGCGGAGGGCGGCGCGGCGCTCGGCCACATCGGTCTCAACGAGATCGACCACGTCATGAGCTGCGCCCGCGTCGGCTACTGGGTCCTCCCGGAGGCGCGGGGCCGCGCGGTCGCCACCCGCGCGCTGACCCTCGCCGCCCGCTACGGCTTCACCGGCCTCGCCCTGAACCGCCTCGACCTCGGCCACGCCGTCGGTCACGCGGTGTCCTGCCGGGTCGCCGAGCGGTGCGGGTTCCGTGCCGAGGGGACCCTGCGCGGGGCGATGTTCGAGGAGGGCCGCCGCGACGCGTTCCGGGACGTCCACCTGCACGGCCGGGTGAGAAGCGACCCGGAGCCCGCCCCCGCGGAGTGAGGACCCCCGGCGGGACCCGCTGCCCCGCCGGGACCCACTGCCCCTCCGGGAACTCCGGGCGCCCGGCGAACGGGCGGCGGCGGCCGGGGCCGGGACCGGGCGCCGCCGCCCCGCGCACCCGCGCGCGCCTCACGGCCACAGCAGCTCGCGGGCCCACCCCCCGGTGGTGCGGCGGTAGACGAGCCGTACGTGCCGGCGGCGGGCGTCGCCCTGGAAGAACTCCACCTCCTCCGGGCGGAGCCGGTACAGGGTCCAGGTGGGGGCCGGGGCGTCCGGGGACCGCTCGGCCTGCCGCCAGGCGGCGTCCGAGGCGCGCTCCAGGTCCGTCAGGGAGGGCAGCACCTCGCTCTGCCGGCCCACCAGAGCGGCGGCCAGCGCCCCGGTGGAGCGGGCGTGCAGATCACGCAGGCTCTCCTCGGCGGAGGCGACGCCGACCGGGCCCCGGACCCGGACCTGGCGCCCCTGCGCGGGCCAGTAGAAGCCGAGCGCGGCGTGCGGGCGGGCGGCGAGCTGGCGGCCCTTGCGGCTCGTCGCGTGGGTGGCGAACGCCCAGCCGTGTTCGTCCGCGCCGTGCAGCATCACCGTGCGGACGTCGGGCAGGCCGTCCTCGTCGGAGGTCGCCAGCGCCATGGTGTGCGGCTCGGTCTGTCCCGCCGCCGCGGCCTGGGCGAGCCAGTGGGCGAACAGCTCCAGCGGGTCCGCCGGGGCCCGCCCCGGGTCGAAGTCCGGCAGCTCGGTGTCCCACACCCGCAGCGACCTCAGCAGCTCGTGAAGATCCGGTTCCATGCGGTCGAGTATCGCTCCGGGCCCGCGCCGCGGGGTGCCCCTCCGGCCCGGGGCGGCGCCACCGCGTCCGCCGGGCGGCACCGGCCGTCCGCGCCGGACGCCACCGTGCGCCGGGGACGGGGGCCGCGCCGGCGCATCCAGTACGCCTCCCGCTACCGCGCCCGGCGTCCGCCGCACGGGCGGAACGGGCTCCGCCCCTCCGCCGGGCGGAACGGGCTCCGCGGGTCCGGGGGCCGGGCTGAAGGGGCTCCGCGGGTCCGGGGGCCGGGCCGACGGGCCGCCGTGCTCGCCGCCGAGGGTGTTGCTCGCCGCCGAGGGTGTACGCCTCGTCGACGGCGGGCCCGCGCGGCCGGGACCGGCGGGTGGGGAGGTGCGCGGCGCGGGAGCGGGGCCGGCCGGGGCGGCGGCCCCGGCGGCGGGGGAGGGGCGGGCCCGCGGCGCGGCAGGGCCGGTGGCGTCCCTCGGGCCCGGGAGTCCCGGGGCGCGACGGCCGGGGCGGAGCGCGGCCCCGGCGGCACCCGGCCCGGCCCCGGCGGCACCCGGCCCGGCCCTGGCAGCGCAGCGGGCGGCAGCCGGCCGGAGCGATGCTCCGGAGCGAACTGCCGCCCGCCTGACAGGAAGTGGGGCGCAGGGAAGCGGACGGGCTACTTCGTCGGCTTCTTCCCGGTGACACCCAGATACACCAACAGCGCGAGGTTGGGCCGGAGTTCGGCCTGCTTGACGCCCCACGTCTGGAAGCCCTTCTGGTGCGAGGCGACCGCGGAGAGCATGGCGACGAGCGACCCGGCCACGGCGGCCGGGTTGACGTCCTTGTCGACCCTGCCCTTCGCCTGGAGGTCGGCCACCGAGTCGGCGAGCGAGTTGTTCACGGAGTTGAGGATCTTCAGGCGGAGCTTGGAGAACCGCTTGTCGCCCTCGGCCGCGCCGAGGTCGACCACGCGCAGGATCGCGTCGTTCTTCCGCCAGAACTCCAGGACGCCGTCCACGAGTTCCTGCGCGGTCTGCCAGCCGGCCTTGCCCACCCAGGAGCGTCCTTCGAGGAGCTGGGTGAGGCCGGCGCCCTCGGCGGCCATGCGCTCGGCGATCTCCAGGACGGCTCCCTCGACGTCCGGAAAGTACTGGTAGAAGGTCGCCGGGGACGTGCCCGCCTTCCGGGCGACGTCGATGACTTTGACATCCCGGTAGGGCGAGGAGCTGAGCATCTCGCTGAGGCAGTCGAGCAGCTTCTGCCGGGTCGCCTGACCACGCCGTCCGGCCACGCGACCGTCGACGGTACGCACTTGTCCTGTCATGCCGTCAGCTTACCGAGGGGTGATCGGAGCGCGATTCGGCCGACTGCAAATGGGGTGCGGCCCCTTGGAGCCGGGCCCGCGACGGTGCGTCCGAGGGGTGTCACCGGCGCGGATGCGCCCGCTCTGCGGGATGCGGGCGGGCCCGTTAGCTTGAGCCCATGGCCGAAAATGCCCCTGCCGCCTTCCCCGAGGGCGTGCCCTGCTGGGTCGACGCCCAGCTGCCCGACGTGGAGGCGGGCAAGCGCTTCTACGGCGAGCTGTTCGGCTGGACGTTCCCGCGGCCGGCGGAGCCGGCCGGGCCGGAGGCGGCGGCGCTGCCCATGGTCCTCGCCGAACGCGACGGCGCTCCGGTCGCCGGGCTCACCCCGAAGACCGACGGCCGCATGCCGACCGTGTGGACGGTGTACTTCGCGACGCCGGACGTCCGGGCCCTGTGCCGGCGCGTCACGGCGGCGGGCGGCGGGATCATCACCGCGCCCACCGGGCTGGCCGGCCCCTCCGGCCCCCTGGGCAGCGCCGCCCTCGTCACCGACCCGGAGGGCGCCGTCCTCGGCCTCTGGCAGGCCGACGGCCACGCCGGGTTCGGCCGCCGCCACGCACGCGGCACCTTCTGCTGGGCCGAGCTGTACGCCCGGGACACCGCGACCGTCGACCGCTTCTACGGCACCCTCTTCCACGACGCGCTGTTCGGCCCCGACGCGACCCCCGACTTCGGCCGCGTCCCGGTCACCGGCGTCTTCCCCGCCGAGATGCCGCCCCACTTCCTCGTGCACTTCGGGGTCGGCGACTGCGAGGAGGCGCTGCGCAGCGTGGGCCGGCTCGGCGGCCGGGTCCAGGTGCCGCCCTTCGAGGCGTCCTACGGACGGGTGGCCGTGGTCACCGACAACCAGGGCGCCTCGTTCGCCGTCCTCGAACGCTGACGCGGTCCCCGGCGCCGCCGGCCGCGGGTGAGGGGCGCGTCCGAACGGGTGCCTCCCCGGTGAGGGGCGTCATTCGGCCGCGATGCGCCGCGCCGGACCGCCCGCCTCCCCGCCCGGCCGGGTGTTTTGTCCGGAGACATCCCGATCCGTAACCGGGTTCGCAACCTGTGGCTCGGCCAGGAAGAATCGGGGTGCGTGCCGCCGCGGCGGTGCGGTGGTGAGACGCTGCACTGGGTCGCGTTCACTCGTGGACGACGCGACCCGTACGGGGAGGTGGCAGGCAAGTGGTGGATCAGCTGACGCAGCACGATCCGCGGCGGATCGGGCCGTTCGAGGTGCTGGGACGGCTGGGTGCCGGCGGCATGGGGCTGGTCTATCTCGCGCGGTCGGCCTCCGGGCGGCGCGTGGCGATCAAGACCGTCCGGACGGAACTCGCCGAGGACCAGCTCTTCCGGGTCCGTTTCTCGCGCGAGGTCGAGGCGGCCCGCGCCGTCTCCGGCTTCTACACGGCGGCCGTGGTCGACGCCGACGCGCGCGCCGCGGTGCCCTGGCTCGCCACCGCCTACGTCCCCGCCCCCTCGCTCGAGGAAATAGTGAACGAGTGCGGGCCGCTCCCGGCCCAGGCGGTGCGCTGGCTCGCGGCGGGCGTCGCGGAGGCGCTCCAGTCGATCCACGGCGCGGGGCTCGTCCACCGCGACCTGAAGCCGTCGAACGTGCTGGTCGTCGAGGACGGACCGCGGGTGATCGACTTCGGCATCGCGTCCGGGGTGTCGAACACCCGGCTGACCATGACGAACGTCGCGGTCGGCACCCCCGCGTACATGTCGCCCGAGCAGGCCAAGGACTCGCGCAGCGTGACCGGCGCGAGCGACGTCTTCTCGCTCGGCTCGATGCTCGTGTTCGCCGCGACCGGACACGCGCCCTTCCACGGCGCCAACCCGGTCGAGACGGTGTTCATGCTGCTGCGCGAGGGGCCGGACCTGGCGGGGCTGCCCGACGAACTGCGCCCGCTGATCGAGTCCTGCATGCAGATGGACGCCACGGCCCGCCCCAACCCCGCCGATCTCCAGGCCCAGCTCGCCCCGCACCTCTTCGGCTCCGGCTCCGACGACAGCGGGACGGCCTCGGCGTGGCTGCCCGAGCGGGCGGTGGGCCTGATCGAGACGCGCCGCGGCGGCCGTCCGTCGGTGCGGCCCGCCACCGCGGGGCGTGGCGGCCGGCCGGCCGTGCCGCCGCCCCCCTCGCAGCCGCCGGTGCCCGTCGGCGCCCCCGACACCGGGCCGGTGCGCCTCGCGGGCGGCAAGGTGCCCATCGGCCCCGGCCCGCGGGTCGCCGACGCGCGGGCCGCGGCCGTGCAGGCGCCCCCGCCGGAGGCCGGTCTCGCCGCGTCCTGGTCCCGGCCGCGCGCCGGGGTGAACGGCGCCGACCCCGCGCCCACCGTCGCCCCGCCCGCCGCCCCGGCCGAGGCGCCCGCCGGCTGGCGCCCCTGGCGTTTCCGCATGTCGAACGACGTCTGGGGCACCCCGTCGGTGGCCGGCGACCTCGTCTACGTCACCTCGTTCGAGGTCCACGCCCTGGACGTCGCCACCGGCCGCCGCCGCTTCAAGACGCGGGACGTGGCCTGGTCGACGGCCGTCGCGGACGGCCGCATCCACGCCTCC
This sequence comes from Streptomyces sp. NPDC048566, assembly GCF_043199735.1. NCBI lineage: Bacteria > Bacillati > Actinomycetota > Actinomycetes > Kitasatosporales > Streptomycetaceae > Streptomyces > Streptomyces sp. NPDC048566. Next base: position 620,258 of record NZ_JBICWL010000001.1, read on the forward strand.
GACGGGCCGACGCTGTTCGCGCTCGACGCCCGCGAGGGCACCGACCTGTGGCGGCTGTCCACGGACGCCTGGGTGTACTCGCTGAAGGCCGACCGGGGCACGGTCGTCACCGGCACCCGCGGCGGCGGCGTCCAGGCGTGGGAGGCGTCGACGGGGCGGAAGCTGTGGGAGATCACCGGGGCGCAGACGGACTTCGAGTCCCCGGAGGCCGGCCCCGCCGTCCACGACGGCACGGTGTACGTGTGGAAGGACGCCCGGCTGCGCGCGGTGGACGCCCGGACGGGCGAGGAGCGCTGGTCCTACCCCATCGGCGACGCGGCCTCCTGCGGCGGCGTACCGGTGCGGATCACCCCCGCCCCCGACGGCTACGCGTACATCTCCGCCGGTACCCGCGTCCTCGCGGTGGACGTGGCGTCCGGCCGGGTGCGCTGGCACTTCGAGGCTCCGGCGGTGTTCCTCAGCCCGCCCGCCTTCGCGCCGGGCCCCGCGGTGACGGGCGGCGGCGTCTACCTGGCCGACTACCTGGGCACGGTGTACGCGCTGGACGCCACCGACGGCCGCGACCGCTGGCGCATCGCCACCGAGGCGCGCGCCTCGATCGACCCGGTCCTCGTCGCGGCGGGCCACGTCCACGTGGGCAGCGGCCGGGGGCTGTACACGCTGGACGCGGTGACCGGCACGCCCAAGTGGCGCTTCCAGGCCGGCGGCGACCTGGTCGGAGCTCCGGCCGTCGCCGAGGGCCGAATCCACTTCGGTTCGACGGACCACCTGCTGTACACCCTCAAGGCCGACGACGGCCGGCTCCGCTGGAAGCTCGCGACCGGCGGCGAGATCACCGGCGCCCCGGTGGTCCGGGACGGTGTCGTGTACGCGTGCAGCAAGGACCGCTGCGTGTACGCGCTGGACGCGGAGAAGGGGACCGGCACGGCCCGGACCGCCTGAGGCCGGCCGGGCGCGCCCCGTACCGGAGTGCGCCCGGCCGCCCTGGGTAGGGTGTCGGCATGTACACGCGGGGGCGCACACTCAGGTTTCTCAGGTTCACGGCGGTGTCGGCGGCGGTGGTGCTGGCACTGACCGGTTTCTCCACGGGCCGCGGCCACAAGAGCCGCAGCCACCACCACAGCAGCGGCGGCGGATGCAGCAACTCCCGCCAGGACCACGACAGTTCGTCCTCGTCGTCTTCGTCGGGCGGCGGCTCGTACGGCGGGAGCGCGTCCCGCGACCCCTACGGCGGCTCGTCCGCCGACCCCTACGGCTCGGGGACGAGCACCGGCGGTACGTACCGCTCCCGGCCCACCCACCGCTCCACCGCCTCCGCCACCGGCACGGCCCGGCCGCCGAAGGACGGCACCGCGGTGCTCGTGACCTGCGCCGACCCGGACGATCCGTACACCACCGTCGAGGTCGCCAACCCCAACGGGCGCGAGGCCCTCTTCACGGTCACGGTGGACTACGAGGACGCGGCCGGCTCGACCCTGGCCGAGACGACCGGCCAGGTGCGGGTGCCGGCGAACGGCAGGAAGAACCTCCGGGTGGCCGCCGCCTCCACCGGGGCCGTGGACCGCATCGACCGCTGCGCCGTCGACCGGCGGGCCGTCGCCGACCGCTGACCGCGGCCCGCGCCCCGCGCGTCCGGGACCCCCGGGCCGGCGGGCCGCGAACGGCCGGAGAGCCGTGGGTGCCGGCCGCACGAGCACGCGCCGCCCCTCCCCGGCACACCGCGGCCCGGGGGCCGGCCCCGGGACGCCTCTCGGTCCCTCGGCCGGCCCCCGGGCACACGTCGGCCGCGGCGGCTCCCCCTCCGCGCCGCCGCGGCCCTTCCCCGTGTGGTGCGGTCCTAGGCGGGGTTGTCCGTCACGTGGGTGTTGTCCGGCGTCGCCTCGCCGTCCGTCGTGCCGAGCGGCTTGATCGGGCTGCTCGTCACATGGGTGTTCAGCGGCGTGATCTCCTCGCCGTCCTCACCACCGGTGACGTGGGTGTTGTCGGGCTCGGCGATCGTCTTCCGGGTCTCGCTCATGGTGCTGCCTCCCCTTTGGTGGCTCATTCTGGGACTACGGGGCCCGCCCGGCCATTCCCCCGAGGACGGCCGGGCGGGCCACTCGGGTCGCCCACCCTAGACTGCGAGTTCGGCGACCACTGGCGGCGGTCCGTCTGCCCCCCGACGCGACGGATCGACACGACAGAGACTGCCGGTCGGCGATAAACGAACGATGAACGACCGCTGCGCCCGGCCCCGGCGCCGGCGGCCGGCTACGCCGCGGCGACCGGAGTCAGCAGCGTGCGGACCTCCGCGGCCTCCGGGGAGTCCAGCTTCTCGTAGATCTCCAGGGCCTCGCGCCAGCACACCTGCGCCCGCCCCGGCTGGCCGATTCCGTTCAGCGACTTGCCCAGCACGGTCAGCACGTTGCCCCGGCGCCACTCGCCGCCGATGCCGCGCAGCACGGTGAGCGCCATCTCCGCGTTGCTCGCCGCGCGGGCCGGCGTGCGGGCGTCGAGGTCGACCTCGGCGAGCCGGCACAGCGCCATCCCCTCCCAGAGCCGCTGGCGGCTGTCCCGGAAGACCCGCAGCGCCTCCTCCAGTTCGGCGGTGGCGTCGGCGTGCCGGCCGCTCTTGCCCAGCGCCATGCCGAGCGCGTACCGGCCGTTGGCCACCCGCAGGGAATGGCCGAGCGTCTCGTAGATCTCCGTCCCCTGGCCCGCGAGGACGACGGCGCTGTCGGCGCGGCCCGTGGCGAGGTGCAGGCGCGACAGGTTGCACAGCGGGCTGGCCGAGCCGGCCAGGTCCCCGCAGCCGCGGAACTCCTCGATGGCGCGGCTGAAATACGCCTCGGCGTCGGTGTAGCGCTTCTGGTAGAAGGCGATGCTGCCGAGGATGTTCGCCGCCCAGCAGCAGGGCAGCGGGTCCTCGGACGCCTCGGCGGACCGCAGAGCCTGCTTGGCCTCCCTGTACGCCTGGTCGAACACGCCGGAGAACAGCAGGGCGTTGCTCAGCACCACCCCCGCCCGCCCCTCGGCCCGGGTGTCGGCCGCCGTGCGCGCCGCGTCCCGCAGGGCGGCGGCGGCCGCCTCGTACTCCTTGGAGTTGGCGCCGGACTCGGCCAGGTCGACCGCCGCCCACAGCAGGTCGATGGCGCGGCGCAGCGTCGGCCCGGTGGCCGACTGCCGCACGCAGGCCAGCAGGGGGACGGCCTCCGAGTACAGCCAGTCCCAGGATGCCTTGCGGTCGGCGAAGGCGAGGCCCGCGGTGCGGGTCGGCTCCAGATGGTCCACCAGCCGGTCCCCGGGCCGCTCCAGGGCGTAGACCCCGGCCGCCGTCGCGAGGTAGAAGTCCAGCAGCCGCGACATCGCCGCCGCCCGCTCCGTCGGGGGGTGCTCGTCGCGTTCGGCGCAGGCGCGCGCGTACAGGCGGACGAGGTCGTGGTAGCGGTAGCGGCCGGGGGCGGCGGACTCCAGGAGCGAGGTGTCGACCAGCGACTCCAGGAGGTCCTCGGTGTCCTCGGCCGGGAGGTCGAGCACGGCCGCCGCGGCGGCGAGGGAGATGTCGGGGCCGTCGGCCAGGCCCAGCAGGCGGAAGGCGCGGGCCTGGGCGGGCTCCAGCTGGCCGTAGCCGAGTTCGAAGGTGGCCTTCACGGCCAGGTCGCCGGCCTGGAGTTCGTCCAGCCGGCGCCGCTCGTCGGCGAGCTTCGCCGCGAGCACCGACACCGTCCAGGTGCGCCGCGCGGCGAGCCGGGACGCCGCGATGCGGATCGCCAGCGGCAGGAACCCGCACGCGGCGACCACGTCGAGCGCCGCCTCCCGCTCGGAGGCGACCCGTTCGTCTCCGACGATCTTCGTGAAGAGCTGGAGCGCCTCCTCGGGGGACATCACGTCGAGGTCGACGAGGTGCGCCCCGGCGAGGCCGACCATCCGTATCCGCGAGGTCACCAGCGCGGCGCAGCCCTCGGTGCCGGGCAGCAGCGGGCGCACCTGGGCGGCGTCCCGGGCGTTGTCGAGCAGGACGAGGACGCGCCGGCCGTCGAGGACGGAGCGGTAGAGCGCCGAGCGCTCCTCCAGCGAGTCGGGGACCGCGGTGTCCGGTGTGCCGAGGGCCCGCAGGAAGGAGCCGAGCACCGCCTCCGGTTCGGCGGCCCGCGATCCGGCTCCCTGGAGGTCGACGTACAGCTGTCCGTCGGGGAAGGCGCCGCGCGCCTGGTGCGCCACGTGCACCGCGAGGGTCGTCTTGCCGACGCCGCCGATGCCCGCCAGCGCGGACACCGCCATGACGCGCCCCTCCTCGGAGGAGGCGGCGGCGAGCACGTCGCTCAGCTCCCGGACGAAGGCGGCACGGCCGGTGAAGTCGGTCACGGTGGCCGGGAGTTGGGCCGGCCGGACCGGGGCCGGCGCCGGTTCCGCCGCCGGGGCGGAGGGCTCCGCCAGACCGGGGTCGGCCTGGAGGATGCGCTGCTGGAGCTCGCGCAGGCCCGGGCGGGGGTCCACCCCCAGCTCGTCGGCGAGCAGGCGGCGGGTGTCGGCGAACACGGCGAGCGCCTCGGCCTGCCGGCCGGAGCGGTACAGGGCCAGCATGAGCAGCTCGCGCAGCCGCTCGCGCAGCGGGTGCGCCGCGGTGAGCGCGGTGAGTTCGGAGACGGCCTCCGCGTGGCAGCCCTGCTCCAGGTCCATGTCGAGCCGTGCTTCGAGGAGTTGCAGGCGCCACTCCTCCAGCCGGGCCCGCTGCGTCTCGGCGTAGGGCCCGGGGATGGAGGCGAGCGGTTCGCCGTCCCACAGGGCCAGGGTGGTGCGCAACAGGTCGCGGGCGCGCGGCAGATCGCCCTCGGCGCGCGCCTTGTCGGCGAGGCCGGCGAGCTCCAGGGCGCGGGTGTGGTCCAGGGCTCCCTCGCCCAGGGAGCGGATGGCGTAGCCGCCGGACTCGCTGACCAGCACCTCGGGGCCGAGCGCCTTGCGCAGCCGGGAAGCGTACGTCCGCAGGGCCGCCAGCGCCTGGGAGGGCGGTTCGTCACCCCACAGGGCGTCGATGAGTTCGGCGGCCGTGGCCGTGCGCCCCTCGCGCAGCAGGAGCGCTGCCAGCAGCGCGCGCTGCTGCGGGGACCCGGCCGGCAGCGCCTCGTCGCCGAGCCACGCGCGCACCGGTCCGAGCACGCCGAAACGCAACGCGGCGGGCTCCTTCGAACCCGGGCGCCGCTGCTCCGGTACCCGCGGCACACCGTCCATCGCTGTCCCCCTGCCGAACGTCAGTACAACGAGGCCAGTTTGCCTTGTTCTCGGGGGATGCGTCAGCCGTGCGAGACGGCGATCACAGGGTGGGGCACGGGTGCCGCACCGGACCCTCACGCCGCCTCCGCACCCGTCCGGCGCCATCGGCGCTGCTCGGTGCGCGGTCCCCGCCCCGGTAGCGGCGGTACAGGGCGTCCTGGCAACAGAATTGACGGAGCGTCATCAGCGCGATCGCCGACGGTGCGGGGCCGTGACGGGCCGTCCGGCGCGGGTCGGGGCTCGCCGGGTCGGGTTCCGTGCGCCGCACCCCTCGCGGCGGGGCACGGGCGGTCGTCCGGCCGGGGCGGGGTGGTCCCGGGGCCGCGATGGGGGTGCCGAGGCGGTCCGGGTGCAGCGACGGCCGGGGCGGGCCGCCGCCGCGACCGGGGTGTCGCCGGGTCCGACCGGGCCGCTGGAAGGCGGTTCCGCGGCACCGCGCGGACGGGACGGCGGGGCGCGGCGCGCGAGCGAGGCGAGGACGGCCGGCGGCCCGCGCCGACCCGGGCCGGCCGGGGGTGCGGCGACCGGCTCCTCTCGGGTGGGTAGCGTTGATAACGCTATGGTGTTAGCGTTGCTATCGCCGGGGCGGTGAACGCCGTTACCCCTCCCACGGGACAAGGAGCAACGCCATGAACGCCCAGAACCCCGCGACCGGACGGTCCGCCGACGCGCCGCGCGTCGCGATCGTCACCGGCGGCTCCCGCGGCATCGGCCGCGCGACCGCCGAACGCCTGGCCCGCGAGGGATACGCCGTCGTCGTCAATTACGCGGGCGACGCGGCCGAGGCGGACAAGGCCGTCGCGGCGATCGGCGCGGCGGGCGGACAGGCCGTCGCCTTCCGGGCCGACGTCGCCGAGGAGAGCGAGGTCGCCGCCCTCTTCGACGCCGCCGAGCAGACCTGGGGCGGTGTCGACGCGGTGGTGCACGCGGCCGGCGTGATGACGCTGGCCCCGCTCGTCGCCCTCGACCTCGACGCGCTGGACCGGATGCACCGCACCAACGTCCGCGGCACGTTCGTCGTGGACCAGCAGGCCGCACGCCGGCTGCGCGCGGGCGGCGCGATCGTCAACTTCTCCAGCTCCGTGCTGGCCCTCGCCCTGCCCGGCTACTCCGCGTACGCCGCCACCAAGGGCGCCGTCGAGGCCGTCACCCTGATCCTCGCCCGGGAACTGCGCGGCCGGGACATCACCGTGAACGCCGTGGCCCCCGGCCCGACCGCCACCGCGCTGTTCCTCGACGGCAAGGACGAGGAGACGATCCGTCGGATGGCGGCCCAGCCCCCGCTCGAACGGCTCGGCACGCCGGAGGACATCGCCGCCGCCGTCGCCTTCCTCACGGGCCCCGACGGCCGCTGGGTCAACGGCCAGGTGCTGCGCGCCAACGGCGGCATCGCCTGACCTCCCCCACCGCCCACCGCCCACTGCCCACCGCCCCGCGAGCCGTCGGGCCGTCCCGCCCGCCCGGCGTCCGGCCCCGGGGGGCCCTCCGGCCCGCCCCGGCCACGTCCAGGAGCCCTGCCGTGAGCCACTGCGCCGACCGACCGCCGGCCGCCGGCCGCCGCCCCGGGGAACGCCCCGGCGCGCCGGGGGAGCAGGCCGCCCCCGCCCGCGCCCCACGCGACACCGGCATCCCCGCCGGGCGGCCCCTCCAGGGGTACGCCGATCCCGCGGCCGACGGACCGGCCGCGTCCGCCGCCGCCGCGGACCGGGTCCGTGCCGCGTTCCGCACCCGCGTCGGCCTCGCCGCCGGAGCGGCTCCGCTCCCGGTGACGGTGTGAGGGGCGGGCCGCGCGGCACCCCGGCCGCCGGGAGCGGCTCGGTGCCGGAGCACGGGCCGGCCTCGGCTAGCGTCACCTCCGTGAGTACCAGAGCGCGCATCCTCGAAGTGGCGGCCGACCTGGTGGCGCGGTCCCCCGACGGGGACGTGTCGACCCGGGCGGTCTGCGAGGCCGCCGGCGTCGGCGCCCCGGCCCTCTACCGCCACTTCGGCGACAAGGAGGGCCTGCTGTCGGCGGTCGTCGACCACGGCTGGGAGCGGTACCTGGCGAGCAAGCGGCGGCGCGCCCCCGGCAGCGACCCCGTCCAGGACCTGCGCGACGGCTGGGACAGCCACACCGGGTTCGCCCTGGCCAACCCCAACCTCTACCGCCTGATGAACTCCCCGGCGATGCGTACCCCGCCCGCCGCGGCGCTGGAGTCGCACCGCATCCTCACCGACGACCTGCGCCGCGCCGCCGAGCAGGGCAAACTGCGGCTGACGCCCGAACTGGCCGCCCAGATGATCATGTCCGCCAATGTCGGGGTCTGCCTGATGGCGGTGTCCCGTCCGGCGACCTTCACCGACCCCTCGCTGTCGCGCCGGGTCCGGGACGCCGTGCACGCCGTCGTCTTCACCCCCGACGCGACCGCGACCGAAGGGCCACAGGCCGCCGCCCCCGACCCCGCGGCCCCCGGCGTCCCCGCCACCGCCACCCGCCTCGGCGCGCTGCTGCGGCAGAGCCCCGCACCCGACTTCTCGGCGGGGGAGTCCGCCCTCCTCGGCGAGTGGCTGGAACGCCTCTCCAACACCCCCCGACCGGCGGCCGGACCCGCTCCCGGGGCCGGCCGTCCTACCGGGCCCGACCGAGGAGGATCGGACGCGTGACCGCGGCCGGCGCGCCCGGCAGGGGACCGGCGGCCGGTCCCGTCGCGAACAGGGCCCGCCGCGCCATCCCCGTCCCGGACTCGTCCCCGCCCATACGGCTGCTCCCCGCGACGCGGCTCCGAAGCGCCCCGTCGGTCCCGGCCCCCGGCCCTTCACGGTGGCCTCCGGCCGTGAACGGCGGTGCACGGGACGGTGAGCGGACCGGGGCGGCTCGTGAACGGCCCGCCCGGCCGCCCGATCCGGCCGCGCCCGGGAACCCCTGATCAGCGCGATCGTATGCTCGGGGGATGACGACCTCCGCGACTCCCGGATCCGGGCCGACGGCGAACTCCATGCGGCGCGCGCTCAAACGCGCGCGGGACGGCGTCGCGCTCGACGCGACCGAGGCCGCGGTGCTGCTCCAGGCCCGCGGCCACGACCTCGACGACCTGGCCGCCTCCGCCGCCCGGGTGCGGGACGCGGGCCTGGACGCGGCGGGCCGGCCCGGGGTCATCACCTACTCCAAGAGCGTCTTCGTCCCGCTCACCCGGCTCTGCCGCGACACCTGCCACTACTGCACCTTCGTCACCGTCCCCGGCAAGCTGCGCCGGGCCGGCCAGGGGATGTTCATGTCCCCCGACGAGGTCCTCGACATCGCGCGCCGGGGCGCCGCACTCGGCTGCAAGGAAGCGCTGATCACCCTCGGCGACCAGCCCGAGGACCGCTGGCCCGAGGCCCGCGCGTGGCTGGACGCGCACGGCTACGACGACACGATCGCCTACGTCCGGGCCATCTCGATCCGCATCCTGGAGGAGACGGGCCTGCTGCCCCACCTCAACCCGGGGGTCCTGTCCTGGACCGACTTCCAGCGGCTCAAGCCCGTCGCACCGTCGATGGGCATGATGCTGGAGACCACCGCGACCCGGCTGTGGTCCGAGCCCGGCGGCCCCCACCACGGCTCCCCCGACAAGGAGCCCGCGGTCCGGCTGCGGGTCCTGGAGGACGCCGGCCGCTCCTCCGTCCCGTTCACCAGCGGACTGCTCATCGGCATCGGCGAGACCTACGAGGAGCGCGCGGACTCGCTGTTCGCGCTGCGCCGCGTCTCCCGCGCCCACCACGGCATCCAGGAACTGATCATCCAGAACTTCCGCGCCAAGCCGGACACCGCCATGCGCGCGGCGCCGGACGCGGAACTGGACGAGCTGGTCGCCGCCGTCGCCGTCGCCCGGCTCATCATGGGCCCGGCCGCCTGCCTCCAGGCGCCGCCCAACCTCGTCGACAGCGCGTACGCGCGGCTCATCGGCGCCGGCATCGACGACTGGGGCGGGGTGTCGCCGCTGACCATCGACCACGTCAACCCCGAACGCCCCTGGCCGCAGATCGACGTGCTGCGCGAGCAGTCCGCCGCCGCGGGCTTCGACCTGCGCGAACGCCTCTGCGTCTACCCCGAGTTCGTGCGGCGCGGCGAGCCCTGGCTGGACCCGCGCCTGCTGCCGCACGTGCGCGCGCTCGCCGACCCGGAGACCGGCCTCGCGCTGCCGGACGCGGTCGTCACCGGCCGGCCCTGGCAGGAGCCCGAGGAGGCGTTCACCGCGACCGGCCGCACCGACCTGCACCGCACCATCGACACCGAGGGCCGCACCGGCGACCGCCGCGCGGACTTCGACGCGGTGTACGGCGACTGGGAGTCGCTGCGCGAGGCGGCGGCCCCCGGCATGGTGCCCTCGCGCATCGACACCGACGTCCGCACCGCGCTGGCGACCGCCGCCGACGACCCCACGAAGCTGACCGACGACGACGCGCTCGCCCTGCTGCACGCCGACGGGCCGGCGCTGGACGCCCTGTGCCGTATCGCCGACGACGTCCGACGGGCCGCGGTCGGCGACGACGTCACCTACATCGTCACCCGCAACATCAACTTCACCAACGTCTGCTACACCGGCTGCCGTTTCTGCGCTTTCGCCCAGCGCCGCACCGACGCCGACGCCTACACGCTGTCCCTGGAGCAGGTCGCGGACCGCGCCGCCCAGGCGTGGGACGTCGGCGCGGTCGAGGTGTGCATGCAGGGCGGCATCCACCCCGACCTGCCGGGCACGGCCTACTTCGACATCGCCCGCGCGGTCAAGGAACGCGTCCCCGGCATGCACGTCCACGCCTTCTCGCCGATGGAGGTGGTGAACGGCGCGACCCGCACCGGGCTGTCCATCCGCGAGTGGCTGACCGCCGCCGGGGAGGCGGGCCTGGACACCATCCCGGGCACCGCCGCGGAGATCCTCGACGACGAGGTCCGCTGGGTCCTGACGAAGGGCAAGCTGCCCGCGGCGACCTGGATCGAGGTCGTCACCACGGCCCACGAACTCGGCATCCGCTCCTCCTCCACGATGATGTACGGCCACGTCGACCAGCCCCGCCACTGGCTCGGCCACCTGCGCACGCTCGCCCGCATCCAGCAGGAGACGGGCGGCTTCACCGAGTTCGTCACCCTCCCCTTCATCCACACCAACGCCCCCGTCTACCTGGCCGGCATCGCGCGCCCCGGCCCCACGACCCGCGACAACCGCGCGGTCGTGGCGATGGCCCGCCTGCTGCTGCACCCGCACATCCCCAACATCCAGACCAGTTGGGTCAAGCTCGGCACCGAGGGCGCGGCCGAGATGCTCCGCTCCGGGGCCAACGACCTCGGCGGCACCCTGATGGAGGAGACCATCTCCCGCATGGCGGGCTCCGCCTACGGCTCCTACAAGTCGGTCGGGGACCTCGTCGCGATCGCGGAGGCGGCGGGCCGCCCGGCCAGGGCCCGCACGACGACCTACGGCGAGGTCCCCGAGGAGCGCCGCCGGGCGGCGGCGGCCTCGGACGGCCATCTGCCGGAGCTGCTGCCGGTGTTGGAGTGACAGCAAACCCGTTCGTCGGTGTCGGTGCCCCCTGTTAGCTTCGAGCCGCCCGTGTGATCCGCGGGCTTCCGAAGCTGACAGGGGTGGAGCACGTGAACACAGTCCGAAGGGTCGGCAGACGCAGACGGCTGGTGGTGGCCGGCTGCGCGGCGGCGCTGCTGGCGGGTACCGCCGGCACGGCGAGCGCGGTGGAGAACCTGCCGCCCCGGCAGCCGCTCGTCCAGGACCTGCGGACCGGCGGCAAGGCCTGCGCCACCGGCGACGACACGGTGTACGTGGCGACGCCGCCGCGGCTCGACGCCGTCCTGTACGACCCGGAGGAGGACAACCAGCCGTCCGAATACAGCCCGGTCACCGCTGAGTTCGAGGCATGGTGGACCGACGCGCAAGGGGTCGAGCAGCGTCGCACCCACACCACCACGGCCGCCGGTTCGGGGTCCCCGCAGTACTGGACCCTGCCGTCGGAGATCCCGGCGGACACCGTCGTCTCCTGGCACGTGCGCGCCGACGACGGCACGGCGACCTCCGCGTGGAGCGACGAGGGCGACGGCTCCGTCTGCTCGTTCGTGTACGACGACGTGAACCCCGAGAAGGCCGGCGTCACCTCGCCCGAGTACCCGACCCCCGATGACGCCTTCTGGGTCGACGGGGTCGGTGTCTACGGCCACTTCACGGTGGACTCGCCCTCGGACGACGTCGTCGCCTACGCCTACGGCTTCCTGGGCGGCCCGAACGGGACGGCCGCGGCGGAGCGTCCGGGCGCGGCGGTCACCCTGCCGTACCTGCCGCTCACGTCCGGTCCCAAGGCGCTGACGGTCCGCGCGATCGACAGGGCCGGACGCAGCAGTGGCGAGACTCGGTACGAGTTCAACGTCAAGGCGGGCCGCGCCCCCGTGGCCCGCTGGAAGCTCGACGACCCGGCCGGGTCCCGGTCCGCCGCCGCGGTCGCGGGCGATGCGGCCCGCGCGGGCATCGGGGTGACCTTCGGCGGCCCGGCCCCCGCGGGTACCGAGGCCACCGCCGCGGTCTCCCTCGACGGCAGCGGCCACGGATTCCTCACGCCGGACGTCCCGGCCGTCGACCTCCGCACGTCCTTTGCGGTGAGCGCCTGGGTGCGGCCCGCCGAGACGGGCCGGACCATGACGGTCGCCAGCCAGGACACCGCCGCCGGCAAGCCCGGTTTCACCCTTGGCCTGCGGTCCCAGGACTCCGGCCCGGTCTGGTCGTTCGCGATCGGCGGCGCCCGGGTCACGGGCGGCGCGCCGGAGACCGGCGAATGGGCCCACCTGCTGGGCCTCTACGACGCGGAGACCGGAACGGCACGGCTCTACGTCAACGGCCACCGGACCGGCACCGCGGCGCAGGCGTCGCCCGCCGAGACGACCGGCGCCTTCCAGATCGGCCGCGCCCGGGGCGCCGCCGGCTACCGCGACCGGTGGCACGGCGAGGTCGGAGACGTCCGGGTCCACGACAGGGTCGTGGTGCCGGACGAGATCACCGAACTGGCGCGGCGCACGCCGAAGCTGCTCGGCCACTGGTCCGTGGAGACCGCGACGGACGGCGTGAGCCCGGAGCAGTCGGACGGCCCGCCGTTGCGGCTCGCCGCCGGTGCGACGATCCACCGCGGCTCGGACGGCTCGTGCATCCCGGAGATCGATCCGGACTGCACCTACGTGCCGCCGGCGCTGGTCGGCGACGGACATCTGCGTCTGGACGGTGAGAGCGGGTACGCCGCCACCGCCGGGCCGGTCGTCGACACCGGGGACAGCTTCACGGTCGGCGTCGTCGTGCGGCTCGCGGACTCCGCGCCCGCGCATCCGATGGCCGTGCTGTCGCAGGCCGGCGAGCACACGGACGCCTTCACCGTGCGGTACGAACCCTCCGGCCACGCCTGGCAGCTCGTCATGCCGGTGCGGGACGAGGCGGGCGCACCCGAGACGGTGGTGTCGCAGGTCGTGGCCGCGGACGGCGGCCAGGGACCGGGCCACCGCCTCGCCGTGGTCTACGACGACGGCGCCGACACGATCAGGTTGTACGCCGACGGGCAGGCCGGTACAGAGGCCACCGCCGTCTTCGCGAACGGCTGGCACAGCGCCGGCGCCCTCCAGATCGGCCGGGCCACGGTCGGCGACGGCTGGGGCGAGTACCTGCACGGGGACGTGGACGAGTTGCAGGCGTACGCCGGTGCGCTCCGGGACAAGGACGTCATCGGCCTGGGCCACGGTACGGACCCCTGCCTGTGCTGACCCGACCGCCCGCACGCGGCGGTCCCTGAATCCGGAGTTCCGGCCGCGCGCCGCTCCGACGGCCCGCAGGAGTCCCGCTCCTGCGGGCCGTCGTGCGCCTGCCGCCTCCCCGGCCGGCGCGCGGAGCGTTCACCGACATCTGGTTGCAATGGCCCGAACGACCTTCGTTGCGTTATGTCCTTTTCCGTTGCAATGAATTTGCTGCATCTAGCTGGCGTAATGCTGATATTGCGCAACGGCATGGTTGCCTGAAGTGTGAATGCAACGTAGCGTTTGTGGTGTCAGAAACAACGAGACGAAGGAATCACGATGCAGAAGTTCGCCACTCCCGCCCCGATCTCCGCCGTCCTCGCGATCCCGGCCGGCCACGTCCGCCTCGTCGCCGCCGACGGCACCGACACCGGCGTCGAGATCCTGCCCGCCGACCCCTCCAAGGGCGCCGACGTGAAGGCCGCCGAGCGGATCGACGTCAGCTGCTCCGACGGAGTGCTGCGCGTCGAGGCCGCGGAGGCGGGCAGCCGCCTCACGGGGACGGACTCCGGGGCCGTCGACGTCACCGTCCGCCTTCCCGCCGGCTCCCACGTCGAGGCGCGGACGGCCGCCGCCGACATCAGCGGCACCGGACGCCTCGGCGACGTCACTCTCGACGCCGCCCAGGGCACCGTCACGCTCGACGAGGCCGGCAGCGCCCGCATCACCCTCCTCGCCGGCGATATCACCGTGCGCCGGCTGGGCGGCCCCGCGGAGATCAGCACCCGCAAGGGCGACCTGACCGTCGCCGAGGCCACCCGCGGCACCGTCTCCCTGCGCACCGAGGCCGGCCACATCACCGTCGGCGCCGCGCCCGGCGTCTCCGCCACCCTCGACGCCGGCACCGGGTACGGGCGGGTCGACAACGCCCTGACCAACACCGCGGGTGCCGCCGCCGGCCTCGCGATCCACGCGACCACCGCCTACGGCGACATCACCGCGCGCAGCAACTGAACGGCGGCGGCGTCCTGCGGCGGCGTCCTCCGGCGGTGCCCGGAGCGCGCCTGCCGCCCCCTCGGCGCCGGGGCCGGACCCTCAACCGACCGTTCCCGTTCGATTACAGTGCTGAGCTGTCGGACGTGCGGACGGTGCCTGGGGAGGTCTCGGTGGGTGCGACAGCCGGTGCCGTCTGGGGACGCGCCGAACAGCAGGACTTCCGCAGCCGGGTGCGCGGGACCCTGCTCGGCGCGGCCGTCGGCGACGCCCTGGGCGCCCCCGTCGACCGGCTCGCGCTGGAGCAGATCCGGGAGGCGCACGGCGCCGAGGGACTCGTCGACCTGGCCCCCGCGTACGGCCGGCGGGGCGCCGTCACCCACCTCACCCAGCTCACCCTCTTCGGCGTCGACGGACTGATCCGCGCGCAGGTGCGCCGGGACACCGGGGCCTGGCACCCGCCCACCGACGTGCACCGCGCCTACCGCCGCTGGGCGGCCACCCAGAGCGACTGGGGGCCCGACGAGCGCCGCAAGGACGACGGCTGGCTGGCCCGCGAGGAGTGGCTGTACGCCCGCCGCGACCCCGCCAGACCGTGTCTGCTCGGCCTCGGCGACGCCATCATGGGCACGCTGGACGCCCCGAAGAACCCGGGCGAGCGCGGCCCGGAGGCCGTCGCCCGCTCCGCGCCCTTCGGTCTGCTCGTCGGCTGGGAGCCGCACCTCGTGATGCAACTCGCCGTCGAGTGCGCCGCGCAGACCCACGGGCATCCCGCCGCCTACCTGTCCGCGGGCGCGTACGCCGTCGTGGTGCACGCGCTCGCCCGCGGCGAGAGCCTCGACGCGGCCGTGCAGCAGGCGCTCGCGCTCCTCGCGGGCCGTCCGGGGCAGCAGCCGGTCGCCGACGCCCTCCGGCACGCCCTGGGCGCCGTGCGGCAGGGGATGCCGTCGCCCGGCCGGGTCGGGGAACTCGCCGGGGACGGCGGCGCCGAGGAACTGCTCGCCGCCGCCGTGTACTGCGTCCTGGTCGGCGACGACGTCCGGCACGGGCTGTGCCTCGCCGTGAACCACGGAGGCCCGTCCGCCGCGACCGGAGCCCTCACCGGGGGACTGCTGGGCGCCCTGCACGGCGAGACCGCGCTCCCGCCGGCCTGGCTGGCCGAACTGGAGGGCAGGCCCTCGGTGCTGGTGCTCGCGGACGACTTCGCGATGGAGATGACGCAGGGCCCCGCCCTGCACGGTCCCGCGGGCTCCTCCCCGGGCTGGCTCGCCCGCTACCCCCGGGCCTGAGCGGGCCGAGCGGCCGGCCCGGAGGGGCGGCCGGGTGGGTGGTCCGGAGGGGCGGCCGGGCGGGTGGTCCGGTCGCTCCGTGACCGTCGTCCCGCCGCCTCCGGCTCGGTGGCCGGGCGGGCGCCGGCCGGACCGTCGTCCGCCTCGGGCTTCCCACGGCGGACCGTCGTCCCGCCTCGGGCTTCCCGCGCCGCACGGGGGACGCGGGCGGGGCCGGCGACGACGCACCCGCCGCGCAGCCCGGGCGCGGACGGGCGGGCCGGGCCGTCCGAGCGGACCGGGCGGGCCCCTGCGCCGCCGGCCGGGCGCCGAGTCCGGGTACCCAGGCCCGCCGTCGCCGCCGAAGGCCGCCGCCGCGGGCCGCGACCCGGGCGGCGGAACCGGTCCGGCCGAACCGTTCCGTCGCCCGGAAAGGGAAGGGCCCCCTCGGCCAGGACGGCGGACCGGTCGAGAGGGCTCTGTCGGTGAAGCGTATGAAGTTGTGTGGGCTCACGCGGCGTCAGACGAGGTCGGAGGCTCCCCGCGCGACCTCGGCCACGAAGGTGTTCCACGCGTCCGCGGGGAAGGCCAGCGTGGGGCCCGCGGGGACCTTGGAGTCGCGCACGGACAGGGCCGCGAGGACGGGGGACTTGACCTCGACGCAGGCGCCGTTGCCGGTGGAGTAGGAAGACTTGGTCCACGTGTCGGTGGCGCCCTGCTGAATAGCCATGATCGCTCCAGAAAGCAGTCGTTCTTCGGTGAGTTGCCCTCATCGACGCCATCGACGCGCTGTCACCGTGCCGCAAGGCCCCTGACGGAACCCGCCGCTCGGTTTGCGCCAACGTTGTTGACTCGGTGGCGTGATCGACGCTACTCGCCACCATCGGCTGACGAAGCGACTATTCACTCGACCGGATGGCATATTCCATGGGGGTCTTCCGCCGTGGGCCGTCCACGGTGTAAGGTCCGGCTCCTTCTTCGCGGTGGGCCGTCAGACGGCCCGCGGAGCGCCCGCACGGCGTCCCCCGCCGGCCCGGTTCCCCCGCCCGGCCGGCCCCGGTTCCCCGCTCCGCCCCCGCGTCCACGTCACCGGGCGTAGTCCTTGGCGATGTCCGCGATGAACTGACGGGACTGCTCCACGTTCAGCGCCTGCGCCCGCAGATGCTCGTACATCACGCTGTACTTCTGGACGTCGTTCGCCTTCTCCAGGTACAGGTCGCTCGTCACGCCCTCGATGTAGACCACGCTGGAGTCCGCCGCGTCGGGGAACTCCAGGATCGCGTACTGGCCGTTGAGACCCGGGTGGGCGCCCATCTCGAAGGGGATCACCTGCACGGTGACGTGCGGGAGTTGGGACTGCTCGACCAGGTGCTCCAGTTGCTCGCGCATCAGGGAACGGTTGCCGACCGCCCGGCGCAGGGCGGCCTCGTCCAGGACCGTCCACAGGCGCAGCGGGTTGTCCGGGGCGGAGATGCGTTCCTGCCGCTTCAGGCGCACCTGGACCCGCTTGTCGATGTCGGCCGGCGCGGTCTCCGGCAGCGCGCCGGCGATCAGGGCCTCCGCGTACGGCCGGGTCTGGAGCAGGCCCGGGACGACCTGCGGGTCGTACACGCGCAGACTCGCCGCGTCGGTCTCCAGGCCGATGTAGACGCTGTACGGGATGTCGCCGAAGGAGTGCCACCAGCCCTGCTGGCGCGAGTCCTTGGCCATCTGCATCAGCGAGTCGACGATCCGGTGGTCCTCGACCTCGTAGACGCCGCAGAGGTCGCGGACGTCGCGCTGGCTGATGCTGCGGCGCCCGTTCTCCAGGCGGCTGATCTTGGACTGGGAGACCAGCAGGCGCTCGGCGACCTCCTCGGCCGTCATGCCCTTGAGCTCGCGGAGCCGGCGCAGCTCCTGGCCCAGCCGGCGCCGCCGGACGGTGGGATTGACACTTGACGCCACGGGACGTGCACCTCCGGCTGCGGGCCTCTACTTTGCGTATCTGCTGTTGAGCAGATTGCCACCAAGGTGCTTTCTACCGCTGGGAAACAGCGGATATGCGCTGCGTACGCGGACATTCGGGGTTTCGGCCGGGTATCCGCGTCCGCGCGGGCCGCTCCCGCGGCGCACGGGGCCGCGTCCCCGCGTCCGGCCTGCCCCGTCCTGCCGCCGGCGGCGAACGCCGCGGGCCCGGCCCGCCCCCGGGCGGCCTGCCGCCCGCGCCCCGCCGGGAGACGAGGCCGAGCGGGGCGGCGGAACCGTGTCGTCGTCCCCGACGTACGGTCCCGTCGCCCCGCGCGAGCCGGCGGCTCCCGAACCGGATCATGGGGACTGCGGTGCGGCGCTGAGGTCCTGCGGCGGTGCCGGTGCTGCGGATGATGCCGTCGTGCGAGCGGTGCGGGTCGTGCGGTCCGCCGCGGGTCCGCGGCTCAGTGGACCACGGCGCGTGCCATCGACCCGTGGCGCGGCTGCATCGGAACACCGCGCGCGGTCTCCGGTGCGGACCTGACCCCGGCGGTGGCCGGACGGCCTGCCGGTGCCGGGCTGCGGCGCGGCTGTGCGGCCGCGCCGTTCTGGACGTCCATCACGGCGTGCGCCACGAGTCCGCCCATGGGGTCGTGCCTGATCAGGTCCCGCAGCCGGGACCGGGACGAGCGTCCCTCGTTCCCCGGATACAGGTGCTTGCCGAGTCCGACCGCGTGGGCCAGCGCGGCGAGCGCCGCGGTCCGCGGGTCCGGCGGGACGCCGGTGCGGATCGCGTTGTCCAGCCGGGCCCTGATCTCCCGGCTGATTTCCGTGTCCGTCGCCTGATAGCGAGTCGTCGGAAGCACCCCGCACATCTGGCCGGCCACGGCATGGACCATGCCGCACCTCTCCAGATGCGAGAGATAGGTCTGGCGCAGCCCCAGCCGGGGCCCGCCGATCCAGTTGACCGCGCGCACGGGCGCTCCGCGTCGGCGAAGCAGTTCCAACGCACAGTCGAGTGTCGGATCTCCAGTCGGCCGTGGCACCACCACGGCGATACGATCCCCGTCTGGGGCTATCCGTCCGGCCATCGCCAGCTCCACTAGCTGTGCTCCGGCCAGACCGAGGTCGAGCGACTGCGGCTGCGCGGTGGTACCCGTGGCCGGGTCCAACGCCAGCAGCAGAAGCTCCTCCGGAATTGTTCTGCGGCTCCTGCCCATCCATGCCTCCCCGCGTGGATGAATGACAGGGTGACCCCTCTCACATTGGTCTGTCGAGGGTGCGTGACCGGAATGTGGTGGAACCGGTAGGTATGTCGTTCTCGTCTACCGCAGGGGGGCGATCCCTCACACAGGACACTGGTACAGGGTTCGGACAGCGATGTCCGGGCGGCGGGTAGCGGGTACAAGGGTTTGACGGTTCGGTTCGGCGCGCAGTGCGCGCGCCGCATGGAGGAGGCATCGGTGGCGGGCGAGTCCCCCGACAGGTCGCAGCAGAACGAGTCGTCGGCGTCGTCGGCAGAAGCGACGCCGGTGACCCCGGCGCCGGTTCCGGGTCCGGCGCGATCGGGCAGTCCCTCGTCGGGCGCCGCGCCGTCGGCGGAGCAGGGGGAGGCGGCGTCCGATCCGCGGATGGCGATGGCCCGCGAACGGGCCGCCACCGTGCGGGTCGACCGGGCGACGGCCGTCTTCTCCACGAAGGCGCTCTCGGCGGACGCCCCCCGCTCGGCGGACGCACCCCTGCCGGCCGGCTCCCGCAGCGACGCCCCGGCAGGCGGCGCCACGGCCGGGGAGCCGGCCGAGGCGTCGGCGGGTTCCGCCGTCACCGCCGGGTCCGGCACCGGCGCGGACGCCCCCGAGGGGGGCGCCGAGGGCGACACCCGGCTCCGTGCGGCCGTCGCCGCGTGGGTGAACGGGACGGACGACCCCGAGGCCCCCGCGGCCCCGTTGCCGGGCACCGGCGCCTCCGGTGCCGGTTCCGCGAGCGGCGGCGCCCCGGCGGACCGTGCCGAACGCGGCGACGGTCCCGCACTGCCCCGGCGGACCGTCGCGCCGCAGGACGCCGCCCCGGCCCCCGCGGACGCGGAGGACGCCGACCCCACCGACAGCGCCGACACCACCGACGCCACCCACAGCGCCGAGGAGGCCGAGACCGCCGCGGACTCGGCCCGCGGGACGCGCCCGGACCCGACCGGCGCGTCCGACGCGGCCGAACCCGCCGCGACGGCGGACGCCGTGTCCGGGGCCGAGCCCGACGAGCGCCCCGCCGACGGGGCGCCGGAGCCCGCCGCGGGCGAGGCGCCGGACGACGCCTCCGGCGCGACCGGACCCGCCGGCGAGGAGCCCGCCTCCGCCTCGGCCGCCGCCCGGGACGGCAAGCGCGCGTCCACCGAACCGGTGGACGCGCCGCCCGTCACCGCGCCCGCCTCCGGCGAACCCGAGGACGCGAAGCCCGCGCCCGCCGCCCCGGAGGACGCCGAGCCCCCCGCCACCGCGCCCGAGGACGCCAAGCCCGCCTCGGGCGCCTCCGAGGACGCGAAGCCCGTCTCAGGCGCCTCCGAGAACGCGAAGCCCGCGTCCGCCGGGGCGCCCCAGGACCGCCCCGGCTCCACCTCGCCCGAGGGCGAGGCCGCACAGGCGTCCCGGGCGGCCTCGGGGGCCGGTGCCGGCACCGGATCGACCACCGGCACCCCCGCCACCACGAAGGGCGCACCGGCCCGCGCGACCGGCGACACGGACGACGGCACGGACGCCGCCGCGGGGCCCCGGACCTCCGCCGGTGACGGCGACACCGCTCCGCAGCCCCCGGTGGACGCGGCCCCCGCCGAAGCCCCGCCCGTCGACCGGGCGACCGGCGTCTTCAGGAAGCCGCGACCCGCCGTCGACCAGCCCACCACCATGCTCAAGCTCGGTGACGCCGCCCGGCGCCCGGCCGGCGGGAAGGCCGCGGACGCCGCCGCCCCGCCCGCCGGGAAGCCCGCGGCGGACGCGCCGGACACCCCCTCCGCCGGGCCCGCCGCCGACCCGTCCGCGGAACCGGTGGCCAAGCCCGGCGGCGAACCCGAGCGCACCAGCCGGTTCGTCGCCCTCAAGTCCCTCGACGAGGCCGCCGCCCCCGCCCGCCCGAAGCCGCCGGCCGCTCCGGCCGGCACCGACCGGCCGGCCTCGGCCACCGCGGTCGTCCCGCAGGTCGGGCCCGAGCGCACCACCCAGCAGCCGCTCCCGCCGAAGCCCCCGCTGGACCTGCTCGCCGAACTGACCAACACCCCGCCGCCCCCGCAGACGCCGGTGCGCACCCTGGTGCGCCGGGTCAAGATCTGGACGCCGCTGGTCCTGCTGCTCGTCGTGATCTTCGCGGTCGCACAGGCGTTCCGGCCGCTGCCGACGCCCGCCCTCGCGCTCACCGCCGACGAGACGTACACCTTCGACGGCGGCACGCTCGACCTGCCCTGGCCGGGCCAGGGCCAGTCCGCGATCGAGGTCGACGGCGTCGGCAGCCTCGGCACGGACGGCAAGCAGGCCCCCGCGCCCGTCGCGAGCGTCGCCAAGATCATGACGGCGTACGTGATCCTCAAGGAGCACCCCCTGAAGGGGAACGAGGACGGCGAGAAGATCACGGTCGACCAGCAGGCCGAGGACGAGTCGAAGCTGCCCGACGAGTCGACGGCCGCGATGTCGAAGGGCCAGCAGTTCACCGAGCGCCAGATGCTCCAGATGCTGATGATCCCCTCCGGCAACAACGTGGCGCGCCTGCTGGCCCGCTGGGACTCCGACAGCAAGAGCTTCCTCGCCAAGATGAACGCCGCGGCCAAGGACCTCGGCATGACGAACTCGACCTACACGGACCCGAGCGGGCTGAAGAAGACCACGGTCAGCACGGCCGTCGACCAGATCAAGCTGGCCAAGAAGGTCATGCAGAACGACGTGTTCCGCAGCGTCGTCGGCATGGCCAAGGCCGACATCCCCGGGCTCGACAACCCGATCTACAACAACAACGACCTGCTCGTGCAGCAGGTCGGGGTGATCGGCCTGAAGACCGGCTCCTCGACCCCGGCCGGCGGCAACCTGGTGTGGGCCGCGACCAAGAACGTCGACGGCAAGACCCGGACGATCTACGGCGCCGTGATGAACCAGGACGCCGGCACCGGCAAGGTCTGGGACAGCCTCCACCTGGCGATCTCCAACAGCCAGAAGCTGATCGACAAGGTCCAGAAGAGCCTGACCACCGCCACCGTGGTGAAGAAGGGACAGGTCGTCGGCTCCGTGGACGACCAGCTCGGCGGCCGGACCCCCGTCGTCGCCACCAGGGACATGACGGCCGTCGGCTGGCCCGGTCTCAAGACCCGCCTGTCGATCGGCGCGGGCGACACCGAGGTCCCGCACACCGGCAAGGCCGGCACGGTCGTCGGCCGGCTGACGGTCGGTGACGGGTCGAGCCGGGCCGTGACGATTCCGGTGGCGCTCCAGTCGGACCTCGCCGAACCCGGACTCGGCGCGAAGCTGACGCGGCTCGGCTGAACGGACGCGGGTGCCCGGCCGGACCGCCGGGCACCCGCGACGGGACCACGCCGGGACGCGGCACCCGCACGGCCCTCTGCCGGACGGCGCTTCGCACGGGCCCCGCGCGGCGGGGCGCGTGCTAGCGTCGCGACAATCGGGGCTGTTCGCGAGCCGCGGGTCCCGGCCCAGATCGGACAACGGGACACGGGGAGAACCTTGCAGTGGCGACAGCGGAGCCGACCCACGCCGACGACGCCGACCGCGGTCCGGGAACGGACCCGCGAATAGCGCCGCCCGGCCGCGACCACGAGCCGCTCCACGCCGACGGCGCCCGCCCGGCCGACCGCGCGGAACCCGGCCCGCGGGACCCGCGTCCCGGAGACGGCCGCCCCGAGGACTCCGGCCCGCGCGACCGCGGGCCCGACCCCGCGGCCGGTCCCCTCGCGCCGTCCGCCGGCCCCGCTCCCGCCGCACCGGCCGAGCCGTCCGGCACCGCGCGGCTCAACCTGTTCCGCCGTCACCCCGTCGTCCTGTCCACCGTGCTCGCCGGTGTGCTGCACGTCGTGTGGTTCTTCACCTTCGCGAACAGCGGGGGAGATCTGGCGGCGCAGGACGCGTGGGCGGAGTTCGTCGGACGGCACCCCGACTCGGCGTACAACCTCGCCTGGTACGGCGGGATGCACCCGGTCTCCTACAGCGTGGTGTCGCCGTACCTGATGTCGGTGCTCGGCGTGCGCACCACGATGATGATCGCCGGAACCCTCTCCGCCGGGCTGCTGACGATGATCCTCGTGCGCAGCCGCGCGGTCCGCAATCCGACGGCCCCGGCGCTCGCCGGCGTCTTCGCGCTCCTGTGCAACGCCGCGTCCGGCCGGGTCACCTACGGCCTCGGCACGCTCTTCGCGCTCGCCGCGGTCGCCGTCGTCTTCTGCTGGCCCCACCGCTGGCGCTACAAGCGCTGGGCGAAGGCGCTGTGCGCCGCGCCGCTCGCCGCCCTCGCGACGGCCGCCTCGCCGGTGGCCGGACTCTTCGTGGGGCTGGTGGCGGTCGCGCTCTTCCTCCAGAAGCGCCTCCCCGGCGCCTGGGCCCTCGGTCTCGCGCCGACACTCGTCGTCGCCGTCTCGGCCTGGCTGTTCCCCTTCTCCGGCACCCAGCCGATGGCCTTCTGGTCGGCCGTGCTGCCGTTCCTCTACGCGGTCCTCGTCTACGTCCTGGTCCCCAAGGACTGGACGACGGTACGGATCACCTCCGCGGTGTCCGCCCTGGCGGTGCTCCTCGTCTGGCTGATCAGTTCGCAGATCGGGTCGAACATCACCCGGCTGTCGATGCTCTTCGGCGGCGTCGCGCTGATCGCGGCGCTGCCGTTCGCCGTCCCGAGGTCCCGCAAGTGGTACGCCATCGCCGTCGCGTTCGCCGGCTTCATCGTGTGGATCGGCGTCAAGTCGGTCGACGACGTCGTGCACACCACCCCGGCCGCGTCCTGGGCCCGTGAACTGGCCCCGCTGGTGAACCAGCTCCAGCAGGTCGACGCAGAGAAGGGCCGCGTCGAGGTGGTCCCCGCCCGCTCGCACCGCGAGGCGTCCGCCCTCGCCCCCTACGTGAACCTCGCCCGCGGCTGGAACCGCCAGGCCGACATGGAGCGCAACCCCCTCTTCTACGACGACACCCTCAACTCGGCGAACTACCACGAGTGGCTCCAGCGCTGGGCGGTCCACTACGTCGTGCTGCCCAAGGACGAACCGGACGGCGACGGGGGCCAGCGCGAACGCCGGCTGGTGCAGCGGGGCATGCCCTACCTGCGCCAGGTCTGGGGAGACGCCAACTGGCAGCTCTTCACCGTCACCGACCCGGTCCCGCTCGCCGAGCCGCACGCCGTCGTCGACCGGGCGGAGCAGGGCGAGCTGACCATCGAGGTGAAGCGGGCGGGCCGCGTCCTCATCCGCATCCCGTACTCGCCGTGGCTGAGCATCGTCGACCCGGACGGCAAGAGCCTGAAACCGCCGCAGGAGACGCAGGCGTCCAAGGAGCGCGCGGAGGGCACCGCGAGGACGTACGACAACCTCAACGGCTGCCTCATGCCGACGGAGGAGACCGCGGCGGGCGACACCTGGACGCAGTTGCTGGCCCCGAAGCCCGGCACCTACCGGCTCGCCGCGCCCTACCAGCTTCCCCGGGGCACCCCGTGCCCGGAGGAACTGCGCTAGCTCCGCGACCCGCTCGGTCCGCCCGGACCGCCGGAGGGCAGGCGCCGGTTCTGTTCGAACGGGCCGCAGTACGCCAGGCCCGCGTCCTCCAGCGGCTCGTCGCGGAAGAACCGGACGAGCAGGTCGCAGAAGTCCGCGGGCCGCTGGAGGTGGGCCAGGTGCCCGCACTCGGCGAGCGTCGTGAAGCGCGAGCCCGGCAGGTCCGCCGCGATCCCGCGGACCATGTCCGGTGTGGTGAGCGTGTCGTGCTCGCCGGTGAACGCGAGGTAGGGCACGGCGGGGACGGGCGCCCGCCGGTACCACTCGTGGGCCAGCAGCCGCCGGTTCCGCTCCACGGTCACCGTCACCTCGCGCGGGGTCTGCGCCGCGAACTGCTGGTACATCAGGCGGGCCAGGGCGGCGTGCTTGCGGACGGTGAGGTCGCCCGGCGGCGGCACGAAGCACCGCACGAACTCCTCCGCCGTCTCCTCGACGCGCCCCTCCTCCAGCATCCGCACCCATCCCACGAGCGCCCGCGCGAACCAGCCCGGGACGTGGTCCGACATGCCCTGCACGGCCATCCGGCGCAGATGCTCCGGGTGGCGCTGGGCGAGCCGCAGCCCGACCGCCGCGCCGTAGCAGCCGGCGTACAGGTTCACCGGGCCGAGCCCCAGCTCGCGCAGCATGTGCGCCGCGCACTCGGCGAGGAAGTCGATGCCGTGCTCGGCGGGCAGGAAGTCCGTGTCGCCGAAGCCGGGCAGGTCCACCGTGACGACGGTGCCCAGCTCGCCGAGGCGGCGCTCGTGCCGCACCCACGAGTACCGCGTCTGGTCGGAGCCGCCGAGCACGAGCAGCGGCTCCGTGACCGGGCTGCGGCCCCGCACGATCCGGGCGGTGTACGCGTACCCCTCCCACCGGAGCGGGCGTTCCTCGACGTCCGTGGACGCCCCGCCTCCCGATGCCTGGGAGGGGACGTGGAGCGAGGAAGCGACAGAAGGCACAGGAACTCCCGGATGGGACGAGATCACCGAACCTCCCACTGCTACACGCCTCCCGCGGCGCGTGCCCGCTCCGTCACACGAAGGGGTCCGCAGCTTCACCCGAAGGTGGGCGCGGCGCGCCACCCCGGCCGCGCCCGTTGGGGAGGCGTCGCGCCGACCGGTGTCCGACGGGGACGTGCCGCACCGGCCTGTGTCCGATGGGGCCGTGCCGTGCCGGCCGTGCACGATGGGGCCGCGTCGCGCCGGGCGGTGTCCGATGGGGCTGTGTCACAGCGGGCCGGCGTCCGGCGGGGGACGCATCACCTCGGCCGGGTCCGGCGGGGAGGCGTCACCTCGGCCGGCGTCCCCGCGATGCGCGCCGGCGGCATGTCGAGCCGGCGCAGCAGGGCGACGGGCCGGGCCCGTTCGCTCTGCCCGGCCCGGTGGTGGCGGCAGCCGCCGGCCCCGTCGACGTACGCCGGGCGCAGCAGCCCCAGCCGGTTGTAGAGGCGCAGCGCCGTGGCCGACAGCCGCGCCCGCGCGGCGAACGCGCCGATGCCGAGCAGGTCCTCGTCCCCCGTTCATCCTGCGTCACCGGGCGAGGGCCGCCCGGTGACGCAGGACGCTGCCCCTCGTCCCAGGGGCGAGGTCAACGGCGGATCAGCCGATCGCCTTCTCGACCGCGGAGACCAGCTCGGCGGACTCGGGCTCGGTCTGCGGGGAGAAGCGGCCGACGACCGTGCCGTCCCGGCCGATGAGGAACTTCTCGAAGTTCCAGCGGATGTCGCCGGTGTGCCCCTCGGCGTCGGCGGTGCCCACGAGACGCTCGTACAGGCCGTGCCGGCCCTCGCCGTTCACCTCGACCTTCTCGGTCATCGGGAAGGTCACGCCGTAGGTGGCGGAGCAGAACGCGGCGATCTCCTCGGAGCTGCCGGGCTCCTGGCCCATGAACTGGTTGCAGGGGACGCCGAGGACGGTGAAGCCCTGGCCGGCGTACCGCTCGTGCAGCTTCTCCAGGCCGGCGTACTGCGGGGTCAGCCCGCACTGGGAGGCCACGTTCACGATGAGGACGGCCTGGCCCGCGTACCGGGACAGGTCGGCGGAGCCCCCCTGGAGGGCCCCGATCTCGGTGTCGAGGACGGAGTCGGTGTGGTCGGTAGTCATGAGCGGATGCTAACTCCGGTGGGGGAGGGGCCCGCCGGCCGAGCCCTCCCGGTTTCCGCCCGCTGGGCCGCGACGAGCACCTCGCCCGCGGCCGTCCGCGCGTACAGCACCGACCGCCCGGCCCGCCGGCGCCGCACGAGCCGCGCGTCCAGCAGCACCCGCAGATGGCGTCCCACCGATCCGAGCCCCTGCCCGGTCACGGCGACGAGCTGGCTGGTGGAAAGGGGGGAGTCGAGCAGGACGAGGACCTGGGCGCGGGCGCCCCCGAGGAGGGCGCCGAGGCTCTCCGGGACCGCGGCCGCCCGCACGTCGGCCAGGGCTCCCGCGCACGGGTAGACCACGGCGTAGCGGTGGGCGTCCTCCCAGGACACCCATCCGGTCGTCGGCGTGACCGGCACGAAGACGAGCTGGGCGCCGGATATCTCGCGCGGCGGGTACTCCTGGAGGTTCACCTGGAGGCGGTTGCCGCCGAGCCAGCGGGTCCCCGGCCGCAGCCCGTCCAGCGCCGCCGCCCAACCGCCCTGGCTCAACTGCGCGGTCCGCGCCACCACGTCGGCCTCCAGGACGCGCCGCCGCCGCTCCCAGTCGGGCTCCACGGACTCCTCCCACAGGGCGGTCAGCAGCGCGGCGGCCCGCTCGGGCAGGTCGTCGCGGTCGGCGAGGGCGGCGGGCAGCGCACCGCCCGTGGAGCGCACGAGGTGGGCGCGGGCGTCCGCGGCCGACGCCTCCCGGACGCGGGCGACCTCGGTCTCGAAGCTCTCGCCGCCGTACGGCGTCGGCGTGAGGAAGTCGGCGATCCACCCGCGCCCGAGCCCCGAGCGCACGAGCAGCGCGGTGACCGGGGCGCGGGCCAGCCGCGCGCGGTACGCGGGGAGGTGGACGTCCAGCCAGGCCCGTTCACCGGGGTGCGCGGCGACGCCCGCGTGCAGCAGCTTCAGACAGGCGAACGTCTCGGCGAGCGGCGACAGCACGAAGCGGCTCCCGGCGAGCGTGTCGGCGTTGACCTGCCACCAGCCCATGCGGACGTCCCCCGTTCCCCGGTCGCCCCGGTGTGCTGCGAGCCCCTCCCGCCCCGCCCGGACCACGGTGACGTTTCGCGGGTGCGCGAAACGATATCGGGCGTCCCGTCCGGTCCGCAGACTCCGGCCATGCGCAGCTACTCCGACCTCTTCCGCACGCGGGAGTTCACCCCCCTGTTCCTGTCCTCCTGCCTCCGCACCGCCGCCTCGACCGTCGGCGGCCTCGCCCTCGGCACCCTGGTGTACCGGGCGACGCAGTCCCCGCTGCTCACCGCCCTCAGCATGTTCGGCCCCGCGCTGGCGCAGGTGGCCGGCGCCACCACCCTGCTGTCGGCGGCGGACCGGCTGCCGCCGAGGGCGACGGTGTCCGGCATCGCGCTCCTCTTCGGCCTCGGCACGGCGGCCATGGCGATCCCCGGCCTGCCGGTGGCGGCGGTCTTCGGCCTCCTGCTCCTCCTCGGCCTGGTCCAGTCCTGCGGCGGCGGCGTGCTGTGGGGGCTGCTGAACGAGATCCTCTCCCCGGAGGGCTACCTGACGGGCCGCTCGCTCTTCAACATGACGAGCGGCCTCGCGCAGATCACCGGGTACGCGGCCGGCGGCGTCCTGGTGGCCCTGCTCTCCCCGCGCGCCACGCTCCTCCTGGCGGCCGGCCTCTACCTGGCCGCGGCCCTGACCGCCCGCCTCGGCCTGACCCGGCGGGCACCCCGGGCCACCGGCCGCCCGTCGATCGCCCGGACCCGGCGCACCAACGCCCTCCTCTTCTCCTCGCCGGAACGCCGCACCCTCTACCTCCTGTTGTGGGTGCCCAACGGCCTGATCGTCGGCTGCGAGTCGCTGTACGTGTCCTACGCGCCGAACCACGCCGGCCTGCTGTTCGCCGCCGCCGCCCTCGGCATGTTCGCCGGCGACCTGACCGTCGGCCGTCTCCTGCCGCCCCGGGTCCGGGCCCGCCTCGGCATCCCGTTCCTGCTGCTCCTCGCGACGCCGTACCTGTTCTTCGTGCTGCGTCCGGGAGCCTGGCCGGCCGCCGCCTGCGTGATGGTCGCCTCGGTCGGCTTCGGGGCGAGCCTGATCCAGCAGGAACGCCTGGTCGCCCTGATCCCCGACGGCCTCGGCGGCCACGCCCTCGGCCTCCACACCGCGGGCATGCTGACGATGCAGGGCGTGAGCGCGGCACTCGCCGGCGGCGTCGCCCAACTGATCCCGCCCGCGACGGCGATGACCGTCCTGGCCGCCGCGTCGATCACGGTGACGCTGACCCTCGCACCGGCGCTGCGCGCGGGCAGCCCCGCGACCGCACCCCGCCGAGGCTCCCGGCCGCTCTCCCGTTCCGCGGCCGGAGAGGGTGGAGGCAACGGTTCGGACGGCCCGCGGACTCCCAGTCTGTGAGGAGGTGCCGATGAGAGACGGCAAACAGGTCCGGGACGCGGAGTTCCGGACGTTCATGACGGGGCACTGGCCGCAGCTGGCGCGCACGGCGTATCTCCTGACGGGGGAGCGGCACGCGGCCGAGGACCTGGCCCAGGCGACGCTGGAACGCGTCTACGCGGCCTGGAACCGCGTCGGATCGGCCGACCGTCCCGAGGCGTACGTCCGGCGCGTGATGATCAACCTGCATGCCCGCAGGCACCGTCGGAAGCTGAAGGAGTTCCTCGCCCCGCGATCCGACACGGACCTGGTCGCCGACACGGCCGACACCGGGGACCTGATGGCGCGGGCCGACGACCGCAGCGTGCTGCTCGCGGCCCTGGCCGAACTGCCGCCCCGGCAACGGCAGGCGGTGGTCCTGCGCTACTGGGCGGATCTCACCGAGACGCAGACGGCCGAGGCCATGCGGTGCTCGGTGGGCAGCGTCAAGAGCAACGCGGCCAAGGGGATAGCGAAGCTGCGCCGACTGCCCGCACTGCACGACGTCATGGCACAGAAGGGGAGGGCGTGATGACCGGCAACGCAGAGGACGACACCACGGCGTCGAGGGAGCTGCCCCCTCTTCTCACCGGCATCGCGGACGCCTTCGAGGCCGGTCCGGCACCGGTCCAGGCGGTCATGCGCTCCGGTGGACGCCGCCGGACCAGGCGCCGGGCCCTGACGGCCGCCGCCGCACTCGCCCTGCTGGGGTCGGTGGGAGCGACGGCCCTGACCGGACTGCCCGGCACGCGGGACGACAGCGCGCCCGCGCACCCCGCTCCCACGCACCCCCTGGTGGACGAGCCGCAGATCTCGCACGTCGCCTTCGGCATGGTCGACGGCGCGCAATGGGGTGTGAACGTGCAGGTGTGGCCGGCGCCGCGGGACGAGCAGGAGGCCGTACGGCAGTTCCGGGCCATGCGCGGCTGGGGCCTCACCCCGGTGACCACGGGAGGAGCGTCCGATCTGGTGGGCAGGACCAGCTACTTCGTCCTGCGCGGATACGGCCACGACCGGACCCGCCTCGTCACCTTCGACACCGTCGCCGAACCGCCCGCCCCCCGGGGAACCGACATCCACCCGATCCCGCAGCCGCTCACGGGGCACTCGGGACCGCTGCGCCTGGTCGTCGGCACCGTGGCCCCGACCGTGCGCCAGGTCGCCTGCCACTGGAAGGACGGCCGCACGACCCTGGCCGACCGCGCCCCCGACAACGCGGCCCAGCACAACACGAACGCCGTGATCCGCTCGGTCCGCGGCCTGCCCACGGCGAACTGGTTCGCCTGCGTCGCGCCGGGCGCCACGACGTACGAGTCCGTGGAGGTCACCAAGTAGACGGAGACCACCAAGTAGACGGAGACCACCAAGCAGGCGGAGGGGGTCAGGGGGGGGGAGGGCATCAGGAGGGGGCCGGGGCCGCCGAGGAGACGGAGGCCATCGGGGAGGCGGAGACCACCAAGCAGGCGGAGGGTTCAGGGGGGCGGAGGGCATCAAGGGGGGCCGAGGCCGTCAGGGAGGCGGAGGGCACCAGGGGGGCGGAGGCCACCTGGAAGCGGAGACCGTCAAGGAGGGGCCGGCCGTACCGGGTGCCGCCGGAATCCGCCGGAATGCCTCGGCACCGGCGTGAACGGATCGGGCCCGCGCCCCGTATGCACTCTCGATCGGGCATCCTGCAGGCCGAGTCGCCCGATCCTCACGGGGTGTGGGCATACCGGCCGCCGGTGCGGCGGCCACGGGGGAGCGGGGGACCATGACGACGGCGAACAACGCGGTGCGCAGAGGCGGCGTGCCTCCGGTGGACGCGGCACGATGGGCGATGGGCGCCTTCGCCGTCGTCAACGCCGTGATCGTGGAGGCGCTGTTCCTGAGCGCCGGATCGGGCAAGAACGGGACGCTCACCAGCGCCAAGTTCTTCGGACTGCACGCGGCCGTGCTCATGCTGTTCCAGCTGCTGCTGGTGGCCAGGCTGCCCTGGCTGGACCGCCGCATCGGGATGGACCGGCTCACCGTGTGGCACCGGTGGAACGGGTTCCTGCTGCTGTGGACCGTCCTCACCCACGCCACCCTGGTGGTGCTCGGCTACGCGCGGCTCGACGACGCCTCCCCGGCCGCCACGTTCGCCGCGCTGAGCGGGGTCCCCGCGTCGCTGCTGGGCATGCTCGCCGCGGCCCTCCTGGTCGTCATCGCCGCGATCTCCACGCGGCCCCTGCGCCGGCGACTGCGCTACGAGGTCTGGCACGGGCTGCACCTGCTGCTCTACGTGGCCCTCGGCCTGTCCTTCGTCCACCAGTTGCAGGAGACCACGACGTTCACCTCCTCGGCGTTCGCCACGGCCTACTGGTGGACGCTGTGGCTGTTCGCGTTCGGCGCCCTGCTGACCGGACGCGTCGCCCTCCCGCTGTGGCGCAACGCCTACCACCGGTTCCACGTCACCGCCGTGGTACCGGAGTCGGACGACGTCGTCTCCGTGTACGTCACCGGACGGCACCTCGACAAACTCCCGGCCCGGGCCGGCCAGTTCTGCGTCTGGAGGTTCCCCGGCCACCAGCACTGGTGGCTGGCCAACCCCTTCTCCCTCTCCGCGGCGCCCACCGCGCAGGGGCTGCGCCTCACGGCGAAGGCGGCGGGCAGCGCCAGTGCCGGGCTGCGGCACGTCCCGGTCGGCAGCCGCGCCGTCGTCGAGGGACCGTACGGAGCGTTCACCGCGCTGCACCGGTCCCGGCCCGGCGCCGTGCTGATCGCCGGCGGCGTGGGGATCACGCCCGTGCGGGCCATGCTGGAGGAGGAGGCGAGCGGCGACGTCGTCGTGCTGTACCGGGTGCGCAGCGAGGCCGACGCCGTGCTCCTTGACGAGGTGCGCCACCTGGTGGGCCTGCGCGGCGGGCGGCTGCACCTGCTCACCGGCAGAACCGGCGAGGCCGCGGCCCCGCCGTTCGCCCCGGCCGGCCTGCACAGCCTGGTCCCCGACATCACCGACCGCGACGTGTACGTGTGCGGCCCGCCCGCCATGACCGCCGCCGTCCTGAACAGCCTGCGCGAACTCCGGGTCCCCGCGCGCCAGGTACACGCGGAGAAGTTCGGCCTGGCCTGAGGGGAGGCCTCCTCTGGAGGGTGAGCCGGTCACGGGTCGTGCCGCTGCCTGGATGGCGTTCAGGGGTCGCGGTGCGGCCTAGGCGCGGGGCCGGCGGCGGACGACGGGCAGCTGGGTGCGGCGGAGACCTCCCGGAGGAGGAACAGCCCCGTGCTGCGGTCGGCGAATGGTGGGTACCCAGGAAGAGCCCCGGGTACCCACCATCCACCGACCCTGCGGCCGAATCGCCTCTACGGCGTCACTCCCTGTCTGCCACCATGATGCCGACGCATTCTTCGAGCGCGGCGTGCAACGGCGTGACAAAGGCGGCGAGTTCGGCGTCCGACGCCTTTCCCGCCTCCAGTACGGCGCCGACGACCGTCACCAGGACCGTGGCCGCCTTCAGCGCATGCGCGTCGGCCAACTCCTCAAGAAGGCCGCCGGGGTGTGTGACCGCCAGTGCCTTCTTGCCGGTGACCGGGTCGAAGCCGAGGCTTCGCAGACGCGGCGTGCCCGCGCTCATGCGGCGACCTCCCGCGGAACCGGAACGTAGTCCTTCCTCGGCGTCGCCAGGGCCGCAGCCCGGCGCCGCTCGCGTTGAAGGCGGCGACGGTCGTGTTCGTCCCGCTCCCACTCGACGACGTACGGCCGGACCAGGGGCATGCCGTCGGAGGTGATGGCGTCCGCCGCGTTCGGGCGCGTGATCACGGGCCGGGGCGCCGGAACGGTCGGGCAGGGGGTGAGGGGCAGTGATGGCGGGGGTGCGGCGGGGCGGTGGGTACCGCGGGCGGGAAGGAACAGGGCCAGAATCGCGGCCAGTAGGCTGCGCATAGGTCGACTCCTTGTCAGTCGGCTGAGGCCCCGATAGGGAAGTAGCCGCTTCCCGTCGGGGCCGTTCTGTGCTGCCAAGCAACAGTAGCGCGGATAACCGCAGATAACCACGGATTCATGGAATGCTGTGGTCACCCACGCTGATGTCATGGAGCTTGACCGCACGCGCCCGCTGTGGCGGCAGATCGCAGCGGAGATCATCCGGCGCATCAAGAACGGCACGTATCCACCGGGAAGCCGTGTGCCCTCCACTCTCGAAATCGCCCAGGAGTTCGGCGTAGTCAACGCGACAGCGGCGAAGGCGATGCGGTACGCCCGGGAGGAGGGGTGGACGAGGGGCGAGGTCGGGCTGGGGACATTCGTTGCCGACCCCCTGCCGCCCTCCCCCGAGACTCCCGCCCCCTCCGCGTAGCCAGGTTCGGTCGAGCCTGCCTGGGCAACGCGCCGAAACCCGTACCACACTCGCTACTGCGATGGTCTCGGCGCTTCGGTCGCCAGGGGACCCGCAGGCTCCACCTGAAGCTGGGCGTGGCCAGTCCGTGTGAGGTCGACTCCCAGATTGAGCCGTCACTGATGTAACTGGCGTCAACTAGTGCCGTCAAGGCCCCGGACCATGATCGGTCCGGGGCCCTTTCCCTGGTGCCCCCGGCAGGATTCGAACCTGCGACACCCGCTTTAGGAGCGAGGTGGGGCGACTCTGGGCCTGACCTAGGAATCCCTGTCTCGGGCGGCGTGGGGCCGCGCGCACCCTGGGGAACCCCGATTCCCCGTGAGTCCCCGCCCGTTCTGGCACGGAAGTGGCACGCCCCGCGGCCCCTTAGGCCGTGCCGACCAGGACGTAAAACGACATGGCCGCAACCCACATGAGGGCAAGCGGCAAGACGATCACCGCCATGATGATCTTAAGGAGGATCAGCAGGCGGTCTGCTGGCGTGAGTGCTTCCCGCAGCAGGTTTTGATCACTCATGAGTCTCCCCTTGGCCGCACTGGTCAGCGGTGGCGGGCGGATTGTAAATGGCTGAGCCTCACCGGTTGGTCGGCGCCCCCTCGATGCGAACTACGGGCGCGATGGCCGCTGAGGTTCGCTTGGCTGTTCAGCAGGGTTGGCAAGGTCATACTCGGTTGCCTGTGGTCTCCTCGGTTGCTGTACTCGGCTGCTGTACAGAACTTCGGAGGACTCATGACCGAACTGCCTGCGAGCGTGGACCGCGACATCCTCGATCACCGGACCATCCTCGCGATCAAGACAATCCGTGAAGCGATGGGCTCGATTCATGAAGCCATTGACGTGTTCGCGGTCCGGTATGAGGAGTTGAGGCGTGACCGTCCGGGCGACTTCACTGTCGGGCCCGAAGAGTATGGCCGAGGCTTCTACTCCTGATCCGTGGCGCACCAGTTTGGAAGATCCCGTATGTGGATGACCTCTGACCTGGGCGCTTGTGACCTGCGATCCTGCGGCGATCTTGCTGTCTGTCCCCGTGGTTCCCCGCTGGCCCCCGACCGGTCGGGCACGCGACGGGCACACGTGCCAGGAAGCGGGGACGGTAAAGCCGCATAGCGGGGGTCATGCACGAACGAAGAGCACGACGCCTGCGGCCAGGAACCCGAGCCCGAAGACGCACATAAACCCACCCCAGATCCGCACAAGCCGCCGTTGGAGTGGGGCGTAACGGAGGAAGTCCATCCCCGGATGCTCGAATCCCAGTCGGTTGAAGGTCCGCAGGAGGCTGGGGTCGGCGTGGACAGGGTTCAAGTACGTGTCGACGGTCCGTTGTGCGATGCCACGGTGGTCCGTCATCAGGGCAAACCCGACCAGTATCAACCCGGCGCCCAGCAGCAGAGGGATCAGGAACATTCGTTACTCCGATGCAGGAGCCTGTTCGACAGGTGCACAGTACGCAGCTGCGCAAGCAGACCGTCATGCCAGAGACCAGCAGTTTGTGGCCTGGCTCGCTGCCGATCAGGCACTGACGGATGCTGTGTACCCGCTTACGCCAACCCACCACTCACCCCAGCTCCCATCCCGTCCGCCTTCGACCCACACACCATGGAGCGGGCGTGGGGGGGGGGGGGGCCGGGGGGGGCGCCCCCCCTCGCACAAACCAGACGCGCACAAACCCCACAACC